>NZ_BAAGXP010000023.1:0-104112 GCF_054779775.1 Lysobacter fragariae | reverse complement strand
GGAGCTTCTCGAAGGGTTCGCGGAGCTTCTCGAAGGGTTCGCGGAGCTTCTCGAAGGGTTCGCGGAGCTTCTCGAAGGGTTCGCGGAGCTTCTCGAAGGGTTCGCAGAGCTTCTCGAAGCCGTCGCGGCCCCATCAAGGCCTCTCAGGTCCATCACCCGATGGGCCGGTGGGCTGCGAAATCCACCACTGTTGCCTGCCACCCACCGTCACAGGTCATCATGGCGGCCGCCGGGTGCCGGCGAGCCGAGTCCCGCCATGACCATCACCTCCGCCGCACTGCTGCTGTTCCTGATCCTGGACCCGCTGGGCAATGTCCCGGTGTTCCTGAGCCTGCTGCGGCCGTTGCCGCCGGGGCGGCAGCGATTCGTGCTGGCGCGGGAGCTGTTGATCGCGCTGGTGGTGCTGATGGCGTTCCTGTGGGGCGGCAAGTACGCGCTGGAACTGATGCACCTGCGCCAGGAGTCGGTCTCGATCGCCGGCGGCATCGTGCTGTTCCTGATCGGCATCCGGATGATCTTCCCGCCGCCGGAAGGGCTGATGGGCGACATCCCCGAAGGCGAGCCCTTCATCGTTCCCATGGCCATCCCGCTGGTCGCGGGCCCCTCGGGCATGGCGGCGGTGATGCTGATGGGCAGCAACGAGCCTGGACGCCTGGGCGAGTGGAGCCTGGCGCTGATGCTCGCCTGGGGCGGCACCGCCGCGATCCTGTTCAGTGCCACCTACCTCTACAAATGGCTGGGCACCCGGGTCCTGACCGCGGTGGAACGCCTGATGGGCATGCTGCTGGTCGCCATCTCCGTCCAGATGTTCCTGGATGGCTTGGGGACTTACCTGCAGATCGCCCCGAACTGAGGTCGATGCCGGCGTCCCGCCGAGATCCCGAAATGGCCCCCAGCCCAGGCTGGACCGGGATGACAGCGTCACGGAACTGACATCCATGCGCCATAGCATGGGTTAAACTGACGTTAACCGGGCCAGCTTTAGCCAGGTTTGGGGCAGTCCAAGAATTCCTGATTGAGGCCAGCCGGATGCAGGCCAGCTATTCGTTTGTCTACCGCACTCAATATCGAGGCCATCCAACAATGACCCATTCCAACCGCGTCCGCATGTCGAAGCTCACGCTTGGCCTGCTCGCCATCCTCGCCACCGCGCCTGCGTTCGCGCAGAGCACCTCCGCCGGCCTGGGTGGCCGTGTTACCGGCACCGACGGCCAACCCGTCGCTGGCGCCGAAGTCACCATCACCCACGCCGAGTCGGGCACCGTCAGCCACGCCGTCACCGACGCCGATGGCCGCTACAACGCGCGCGGCCTGCGCGTCGGTGGTCCGTACACGATCAGCATCGACAAGTCCGGCGCTGGCCACAGCAGCCAGGAAGGCGTCTACCTCAACATCGACGCCAACCAGGTCGACGTGGCGCTGGGCGCCGACGTCACCACGCTGGAAGCAGTGAAGGCAGTCGTGGGCAACGGCTCCGACGTGTTCAGCGCCGACAAGATGGGCGCGGGCATGACGGTCACCCGCGAGCAGCTGCAGAACTTCGGTTCGATCAAGCGCGACCTGCAGGACTACGCGCGCATGGATCCCCGCGTCGCGCAGACCGACAAGACGCGCGGCGAGCTCTCCGTGCTCGGCCAGAACTCGCGCTACAACTCGATCACCATCGACGGCGTGAGCGTCAACGACACCTTCGGCATCGAAAGCAACAGCCTGCCGACCGAGCGCCAGCCGATCTCGATGGATGCGATCGACGAGGTGCAGGTCAACGTCACCAATTACGACGTCGCCCAGCCGCGCTATTCCGGCGCCAACATCAACGCCGTCACCAAGTCCGGTACCAACGACTTCCATGGCAGCGTGTACTACATCTTCCGCGACAAGGACATGGTCGGCGACCTCAACGGCGTTGATTTCGCCGGCTGGAAGGACGAGAAGACCTACGGTGCCACCTTCGGCGGCCCGCTGCTGAAGGATCGCCTGTTCTTCTTCACCAGCTACGAGAAGTTCACGCGCACCGGTCCGGGTTCGTCGAACGGCCCGGCCGGTTCGGGCGTGGCGATTGAAGCCCCC
The DNA here is from genome assembly GCF_054779775.1 of Lysobacter fragariae. Taxonomy (NCBI): domain Bacteria; kingdom Pseudomonadati; phylum Pseudomonadota; class Gammaproteobacteria; order Lysobacterales; family Lysobacteraceae; genus Lysobacter; species Lysobacter fragariae. The sequence goes on along the minus strand of NZ_BAAGXP010000023.1, from coordinate 102,042 downwards.
GGCATCAGCCAGGCCGAAATCAACGACATCATCGACATCGCCCGTACCAACTACGGTTTCGACGCTGGCTCGCTCAACCCGCCGAGCGATGCGAAGAACGAGACCGAGGACAAGCTGGTCAAGTTCGACTGGAACATCAACGACAATCACCGCCTCAGCCTGCGCCTGAACGAAACCGAGCAGTCCGTCGCGATCTTCCCGAACCCGACCAACAGCAGCCGCATCTCGCTGTCCTCGCAGGCGTACACGCAGGTCAAGAGCTTCAAGAGCCAGGTCGCGCAGCTGTACAGCGACTGGAGCGACAGCTTCACCACCGAGTTCAAGGTCTCGCACCGCGACTATGATTCGCGCCCGGTCCTCAACGCGGTGCTGCCGACCATGGTCGTGAACGTTGGCGGCGACGGCCCTGACGCCGACAACGTCAACGACGGCGACGGTTACGTCTTCCTCGGCACCGACCAGTTCCGCCATGCCAACGTGCTGACCACCGAGACCTGGAACTACTACGGCGTCGGTTCCTGGTTCGTCGGCGACCACACGTTCAAGTTCGGATTCGACTACGAGTCCAACGAGATCTACAACCTGTTCGTCGAGTCCTCGCTGGGCGTGTTCGGTTTCAACAGCATCAATGATTTCCGCAGCGGCCATTACTCGTCCATTCCGGCCGTGAACGTGTTCAGCGGCTTCAACCTTCGCACGGCTGCTCCAGGCGCCAACCCGGCCGCCGAGTTCACGCTGGAGAACCTGGGCCTGTTCGTGCAGGACAGCTGGGCCGTTACTCCGAACCTGACGCTGCAGTACGGCATCCGTGCCGACATCCCGAAGGTCGACGAGAAGCCGCGCTACAACCAGGTCGCGTCCGACTTCTTCGGTTACCGCAACGACACCACCATCGACGGCAATGAGCTGATCGAGCCGCGCGTTGGCTTCAACTACACCTTCGACAGCGAGCGTCGCACGCAGATGCGTGGTGGCGTGGGCCTGTTCCAGGGCTCGGCCGCCAACGTGTGGCTGGCCAACCCGTACACCAACAACGGCCAGACCATCCAGGTCTTCTCGGCCTCCAGCGGTGATGTCACCTTCGGCAACGGCGGCTACGCGGTCACCCTGCCGCCGGGCACCACGCCGCGCCAGGACCTGGACATCCTGGAGTCGGGCCTGAAGCAGCCGTCGGTGTGGAAGGGCAACCTGGCCATCGACCACGAACTGCCGTGGTGGGGCCTGGTGGGCAGCGCCGAAGTCGTGCTGACCAAGGTCAACGATGCTCTCGCATACCAGCACCTGAACCTCGGTGCCCCGACCGGTATCGCGCCGGATGGTCGTGAGATCTTCTGGAGCAATGCCTCGACCGGTTCGGGCTCGACCCGCGCCAATCGCGACAGCCGCTTCAATGACGTGCTTCTGACCAAGCAGACCAACAAGGGCAAGGGCCAGAACCTGACCCTGAGCCTGACCAAGCCCAACAATGGCGGCGACTGGTTCTGGCAGCTGGCCTATGCCTTCAGCGAAGCGACCGAAGCCAGCCCGCTGACCTCGAGCCGCGGCATCTCCAACTGGCGCAACCAGGCCTCGTTCAACCCGAACGAGATCGTCGAAGAGCGTTCGAGCTACGTCGTGAAGGATCGCTTCACCGGCGCCGTCAACTGGTCCCACGCTTTCTTCGGCGACTACAAGACCAACGTGGGCCTGTTCTACGAAGGCCGCAGCGGCTCGCCGTACAGTTGGACCTTCAAGAATGACGCCAACGGCGACGGCATCGTCAACGACCTGCTGTACATCCCGGCCGGTCCCAGTGACGTCATCTTCCGCGACATCGCCGGTGGCCTGACCGGTGCCCAACAGGCACAGATCTTCTGGGATGCCGTCGGCGCTCACCCGGAGCTTGCCGGCAGCCGCGGCACCGCCGTGCATCGCAACGACTCGTTCATGAAGTGGCGCAACAACTTCGACCTGCGTGTCTCGCAGGAGATCCCTGGCTTCTTCAAGGGCAACAAGGCGATGGTGTGGATGGACGTCCTCAACGTCGGCAACCTGCTCAACAAGGAGTGGGGCCAGTCCGAGGAAGTCCTGTTCGACGACGGCGCTGGCGCTTTCGCCCGCAACTTCGTGACCTACCGGGGCATCGACCCGGCCACGGGCAAGTACATCTACGAAGTCACCGGTAGTCCGGAGAAGTACAACCTGCGCGACCTGCCGTCGCGTTGGGCGATCCAGGTGGGTATCAAGTACAGCTTCTGATCGAACGCAACCTGCGAGTAGCGAAAACGGCCGGGGAAATCCCGGCCGTTTTCTTTTGTGGGCGCCGCCGCTGCGCTACAGTCGACAACGAACAGATACGGAGCCGCACGGCACATGAACGCATCACCGCAGACCCACTCCCCGTTGCCCACCGTCAATGCCCGTATCCACCCGCGCGGTGGCCTGGACGTGTTGTCACGCGACGAAGTGGCGCGCCTGCGTGACGTCTCCGGTGGCGGCATGCACCAGCTCCTGCGCGGGTGCGCGCTGGCGGTGCTTACCAGCGGCAGCGCGTCGGACGATCCGCGCGCGGCGCGCGAGCTGTACCCGGATTTCGACATCGAGGTGCACCAGCAGGATCGTGGCGTGCGCATCGACCTGTTCCATGCGCCCGCGATGGCCTTCGTCGACGGCGAGATCATCCGCGGCGTCGCGGAGCTGCTGTTCGCGGCGGTGCGCGACCTGGCCTACATCGCGATCGAGCTGGGCGAAGGCGGCGTGCGCGACCTGGCGTCCAGCGACGGCATCACCGATGCGGTGTTCGGACTGCTGCGCAATGCGCGCCTGCTGCATCCCGCCGACCCCAACCTGGTGGTGTGCTGGGGCGGCCACTCGATCTCGCGCGAGGAATACGTCTACACCAAGCAGGTCGGCTATGAACTCGGCCTGCGCGGCCTGGACATCTGCACCGGCTGCGGCCCGGGCGCGATGAAGGGGCCGATGAAGGGCGCGACGATTGCCCATGCGAAGCAGCGTCGCCGGCGCACGCGCTACATCGGCATCACCGAGCCGGGCATCATCGCGGCCGAGTCGCCCAACCCGATCGTCAACCACCTGGTGATCATGCCGGACATCGAGAAGCGCCTTGAAGCGTTCGTTCGGCTGGGCCACGGCATCATCGTGTTCCCCGGCGGCGTCGGCACGGCGGAGGAGATCCTCTACCTGCTGGGTATCCTGCTGCGCGAGGAGAACGCGGACCTGCCGTTCCCGCTGGTGTTCACCGGGCCGAATGCGTCGGCGCCGTATTTCGAGCAGATCGATCGCTTCCTCCGCCTCACCCTGGGTGAGGTGGCGACGTCGCGCTATCGCATCATCATCGGCGATTGCGCCGAAGTCGCCCGCCAGATGAGCGCCGGCATCCGCAAGGTGCGCGAGCACCGCATCGCGCAGAAGGATTCGTTCTTCTTCAACTGGTCGGTGGACATCCCGCTGGCGTTCCAGCGTCCCTTCGTGCCCACGCACGAGGCGATGGCGTCACTGGACCTGCACCACGGCCGCAAGCCGCACGAGCTTGCCGCGGACCTGCGTCGCGCCTTCTCCGGCATCGTCGCTGGCAACGTCAAGGAGGACGGTATGCGCCGTATCGAGGCGCATGGCCCCTTCGAGATCCACGGCGACGCGGACATCATGCAGTCGCTGGATGCGCTGCTGCGCGCGTTCGTCGAGCAGCGCCGGATGAAGATCGCCGGGGAATACCGGCCGTGTTACCGGGTAGTGGCGTGAGTGTCGCTGCCCGCCCATGGTGGTTGGGCAGCGAAAAAACGTCAATTGCAGCTGGCAGTGGCCCAGCTTGGCTTGGCGGTAGCTGACGTAGTCAGATTGCCGCACGTGTCACCTGACTGGCTGCCTTTGGGGGCTGCCGTGATGGTGTAGGCGGTGCCCGTATTGCCCGTGATCGTAAAGGTGTAATAGCTGCTAGGCGGTGTGGTCAGGTCGCTCAACGCGCCATAGGTGATGTGCTCGGAACGCCAGCGTTCCTGCTGCATCTTCAGGTCGCCCACTGCGTTGAGGGCATCGGCGCGCCGCCCCTTCCGGATATATTCGTTGTAACTCGGCAAGGCGATTGCGGCGAGGATGGCGATCACTGCAACGGTGACCATCAGTTCGATAAGCGTGAATCCGAATGCGCGCTTCATATGGAATCCCCAGGATGTCTCCTGCCATAAGCCTAACACCCTGCTCTGATGAAGGAGGGGGGGGGCGTTACGCTCGTCAGCGCAGGAACTGCCGTCCGTCAGTGCTCGCTTGATCCTTCGAGCGGCGCGCCCCAGAGTCCGGATAGGCCAGGACACCATGATCGTCATGCGAACAGCCGATTCCAAAATTCACGGATTCACCCTTATCGAGCTGATGGTGGCGGTCGCCGTGGTGGCGATACTTGCCACCTTGGCCGCGCCCCCCTTTGCTGATTTCCTGGATCGCTACCGCCTGCGAGGAGCGGTGGACGACGTTATCAGCGTCATATCCAATGCCCGTGCTGGCGCGGTCAAGCTGGACCGGGAGGTCCGTGTGACCTCCGGTTCCGGAAGTGGCGGATGGTGCGTCGGGGCTGTTTCTGCTCCGGCGCCTACGGGTGGAAACCGCGCGGGTGCAGTTACCACCACCTGCGATTGCGGCGACAACTCGCCTGCCTGTGAAGTCGAAGGCGAACCGTTGATGGTGGCCCCAGGCAAGCATGGAGGAGTGAGCTTCACCAGTTCAATCGACATGGCGTTCGATGGCCAGCTCGGGCTGGTCCAACCATTCGGCTCCACGGACGTGACGCTAGGCTCTCCAACTGCGAAATATGCGCTCAAGGTCACAGTTCTTCCGCTAGGGCAGGCGACTGTGTGCGTGCCAGCCGGCAAGCCGCCAGTCACCGGATACTCGAGCTGCTGAGGACAAACCATGCATATTTCCAACACCAAACGTGCATCGGCGGGTTTCACCCTGGTGGAACTCATGGTGGCGCTTGTGATCGGGCTGGTCGTGATCGGTGCGGTCATCTCGTTGATCGTCGCGATCATGCGTACCAATAACCAGACAATCCAATCCACGCGCCTGACACAGGAACTGCGTGCAACCGCTGCGGTTGTCGCGTCCGAGCTGCAGCGGGCAGGCAGTGCCCAGAATCCGTTCAACCTGGCCTCGGCCGTAGCGTTGGGAACAGTCGATACGACGACGGCGGGTTGCATCAAGTACAAGTACGCCGACTCGTCCGGTGCGACTTTGGATCGGGCGATTTCGCTGAACGGTGGCGCGGTCTACATGGGTACCACGACATGTGGCGCCGGGACGAAGCTCAATTCCGGTTCGGTCACCATCAGTGCCATGACGTTCAATCGCAACGGTCGACGTATCACAGTGACCTTGACTGGGAAACTGCCCAGCAACGCCAGCGTTACGCGTTCCTACACACAGTCCGTTTTCGCTCCCGGACTCACCAATACTTGATTTCGAGGCTAGTCATGCGTCCTTACCGATCGCCCAATGATGGTCGCCAGCAGGGTGCGGCATTGCTGGTTGCCGTGATCCTGCTGCTGCTCGCAGGCCTTATTTCGATCCTCGCTCTGAACGTTGGCGTTTTCGAGCAGCGAAGCAGCGGCAACGACCTGCGCGCCAAGGTGGTGAAGCAGGTAGCCGAAGCCGGCCTGACCCAGGGTTTCGAATACCTGATGCGCGCCAATTCGACGATGCTTGATGACACCACCAAGTGGGAGCTGTGCGCGGCGGGGGACGAGAAGTTCCCATGCGGTGCGGTTCCCGCCGCGCAGCGGGCGTCCATGTACCGACTCAAGGCGAACGTAGGTGGCTATGCGGATGCGGGGAGCAACAAACTCGAAGCGGCGCTGACGCAGTACATGCTTCCCAATTCGACGGTACTGCCGGCCATGGGTGCGTTCGATGTGGCTTATGGCGTGGCGCCTGTCCTGTGTCGTGTTCCAAAGCCGGTGAGCGCGACCACCGTTTCCTGCTCAACGGGCATGACCAACCTGTCGGATCGTCGCGTCGTGACATTCGTGAGCGTCGCACAGGTCCGCGGTGATTCCGGGCGTACGACGCTCACCCAGACGGTCGCTCGCAGTTCACTGCTTGCTCAGCCCGGCGGCGTCCCCTCGGTCGTCGCCAGCGGCACGGTAGTTCCTCCCGGTAACGGTGATGTCGTGGCGATGCCCGATATCGGCGGCCCGGGTCTGGACGTTGCCATCTGGTCCCGGCTTGATGTTGAGCCCGCATCCGGTTCGTTTGCGACCTGCACTCGCCAGGACTTCCTGGAGAGTGGCCAGGTGTCGCTCAACGACCCCAGCTGGCAGAGCACGCGTACCTGCAATGGGTGCGGTTGCGGCATGGCAAAGAAGACCGGCGACCCCGAAGGCTGGGATATTCTCGACAAGGACAGTAATGTCGGCACCAACAAGGATGTAAAGCCAGAAGAATTTCCCTGCGATCTGTTCGCGTACGCCTTTGGCGACTCGGCGTCGGGCTGGCAGGACAATGACGGGGACAACTTCTGTGAGGTCCGGCGTGCCAAGGTGCCATTCACTGCCCCAAGCGGCGTGACGGTTCAGCTCTACCCGGATGAAGCCTTCCTTTACACGTATGCCGCCAAGATCAGCCCGACGCCCGCCAATGCTTGGCTCGTGCGTCCTGATCAGCTGTTTTCGGGGAGCTTGGGCTCCACCGACAGTGGCCTGATCTGGTGTCAGGTAGATTGCCTGCCCAATGGCGGATCCGTCGGCAGCGTTGCCAATCCCGTGGGTGTCGTGGCGGACGCTGGAACCAATACGCCATATCACGCCGTCCTATATGGTCTGTTGTTCTTCCGCTCCACGGGCGATGGTCCGTTGAGTGCGACCACGGGCGGGAACGCATCGATGAAGTTCAACTCACAGTCGGCCGTGTACGGGTCGGTCCTGATACAGGGCCAGGTCACGACCGGGTCGGGCGGTGGCCTGATCTTCGGTGATGCGAGCATCCTGACTGCGTTGGGCAACAACCCGAAGATGGCCCGGTTCGACACCATGCGTGGCGGCTGGACCGACCGTTATTCCTACTGAGGTGATCCATGGCTAAGACTTATCGACGCACTGTCGGCAGCCGGGACGCTGGCTTCAGTCTGATAGAGGTGATGATCGCTGTCGTCGTCCTCGCGACCGGCTTGCTGGCACTGGCGGCCATGCAGGGCACTTTGGCCCGTAACGCCGCCGATGCCAAGGCGCGCGGCGCGATCATGGCTGCATTGCACTCACGCATGGCGGAGATCCGTCAGAGTCCACCGAGCGCTGGCAAGACCTGGACGATGGCAGATGGTTGGGTGAGCACTGCGGCCACACAGGCGGGTGCCAGCGACCTGAGCGTGGTGGAAACCATCACGCCCGAGCGGTGGAACGGCACCACTTTCGTTACAACGGCAGTCGCCAATCCAAAGGCGGCTTTTACCCGGGCTTCGCTCGCTGCCACCTGGACGTCGTCCACGGGTGCGCGGTCGTTGACGATCGGTTCGGACGTCAGCGGCAACATCTATGGTGATGGCAACGGCTATCCAACGCCGGATCCTTCCGGGTCTGCGGCCAAGTTCCCGATCGTGCGCCAGGACAATCCTTCCAATACCGCGGGCGTGATTCCGATCGTCACCGGCAACCAGGCGACGGCCGCATCCAACCCGCAGCCGATCATCGAGGGCGCGAACAACAATCTCCGGGTCGGTACGTCCTTTGATGTGCTGAACTACGTCCCGGAAGGCAGTACGGCCAAGATCACGAAACGTTTCCAGACCGAAGTGATCAAGTGTCGCTGCCAATATGGCCAAAGCGACTACAGCGTGGCAGGCGAGGCGCAGTGGCCCGCACTTTGGGACGGCAGCAGCTACACCACGTACACGACGACCAGTGCTGATCCTGCAGGCAAGCTGGCAAACGCGGGCGAAGACCCCGATTTTGGTGGAGGTACCGGAAAGAAAACCACGCGCCTTCAGAGCGAGCAATGCACCGAGTGCTGCCGTGACCACCATGACAGCAGTTCGTCACCGCTTGAAGCACGCTACGACCCGGAGGCCACTGCCGTCGGCAAGTTCAATCTGTCGGGTGGCACGCTCACCGCGGTGACCAACACGGTCAACGGCAAATATGTGGCTGCCTGCCGTGTCGTCAAGGCAGACGGCATCTGGAAGACCTCGGCCGACATGTACGCCCGTCAATATGGCCTGCTGGAAACGACAACCGTCAGCGGCAAACAGGCGAAGTCGGGTATTCCGACCAGCACCGCGTCGTCGAATTACCAGACGTTCGTGAAGGACTACCTGAGTCTCTACACCGGATCGTCTGACACCGCCCCTGCGGGCGCCCAGGCAATGTTTGACCAGACGTCGCGCAATCTGAACGCGCCGACTACCGTGGCGATCGATACTCCGTCCACTTCGGACTACCGCTATCTCCATGGGCGTGGCCTGTATGTCGATTACCTGGGTTCCAAGGCAAAATCGGTCGTTGGCAAGGCGATCACGGACTGCCCGAGCGGTACTCCTTTGACCGAATGCATCCTTCCGATTCTGCCGTTCACGACCATCAACCTGACTGAGATGGCAAGTTGGACGGAGGACTCCCCCTCTCCGACGGCGGGAGTCCTCAATATCAACACGGCGAAGACGCTGAACTTTGACGTCAACCAACCATCCGGCGGGCGCACGGCCGGCATCAAGGCCGGCACGGCGAATAACCAAAGCGAACTGCGGATGTCCAACTCCGGCGTTGCCGTGAGTGATGACATTCCCGGAGCGGTGGACACCAATGGTGACTCGACGACCTATAAAGACGCACAGTCCTTCCAGGTTGCCTCAAGCAGCGGTGGCGGCAGCACGGGCGACAGCTTCAATGTCGTGACGAGCGGTGGTGGTTCGAACCCGTTCCTCAATTACACGATTGCCGCCGACACCGGGCCGTGCACCTACAGCAGCAAGTGGACTTGTCCGACCAATAGTGTCCTGCCGGCTGCTGGCCAGGTCACCATCAGCAACTACAACCAGGAAGCGACAATCGGCTATGTGCTCAACCTGGCTGCCCAGTGCACCTATGTCGGAAACGGAAATTTCAATAATCCTGGCAACATGACTGTTCAGCAGCCAGTGTTCACCAACTATGCGGTGACTGGAGTTACTGGTGGTGGCGCTTCAAGCTGGTCGGTGACGGGCAATACCGGGAAGACCAACGAGATCACGACAATAACCCTTGGTACGATTCCCAAGGCTCCTGCACAGATCAGCGTCACCCTTGCAGCGGAATCTGGGCAGTTGCTCGCAACGCTAGGTAGTTGCACCTATGACAAGTCTGGCAACGCTGCTGTCTTGAAGACCATTGTCTGGAACAGGTCCTGGCAGTAACAAGTCGACGTGTTGAGAGCAAGGGCTTGCGAGTAATCGCAAGCCCTTTGCTTTTTCCTCTCCGTAGAAGGTCGATATCAGCCGGACGCATTCCAGCAAGTCACCATCGCGGGGCGGCGCAAAGCCCATGACGCGCGACGCAACGCGCATTGATGCGTTGATTTGAAGCTCACACCGGCAGCGCCGTCGTCCTCTTGACCGTGCGCAGCGCCAGCGTCGATTGCACGCGAACCACACCCGGCAGCTGCGTCAGGATTTCCGTATGGATGCGCTCGAAGTCGGCGGAGTCCGCGTAGACCACGCGCACCATGTAGTCCGCCACGCCGGCGAGCAGGCAGCATTCGGAGACCTCCGGGTGTTGCTGGATCGCGGCTTCGAAGGCATCCAAAGCCGCGCGGCCCTGCTGGTCGAGCGTCACCAGCACGAATGCGGTTCCTGGCAGGCCCGCCACCTTCTCGTCCAGCAGCATCACGTAGCGCGAGATCAGGCCGCGTTCCTCCAGCAGCTTCACGCGCCGCAGGCAGGCCGAGGGTGAAAGATTGATCCGCTCCGCCAGCTCCATGTTGGTGAGGCGCCCGTCCTCCTGGAGAAGGCGGAGAATGGAGCGGTCACGCTCGTCCAGGGCGGGGTCCGCGATTGGCATGATGTGCGTCTTTTGGTCAAATATTTGAATAATAATGCGACACAGTGGTGTCGCATTCAATGAATTTCGCGAGAAAGTGCGCTTTTCTTCGCTCATACTGCCTCGTCGAAATCGCCGGCAGCGGCCGGCGCCAAACCACCGGGGAGAACCAGCAATGCGCATCGGCGTACCGAAGGAAATCAAGAACCACGAGTACCGCGTCGGCCTCATTCCGTCGTCCGTGCAGGAACTCGTGCACCACGGCCACCAGGTGCTGGTCCAGACCGGTGCCGGCCTCGGCGCGGGTCTGTCGGATGCCGACTACGTCGCCGCCGGCGCCACCATCATCGACACGGCCGACCAGATCTTTGCCGACGCCGAGATGATCGTGAAGGTGAAGGAGCCGCTGGCTGAGGAGCGCAAGAAGCTGCGCCCGGGCCAGATCCTCTTCACCTACCTGCATCTCGCGCCTGACGCCGCGCAGACCAACGATCTGATCGCCTCGGGCGCGATCTGCATCGCCTACGAAACCGTCACCGCCGCCAACGGCTCGCTGCCGCTGCTGACCCCGATGTCGGAAGTCGCCGGTCGCCTCGCTCCGCAGGTCGGCGCGCACTCGCTGGAGAAGGCCCAGGGTGGCCGTGGCGTGCTGCTGGGCGGCGTCCCGGGCGTGCCGGCGGCTGAAGTCGTCATCCTCGGTGGCGGCGTGTCCGGCACCCACGCCGCGACGATCGCTGTCGGCATGGGCGCGCAGGTGACCGTCGTCGATCGTTCTTCCGAAGCGCTCAAGCGCCTCGCCACGCAGTTCGGCACCTCGATCTCCACCGTGTTCTCCACCCGTTCGGCCATCGAGGAACTCGTGCGCCGCGCCGACCTGCTGATCGGCACCGTGCTGGTCCCGGGCGCCGCCGCGCCGAAGCTGGTGACGAAGGAAATGGTCAAGACGATGAAGCCGGGCGCGGTGATCGTCGACGTCGCCATCGACCAGGGCGGCTGCGTCGAGACCTCGCATGCCACCACGCATGCCGATCCGACCTACGTCGTCGACGGCGTCGTGCACTACTGCGTGGCCAACATGCCGGGCGCGGTTGCGCGCACCTCGACGTTCGCGCTCAACAACGTGACGCTGCCCTTCACCCTGGCGCTGGCCAACCACGGCTGGAAGAAGGCGCTGGCGCAGGACGTCCACCTGCGCAACGGCCTGAATGTCTCCGAAGGCCACGTTACGTGCGAGCCGGTTGCCGAAGCCCATGGCCTGCCGTACGTCACTGCGGAAACTGCGATCGGCATGTAATTGACGTCGCCATCGTTGCACAAGAAAAAGGCCCGCATCGTGCGGGCCTTTTTTGTTTCTGTGGTGCTGCGGGCGACGCCGGTGTGCAGCCAGCGCGGAAGTCGCGCAGGTAGAGCTGCGGATCAGGCCGACTGCAACTGCGCCGGCTGCCGCACGGGACGGCTGGGGAACGCATGGCGAAGGATGCGCCAGATCACCTGGCCGAACTGTTTCGGCATCGATCCGGTGTTGTAGTGCTGGCCGTATCGGGCGCAGATCGATTTCACGTCCACCGCCATCGCCGCATAACGGTTTGCAGGAATGTCGGGGAAGAAGTGGTGTTCGATCTGGTGGCTGAGGTTGCCGGTCATCAGGTTCATCAGCCGGCCGCCCGTGAGGTTGGATGAGCCGCGCAGCTGGCGCACGTACCACTGTCCCCGGGATTCGCCGCGCACCGATTCCTTCGAGAACGTCTCCGCATCCGTGGTGAAGTGGCCACAGAAGATCACGGTGTAGGTCCACAGGTTGCGCAGGATGTTCGCAATCACGTTGCCCAGTAGAACCGGCAGGAAGAACGGGCCGGCCAGCAGCGGAAACAGCACGTAGTCGCGCAGTGCCTGCCGCGCCATCTTGCGGCCGACCGGGCGGAACTGCTCGCGCATCTTCGCGTGGCTGGTCTTGCCGGCGAGCCAGCGACCCAGGCGCAGGTCCTGGATCGCGACGCCCCACTCGAACAATAGTGCGAACACCACCGCGACCACCGGCTGCGCGAGGTAGAACGCCTTCCAGCGCTGTTCGGGAAACAGGCGCAGCAGTCCGTAACCGATGTCGTCGTCCATGCCACGCACGTTGGTCCACGTGTGGTGGTGATGGTTGTGGGTCTTGCGCCAGTTGTCACTGGTGCCGGCGATGTCCCATTCGTACGTCTTGCCATTGAGTTGCGGGTCGCGCATCCAGTCGTACTGGCCATGCATGACGTTGTGGCCGAGTTCCATGTTCTCGAGGATCTTCGATAGCGCCAGCAGCAGCGTGCCACCGATGCATGCGGGCCACAGCAGTGCGGGAACGAAGGCGCCGCCGATCGCGCCGACCATCAGCAGCAGGCGACCCGCCAGTCCGGTCCAGCGCACCGCGGCGACGATGCGGCGGATGTAATCGGCATCGCGCTGGCCGAGCGTGGCGACGGTGCGCGCGCGCAGGGCGTCGAGTTCAACGCCGAAGCTGTCGAGTTCGGCGGTGGTCAGCGCGCGGTTGTGTGAAGTGCGGGGCATGGCGGGGCTCACAGTTCCAGTACGAGGTCGCTGGTGGCGCGGTTGACGCACAGGCGCAGTGCGGAGACGGGTTCGTGCTGCAGTTCCCCCGTATGCAGGTGGCGCGTGCTGCCCGCGCGCTTGCCGCACGCGCAGGTGTTGCAGATGCCCATGCGGCAACCGGAAGCGGGTTTCACTCCCGCGGCTTCCAATGCGACAAGCAGCGATTCACCGCGGGGCAGGGTGAGGGTGCGCTGGCTCGTAGCGAGCGCGACCTGCACGGTGCCCGCGTCGTCGGCGGTGTCGTCGCGACGGCGTGGCGGCGTGAAGGCTTCGGCGTGGAAGGAACGTGCCTGCGGCAGCACCAGTTGGCGCGCGGCTTCGACAAAGTCGCCGGGGCCGCAGGCGTGGACGCGGCGCTGCGCGAGGTCCGGCACCAGGGTCGACAGGTGCGCTTCGTCGATGCGACCGCTGGCTTCGTCGCGCGCCGCGGCGGCGTCGCCGGTCAGCACGAAATGCACGGTGAAACCGGCGTGCGCATCCGCGAGCGCACGCAATTCGTCCACGAAGCACAATTCCTCGCGGCGTCGCGCCCAATACAGCAGCGTGAGCGGTGCAGGCATTCCGCGCGCGGCGAACTCGCGGGTCATCGCCATCAGCGGCGTGATCCCGCTGCCCGCGGCAAGGAACAGCCAGGGGGCGTCGATGTGGTCGGGCAACACCATGTCGCCGAACGCGGCGCCCAGGTCGAGCAGGTCGCCGGGGCGGACCGTGTGGCAAAGGTGCTGGCTCAGTTTGCCGCCCGTGGTCGCCTTGACGGTGATGGCGACGCGGCCATCCCGGCGCGGGATGCCGGTCAGGCTGTAGCTGCGTGTGATCCGGGTGCCATCGATCTCGGCGCCGACATTCACGTGCTGCCCGGGGCGGAAACCACCCCAGCCGCGATTGGGCTGCAGGACCAGGGTGACCGCATCGGCCGACTCATGGTGCCGTTCCAGCACCCGTGCCCTCGGGCGTTCCCACGACCACGCCGGGTTCAGCCGGGACACCCAGAAATCAAGGGCTTGCGGTGGTGCGCAGTAGCTCACCAGCCGGCGGACCAGGCCTGGGCGGGTTGGCGTGGGCGGGTTCAGGACAGCATTCATGGGCGTCAATATACACATGAATACACAATTGTCTATACAGATGTATATTAATTAAGCCGATATGATGACCTCTGGTCCGCCCGTGTTCACCGCCTTGACCCAGCACGACACCTCCGCCGCCGAGACCGACACGAGCGTCGGCCGCAAGGCCTCGATTTCCCGCGACGACCTGCTGGCGGCGGCACTGCGCCTGCTGGGGCCGCACCGCAGCGTGTCCAGCCTCAGTCTTCGCGAAGTCGCCCGCGAAGCCGGCATCGCGCCCAACAGCTTCTATCGCCAGTTCCGCGACATCGATGAACTGGCCGTCGCGTTGATCGACCTGGCCGGGCAATCGCTCCGGAAGATCGTCGGTGCCGCGCGCCGGCGCGCGAGCATCGACAACAGCATCGTGCGTGGCTCGGTCGAAGCCTTCATCGAACAGGTGCGCGCCGACGACCGGCTGCTGCACGTGCTGCTGCGCGAAGGCACGGTGGGCTCCGACGCCTTCAAGCGCTCCGTGGACCGCGAGCTGATGTTCTTCGAGGAAGAACTGCGCCTGGACCTGATCCGCTTCGCTGCCGCCGACGGCATCACGCTGCACGAACCCGCACTCGCCGCGAAGGCCATCACGCGTCTGGCATTCGCCATGGGCGCAACGGCCCTGGACCTGCCGCCCGAGCGCGATGCGGAGCTGGTCGATCAACTCACCCAGATGGTGCGCATGATCATCGTCGGCGCGCGTGCGCTGGGCACGAGGCCCGCGACTACCGGTTAGCGGCGTTTGCTGCGTCCGCTGGCGAAGGTCCGCCACGGAGGCGCGCGAGATTGATCTTCCAGGCGAAGCGCAGTTCGTCGCCTGGGTGAAGGAAGCAGCCAGTTCGCCCGGCGAAGGTCTGCAAGCGATCAGTGCGAGGAGCGTGCATGGGAACAGAAGGCGGGGGCAATCAAGGACGAGGACCTGCAGGCCAGGATCCCGAACTGTTGCGCCGCCTGCTGCGTGCGAAGGACCGGATCGACGCCGCCTCGCACGAGGAGTGGCCCGTCCAGCGGCTGGCGCGCGTGAGCTGTGTCTCGCAGGCCCACTTCGCGCGATCGTTCAAGGAAGCCTTCGGTGTCCCGCCGCATCGGTACCTGCTCACGCGGCGAATCGAACGGGCCACGGCGCTGCTCCGCGACACGGACCAGTCCATCATCGATATCGCGTTCCAGACCGGCTGGACAAGCCTGGGAACGTTCGGACGCACATTCCGCGACATCACCGGCGAGAGCCCGGGTGAGTTCCGTACGCGCCAGAGGGCTGCTCAGCACGAACTCGAATGGGTGCCAGCCTGCTTCCTCAGCGCCGCACACCGGCCCGGCCTCACGATCGCAGTTTCGGAGAAGCGGCGGCAGGAGGCGGGCGGTATAAAAAGCGCGGCCAAACAAACGGAGGTGCCATGAACCAGGGTGTTGGAGTAGTCGGGCTGTACGTTCGCGATCAGGACGAAGCCCTCGAGTTCTATGTCGAAAAAGTCGGATTCCGCGTCCACACCGACGCGCGCAATGGCGACTATCGCTGGCTGACGGTGCAGCACCCGGACCAGCCGTCCTTCCAGCTCGGGTTGTTCGCGGCGGAGCAACCGATGCTCGACGCGGCAACCGTACAGACCCTGCGCGAGCTCGTGGCGAAGGGCGCCATGCCGCCGCTCGTGCTCGTCGTCGACGATTGCCGCGCCGTCTTCGAGCGGATGCACGCCCGCGGCGTGGAGTTCACGCAGGACCCCGTCGATCGCTACGGCACCGTGGATGCCGGATTCCGCGATCCGTCGGGGAACGGCTGGAAGATGATCCAGGCGCGCAGCTGAGGCAGGGCGCGCATCGAAGTACCTGTCCGTGTGCCCGCTCGCAGCGGGCCCGTCTTTCAAGGAGATTCCTTTGAACTGGAACCATTGGATCCGGCAGAGTCACCGCTGGGTGGCGATCGCTTTCACGCTGACCGTCATCGCCAACTTCGTCGTCCGGGCAAAGGCGGGCGGTGCGGTGCCGTCACCGTGGGTGACCTACTCGCCGCTGCCCCCACTCGCCTTGCTTCTGTTCTCCGGCCTGTATCTCTTCGCGCTGCCGTACGTGACCCGGTGGCGCAACGCACGACACGCTGGCGCAGTGCTGGCCCACGATCCGGTGACGGGCGAGGGAAAGTAGCCGGCCTACGAGCGCCGCTTCGGTGTCCGCCAGTTCCCGGACACAAAGAAAAAGGGCTTGCGAGATGATCGCAAGCCCTTGAATTTTCTGGCGCCCGAAGTTGGACTCGAACCAACGACCCCCTGATTAACAGTCAAGTGCTCTAACCGGCTGAGCTATTCGGGCGGGGAGGCGTATGTTAGGGGCGAGGTGGGGGAGGGTCAAGCCTTCCCGCGCGTTTTTGCCGCAGCTTCAGCCTCCGTACGCGCATTCCCGCGCCGCCGTGTCCGAGGGCGTGCCGTTGTGCAGGTTGCCGATATTGGACAGCACCAGCGTCGTCGCCTGCGCCGGGCCGCGGGGGTCACACAGGGTGAAGGTGATGTTGGAGCCGGCGTTGCCGCCGTTGGGCTGGAAGATCACCCGCGTGCGCCCGACGGTCGAGTGCAGGTGGAAGCCTTTTTCCAGCGGCTTGCCCCGTGCCAGCACGGTCTCGTTGGCATCGCGGCTGCGGTTGCCGTTGATGTCGGCATAGGCGATCCATCCGCCGTCCCAGTGGGGCTGGCCGCTGCACTGGTCGCCGCCATCGCGCGGGCAGACGATGACTTCAGTGCCGGTGATGGTCGAATGACGCACCGCGTCGATCAGGACCGTCGCCAGGCTGGCCTTGATCGAGCCGCTGCCGACGGCCGCGCGGGCGTGGCTCCAGGCGGGCAGGGCAATCGCCAGCAGGATGGCGAGGACGACCATGGCAATCATTGCTTCGATCAGGGTGAATCCGCTGCTCTTGGATCCGCTGCCCTTGGATCCGCTGCTCTTGGATCCGCTGCTCTTGGATCTGCTGCTCTTGAATCGGCTGCTCTTGAATCCGCTGCTCTCAAATCCGCTGCTCCGGTTCATCACGTGCTCCGCTCCGTGGAAAACGCGGACAGGATCGCGAAACCGCCCCGGCCGGTCTGTCGGCGACCAGCCCCGCGCCGGGTAGGAAAAATCCCCGCCGCCTTCGTCACCGCGACTGGCTACACTCAGCGATTGCCTAACGCCCCCGCACAGGCCGATGAACGAACTGATCCACCCCACGACCTTCGAACTGGTCGCGCCGTACCAGCCCGCCGGTGATCAGCCGCAGGCGATCGTGAAACTGGCCGACGGTTTCGAGAACGGCCTGGCACACCAGACGCTGCTGGGCGTCACCGGTTCCGGCAAGACCTACACCATCGCGAATGTCATCCAGCAGGTGCAGAAGCCGACCATCGTGATGGCGCCGAACAAGACGCTGGCCGCGCAGCTGTACGGCGAATTCAAGTCGTTCTTCCCGCACAACGCGGTCGAGTACTTCGTCAGCTACTACGACTACTACCAGCCGGAAGCCTACGTGGTGTCCTCCGATACCTACATCGAGAAGGACAGCTCGGTGAACGAGCACATCGAGCAGATGCGCCTGTCCGCGACCAAGGCGCTGCTGGAGCGAAAGGACGCCATCATCGTCTGCACGGTGTCGGCGATCTACGGCCTGGGTGATCCCAACGAATACTTCAAGATGGTGCTGCACATGGTGCGGGGCGAACGCATCGAGCAGCGCGAGCTGATCCGCCGCCTCACCGAGATGCAGTACACCCGCAACGACACCGAGCTGCGCCGCGCGACCTACCGCGTGCGCGGCGAAGTGATCGACGTGCATCCGGCCGAGAGCGATGCCGAGGCGCTGCGCATCGAACTGTTCGACGGCGAGATCGAAAACCTCACGATGTTCGATCCGCTTACCGGCGAGACGCTGCGCAAGCTGCCGCGCTACACGATCTATCCCGGTTCGCATTACGTGACCTCGCGGCGCACGGTGCTGGACGCGATCACCGCGATCAAGGAAGAGCTGCGCGAACGACTGGAACAGCTGTACGCGCAGAACAAGCTGGTGGAAGCGCAACGGCTGGCGCAACGCACCCAGTTCGACCTGGAGATGCTCGCCGAGGTCGGCTACTGCAACGGCATCGAGAACTACAGCCGCCACCTCACCGGCCACATGCCGGGCGAGCCGCCGCCGTGCCTGTTCGACTACCTGCCGCCCGACGCGCTGCTGGTGGTCGACGAATCGCACGTCACCGTTCCGCAGGTCGGCGCGATGTACAAGGGCGACCGCTCGCGCAAGGAGACGCTGGTGGAATTCGGCTTCCGCCTGCCATCGGCGCTGGACAACCGGCCGCTGAAATTCGAGGAATGGGAAGGACGGTCGCCGCGTGCGATCTTCGTGTCCGCGACGCCCGGGCCCTACGAGCTGCGGCATTCCGAAGGACAGATCACCGAACTGGTGGTGCGCCCGACGGGCCTGATCGATCCGCAGGTCGAAATCCGCCCGGTGGGCACGCAGGTCGACGACGTGCTCGGCGAAATCCATGAGCGCGTCGCGATGGGCGATCGCGTGCTGATCACCACCCTGACCAAGCGCATGGCCGAGAACCTCACCGAGTATCTGGGCGAACACGGCGTGCGCGTGCGCTACCTCCACTCCGACATCGAAACGGTGGAGCGGGTTGAGATCATCCGCGACCTGCGCAAGGGCGTGTTCGACGTGCTGGTCGGCATCAACCTGCTGCGCGAAGGCCTGGACATGCCGGAAGTCTCGCTGGTGGCGATCCTCGATGCCGACAAGGAAGGCTTCCTGCGTTCGGCGGGTTCGCTGATCCAGACCATCGGCCGCGCCGCACGCAACCTGCGCGGCAAGGCGATCCTGTACGCCGACCGCGTCACCAATTCGATGCAGAAGGCGATCGATGAAACCGACCGCCGCCGCCAGAAGCAGGTCGAATACAACGCCACGCACGGGATCACGCCGCAGAGCATCGTCCGCGCCGTGATGGATGTGATGGAAGGCGCGCGCGTCGATCCCGATGCGCTCAAGGCCAAGGGCAGGGCCCGCAAGATCGCCGAGGAAGCCGCGGAGTACGCCCGGCTCAGTCCGGCGCAGTTCGCCGCACGGATCAAGGCGATGGAGCAGCAGATGTACAAGCACGCCCGCGACCTGGAGTTCGAGCAGGCCGCCGCCGTGCGCGACCAGTTGCGGCGGCTGCGGGAGGCGGGGTTCGCAGCGTAGCGGCTCAGGTATCGGGGGGGCTCCGCAGATACTTGTTGGCATCTGCGCTGATGCTCGACGGCATCTGGCGAGGACCTGTCAGGGTCTCGCGAGATGCTGCTGGCATCTGCCGAGATGCTGGCGGGGTCTGCTCAGATGCTGCCGACCCTCTGGCGAGATGTTGCCCACCCTCTCCGAGATGCTGGCGGCCCCTGCCGAGACACGTTCCGCCTCTCCCGAGATGCCCGGAACATCTGCCGAGACCTTGCTGGCATCTCGCCAGATGCTCTCAACCATCTGGCGAGACACTTCAGGGGACTCACCAGATGCTGTCAGGTCCTCGCGAGACCCTGCTGACCATCTCGTGAGATCCGGGTGACCATCCGGTTGGGACAAGGAGCTTCGGGTTGAGGCGTTCTGGTCGAAGCGGTGTGCCGGAAGGGTGCCTTGTGGCATGCGCCTCTCTTCGGTTCCCCATGGATTTTCCGGCGCCCCAAAGCAGAACGGCGCGACCCCGAAGGACCGCGCCGCTGTGTATTTGTCACGCTGTCGAAAGCGTGGTGGGCGGTACAGGGTTCGAACCTGTGACCCCTACCATGTCAAGGCGGGGAAACGGGGTTCACGGCGGTACACCTAGCAAATAAGCCATTGATTTTAGGCTCATTGAACCATTGTGAATTTCCATGGACTTCCATACTCTTTCCATACTCGATGGAAGGCACCGGATTTCAGGGGGATCACATGGCCGAACTCAACAAGGTTGGCGCTCGCAACAAGCTCACGGCGAGGCCGAGCAAAGAGCCTTACTGGCACAAGCTGTCAGTGGGCTGTTACCTCGGCTTCCGCCCGTCCGTGCACGGAAACGGCACGGGCACTTGGCTGGCCCGCTACCACGACGCCGACACCGGCAAGAAGCCGGGCAAGAGCCTCGGGGCGTTCGACAACCTCCCGCCGAGCGAACGCTTCGACGCGGCCAAGAAGGACGCGGAGGAGTGGTTCAGGCACTTGTCACATGGCGGCTCCACCGAGGAGCCGACCGTCAAGGAAGCCTGCGCAACGTACGCTGGCAACGATGCCGAGCTGCAACGGCGCTTCCGCCAGTACATCGACAGCGATCCGATTGGGTCGATCAAGCTGCAAAAGCTGCGCGAGCACCACGTCAAGGAATGGCGTGCCCGGCTGGAAGCCATGCCCGCGCGCGTTAGCCGCACGAAGGAAGGCCCCCAAATCACCCGCCCCCGGTCGCCTGCAACGGTTAACCGCGACATGGTGGCCCTCCGGGCCGCGCTCAACGCCGCCCTCCGCCGGGGCGAGGTGGCCACGGCGCTCGCGTGGCGCGTGGCGCTGGAGCCCGCCAGAGCGACCGGACGCCGACAGCTGTACCTCGACAAGGCCCAGCGCCGCGCCATGCTGGCCGAGCTGCCTGCGGATGCTGCGGCATTCTGCCGTGCCCTTTGCCTGTTGCCCCTTCGCCCCGGCGCGCTCGCTGGGCTGATCGTGCGCGACTTTGAGCCCCGCACCGGCACCCTTGTCGTGGAGCGCGACAAGGCCGGGAACGGCCGCAGCCTGAAGCTGCCGGATGACCACATCGCGCTGTTCAAGGCTCAGGTGAAGGGCAAGCTGCCGCTGGCGCCGATCTTCCCGCGTGCGGACGGCAAGGCATGGGACAAGGACAGCTGGAAGGGGCCGATCAAGGATGCGGCGAAGGCAGCCAAGCTGCCGACTGAGACGACGGCCTATACGCTGCGCCACTCTACGATCACCGACCTCGTGACCGAGGGGCTCGACTTGATGACGACCGCCAAGCTAGCCGGCACCAGCATCGTCATGATCCAAGAGCACTACGGGCACCTGCGCGGCGATCACGCGGCGAAGGCGCTGGCGGGGCTGGTGCTGTAATGGCGGAGTGCAAATTCAAGGCCAACGACGTGCTGAAGCTTGAAGAGGCGGCGGCCATCTATGCGGAGCGGGATCGGCGCAGGAGCGACGACGACAAGGGAGCGCGGGGCCACAGGGGAGCGCTGGACCGCGCCCGGAAGGCGATTGAGTACGCCGCCCTGAACGGCAAGCTCAAGACTACAGGAGAAGACCAAAATTCGTTCCGGCGCGATTTTTTCGCGTATTGGGCCAGCTCTAACAAGCCGAAAGGCAAGAGCATTGAGTGGGTTGGCGACTTCGCGAACACGAAGTGGTCCGAAAGGTTCGAGGGGCTCTATGAAGTCCCTCAACCTGTGGTCCACGAGCTCAAATTTGAAGTCGATTACCAGTACCCGGAGGAAGTCATCCTGCAAGCACCAATCCCGATACCAACGGTGGAGGCGCCTGCGGAATGGGTCGAGGCATTGGGGTTCGCAAAATTCCAGAACGATGCCCTTCGGAAGAAGATTGCGGAGCTTGAGGGCGAAGTAAATTACCTCAAGCACGCCAACGCCGGCAGAAAAGGCGGGCTCTCGTAGGACCTGTAGAGAAAGAATCTAAGCGAGACATTTTCGTTTCTCGACACATAATCGGCAGACACCGAGTCCATAGCAATCCACGTATCCCGTCGTGGAGAGCTGATATCAGGAATCAGTGTCATGCAAGAACCCAGCCCCACCCACAACCCGTTGGCGCCGCCCGGCACGGCCTACGGGGTCAACATTGAACCCGTCCGCCCCACCTACGGCCCGCTGGTGCAGTCCTGCGCGGCCTACGGGATCAACCGCACCCGCGCCTACCAGTACGCGAAAGACGGCCTAATCGACACCTTTACCCTCGGGGTAAAGAGGTATGTCTTCTTCGCGAGCCTCGACAGCCTGCCCAAGCGCATGGCCGCTGCGGCTGCCATCGATGCCATGACGCCGCCGTGCGCGCTGCCGCGCGATGAGGTGCCCGATGCTGGCGCCGGATAACGAAGGACGCCCGCAGGGGGATTCTGCGGGCGTCGAGTGTGCAGCCGCGGGCGGCGTGCAGGTGAATGGTGGCGCAGCTACGCAGGCTGTCGCCCCCGTTGTTTCCGAAGCGGTCCACAACAACGGCACCAAGAAGCACCGCTATCGCAAGGTGGAAGTGCGGACGTGGGCAGACGAAAAGTTCCGTGCGCTGTCGCCCATGCCAGCGTCCGGCCAAAGCCTCTGGCTGTTCCTGATGACCGGCCCTCACACGAGCCCCATCGCGGGACTGTTCCGGGCGGGTCGCGCGGGCATGGCCGAGGAACTGGGTTGGGAGCTGGAAGACTTCGACAAAGCCTTCCGGGAAGTCGTCGAGAAAGGCATGGTGAAAGCCGACCTCAAAGCTCGCCTTGTGTGGCTGCCGAAGGCCCTGAAGCACAACAAGCCGGAGTCGCCGAACGTGGTGGTGTCGTGGCGCTCTGAGCTGGACGTGTTGCCGGAGTGCGACCTCAAACGCGAGGCGGTTTCCTACATTCGCGCCTTCGTCGAATCGCTGGGTCCCTCGTATCTCATTGCTTTCGATGAGGAAAAGGCGCCGAAGAAGCCCGATAGCAAGGCTTCCCCGGAAGCTTCCAGCAAGGCTTCCCCGAAGCCTTCCACGAAGACTATGGCTAATCAGGAACAGGAACAGGAGCAGGAACAGGAACAGGATTCAGAAACTCCTTCGTCACCGGCTTCGCCGCTGACCTCTGCTGGCGACGCTGATGCAGCAGCAGGGGCGAAGGACAGCGCAGCCGACAAGGCGGCGGCCCGGGCGATGCGACTCGCGCAGGTGACGCGCGACGCCATCGAAACCTTCAACGAATCGAAGCTCACGAAGGCCAAGGGCGGCTTGGTCGCGAACGTCGATCCCGACGTGGGCGCGGACAAGCGCCAGAAGCAGGTGGCCAAGTCCCTCGCCGTGGCGCGCGACATCTGCCGCAAGGACTACGACAGCGACCTCATCGTCCGCGACTTTTGGGTGGACTACTGGGCCGAATGCCTTGCGGACGAGCACAAATCCGGCCGCGCCGGCGGTGGCAAGGATCACGGGAACTGGGTGCCGACCTTCGAGTACCTCACCCGTGAAGCCACGATGCTCGAAATCTACGACCGCGTGGTGAGCCGCGCGGCGGAGGGTGGCCAGTGAGCACCTCCCTCCACTACGACGACGCCTTCCGCACCCGCCGCGACGAGCGCGTCGAGCAGTTGCGTGTGCCGCCTATGTCCATCGAGGCAGAGCAAGCCGTGCTCGGCGGCGTGATGCTTTCCCCCAAGGCGTGGGTGGACGTGGAAGACATCCTGACTGCGGAGGACTTCTACCGCCGCGACCACCAGCTCATCTTTCGCGCCATCAGCGAGCTGTCCGAGAAGGATCGCCCCTACGACGCAGTGACGCTTGGCGAGTGGTTCGAGTCGAACGGCATGGCCGAACAGGTCGCCGGCGGCGCCTATCTGATCGAGCTGGCATCGACGACGCCGAGCGCAGCGAACGTCCGCGCCTACGCGCGCATCGTTCGTGACAAGGCGAAGCTGCGCCAGTTCATCGACATTGGCACCGGGATGGTGAACGACGGCTTCCACCCGGACGGGCGCGACACGGCGGAAATCATGGGCGACGCGCAGGTTGCGCTGATCCAGCTCGCCGACGACAAGTCCGGCACCGGCCCGAGGGACATGCGCGAGGTCGGCACTGAGTGGTTCGACGATCTTCAGGACCGCTACTACAACCCGGAGAAGGAGCGGGGGATCGTGACGCCGTGGAGCAAGCTCAACGGGATCATCGACTCGCTCGAAGATGGGCATCTGGTCATCCTCGCCGCGCGCCCCAGCATGGGCAAGAGCGCGGCAGCGGTGAACCTGTCCACGTCCTGCGCGCTGCGGGAGCCGCCGAAGCGCAAGCGCGTTCTGTATATCGACCTTGAGAGCACCGGCCGCGCGATATTCAACCGAGCGGTGTCCAGCCTATCGAACGTGCCGCTGAAGTTCTTCCGCAACCCGAAAAAATACGAGGAAGCGCAGAAGAAGCTCAAGGAGCAGGGGGAGCGCTACGAAGAAACCGACACCTTCTGGTCGCGCATCGGCGTGGGCGTGGGCAAGCTGAAGTCCTCCGGACTGAAGATCGACGACACGCCGGGCCTGAACATCCGGCAGATATGCGCGCGTGCGCGCCGCGAGTTCCAGCGCGAACCGTTCCACATGCTGGTGATCGACCACCTGCACCTCATACCGCTGCCGGGCAAGACCCGCGAGACGGTCGAAATCGGTCACATCACGGCGGCCCTGAAGAAGCTGGCCAAGGAGCTGAAAATCCCGGTCGTGCTGCTGTCGCAGCTCAACCGCTCGCTGGAATCGCGCGCCGACAAGCGCCCGACGATGGCCGACCTTCGCGAGTCCGGCAACATCGAGCAGGACGCGGACCTCATCGTGTTCCTGTACCGCGACGACTACTACGCCGAACGCGAAGGCCGATCCAGTCGCGCGCCGGGGCTGCTGGAATTCATCGTAGCCAAGCAGCGCGAGGGCGAGGTGGGCTCCGCGTATGCCAAGACCGACCTTGCCTACTGCCGTCTGGATGACATCGACGACGAAGAGCTGAAAATCGCGCTCGCAAAGGGTGTCTCGCTGGCGGAGGGCGATGCCAGCAGCGGCGGCGGCCGTAAGAGCGGCATGGGCAGGTCCGCCCGCCAGTCGAGTGCGGGCGCAGGCGCCCGGGGGGCGGTGCCGGCATGAGTTCGCGCCCGATGTACGAAACCAAAGAGAACCGAGAGAACGAGCATCGCGCCATAACCCGGCTCGCCGCCGCCAAGGGGCTGAAAGCGCAAAAGCTCCCGCTCGCCTACGCGGTGGATACCGTGTTGCTCAATCCCTGAACATTCCTGTTGTCGCACTGGCGCAGGTCGTGAAGGGCGTTGATAGCCGGTCGCCCGATTGTCCACGACGACAAGGCACCGCCCAACCTTGCGGAACTATGGATTGAGAAGAACCGCCACGGCCCAACGGGGTTGCCGAAGGTCGCCTTCCATTCTGCAACGATGAAGTTCACCGATGCGGCCCGCTCGCCAGAAGGGGACGGTTTCAAATGACGACCGACGAAAACCGGAAATGGCATGACCGCGCGAGGTGGTGCATAGAGCAAGCTGACGCGATTGAGCCACCCTCCCGCCCCGTCGTGAGTTGGAGTCGAAGACGATGGCCGAGGTGAGCGTGAGCTTCTTCAGGGAACTGGCGTCGAACATCACGAAAGGTTTGCACGAATGACTGACCAGAACTTCAAAAGCCCCCACGCGCTGCAGAAGTTGGCCGAAGGTCGCGAAGCCCTTGGCGTGATTGAATCCATCGACTTCACCGACCCCGTCGCCGCCGCCTCGCTGGTGGTGCCTTCCAAGCTGACCCAGCACGAATTGGTGAAAACCGTCGGCCAGCGCCTGCGTGAAGCGCGCGAGCTGAACAACCTGAGCCAGAGCGAGGCCGCGCGGCGGTTCGGATATGCGAATCCCAGCAAGCTGTCCAAGGTCGAAGCGGCCACGGACACGAACTCGGTGCCCCTGTGGCTGATTCGCAACGCTGCCGAAGTGTACGAAGTGAGCGTGGACTTCTTGTTCGGTGTTACGGACGACTGGGAGGTTGGCGTGCCCCGTGGAACGCAGGCATGGATGCTGGATGCTTGGGAGCGCATGCGTCAGCGCGATTTGCTCGCGCTGGACATGGTGCACCGGGAAGTCGTCTCGGTTAGCAGCGGAATCGACGGGATGCTCAGCGGCGTATCGGAACTGTCCGCAGTCATCAGCGCCTATTGCACCCGCAATCCTCAGTTCGAGGAAACGCTCGGATCGGCAACGGTGATCCACCGCATGGCCAAGCTGGAAGCTGCTGCCCGCAATGCTGAAGCTAGCCTCAAGCGCTTCCGTCTTGGCCGGTTCGGCGAGGCGGCGTAAGTGGCTAGTAGACGCGAACGAAGCTCCCGCCCATTGGTCGGAAACGTCGCAGCGTTGCCGATTACCACCCTCAACCTTCGCGGCTGGCGGTTCACAGAGCGCTATGGGCCTGCCACGCGCGCTGCGAAGCTGGAATTTCGCCGTGGCGGCGACGTGCTAGGGGTAGTGACCCTTCGGGCCACCATCGGCGAGGAGTCCGGCGTCGCGACGCTGGAATGCAACTTCGGCGGCGAACCGCGTCCGACAATGGAGCGCATCGAAATCGTGAGCATCCCGGCTCACTTCGGCGGGCGCCTTTGGTTCTTTGTCTGTCCGTTCTCGGGACGGCGCGCGCGAAAGATTTATCGCTGGCCCGGCATGGGCTTCTGTCACCGCGAGGCGTCGCCTGTCCCGCCGTCCTACGCCCATCAGAACGAAGCCCATCTAGAGCGCACCGCAAGCGCCATGGCTCGCGTCCGCAAGCGGCTGGGCGGCTGGCCCGGCAAGGTAGAGAAGAAGCCGGCCGGGATGGACTGGGGCACGTACTGCCGCCTGAGTGTGCGCCACGCCGAACTGAGAAACCGATTCTGGCGGCTAGCCAGTCGCGGGCTAACCGAGCAGCTACAGTCGATTTAGGTTTAAGCGCGAAATTTGACTGGCCCGCGAAATCGAAAGGAGGTGTGGGAGGCACGTCACCCCGACCATGCCAGCGCCGGCAATCTCGCCCTTGTGACGCGGGGAAATTGCCGGCACGAAGGCTCCGCCATACTCACCGCGCCGGTTGTCGGCGGAGAGCGAGGTGGGGCCTTCTTTTATGGCGCCCGGCGCCGCCACGAGGTTGGACACTGACGGCTTGACGGTGCAGGTGACAAATCTCGCTGCACCACCGGACGTAGAACTTGGGCTGCCGAATGGGCGCCCGGCGCTGACACGACGATGGACACTGCCAGCGCAAGGGTGAGGGTGAGAATTCGCCTCTACCGCCGGACGGCTGGATTCTAATCCCGTTCGAGCCGCACAACTGCCGCGTCACTCTGGGGACACCAACCGGCAGCTCGCGCCCCGGGCCTAGAAGCCGGGGTATCGGCTATTCTTCGAAGCTGAATGACTTGGGGAATTTTGCAGTGGCACAGACCGGCACCAATGGCGGCACCCTCGGCTTTGAGGCTGAGCTTTTCAGGGCGGCGGACAAGCTGCGGGGCAACATGGAGCCCAGCGATTACAAGCACGTCGCGCTAGGACTAATCTTCCTGAAGTACATCTCCGACGCTTTCGAGGCCCGCCACGCTGAACTGCTGGCCGAGGATGCCGCTGCCGCCGAGGACAAGGACGAATACCTCGCCGACAACATCTTCTGGGTGCCCAAGGAAGCGCGCTGGTCGCACCTGCAAGCTAATGCCAAGCAAAGCAGCATCGGCACGCTGATCGACGATGCCATGCGTGCGATCGAGAAGGACAACGAGTCGCTCAAGGGGGTGCTGCCCAAGGACTACGCCCGCCCCGCGCTCAACAAGGTGATGCTCGGCGAGCTGATCGACCTGATTTCCGGCATCGCGCTGAACGAAGGCAACGACAAGTCGAAGGACGTGCTGGGGCGGGTGTACGAATACTTCCTCGGCCAGTTCGCCGGTGCCGAAGGCAAGCGCGGCGGCGAGTTCTACACCCCGCGCTCCGTGGTGCGCACCTTGGTAGAAATGCTCGAACCCTACACCGGGCGCGTGTATGACCCGTGCTGCGGCTCTGGCGGCATGTTCGTGCAGAGCGAGAAGTTCGTGACCGAACACGGCGGGCGCATCGGCGACATCGCCATCTACGGGCAGGAAAGCAACTACACCACATGGCGCTTGGCGAAGATGAACCTCGCCGTGCGCGGCATCGACAGCGACATCCGGTGGAACAACGAAGGCAGCTTCCACAAGGACGAGTTGCGCGACCTGAAAGCCGATTTCATCCTCGCCAACCCACCGTTCAACATTTCCGACTGGGGTGGGGACCGCGTGCGCGAAGACGTGCGCTGGAAGTTCGGCGTGCCGCCGCCGGGAAATGCCAACTATGCGTGGTTGCAGCACATCCTCCACCATCTTGCGCCGCACGGTTTTGCCGGCGTGGTGCTGGCGAACGGCTCGATGAGTTCCAGCCAGAGCGGTGAAGGCGAGATTCGCAAAGCTATGGTCGAAGCTGGCGTGGTCGATTGCATGGTCGCCCTGCCGGGCCAGTTGTTCTACTCCACCCAGATTCCGGCCTGCCTGTGGATTCTGGCCAAGGATCGCAACAATGGGCAGGTGAAGAACTCCAAGCTGCGTGATCGCCGTGGCGAGGTGCTATTCATTGACGCGCGAGAGATGGGCGTGCTGGTGGATCGCACCCGGCGCGAACTCACGCAGCACGAAATCAGCCGCATCGCCGCCGCCTACCACGCATGGCGCGGCGAAGTCGAAGCGGGCAAATATGCGGACGTGCCGGGCTTCTGCAAATCTGCTTCGATCGAAGACATCCGCAAGCACGGGCATGTGCTGACGCCGGGGCGTTATGTGGGCGCGGAGGAAGCCGAAGATGACGGCGAGCAGTTCGCGGAGAAGATGGCGCGTCTCACCGCGCAGCTTGAAGCGCAGTTCGCAGAAGGCGCGAGGCTGGAAGCGTTGATTCGCGGGAATCTAGCGGAGTTGGGTCATGGCGGGTAATTGGACGTCGGTTCCGCTGTCCGAACTGACAGCCGTACCTGCGACTTACGGCGTAGTGCAACCCGGCGCGGAAACGTCAGGCGGCGTACCGATGCTGCGTGTCAACAATTTCCAAGAGCACACGCTCAATCTTTCCGGGGTCATGCGCATTGCACCGGAAATTGAGGCCAAGTACGAACGCACTCGAATCCAGACCGGCGATGTGCTCATCACGATTGTTGGCTCGGTCGGGCAGGTTGCAATCGTTCCCGAAGCCTTGGCTGGCTGGAACATTGCGCGTGCCGTTGCAATGATTCGCCCCAACGAGCCGGAACTATCGCGCTGGATTTCTCTTGTCTTGCGCTCGCCGCAAGCGCAGTACCAGCTTGGTGTTGCCGCGAACACGACGGTACAGACCACCATCAATCTGAAAGACCTGCGCGAGCTGAGAATTCCATTGCCGGATAAGAAGGAACGCGAGGCCATCGTCCGCATCCTCGGCGCGCTGGACGACAAGCTAGAGCTCAACCGTCGCACCAACGAAACCCTCGAAGCGATGGCCCGCGCGCTGTTCAAGTCGTGGTTCGTGGATTTCGACGATGTGGCCGAAAGCGAGTTGGTCGAATCGGAACTGGGGTTGATTCCGAAGGGCTGGCGGGTTGAAGCACTAGGCAACCATTTGAACGTACTCGAAACAGGTCGTCGCCCCAAAGGGGGCGTGAAGGACATTTCCGAAGGCGTGCCGAGCGTAGGGGCTGAAAGCATCATCGGTATCGGTCAATTCGATTTTGGGAAAACAAAATATGTGGCCGAAGATTTCTTTGTCGGAATGAAGTCCGGCCATGTCCAGTCGCTGGACGTGATGCTCTACAAAGATGGTGGGAAACCGGGGGACTTCAGGCCGCGTGTATCGATGTTCGGTGAAGGATTTCCGTTTGAGCGCTATGCAATCAATGAACACGTTTTTCGCATGCGCTCGGAGTCGCTCGGTCAGGCATATCTCTTTTTGCAAATTTCGCACGAGAGAATCTTGAACGACCTGCGTAATCGAGGCGGCAAGGCGGCAATTCCCGGCATCAATCAGAAGGACGTAACCACGTTGCAAGTTCTGATCCCAGATGATTCAGTCATTGAATCGTTCAACAATTTGGTTGTGCCAATGCTTGAGGCCATTCTCAAGCGTGCTAACGAAAGCCGAACGCTTGCGCAACTGCGTGATGCGCTATTGCCAAAGCTGTTGAGCGGGGAGTTGCGGGTGAAGGACGCCGAGCACATTGCAATGGAAGCTGCATGAAAGTGCCTTTGCCTACTATGGACAAGGCGCGGCTTGCAGGAGCTGTTGCTGACGCTCTGCATGAAGCCTTCAGGAATTTGAAATTATCGGAACCGCAACTGGTTGCCAATCTGGTTTCGGCGTTGCCCAAGCGCGTCAATCAGATCAGTTTCTCCGGGTCAACAAAGGTAAAGGCAGGCGGTGTTTTTGTTCACGCGCGACCTTTTGTGGCTTGTGATTCGTTCCCTGTTTCATCGCCTAAGTCGGTCGAGATTGGCGATCTTTTGTTAATCAGGACGCTGGTTGTCAACGGACAGGTCAAAGAAAGGCGAGCCCTGCTTTTACAAGCAAAGAAGGTAGATCGCATTCCCGCCACGCCGGACAACAAAAATCAATGGCATCTTTATGAGCAATGGCCGCGATTCACTTATGCGGCCAGATCCGGCGGCCTGACAGGGAAAAAACGGCGCATCAAAGAGCCGGATATGTATGACGCCGCGAAGTATCTTCTGATCGACTCAGACCCAACCGCGCGCCACTGGCATCAAATGTGTTGCGTAGACTGGCCATTCCATCAGCTAAATCGCTGGCCGGGGACTTGTATTCACAGTACAGCACAACCAACAGTGCCGGAGATCAGCCGGTATCGATGCTTTGTTGGCGAGCTCGTGGATTTTCTGGTGGGAAACACGGGCAAGGTCTTTGCCAAACCAGCGGCGAGAACCCGAGGATGGAATCGAGTTGTTCATGACTTGATTGGCGAGACGGCTAAGGCGAAAACCATTTTCATGGGTCGCACCGCCCAGCAATCCTCAACATCTGCGAGGGGAAGCGGCGTGCTATTCCTTGCATTGGCTGATCAAGCCGATTTCTTCTTGGTTGCCGGCGATGGAGGGCCGGGAGCTTCCAACGGATCGCAGAATGCTCCGGGGGAAAGGGGCAAGAACGGCGATGGCAATGGATCACATGATGTGCCAACAGAATGGGGAGAGGACGGCGATGGCGGCGGAATCTCAATTGTTGAAGTGATTGTTGAACAGGGGCAAACCTGATGGCCTTTCTGTCCGAAGCCGCAATCGAGGCTGGCTTGCTGGAGCAACTGAAGTCGCTCGGCTACGCCGTCGCTACGGACGACATCATTGGCCCGGACGGCAGCGCACCTGAGCGCGACAGCCACGATGTCGTGGTTTTGCGTAAGCGGCTTGAAGATGCCGTGACTCGGCTCAATCCGCACTTGCCGCAGGAAGCGCGCGCCGGTGCCGTGCTTAAGCTGACCCAAGGCGAGCTGCCGAACCTACTGGAAGAGAACCGCCGCATCCACTCTCTGCTGATCGAAGGCGTGGACGTGGAGTATTACGCCGACGATGGCGTGCTCACCGCCGGCAAAGTGCGCGTGTTCGATTTCGAGCAGCCGAAGAACAACGACTGGCTGGCTGTGCAGCAGTTCGTCGCCATCATCGGCAAGAACAACCGCCGTCCAGACTTGGTGCTGTTCATCAACGGCCTGCCGCTGGCGGTTATCGAACTCAAGGCACCCGGAAACGCGGGTGCGAACCTTGTCGGCGCGTTCAATCAACTGCAAACCTACAAACAGCAGATCGCCGTGCTGTTCAACACCAATGCTGTGCTGGTGACATCGGATGGCATCAGCGCGCGCATCGGTTCGCTCTCGGCGGATTTGGAACGCTTCATGCCGTGGCGTACCACCGAAGGCAAGGACATCCTGCCAAAGGGCCAGCCGGAGCTGCCCACGCTGATCGAAGGCGTGTTCGCCCCGGAGCGCTTCCTTGACCTGCTGCGCTGGTTCACCGTGTTCACCGATGCGGGCAGCGGCCTGCGCAAGGTCATCGCCGGCTACCACCAATTCCATGCGGTGAATCTGGCGGTGGATTCGACCATCCGCGCTGCGGCCAGTGGCATTGTTGAAGACCCGGCCAAGTATGGCCAAGCCAGCGTGGCCAACCAGAAGAAGGGCGACCGCAAGGCCGGCGTGATCTGGCACACCCAAGGTTCCGGCAAGAGCCTGCTGATGGCGTTCTATGCCGGCCGCCTGATCCAGCACCCGGCGATGCAGAACCCGACGCTGGTCGTGTTGACCGACCGCAATGATCTGGATGACCAGTTGTTCGCCACGTTCTCGGCGTGCCATGACCTGCTGCGGCAAACGCCGGTGCAGGCCGAAAGCCGCGAGGATCTTCGCAAGGTACTGGCGCGCGCCTCTGGTGGCGTGATCTTCACTACCTTGCAGAAATTCGGTGAGGTAGCCGAGCCGCTGACCTTGCGCAGCAACGTGGTGGTCATTGCCGACGAAGCGCACCGAAGCCAGTACGGCTTGCACGCGCGCGTAGATAACAAGACCGGCATGGTTAGCTACGGCTTCGCGAAGTACATGCGCGATGCCCTGCCCAATGCCTCGTTCATCGGTTTCACCGGCACGCCGATTGAAGCGGCGGACGTGAACACCCCTGCCCTGTTCGGCAACTACATCGACATCTACGACATCAGCCGCGCGGTGGAAGATGGCGCGACTGTGCCGATCTATTACGAATCGCGCTTGGCGCGCATCGAGTTGAACGAGGACGAGAAGCCGCAGATCGACGCCGAGATCGAGGCGCTGACCGAAGACGAAGCCCTCAACGATCAGGAAAGACTGAAAGCCAAGTGGTCGAGCGTGGAGAAGTTGGTCGGCAGCGACAGGCGTCTGGCGCTAGTGGCGAAGGATTTGGTGGAACACTTCGAGGCTAGGTTGTCCGCATTGGATGGCAAGGCGATGGCGGTATGCATGAGCCGGCGCATCGCCGTGGCGCTGTACGACCAGATCGTCAAGCTGCGCCCGGATTGGCACAACGCCGATGACAGTGCCGGTGCGGTGAAGATCGTGATGACGGGTTCGGCCAGCGATCCGCCCGAATGGCAGCAGCACATCGGCAACAAGGCCCGGCGCGACCTGCTGGCCAAGCGTGCGCGCGACCCAAACGACCCGTTGAAGCTGGTCATCGTCCGCGACATGTGGCTGACCGGCTTCGATGCGCCATCCATGCACACCATGTACGTGGACAAGCCGATGCAGGGCCACGGCCTGATGCAGGCCATCGCCCGCGTGAACCGCGTGTTCCGCGACAAGCCGGCGGGCTTGATCGTCGATTACATCGGCATCGCCCAGAGCCTGAAATCGGCCTTGGCGCAATACACGCCGAACGACCGCGACGAGACGGGCATCGACGAAGCCGAAGCCATTGCGGTGATGCTTGAGAAGTACGAAGTCGTGCGCGACATGTACCACGGCTTCGACTACGGCACGGCCATGAACGGCACGCCGCAGCAGCGGCTGGTGATGATGGCCGGGGCCATCGAGTGGATTCTGGAAAAGACCCAGCAATGGTCGGCGCAGGAAGGCACCGACGAAGGCAAGAAGACTGCGCAGCGACGCTATCAGGATGCGGTGCTGGCGCTGTCGAAAGCGTATTCGCTGGCCTCGGCCTCGGATGAAGCCAAGACAATCCGCGAAGAAGTCGGCTTCTTTCAGGCAATTCGCGCTGCACTGGTGAAGACGGCCACCGGATCCGGTGTTACTTCACAGGAGCGCGAGTTCGCCATCCAGCAGATCGTCAGCCGCGCGGTGGTATCGACCGAGATCGTGGACATTCTGAAAGCGGCAGGCATCCAATCGCCGGACATTTCCATCCTGTCCGACGAGTTCCTCGCCGAAGTGCAGCAGATGCAGAAGAAGAACCTTGCGTTGGAAGCCTTGCGCAAGCTCATCAACGACGGCATCCGTTCGCGTAGCAAAGCCAATATCGTCGAAACGCGGGCATTCTCGGAGCGGCTGGAAGATGCCGTGGCGCGCTATCACGCCAACGCCGTCACTACCGCGGAGGTGCTGCAGGAGCTGATCAAACTGGCGAAGGACATCCGCGCGGCGCGGCAGCGCGGCGAGGAGTCCGGTCTCTCCGATGAGGAAATCGCCTTCTACGACGCGCTGGCCGAGAACGAATCGGCAGTGGAAGCAATGGGCGATGACAATCTCAGGGTGATCGCGCACGAATTGCTGGTCAGCCTGAAAGGGAACGTCTCGGTAGATTGGGCGCACCGCGATTCGGCCCGCGCCCGGATGCGCGTACTGGTCAAGCGCATCCTGCGGAAGTACGGCTATCCGCCCGATTTGCAGGATGCGGCGGTGCAGACGGTGCTGCAGCAGGCCGAAGCCTTGTCGGCCGTATGGAGTGCATCTGGCGCGGTGAGAGGCTTTGGTAGCTAGCCACTATCCCAACCGCCGATGGGCGGCGACCGCCCGCGTCGCCCTTGCAGCCCCCTTCTCGAATGAATTGTTAAGCGGCAGTCCCGAGAAAGGCGTGGTAGGCAGAGTTTGCGCCGTAAAGGAACGCCGCGAATACAGCAATGAGCTCTAACGCCTGAACTAGACCGCGTTGCGATGCAACTTCGGCTTGAATGAATTGTTGGACCATCAGCCGGCACGCGCCACGTGCCGCTGAATATCCTCCTGCAAGCGCTCATAGACATGTTGCCCGAGCTCATCGCCAGTCAATTCCTTGAAGTCAGCCGCAGTATCTGACGAGTATGTGCAATACATATGCTCCGCCCCGAACTCGTCGGACACAAAGAGTGCGTACTCATCCATGTCTTTGCGCTTTGTGAAGCGCACTAGGTAGGCTATTCCGCCAAGGGTGAGACTTTCAGTTCGGTAGACCTCAAATCCGATAAGTGCCGACATTTGGTTTCCAATATTTGTGATGGTCTAACGCTGGAATAAGCCGAGCCACGAAGCGGCTTTGGCTTGAACGAATTGCTAGGGCTCAACAAATAGCTCATCAACGAGTTCTTGCGAGATAGAGAACGGCTCCATGTCAGCCTCACGGTTAACACGCACGCCAACCGACTGCTCATTTAGCGCCTAACGCCGATTAGCCTTCAAAAAAGCAGAATATCAACGAATATTCAGCTTCTGCTGCTCCGCGGTGGGCCACTCGCATTTCGCAGCGACGCCCCTCACCTGCGTGGCACGCAGCCACAAACGAAAAACGCCCCACAAGGGGGCGCTTTCCATACTCCTTCCACACTTACCAGTGGAAGCAACTAAAAAACGGCCTAAGCCGTTGATTTAATTGGTGGGCGGTACAGGGTTCGAACCTGTGACCCCTACCATGTCAAGGTAGTGCTCTACCGCTGAGCTAACCGCCCGATTGCAGCTGGAAACCCCGCTGCAAGGGGCGCGCAGTGTATCCCGGCACGGGGGGCGTCGGCAACCCTGATCGGCGCCCGCGGTGCCATTGCGAACGCGCCGCGATTCCGTCGCTGCGTCAGGCCAGGATGGTCTCCGCTTCCTTATCGACTTCCAGTACGCCGCCGGCCGGATCGCCCGCGGTGGCGGGCGCTGGCTTCCGCGCGGCCTTCGGCTTGCCTGCGGGCGAGCCGGCTTTCTCGCGTGCTGCCTGGTGCTGCCGCTCGAAGATGGGGCACAGCGCCTGCATGTAGTCGGCGTCCAGATTGAGCCGTTCGACCAGGAAATCGACGAACGCCCGCACCTTCGGTGACTGCACCAGCCCGCGCGGGAACACGGCGTTGAACTCGTAGTCCGGACCGGTCCAGCCCGCCAGCACGCGTTGCACGTAACCGTGCTCGGCGAAGGGCTTCATCATCACGTCGGCGGCGACGATCAGGCCTTCGCCCGAGAGCAGGGCGCCTTTGAGTGCGCCGTAGTCGTTGGCGACCAGTATCGGCTCGATGCGGTAGTCCTCGAAACGCTCGCCGTCGCTGAGCGACCACGCAAAACCGTGGCCGTTGCGCCGGGCCTTGTGCATGGCCAGCGTGGCGTGGTGCTGCAGGTCGTCGGGATGCAGCGGTTCGCCGTGACGGGCGATGTAGTCCGGGCTGGCGAAGACCTGCGTGCGCAGGACGGCCAGCCGGCGCGCGACGAGGTTGGAATCGGGCAGGTTGCCCACGCGCAGGGCGACGTCGATTTCCTTCTCGATGATGTCCAATGGCTCGTTGTTGAGGATCATCTCGACGCGCACTTCCGGATGCCGCGTGCGGAATTCACCGAGCAGCGGTGCGATCCGGTCCACGCCGAGCGAGTACGGCGCGGTGAAGCGCAGCCAGCCGCGCGGGCCGCTCTGCAGCTGGCCAACGGCGCTTTCGGCCTCGTCCAGTTCGCGGGCGATGCGCTGGCAATGCTCGAAGTAGATATTTCCGGCCTCGGTCAGGCCCAGCTTGCGCGTGGTCCGGTGCAGCAGCTGCGCGCCCAATCGGGTTTCCAGTTCCTGCACCTTGCGGCTGACGGTGGTCTTGGGCAGGCGCAATTGCCGGGCGGCGGAGATGAAGCTGCCGTGTTCGACCACCTTGACGAAGATCAGGGTGTCGTTGAGATCGCGGGTCATGGCGGACGTCCTTCTGGATGCCTGGGAGCCGTAGCGGGCCTGGAAGCTGGTGGTGTGTCCGGATCGACTGTCCCGGAGCGCCGCCATCATGCCGTCAAGGCGTAGGGGAGATTGGACCGTTGTCGGGACAATTATTCCCTTAATCAACGGCTAATCAAGTGCCGATCGTGCGCCTAGTCTGTGCCCCAGTTCCCGAGGGGCGCCCGCCATGCTCTCGTCCAACCCGGCCCGCTATACCTACGTCATCCTGCTGCTGGTTGCCCTGCTGGGCCTTTCCGGGCTGGGACTTGTCGTGCTTCGCCAAGCGGTTGCGGCAGGTCCGGCTCAGGCGTGGATGATGGCGGGGATCCTCGCGGTGGTGCTGGGCTTGCCCCTGTCGATGCTGATGCTGGCGGTGGCCGGCTGGATGCGCCGGCACGCCCGTCATGTCGGGATCGTCCCTAATGCGGGAGAAAATGTCCCGGGGGTGGGACAGTGAAGCCTGCAATCCTCATTCTCGGTGCCGATGGTGCGGTCGGTCAGGCGGTAGTCCGCGCCGCGATCGAAGCCCGCTGGCCCGTCGTGGCCGTCGGCCAGGACGAGCGGGCAATGGCGCAGCTGCGCCAGCGCCATCCCGCGGCGACCCTGAAGACCCTGGTGGCCTCGCTCGCGGATGACGCATCCGCCCGGACCTTGTTGGCCGACCTGCAGGGTCTGCATCGGCCGGTGGTGGGAGTAATCGCTGCGCCCGGCATGCCGGCCGTCCGCGGACGCGTGCTGGACCAGTCGACGGAGCAGCTGCGAAACGTCTTCGATGACGCCGTGCTGCCGCAGCTGGTCGCCGCGAAAAACCTGATGCCGTGGCTCGCCGAGTCCGGCCGCAATTGCGGCTACGTGCTGATCGGCGGCCCGGGTGGCCGCGCCCCGTGGGCGGGTTATGGGCACCGTTCCGTTGCCGCGGCGGCGCTGCGGATGCTGGCCCGCGTGCTCCATGGCGAGGCCCGTGCATTTGCGGTGCGGTTGCAGCTGTTGGAAGTGGAGTCGCCCGTGCGCACCACCGCCAACGAGCAGCACGCCAGCGACCAATGGCCCTGCGTCGACTACATCGCCCGCAAGGCCCTGGCGCTGATCGCCCATCGCAACGACGCGCGCTGCACCGATGCCGTGATCGATTTCCGCAGCGAGGCCTGCCGCGGCCTGCCGGCGGATACGGCGAACCAGGCGGAAACCGTCGATTCCGACGGAGCGCACGCATTCGAAGCGGGCGGTATCCCACCCGATGTCGAAATCGGGCCTCCCCAATCGTCGCAGAGCGAATCGGGCGAGATCCGGGAACAACACGACGTTCCACCATCGGCAACCCACATCGCGGCGACCCCGCAAGAAATGGATAGCGACGCATCGCTGCTGACAGCACGCTGTCTGCAGGACGCGCGCAGGCTGCTCGCCGGGATCACGTCATCGCGACGGCAGCCGCCCGGTCGAGGGTCGCCTGATCAAAAGCCGCCCGATCGAACAGAACACAAGCAAACGACGAAACCAAAAGGAACAGGAGCGAAATGATGAGCAGCAGGAAAAAATCCCTATCCAGCACCGCGCTGCCGTGGCTGCCGCTCTCGCTGAGCCTGGCGGTCGCGTTGATCATCGCCGGTTGCGGCAGCCAGGCGGCGCCGAACGCCGGCATGCCGCCGCCGCCGGACGTCAGCGTGGCCAGCGTGCTGTCCAAGCCGGTGCACCAGTGGGACGAATTCACCGGTCGCGTCGCAGCGGAGGAATCCGTCGAGCTGCGCCCGCGCGTGAGCGGCTACGTGCAGCGCGTTGCGTATGAGGAAGGCCAGGAAGTCCACAAGGGCGACCTGCTGTTCGTCATCGACCCGCGGCCGTACCAGGCCACGCTGGATCGTGCGCTCGCCGACCTGGAAAGCGCGCGCAGCCAGGCACGTCTTGCGCAGATGCAGGACGTGCGTGCGCAGCAGCTGATCGAAGCCAAGGCGATCTCGCGCGAGGAGTTCGAAACGCGCAAGGCAGCGACGTCGCAGGGCAACGCGGGTGTCCGCGCGGCCGAAGCGGCGGTAGCGGCAGCGCGGCTTGACCTGCAGTTCACGCAGGTGCGCTCGCCGATCAACGGCCGCGCCGGTCGTGCGCTGATCACCGAAGGCAACCTCGCGCAAGCCGATGCGACGTTGCTGACGACCGTGGTGTCGCAGGATCCGGTGTTCGTGTACTTCGAAAGCGACGAGCAGAGCTTCCTGCGTTACGCCGACCTGGCACGCAAGGGCGAACGCGACGACACCCGCAATCCGGTGCGCGTCGGCCTGGCGAATGAAACCGGCTATCCGCACGAAGGCACGGTCGATTTCGTCGACAACCAGGTCGATCCCAAGACCGGCACCATCCGCGCCCGCGCCGTGTTGCGCAATCCCGATCGTCTGTTCACGCCCGGTCTCTTCGCCCGCGTCCAGTTGCAGGGCAGCGGCGAGTTCAAGGTGATGCTGATCGACGACAAGGCCGTGCTCACCGACCAGGACCGCAAGTATGTCTATGTGCTTGGTCCGAAGAATGCGGCGGTGCGCAAGGACGTGGTCCTCGGCCGCAGCATCGATGGACTGCGGGTCGTCGAGTCGGGGCTGGCGCCGGCGGACAAGGTGATCGTGCACGGCGTGCAGAAAGTCTTCTTCCCCGGCATGCCGGTCTCGCCGAAGCAGATCGCGATGGGTGCACCGCCGCCGGTAGCGGGTGCCGCAGGCGCGAAGTAGTGACTGACTCCTTCCACCGCAATCGGTGGAAGGAGCAGTAGCAAAGTTGCAGGCCGCCGATCCTCCTCGCGGATTCTGATCCAAGGATCACCTCTCCCCTTGCGCGGGGAGGATCGGGCGGGCCTTTGCAGTTCACAAAGTGCGGATGCCGTTTTGCTCCCTCCTTTCGCCACAGGCGAAGGGGAGGGTTGGGGAGGGGTGTTTTTGTCGTTGCTGTTGCTGTCGCGACCTCCGCTGAAACGAGGCATGGCGAAAGCAGAAAGCACCCCTCCCGACCTCCCCCTGCGCTACGCGCAAGGGGAGGAGAAAAACAGATTCCCGGCGCCAGCAGGTCACAAGGACCAACCCATGGACTTCTCAAAATTCTTCATCGACCGGCCGATCTTCGCCGCGGTGCTGTCGATCGTGATCTTCGCCGCCGGCCTGATCGCCATACCTATCCTGCCGATCAGTGAATACCCGGAAGTGGTGCCGCCGTCGGTGATGGTGCGCACGGTGT
The DNA here is from genome assembly GCF_054779775.1 of Lysobacter fragariae. NCBI lineage: Bacteria > Pseudomonadati > Pseudomonadota > Gammaproteobacteria > Lysobacterales > Lysobacteraceae > Lysobacter > Lysobacter fragariae. Next base: position 62,788 of record NZ_BAAGXP010000023.1, on the reverse strand, counting down.
ATCCCGGCGCCAATCCCAAGGTGATCGCCGAAACAGTGGCCACGCCGCTGGAGGAAGCGATCAACGGCGTCGAAGACATGATGTACATCAAGTCGGTCGCCGGTTCCGACGGCGTGCTGGCCATCACCGTGACCTTCAAGCCTGGCACCAACGCCGACGATGCCGCCGTGCGCGTGCAGAACCGGGTCAGCCAGGCGCTGGCGCGATTGCCCGAGGACGTTCGCCGGCAGGGCGTGACCACGCAGAAGCAATCGCCGGTGTTCCTGATGGTGGTGCATCTGACCTCGCCGAACGGCAAGTACGACACCCTGTACCTGCGCAACTACGCCCGTCTGCACGTCAAGGATGCCTTGGCGCGCCTGCCGGGCGTCGGCGACGCACAGATCTTCGGCGGCGGCGACTATGCGATGCGTGCCTGGCTGGATCCGGACAAGATCGCCTCGCGCGGCCTGACCGCTGGCGACGTGGTCCGCGCGATGCGCGAGCAGAACGTACAGGTATCGGCCGGTCAGCTCGGCGCCGAACCTATGCCCAACAGCGACTTCCTCACGCTGATCAACGCCCAGGGTCGCCTGCGCAGCGAGCAGGAGTTCGGCAACATCGTGCTCAAGAGCGGCGAAGGCGGCGAAATCGTGCGCCTGTCCGACGTTGCGCGCCTGGAACTGGGCGCCGGCGATTACAGCCTGCGCTCGCAGCTCGACGGCAAGAACGCGGTCGGCATCGGCATCTTCCAGGCACCGGGCGCCAACGCGCTGGAGATCCAGAAGCAGGTCATCGCCAACATGGATCGCCTGGCCAAGACCTTCCCGGACGGAATCAAGTACGAAGCGGTCTACGACACGACCATCTTCGTGCGCGATTCGATCAAAGCCGTGGTGACCACGCTGCTGGAAGCGGTCGCACTGGTGGTGCTGGTGGTGATCCTGTTCCTGCAGACCTGGCGCGCGTCGATCATTCCGCTGATTGCCGTGCCGGTGTCCATCGTCGGTACTTTCTCCGCGCTTTATCTGCTGGGCTTCTCGATCAACACGCTGAGTCTGTTCGGCCTGGTGCTGGCGATTGGCATCGTGGTCGATGACGCGATCGTGGTGGTCGAAAACGTCGAACGCCACATCGAACACGGCGCCACGCCGCTGGAAGCCGCGCACCTGGCGATGAAGGAAGTGTCCGGCCCGATCATCGCGATCGCATTGGTGCTGTGCGCGGTGTTCGTGCCGATGTCGTTCCTGTCGGGCGTGACCGGCCAGTTCTACAAGCAGTTCGCGGTGACCATCGCGATCTCGACGGTGATCTCGGCGATCAACTCGCTGACCCTGTCGCCGGCGCTGGCCGCACGCCTGCTCAAGCCGCACGATGCGGCCAAGGACGCGCCGTCGCGCCTGATCGACCGCCTGTTCGGCTGGCTGTTCCGTCCGTTCAACCGCTTCTTCAAGCGCAACTCGGAACGGTACGAGGGCGCGGTATCGCGCACGCTGGGCAAGCGCGGCGCCGTCTTCATGGTCTATGCGGTGCTGCTGGTCGCCACCGGCATGATGTTCAAGCTAGTGCCCGCGGGCTTCATTCCGCTGCAGGACAAGCTGTACCTGATCGCGGCGGTGAAGCTGCCGGAAGGCTCCTCGATCTCGCGCACCGACGCGCTGCTGAAGAAGGTCACCGATGTCGCGATGCAGACCGAGGGCGTCGAGCACTCGATCGCCTTCCCCGGCCTGAACGCGGTGCAGTTCACCAACACACCGAACACCGGCGTCGCGTTCCTGCCGCTCAAGCCGTTCAAGGACCGCGACCGCAGCGCCGCGGAGATCACCGCCGAGATCAACCAGAAGATCGCCGGCTTCCAGGAGGGCTTCACCTTCGCCCTGATGCCGCCACCGATCCTCGGCCTCGGCAACGGTGCGGGCTACCAGATGTTCATCGAAGACCGCAGCAACCTCGGTTACGGCGCACTGCAGAACGCGGTGAGTGCATTCCAGGGTACGGCGATGCAGACCCCGGGCATGGGTTACGCGAACAGCACCTACCAGGCCAACGTGCCGCAACTCGATGCCGAAGTCGATCGCGTCAAGGCCAAGGCACAGGGCGTTCCACTGACCGAACTGTTCGACACGCTGCAGACCTACCTGGGTTCGGCCTACGTCAACGACTTCAACCAGTTCGGCCGCACCTGGCAGGTGATCGCCCAGGCGGATGGCTCGTTCCGCGACAGCGTCGAAGACATCTCCAACCTGCGGACCCGCAACGACCGTGGCGAGATGGTGCCGATCGGCTCGATGGTCACGGTCAAGCAGACCTTCGGCCCCGACCCGGTGCTGCGCTACAACGGCTATCCGGCCGCCGACATCGCCGGTGACGTCGATCCGCGCGTGATGTCATCGGCGCAGTCGATGGAAGTGGTCAAGGATCTGGCCGCCAAGGTGTTGCCGACTGGCATGGACATCGAGTGGACCGACCTGAGCTACCAGCAGGCCACGCAGGGCAATGCCGCGCTGGTCGTGTTCCCGCTGGCCATCCTGCTGGTGTTCCTGGTGTTGGCCGCGCTGTACGAAAGCTGGACGCTGCCGCTGGCGGTGATCCTGATCGTGCCGATGTGCATGCTCTCCGCACTGCTCGGCGTGAAGCTGACCGGCGGCGACAACAACGTGTTCGTGCAGGTGGGACTGGTCGTGCTGATGGGCCTGGCGTGCAAGAACGCGATCCTGATCGTCGAGTTCGCCCGTGAGCTGGAGATGCAGGGCAAGGGCATCGTCGAAGCGGCGCTGGAAGCCTGCCGTCTGCGTCTGCGCCCGATCGTGATGACCTCGATCGCGTTCATTGCCGGCACTGTGCCGCTGGTGCTGTCGCATGGCGCCGGTGCGGAAGTCCGCTCGGTCACCGGCATCACCGTGTTCGCCGGCATGTTGGGCGTGACGCTGTTCGGCCTGTTCCTCACGCCGGTGTTCTACGTCGCGCTGCGCAAGATGGTCTCGCGCCGTGCGGCGGCCTCGCTTCCTGTGCACTCGGTCACGGCGTCGTCGGTCCTGTAGGCCGGGTCTCGACCCGCCGTCGAATTTCCCACACGGCGGGCCAAGGCCTGCAGCATCCCCCACGGCGGGCCAAGGCCCGCAGCATCCCCCGCGGCGGGCCAAGGCCCGCCCTACGAAAGAGGATTCCCCCATGTCTTTCCAGAACGTTTCCAAGATCGCCCTCGTCACCGGTGCCACCCGCGGCATCGGTTTTGAAACCGTCCGCCAGCTCGCCAGCAATGGCGTGCGCGTGCTGCTTGCCGGCCGCGATCGTGCCAAGGCGGTTGAGGCGTCATTGAAGCTGCAGTCCGAAGGGTTGCCGGTCGAAGCGATCACGCTCGACGTCACCCGCGCCGACAGCATCGCCGCGGCCGCCGATGAGGTCGCGAAGAAGCATGGCAAGCTCGATATCCTCGTCAACAATGCGGGCGTGTTCCGCGACGATATGCAACGCAAGCCATCGGAGCAGTCGCTCGATACCTGGCGGGAGACCTTCGACACCAACGTGTTCGGCGTCGTGGCGACTACCCAGGCGTTCCTGCCGCTGCTCAAGCTTGCGCCGTCCGCGCGCATCGTCAACGTGTCGAGCCTGTTGGGCTCGGTCGCGGCCAACGCCGATCCGGCGTCGCCGATCTACGACTTCAAGGTGCCCGCCTACAACGTGTCCAAGAGCGCGGTGAATGCGTGGACCGTGCAGCTTGCGCATGAGCTCCGCGGCACCAGCATCAAGGTCAATGCCGTGCATCCGGGTTCCGTGAAGACCGACATGAATTCCAGTGGTGAACTGGAAGTCGCTGACGGCGCCAGGACCAGCGTGCGCATGGCGCTGCTCGACGAGGCTGGCCAGAGCGGCGGCTTCGTCTACTTCGAGGACACGCTGCCATGGTGATTCCCTACAAGGTACTGACACTGGGCATCGCATCGGCGTTGCTGGCGGCGTGTGCCGTTGGACCCGATTACGTGCGGCCAGACCTGCCGATGCCGGATCATTTTGCGCGCGTCGAAGGCACGGCTGCCACGGGAAATGCCGACGCTCCCGCGATCCCCGCCGATGCCAGCTTCCCGCTGTCCACCGACAGCGAGTTCTGGCGCAGCTTCAACGACCCGCTGCTGACGCGACTGGTCGAGGACGCGCTGTCGGCCAATCATGACCTGCGCATCGCGCTGGCCAACTACGACCATGCCAACGCGTTGCTGCGTGGCGCGAAATTCGACTATTTCCCGACCGTTACCGCGACTGGGCAGGCATCCGATGGGCGCGCGAGCGCCGACCAGGCGCCGGGCGTATCGCGTTCCGATCGCGATGCGGAGAGTTACAGCGCGGGCGCATCGGTCTCGTGGGAGCTGGACCTGTTCGGTCGCGTGCGTCGCAGCGTGGAATCGCAACGGGCGGGCGCGCAGGCTTCGGCGTCCGACCTGCAGGCATTGCAGGTGGCGATCGTGGGCGAGGTGGCGCGCAGCTACGTCGACCTGCGTGGCCTGCAGGAACGACTGCGCGTCGCCCGCGACAACGCCGACAACCAGCAGGAAACGCTGAAGCTGGTTGATGCGCGCTTCAGTGCGGGTCGTGGCACGCAGTTTGATACCTCGCGCGCCCGTGCACAGCTGGAAGCCACGCGTTCGCGCGTACCGGCGCTGGAAGCCCAGGTGGCGGTGTCGATGCATCGCATTGCGGTGCTCACCGGTCGCACGCCCGATGCGCTGATCGCCGAACTGGAGCCGCAGCAGTCGTTGCCCTCGTTGCCGGCGAGGATCGATCCGGCCGCGCCCGGCGATCTGTTGCGGCATCGTCCGGATGTGGCTGCTGCCGAGCAGCGGTTACATGCGGCAACGGCGCGGATTGGCGTGGCGACGGCGGACCTGTTTCCGCGGTTCACCCTGGGTGGACTGATCGGATCGCAGGCGATCGACAGCAGCGCGCTGTTCGAGCGCGACAGTGAAACGCGACTGGTCGCGCTGGGCATCGACTGGTCGTTCCTGGACATCGGTCGCGTACGCGCACGGATCAAGGCAGCCGATGCGGACGCAGAAGGTGAGCTGGCACGTTACGAGCAGACGGTGTTGCTGGCGCTGGAGGACACCGAGAACGCGCTGGTGAGGCACGCACGCGCGCGCATCGAGGACAAGCACCTGGAGCAGGCGGCGATCGAAAGCGCACAAGCCGCGCAACTGGCGCAGGTGCGATACGAAGCGGGCGCTACGGATCTGCTCGAAGTGCTGGATGCGCAGCGTACGCAGCTGCAGGCGCAGGACGCGTTCGCGGATGGTCGTGCGCGGAGCGTCAACAGCGCGGTGGCGCTGTACAAGGCGCTGGCCGGCGGTTGGCCGTCAAGGATGCCGGTACGGAAGGCGATTTCGCGCAACTGATGCGGGGTTGAGTTGGCGGAGACCGACGAATCCGGTCTGCGAACACGCCAAGGAGTGGAGCGGAGCAGGGGGTGGGCCTGCTCTCGCCGTTGCGGATCACCAGCAATTGGTTGTGGTCGACGTCTTCTTTCCGGTCTGGTCGATGGTCATCGTGCCGCAGGTTGTTTCCTTGTCGGCTTGATGGCCCTGCGGCACTGCCTGCAGTGTGTACTTCGATGCATCGGGTGCTACGGAAAAGCTCAGGATGTAGTTCCCGCCTACATCGCTCGAACACGTGGGCAACACCGCACCGGTGTATTTCATGTTGGTCGTGTAGTACCGCTCCATGTACTGCGCCGCTTCGGTCAGGCAGCCCTGCGCGGCGCCGCGCCGGGTTTTCACCATGGCCCAGTCGTAACTGGGCAGGGCGATCATCGCCAGGATGGCGACGATGGCTACTGTAATCATCAGTTCCATCAGCGTGAAACCTGCCACGCGACGATGCCGCGCGTGTCGGGAGACGATTGATGTCGAGTCCATGTCAGTCTCCCAGGATTTCATGCCACGAGATCCGGCGGGCGCCGACGCCCTGCGGATTCACTGGCATCTTGCCGATGTTGCCCTTGGAGCCGCCGACCACGAGCAGGTTGTCGATGATCGTTGGCAACGTCGGCATGCCCACGCCCAGGTCGATCGAGCCGGTCGGAAGCGTTTCGCTGCCGGTGATGTCGTCGTTGTCGACCTTGCCGTCGCCGTTGGAGTCGAAGTAGGGCTGGCTCAATCCGGTGCCGGTAAACACGTCCAGCGCGTTGACGAAGCCCTTGCCGCCGGCTTCGCAGGTATTGTCGGTGGGCGGGATGAGACTGGAGAAGATCAATACCTTCCCGCGCACCTGGGGGCGGCTGACGATGCGTTCGCCCGCGGCCGGATTGTCCAGGTTGAGGTACCAGCCCTGTTTGTCCGCGGACAGCGCGGCGGAGGCTTCGAACGCACGCTGCATGCGGCCATTGACCGTCGCCATTGCGGCGATGCGGCGATTCTGCAACGAGCCCAGCGCTACCGTGGCGCCGCTGTCGATCACGCCGTAGATGGCCTGGAGGTTGGCGTCGGTGAGGTCGGCGTTGGTCATGAAGCTGCCGGTGCCGAAAAAGACCCAGCGCTTGCCCGTGGTCGGATCACGCGCCAGCGCGAGGCCAGCGGTAATCGGCTGGGTCGGGCCGGTGGTGAACAGCGGCTGCCCGGCGAGTGCGACGCTGCCCGTGCCGCTGGTGAAGTCGAACTTCCACAGGTTGCCCTTGAGGTCGCCTGCGTAGAGGTAGTCGACGGTGCCGTTGCCGTCCTCATCCCAGCCGCGCGGCGCGCCCAGCCCGTTGTCGCTGCCGATTCCGGTACTGATCTCCTGGATGACGGCGCCGGTGGCGATGTCCACGACGTACAGCACGGCCAGTCCGGAGGTGCTGTTGTAGCCGTTGCCGAAGACGATGGCCTTGCGATTGCTGTCATTGAGCGTCACCACCAGCGGTTCGCCCAGGACGTTGCCGAGGTTGTTGCCGGTAGTGAGTTCCCACAGCACGTTGGCGCTGCGGAAATTGCCGGGCGTGGTCACGTCCAGTCCGAACAGGCCCTTGCCGCCGCGGCCCAGCGAGCCAACCAGGTAATTGCTGCCCGGCGTCTGCCGGCGCGTGGAGACGAGCACCGGGCCGTCGACGAAATGGCGATGCGAATACTGCGGATCGCTGAGGGTCTTGAGCTGCGCAAAGTCGAGTCCGGCCGGCACGTAGGCGAACAGCTCCGCGCCATTGAGCGCGTTGAAGGCATGCAGCATGCCGTCGTTGGCGCCGGCGTAGATCGTCTCGGTGTCCTTCACGTACATCGGCGAGGAGTCGACGATGTCGCCCAGCAACGTATCGCGGTTGCGCAACTCGCCACCGTTCTGGCGCTCACGCGTGCGGGTGCCCTTGATGTAGTCGGCATTGTCCGCGCCGCTGACCGGCGACAGCGGGCGCGTGCTCTGGTCGAGCAGGCTGGCCTGCGACGTGGTCGGGAAATCATCGCCGCTGGTTCCGTTCCAGGTCAGGACCTTGCGGTTGCTGGTCGGAATCAGGCCGGACGCCTTCCATGCGGGGGTGGTGGCCACGCCGGCCGCGGTCGCGTCATAGGCGGCGAGTTCGCCCGCCCACTTGCCGGAGACGTAGCTGGCCTGGTAGACGCGTGTGTCGGAAGCGAACGACGTGCTGTTGGCGGTCACGTTCGACGCTGAGCCCAACCGCTGCGCCACTGTGGCGAATGCTTCCAGCAGGCCCTGCACGAATTCCTTCGTGTTGGAGGCCACCAGGAAGTCGCCGCGGCCGTTGACCGACGCGTGCCACAGGTCGTCGATGCGATCGGCGTCCTCGGCGTTGATCGGGTCGCCCCAGTGCTTGGTGCCGTTGGTGATCGAGGGCAGGTCGGTCTTCGGGTTCAGCCTGCCCTGCAGGCCGATGGAGACGCCGAAGGTCACCATGTGCTGCCAGAACGCCGGATCGTCGAACGAATCGGGAACGTTGTTCTCTAGCGTCGTGCGCAGGTCGTTCTTCCAGTAGTACATCGCCACGTCGGCCAGTGTGTCCGGACGCGTGGCCTGGCCCGCCACTTCGACGTAGTTGTCCTTGTAGGGACTGGCCGGGTTGTAGGTCCAGCTCTTGTTGGAGGAGGACGTGATGGTGGGGCCGCTGGTGCCGTCGGCGTCGCCGACCTTGGCGTAGCCGGTCGTGCTGTTCCAGAAGCCGTCGGTGGTCAGGATCGCGAAGCTCTGGCGGCAGGTGATCTGCTTTGTCTCGGGGCCCCAGGGGCCGTCGGTGGCATCGCTGGCGAAGTACTTGCCGGCGCGTTGCAGTGCCGTGTGCAATGGCGTGCTGCTGCTGCCCGTCGCGGCCTGCAGCACGCGGAACCAGTCGCGGCGGTTGTTGCCGCGGAAGCGTCCGTCATCGGTGCCGACCGGGATGTCGTAGGGGATGGTGTAGCCGTTCTCGTTCTGGTTGATCGAATCGAAGCCGATGCGCAGGTCGTCCTTGAGCTGGGCGAATGCTTCGCTCGCGCCGGCCTTGGCGACTTTCATGCGGGTGCGGTGATACGAGTACCAGGTGGCGAAGTTCTGCATCTCCGCTTTGTCGGAACGGCCGGTCGGTGTGCTGAAGGTGCAGTTGCGCCAGTCCGAGCCGTTGGTGTTGGTTGCGTTGGCGCAACCGGCCGCGTCTTCGCCCTCGGCATCGCGGCGACGCCCCCACTCGCTGCGCACCACGCGCAGGCTGCCCGACATCGTAAGGATCTGGTAGCGGTAATAGTCCGCGTTGGCGGTGCTGTTCGCGGCGGCGCTGGCCTTGGGGACGAAGAACGTCTGCGTCCAGCTGCCAAGGTCGACGGGAGTGGTGAGCAGGTTCGGGTGCCAGTATGCGGCATCGTAGGACGTGCCTCCCGTGAAGCGGGAGTCGTTGCCCGAATTGTCTACGGTGAACCACGGCTGGTAGTTCGTCGCCGGGTTGTAGTAGATCGAATTATTGACATACGACATGTCGGTGACGTTCGTCGACAGGCCGTTCTGCACGCCGTTTCCGTAGCGCGTCGTGTCGGCCGTGTCCTTGACGTCGGCGGGCATCGCGATGAAGTTCATCGAGCCCGAGTCGTCGAGGATGAAGCGCACGTTGGCCGCGGGATACGCGGAGCCGGACTGCAGCGGCAGGTTCGGGAAGTTGACCGCGTGGCCGGGCGAGGCGACGAGGGTCGCGGCGAACGTGATCGCGCAGGCCAGCAGGCGGCTGCGCTGCGGGCGACGGCAGTCGCGGCGCGGGTCGCGAAGGGTGTTCTCAGTGGTCATGGGCAGAGTCCGTTCAGGGGACCGCAAAGGTGGTCTGCAGCATCACGTTGGCGTGGCCGTCGGCCTGGCTGCGGGCAGTGATGCGGTAGCGGCTTTCGCTGCCGCTGCAGGTGGTTTCGGCGACGTCGCCGCTGGTGGTGCAGTTGCCCTTGGGTGGAACGTTGTTGGCGAGCAGTTCGACGATGTATTTCGGCTTGGCGGTCTTGTCGCCCAGCGTGATCACCGCCTGCGGCGCGGTCTTCCACACGTTCTCGTCGTTCCAGACCGGAGGCTTGGTCGGATCGGGCATCGCGCACAGGCCGTTGGTGCAGCCCGACACCGGAAGTGCGGGCTTGCCCGAAGCGACGACTTCGCCTTCGCGCAGCGCGGCTTCGGCGGCCTGGAAGGCGAGGCTGCGATCAAGCGCGTTCGAGCTCATGCGCTCTTCCAGCAACGTGCCGCGCAGGCTGGCCAGCGCGATGATCGTCACCACCGTGAGCAGGATGAGGGTGGTGATCAGTGCGGCGCCGCGTTGTGCCATGGCAGTGGCGCGTGCGTGCGTGGGAGTGGTCGACGTCATGGCGCGCGATTCCGGAGGGTCACGATGTGCTTCACCTTGCGCTGCAGCGGGGCACCGCCGATGCCACGGGTTTCAGTGCGGCTCAGGGTCAGTTCGACGCTGGCAGCCACGACTTTCGAAGAGGTCCAGTTGGCGGCGGACACGCTGCCGGCATCGACGTAGCTGGTGGCGCCGTCGACGAGGTACTGCACCTGCATGTCTTCGACGCCTTCGGCGACCTCGTCGTTCTGTATCTCGACCTTGCCGGCGTTGTTGCGCAGGTTGGACTGGAACAGCGACTTGCCGCCGCGCGAATTCGTGCCGATGTACCAGCGACTGGCGTGCATGCGGGCGATGATCGCCGGCCACTTCTTGCCGTCCTTGCAGGCGCCGGCTTCCCATTGGCCCATGTAGCAGCCGTAGGCGTAGGCGTTGCCATTGCCACCGTCGCAGTTGGCAGGGTTGCTCCAACCCAGGCCCTTGCTGCAGTTGCCCGGGGATACTGCGCTGCCGGCGTTGTGGACGATGGTGTCGTTGGTGCCGGGCTGCGAATTGGTCACCTGGAAGATCGCGACCTGGCCGAAGTCGCAGGCCATCGCGATGTCACCCGGGTTGAGGCCGTGGTTGACGGTATTGACCTTGAACTGCGCCGAGGTCGGATTGTGGTCGACCACGGCGACGCCGTCCGATACCGCGGACTTGAGTTCGATGGCATCGGTACCCGACACGCGTTGCCCTGTGCCGGTGCCGAACGCGGTGTCGGCGAATGCGGTGGTGCCGTCGTAGCCGCGCACCGTGCTGCTGAAGTCGGTGTACCAGAGCGCGGAGGGATTCTTGAGGACGTTGTAAACGGGCAGGTCGCGTTCGCACGGGTTGCCCGCGGCTTCGCGCAGGTCGCGCGCGAGCATTTCGAATGCGACGCGCGAGTTTTCCTGCAACCGGCCCATGCTCTCGGTGGTGGAGTAGGTGAGGCTGTTGGTCGCGAAGACCGCGATGCCTGCACCCACGATGATCAGGCCCAATGCCAAGGCGATCATCATTTCGACCAGGGACAGACCTCGCTGCCTGCGGGGCGAAACGGAATGTATCGTGCTCACAGGCGCGTCCTCGTGGTGATGACCTGTTCGAGCGCACCACCCTTGCCGCGCGAGTCGTTCCACTGCACGCTGATCTCGCAATCAACGCCACCACAGACAACCTTGGCGCAGGCCGAGTCGCCCATGGTCGCTTTCAACGAGGTGATCCAGTTGTGCAGGTCGTTCTGCGCCAGTGTCCCGGCGTTGGGGACGGCGCAGGTCATCGTCGTCAGGTTGTAGCCGCCGATCCGCGCCACTGAGAGGTTGGCGCGCATGGCATCCAGGATCGCGTAGGTCTGCGTGGTGGCCTGGTTGCGTTCGAGCGAGCTCTGGCTGTTGCGCAGCGCCGCGAGCTGCATCGAGGCGATGCCGAGCATGCCAAATGCCAGGACGACAACGGATATCAGCACTTCCAGCATGCTGAAGCCCGCCATTCCCCGCGGTGCGCGCGGTGCACGCACCTTTCGTGTGCTGGTCGTTTTCATGGTTTATCGTTGGGTGTAGCGCAGGAGTCGGGCGTGCTGCCCTTCTGGATGGACAGCCGGCTGCCCGAGCCGATGCTGACGAGCCGGACGTTCTGGGCGGGCTGGCTGGTGGGAACGCACAGTCCTACGGTGGCGTTGACCAACGTGCCCGACGCCAGGCGGGCGAATCCATCGGAGCGGAAACTCACGCCGATCCCGAAGGAGCTGCTGCCCAGCATCTGGACCTTGCTCGATAGCGATGCCACCCGCAGCAACGAATCACCGGCACCAAAGCTGCCATCGTGGTTCGCATCGGTGAACACGATCCAGCCAGTCGCGTTGGCCGTGCCGCAGGACGGCGAAGCGGCGTTGGGGTTCGCGCTCAGGCACGCGACGGTGCGGCGGTTGCTGCGCATGGCCTCCATGCGGGCCTCCTGCAGCACCGCCATGGTTTCGTTGGCCGCGGCGGACAGGCGATTGCCGTTGATGATCGAAGCGAAGCTGGGCGTGGCGGCGACCAGCACGATTGCAAGCACCGTGATCGTCACCATGAGTTCAATCAGGGTGAAGCCCTGTTGACGGCTGAACATCCTTGTTTCCCCGGAAAGCTGGCAAGGCGAATCCCCGCGATGAGGCCGCGAATGCTGGAAGCGTGGTTGTCGTAAATCAAAAGCCGCCAGCGGCAGGCCGGCGGACTCCCCAGCGACAACTATTACCACATTTGGAGTTTCCGGGCTGTCAAGCCGTCTTCACGCCGTCCATCCGGGTTATCCAGCCCGCTTGTCTCCCATTTCCGGAAAATAGTGCGCGTTCGCACAATCCACTTTGTTGGAAGGGCCGGGGGGCTCGGGCCGGGGTTTGGAATCGGCCAAGGCGCATGCCGCGCCATTTGCGATGGGGTCGCCAAGCCTGACGCAGCGTCCACACATGCGACACATTAGCTTTTGCGCGGCGTCTGCGTATGCCACGGCCGGTTGGCTGGAAGTGGGGTTGCAACTGCAATCGACGTGAAGGTAGGTTGTCCGGCAGCGCGGGCCGATGGGGAGCCCTCGTGCCGATGGCGACTGTCACACACGCTGCGGTATTCGTAGTTGCGCACCCGCAGCAGCGCACCGCGCAAAAACCAAAGTTTCGGGGGACCAGGGGACATGGAAGTGCTCAAGCGAGCTGGCTTGGCCAGCCTCACTGCGGTGTTGTGCTTTTTCGCTGGCCTGGCGACGCCTTACTCGACCGTCCACGCACAGTCCGCCCCGCAGGCGCAGACGGCGAGTCCATCTGCACCGGATGCCGCGCAGTCGCCACAGAGCATGGCGTCCATGCGCCTCGAAGCCGCATCACGGCACATGGATCGCATCACGCGCGAATTGCGCGGACGCGCAGGCGCACCTGCGGACAACGCGCTGGAGACGGCCCGTCGGTTGCAGCCGCACCTGGCGGGGCTGCGCAGCCTTGACCTGGTGCTCAATCACACCGCGGTGGAAGACCGCATCGACATGGATCGCGTGCGCATGCCGTCCGCGATGCGCAACCGGTTCGAAAGCGACGAGGCTGCGATCCGCAAGGGCGCGGCGGAGTTCCGCCCCCTGGCCGAGCGCATCGAACGCGCCATCGCCGCGAACAGTGAAGGCGAGGCCGATGCCGCGCTCGACGCACTGGCGGCGCAGCTGGCCCAGACCGATGTAACCCGACGCCCCGCGTTCAATCCGGAGAGTGTGCGCGCGCAGAATGTCAGGCGAGAAACCCGCAAGCCGGCGGCCACCAAGGAAGAACTGCAGGCATTTCTCGCCAAGGGCGCAGGCATTCAATCCGTCGCCGACCCGCTCCTGGCCGCGAATGTTGCGGCCACCGCCGTCCCCGAACTCGCCGAGTCCGAGGAAACCCGCATTACGCCGCGCATCCAGGCGCAGGCCGATGCGCTCGGGCACAACCCGGTGCGCATCTACAACTGGGTCCACAGCAACATCGACTTCATTCCGGGGCAGGGCGCAATCCAGGGCGCGGACCTGACGCTGCGCAGTCGGCAGGGCAACGCCACCGACATCAACAGCCTGCTGGTCTCGCTGCTGCGCGCGTCCGGAATTCCGGCCCGCTTTGTCTACGGTACGGTGGACGTCCCGCTTGCGCGCGCCGTCAACTGGCTGCGCGCCCGCGACACGGCCGATGCGTTGAACCTCGTGCAGATGGCCGGCATTCCCAGCACGCTGATGCTGATGAACGGCCAGCCGCAGGCGTTGCGCTTGCAGCACCTCTGGGTCGAGGCGTTCATCGACTTCACGCCCTCGCGCGGAGCGGTCAACCGCCAGCCTGACGCCTGGATCCCGATGGATGCCAGCTTCAAGCAATACACGCGCATCGCCAATCCGCTCGATGTGCTGGGCATAGGACAGTGGAATACGCAGGCCGCCGCCAACGCGCTCGGGCAGGGCGCGCAGTTCAACCCCGACGGTTCATTCACCGGCCTCAACACCACCGCGTACCAGGCCTATCGCGACTCTGTCGCCAATCGCATCGCCCAGTCGACCGACCTGACCGGCATCAACGATCCGGAGCGCGGCCTGGGACTGTACGCAATCGTTCCCAGCAAGCTGCCGGTCATCAGCGGAACGCTGCCTTTCGCAGTCAGCACCGCGCAGGCGCGTTACCCGGCGTTGCCCGCCAGCCTGAAGCACTATCTCGAAGTCGCGCTCTACGCCAGCCAGCGCGACATCGCCTACGAAAACCCGATGCTTTCGCTGCGCGTCGCGACCGTGACGCTGGGTGGACAGTCGCTGTACGTCGAACCCAAGGCGGCGACTCCCGAAGAAGAGCTGACGCTGAAGTCGTACGCCGACAGCAACGCGGCGTCATTGCCGCTGGGCTCGTTCAACGTCATCCCGCAGGTAAAGCTCGGGGGGCAGGTGCTGGCGCAGGCCGGTGCGGTTCGCATGGGCACGCCGCAGTTCTGGACGGCAGGTGTCGTGGACCTGCAGGGCCGCATCTCCGGTGTGTGGGAGCCGTACGAGTTTGCCGCGGGTTCGCACATCGACATCACCCCCGACCTGGGCGGGATGACGCCCGAGCTGGCCGACAGCTTCGCCCAGGACCTGGGCGAGGGCGACAAGCAGCCGGTCGACAAGGCATTGCATCTCGCCGGCGTGCAGTACTGGCTGCTCAACGACATGCGCGCCAGCCTGTTTGCGCGCGGTGCCGGTGGTCACTTCCTGCGTGCGCCGTCGGTCGGCGTGTTCGCCGCGCCGCTGCAGGTGCGGTACTTCTTCGGCATTCCGCGCAGCGGCTCGTTTGCGGGATTCGCCACCGACATCAAGGCCGATCGCGTTGCAGTCGTCCACGACAACCCGGACAAGTACCGCGAGATCGTGCAGAAGATCGGCGCCAACGGTTCGCTGGCGGAAGGCATGACCTGGGACCTGCTGCTGAGTGGGCATCCGGGCCGTTCGCTGTCCTCGTCGAGCATCCTCACCTGGGCCAATCGCAGCAAGGTGCCGATCCACGCGATCACCGAGGACAACATCGCGACAATCCTGCCGAAGATCCAGACCACGGCGGACGTGAAGTCGGAAATCCAGAACGCGGTCGCGTCCGGAATGTACGTGATCATCCCGGAGAAGGAGTTCTCGCAGGGCAGGGTGCAAGCCGCGGGCTACGTGATCATCGATCCGGAGACCGGCGCCGGCGTGTATCGCGTCGACGGAGGGCTCAACGGCGCGATCAACTGGGGATGCATCGCCAAGGCGGTGATCCTCAACGTGCTGTGCGAGAAGAAATTCATCGCCCTGGTGATGAAGCGACTTGCCGGCCTTGCGCTGGCGGCCGCGGAACGCGCGGGCCTCATGGCGATGTTGTCGGTGGTGTGCCCGGCGGTTGGTGCCGTGTTCGCGGTGGTCAATGCGGTGCTCATCGCCGTCACGCTGATCCAGGCCGCCTACGAGGTCACGACCTGGGTCAAACAGATCATGGAGGGCCTGATCAATCTCACGCCAGAGGAAATGGCGGAGCTTGGCATCAAGGCCATCAACGACTACGCCTGCAATTACCTGCCTGGATGCCTCAGCGCCATACCCGGGATGCAGGCGGCGAACGACTGGGCGAATTCGCAGTTCTTCGGCTATGGCGATGCGGCGCCGAACGGTGGCTCCGCTGGCAACCCGGTGACGATCGGCAACGGCGTCAAGACGCAGATCGAACCCGACTACGAAGGCTCCGGTCCGTTCCCGCTCAGCTACACACGCGTCTATCTCAGCTACATGCCCAACGGTTCGCCGGTGGGCCACAAGTGGAGCGCGGATTACCAGCAGCGCCTGGTGTTCCCGGATGGCACTACGGCGATGGTCGCGCCCGACGCGGTCATGGCGCAGCGCCCGGACGGCGGATGGCGCCAGTTCAACAACCGCGCGGGCCAGTACAGCGCCAACGGCGATGTCGCCGAGCGCATCGAGCGCATCACCGACGGCTTGGCGCGCACCACGGGCTGGCGTTTCCGCAGCGTGGACGACACGATCGAGACCTACGATGCCGAGGGCCGCCTGCAGTTCATCGAGAACCGTATCGGCCTGCGCCAGACCCTGGCCTACGATCCGGGGGCAAACGCGACATCGTCCGCCGACGACGTGCTGCTGAGCGTCACCGATGCCTTCGGTCGCAGCCTGCGCTTCGAGCACGACCCCGTCACGCGCCAGGTAACTGCGGTCATCGAACCCGACGACAAGCGCATCACCTACGCATACGTCGACGGCGCGCTGACCACGGTCACATACCCCGACAACACCTCGCGCCGCTACCACTACGAAGTCCCGGGTTGGCCGACCCTGCTCACCGGCATCACCGACGAGCGCGGCATCCGCTATGCCAGCTGGAAGTACGACGACGAAAGCCGCGTCACCGAATCCGTCCACGCCGACGGCGCCGACAGAGTCACCTTCGCCTACGGCGACCTGGAGACTCGCGTCACCGACGCCCGCAACACCACCCGTACGTACCGGTTCACGCGCATCTTCGACACCTTGCGCATGACCGAGGTCAACGAGCCATGCGCCACATGCGGCGCTGGCAGCGCGTCGAAGATCACCTACGACGGCAATGGCTACCCGTACCAGATCACCGACAACAACAATGTCGTAAGCCAGGTGAGTGTCAACGGCCGTGGCTTGCCAGAGCAGTGGACGCGTGGCGTTGGCAAGCCGGAGGCACAGACCGTCAGCGTCAGCTGGCATCCGACCTGGCATGTCCCCACCGTGATCACCGAAACCGGCGCAACCGGCACGCCCAAGGTCACTCGCCTGGATTACGACAGTCGCGGCAACCTGAAGCAGCGCACCGTTACCGTCGATGGCAAGAGCCGCGTGTGGACCTATGAGGTCAACGCGGCGGGGCAGGTGACACTCGAGGACGGGCCACGCACCGATGTGCAGGATGTCACTCGTTACGAATACGACAGCGCAACCGGCAACCGCACCCTTGTGCGCGATGCCAACGATCTCGTCACCCGCTATCCGCTGTACGACCGCCATGGCCGCGTGTCGCAGATGGTCGACCCAAACGGCTTGATCACCGACTACCGCTACGACGAGCGTGGGCGCCTGCGGGAGTCCCGGTTGACCTCGCCCAGTGGCGAGGTCGATGTCACGGCATTCAAGTACGCCGCACAAGGCGCCCTGGAACGCGTGACCCTGCCGGACAACAGCTGGATCGAGTACAGCTACGACAACGCGCAGCGCGTGACGGGCCTGCGCGATTCCAAGGGCAGCCGCATTGTCTATTCCCTGAATGCCGCTGGCGACCGGGAACAGGAAGACACTTACGATCCCTCGAGCACGCTGGCGATGACGCAGCATCGCGTCTTCAACCAGCTCGGTCGCCTGGCCAAGGCCTACGGCAGCAACGTCGACGAGGCCACCCTTTACACCTACGACGACAACGGTAACGAGCGCTTCGCCCAGGCGACGCTGCACCAGAACCCGACCGAAAGCCGGTACGACGGCCTGAACCGCCTGATGGCCACCGTAGACCCGATGCAAGGGAGCGTCGAGTACCGCTATGACACGCAGGACAACTTGCGCAAGGTCATCGATCCACGCCAGCTCGCGACGAGCTACGACTACAACGGCTTCAACGAACTGGAGACCCTGACCAGCCCGGACACGGGAGTGACCCGGTTCACGTACGACGCCGCGGGCAACATCGCCACGAGGCTGGATGCACGCAATGCCAATGCAGCCTACAGCTACGACGCCGCTAACCGCATTTCCTCGGTGGTGTACCCGGATGAAACCCTGGGTTACAGCTACGACGAATCCATCGGCGGTCTTGGCGCGAAAGGCCGCCTGACTACGCTCAGTGACGGCAGTGGTCGCACCCGCTACATCTATGATGCACAGGGGCGCGTGCAGCAAAAAATCCAGCAGTTGGGCGACGATGCCAACACGGCAGGACGCAGGACGGTTGCCTACACTTACGCAGGCGGCCATTTTGACGAAACGGTCCTCCCATCCGGCGCGCGACTCAAGTACCGCTATGGTGCCGACGGGCGCGTGCTTGAGATCAGCGTCAACGGAGTAGCGATCGTCAGGGACGTCGAGTACTTCCCGTTTGGCGAGCCGAGGGCATGGACCACGGTGGTCGGACGCTACGAACGCGCGTTCGATACCGACGGCCGCGTCACGGCGTATACACGTGGGGTGAATGCGGCCCACCTGCGCTATGACACGGCAGGGCGTGTCGCGGAGTTGGATGAAAACGCCCCAGGTCGTCCAAGTTGGCAGTATGGGTACGACGACCTGGACCGACTCAAATCCGCCACCAATGCCAGTGGAAGCGGCCCGTTCGCGGGCGTAAGTCTGGGCTGGTCCTTTGACGTCGCCGGCAACCGCACGCGAGAAGTCCGCTCAGCAGGTGCAGCCACTACAACCGACTACGCCATTGATCCTGCGAGCAATCGCCTGGCCGCCATCAACGGTGCGGGGCGCCAGTACGACAATGCGGGCAACACCATTCTCGCCAATGGCCAAGTCCTGCGTTATTCGTCCCGAGGGCGACTGGTAGACGTGCGCGTCGGTGCTGTCGTCCAGGCCAGCTATGCCTACAACGGCCTCGGCGAGCGCGTTTGCGTGGCGACAGGTGTAGGCGCTTGTCCGTCGGTTGGCGTCGTAGGCAATGCCTTTACGCAGTTTGTATATGACGAAGGCGGTCATTTGCTCGGCGAGTACGCCGCAAGCGGCGCCCTGTTGGCCGAGCATGTGTGGCTGGGAAATACGCCGGTTGCCGTCCTCAAGTCACCTGCAACGAGCGGCCAGTTTGGCGGCATTTCGGTGGGCGGCGCGGTCGCCTACTTGGTGCAGCCAGATCACCTGGATACTCCGAGGAATATCGTCAACGGGGCTGGTCAGAGTGTCTGGCGCTGGGATAGCGGGCCGTACGGCGATGGTCCCGCAGAGGAAAACGCCAGCGGACTGGGCGAGTTCTCCTACCGTTTGCGATTCCCGGGTCAGCAGTACGATGCGGTCACCAGGACGCACTACAACTACCTGCGCGACTATGACCCAAGCCTAGGCAGGTATGTTCAGAGCGACCCGTTAGGCTTGGACGGGGACCTGGCCACCTACAACTACGTCGGATCGGAGCCGCTCTGGTACATAGACCCGAACGGCGAGAAGGGCTTGAGCCTGGGGCCGGCCGCCCGACGCATCGATGGGAAGAACAAGCCTGACTGCAGCCCATGCAGCAAGGACAAGCGCAGCCATGATTACAAGGGGCTGAAGAACGTCTACCAGTTGCAGCGACAGTCCGACGGGATGATCTTCAAGATCGGCATCGGGAGCGGTGAATCCCTTTCACGTTGCGAAGGTCAACGGCGCCTGCTGGAGCGAACCACGAAACAGGACTACAAGTGCGTCCCGCTCAAGTTCATCTGTGGCACCGAAGCAGCTGAAGCCTTCGAATACATGCGGCAGGTGGACCTGCGCATGCGGGGTAATTCACTGCCGGGCAACCAGTCGCGGCCAAGGCCGCGTTGAGGAGGGAGTGTGGAAATCAAGTTCGGCGTGACCGACTACGCACCCAGTCGCCTTACCCGGTTCATGGAACGAGAGGGGAATGTCTACCGGCGCGTTGAAGCCGAAGTCGTCCAATCGGCGGCCGCGGCAGGGCTCTTCGCCAATGTCGACCTGCACTGGATCTACGTGAATGTCAGCCTGAACCGAATCGGTCCCGACAAGAAACGGCTGCCGACTCATTGCGGCCGTACTTCCGCATGGCGCCACCTAGTCAAGCAACGCGAATACGTTGCCGCATGCGACATAGACCTCACGCCTTGGGAAGAGCGTTCGCGCAAGAAGGAAGGCCTTCCTCCGCTTCCCACCGCGGAGGACCTGGTGCCGCCCCTGCGTCGATGCCTGTCCTCGGTGGTCGCGCAGGTTGCCGTGGCTTTGCGTGAACCAGCACGGGCAATTGCCGACTTCGCTGTCAACGAAGGCATCGACCTGGAATCCGTGAACGCCGCCACCGCTGCAGGCGTGGTGCCGCGAGGAGTTGATGCCGACACAGGGAATTCCGGCGACATACGACTTGAAATCAGTTTCGCCGAGACCGGGTTGACCCCGGAAGCGGGATTCGCCAGGCGTGCTGCCGTCCGGGAAATCATCGAGCGCGGATTGGAAGAGAACCGGCTCGGGTGTTTTGACGGGGCCTCTTCTGGCGGTGGTAGCTACGACCTGGGTTTTCTGGTCAGCGATGGCCCCCGCGCGGTGGAGATCGCCAAGCAGGGGCTTGTCGATGCGGGTTACGAAATCGGCATTTTCAGTTTCGAAATCGAAGAATAGTTGCTGGGTAATGCTGGTCGCAGAGATGGGAAGGAAACATGAAGGTACGCGTTGGTACCGAGTTTCCGTGGAGAAGTTCAAGGTGTCCCGGCAATGGTTGGGAATCCAGGCTCTCCAGGTTGAGTTGATGTGTCGAGCGCGACGTAGGCGTCGCATTTGCCGGTGTGGGTGCCGCTTGGGGGCGAGAACATGAAGGGAATCAGGGGACTATTCGCAATCGGCATTGCGTCCATCGCGATGCTGTTCGGCGTCCACAGCTCGGCAGAAGATGCAGCCCTCAATCGCGGCCTGGACTGGCTGCAGGCGCAGGTGCTGAGCAACGGCTCTCTGGGGTCCGAGAGCGCATCGCTTGCAGTCGTCGAGCAGGCGCGCACCGAAACCGCGCATACCCTTGCACAGGCAGGGCGCACGAGCGCATTGCCTGATCTTTCGCTCAGCGAAATCTCCGGCCTCTCCACGGAATTGCTCGCGCGCCGGGTGATCGGACTGGGCGCCATCGGGCGCACCCAGGACGCCGGGGAAGAGCTCTCCGTCCTGGTAGCACGCGCAAATGCCGACGGCGGTTTCGGCAGCGCGACCGGGCAACCCAGCAATCCCCTCGACACCTCACTCACGTTGCTGGCGATGCGCGCCGGCGGCATCTCGCGGAATGCACGGGCACAGGCGGCGCTCGGTTACCTCGGCGGCGCGGCTAACACGGATGGCAGCTACAGCCTCGGGCAAGCCACCTTCGCCACGTCGTACGCGCTGCAGGCATTCGCGCGCTTCCGCAGTGACTACAGCCTTGCCACTGCCATCCAGCGGACGCGCACGGCGCTGGTCGCGCAGCAGGTGAGCGGCACCTACGCCGACACCGTCGACAATGCCGTGGCCACCATCGCGCTGGCGCAATCGGGCCCGGTTGCCGATGCCTCCGCCGCGGTTACGGCACTGCGCAACGCCCAATCGGGCGACGGCAGCTGGAACGATGATCCATACGTAACCGCGCTCGCCCTGCGTGCGCTCTGGCTGGCCGCGAGCGCGCCCTCGACGGATGCGGGTCGCATCGTGGGCGAGGTCTACGACGCCAGTTCGGGCCTCCCGCTGCCCCAGGCGATGATCAGCGTTGCGGGCAGGCCGACGACGGTGTTCAGCGATGCCAATGGCGTGTTCGTGCTCGATGGCATCCCGGCCGGTGATTACACCGTAGCGGTGACACATGTTGGTTACGCGGCGTATTCCGGACCGGCGCAAGTCGATGCTGGCGGCACGACCAACCTTGGTCGCATTTCACTCGGTCTGGCAGACAACACGTCCGCCTTGCGTGGCCACGTTACCCGTTCGAACAATGGCAACCCGCTGGCGGGTGTGGCCGTGCAGGTCTCCGGCCCACTCAACACGCAGACACAGACGGATGCGCAGGGCGATTACGAGCTGATGGGGCTGCCGGCGGGCAATTACTCGATCCAGGTGAGCCTGGCCGGCTACCAGACCCTGACTCAGGTTGCCGAACTGCCGTCCCGCACGGTCGTGAAGTTCTCGCCGGCGCTGACGCCGGACGGCCAGACGCCGCCCAGCGATGCGAGCGCCACCGGCGTGGTCGTGAAGGCTGCTGATGGCAGTCCGATTGCCGGAGCGACGGTGCAGGTAAACGGGCAATCGGCTACCACCGATGCCCAGGGCCGGTTCGGCTTGTCCGCGCTGACGCCAGGTGCCTTCACGGGTGGCGCGCAGGCGACTGGATTCGACAGCATCAGCTTCAGCGGCGTACTGGCCAACGGTGCCAACGACTTCGGCCGCATCGCCATGAGCGAGGCGCAGACGCCGCATCGCACGATCATTGGCGCCGTGACCTCCAGTGCGACCGGACAGCCCATCGCCGGTGTAACCGTGACGCTCAACGGCGCCGATGTTGCCAGCACCGACGCGGGTGGCGCGTACCGGATCGACGACGCCGGCGTGCAGGATGTCGAGCTTTCGTTCTCGGCGGCGGGCTTCCAGCCTCGTACCGCGTTCACCCGACTCGAGAACCCCGGCACCTATCGCATCGACGCCACGCTGGACGACGTGCTGGAGGGCAGTTTCCAGGTAGTCAACCTGCGTACCACGCCCTCGTCGGTACTGCCGGGCGAAACCATGCGCGTGACGGCGGAGATCGCCAACCTCAACAATGAGGCCAAGCCTGCGCTGGTGCTGGTGCGCCTGCTCGACAGCGCCGGCATGAAGGTCGCGGACTTCTGCGGTGCGGAGGTCGCGGGCATTCCGGCAACATGCCAGTACGAATTCGACCCGAAGCAATCCAGGGCTTTCGTCGCAGATTGGAAGGCGACCAACCTGCCTGCGGGAACGTACACGCTGGCCCTGCACGTCGTGCAGCCGGGCAGCATCCAGCGCTCCACGCCACTGGGCCTGATCTACGGCATGGCCAGTCGTGAGATCCAGATCAGGTCGAAGCTGGTGATCGAAGGCCTGGTGACGCCGTCGCCGCCGGTGATGATTCCCAACGCCCCCAGCGGTGTGGACTTCACTGCGACCGTGCGCAACATGGGTAACGACACCATTCCCGCCGGCGAAGCCAGGCTGTCGGTCGTCGATCGCGCAGGCGGCGCCGTGGCGCACACGGTCACCGTCGTCATGCCGGAACTGCTGCCGAGCGACATCACCGAGCTGAACTTCGGCCATTGGGCGCCTACGTCGACTGGCGCCGAGTACGACCTGCAGGTCGTTTCGACCAATCCGACCGTGAGCGGCGCCGTTACCGGAGAGTTCTACATCGGTGATGCCGCGACCGGTGAATTCACCGTCAACCCGACCGAGACGGCCGAAGGCAACCAGACAGTCGAAGCCACTCTCACGGTGAAGGGCGTAAACAACCCGACCGGACAGGCGGCCGATCCACTGTTCAAGCTCGTGCGTGCGGCCGTGACGCGAGGCGGTGCCTACACGGCGACCAATGCCTTGAACTGGCAGAACACCAATGGCTGCCTGGGCTGCCACATCCAGACCCAGAGTCTCTACGGACTGGGAAGCTCGCTGGACAAGGCGGACATCGATCAGTCCGCGGCGCTGTTCCTGCAGAACTCGCAGAGCGCGACGATCCACAGCGATCGTGCGATCAATGCCAACAATGCCGCCGGTTACCGCGAAACGCCGACCATTCTGGCGTTGTGGAGCATGGTCGCCTGGCCCGATCGCGCTGCTACTTTCAACGCGCGCTATCGCATGGCCGATTACCTGTATGGACGGCGCACCGAATACGCACCGACCAACAGCGTGTACTGGTGGTACGACCATCCCACCGGCTGGATTACCGAGAATCCGGCAGCGACGGCGACCGTCGTGGAAGGCATTGCCAGCGTCCTGGCAGATGCGCAGCGCCTGGGCATCAGCCAGATCCACGAGTACACAACCGCCAATCGCGCCACCACACCGGCGCGACTGGTCGACATCGCAGGCGGCGCCGACGGACTGCTCTACGCGCTGCAGGTCGACGGCAAGATCTACGCCTACGATCCATCTACGCAGCAGGCCACGCTCTTTGCGACAGCCAAGCTCGGGACGATCTACAACGCGATCGCCATCGGGCAGAACAACACGCTGTACGTTTCCTCGACGGCCAAGGCAGGCCAGTCGCCTGTCGTCGAGCGCGTGACGCCAACCGAGAATGTTGTTGTGGCAACGTTGCCGGTGGCAGCTGACGCCATCGACTACACCCATGACGACCAGATCATCGCGTTGAACCGCGCCAATCGTTCCGTCTATCTGGTCAGCCTTACGGGCGCAGCGCCGGTGCGGGTTTCGACACAGGGCCTGATCCAGACGTCGTTCGAATCCTTGACCGCTGCCCCCAATGGCAGCCTGATCCTGACCGGGAACGGCCTTGTGCCAGTGGAGGTGCTGCGCGACGGCACCCAGAAGCGCACGTTCCAGGGCAACCTCAACGCCTTGCGCGACGTGGTCTTCGATGGGGCCGGACGCGGTTTCGCGCCGGGAACCGACGCCCTCTACGAGATCAGCAAGACGGGCGTCATCGAACGATTCACTGGTGCCGGCGGGCACACGAAGGTGGCGATAGCGGGCGGTCGGGTGTTCGCGTTGAACCCCGGTGCCGCGCAGATCGCTGAGCTCAATACCACCACGTTCGATATCACCACGCGCGTGGCGGAAATGCGGGTGGCGGTGGAGAAGGCGGCGCGCCACTTCGAGACGTACAGCAACTATGGCGTCCCGGCAGAGGCATTCCGGCTGATCCTGCTGTCGGAAGCCAGGCCGTACATCCAGGACCAGACCCTGCTCGCGAAGGTGAATACCCGAATTCCGTTGTTGCGCGATGCGTTGCGTGCGGCGCAGCGTGCCGACGGTGGGTGGAGTCGTTACCCGAGCTACGGATCGGACCCGCTGACGACGGCAATCGTCGGCACGGCACTGGATTACACCAATCCGGATCCGACCGACCCGGTGCTGCGCAAGACGGTCCAGTACCTGCTGACCCAGCAGTCATCCGACGGTTCGTGGAGCGGTCAGTACTTCAGCACCCGCCTGGGTGCCACAAGCTACGTCATGGCCTACCTGCCCAAGGCGGTAGCCCGACTAGGCGGCATCGATGTGGGGCTGGGCCTGGAATTCGGTCCGGACGTGCAGGTGCTGGGTTCGTCCGTGGCGGCCGACAGCAGTGTGACCAACGCGGACGGTTCCTCGTCGTACTTCTACAAGCTCGGCCGCATCAACGCTTCGGGTGGCGTGTTCAAGTTCACCTTGAACCTGATTTCGATGAAGGTCGACGAGTGGCGCGCGATCGCGCGGCGCGCGTACCTGCGATTCATCAACAGCTTCAACGGTGAAACGGTCGAAGCACCAATCGCCGTCCCGACTGTGCACGCGCTCAGCAAGTACCAACTGAGCCTGCTGCTCAACAACAACGTGTTCCGCGCAAACGAGGACGTGCTGGTCAAGCCGACCGTGCGCAACAACGGTTCTTCCTATACCAGCGGCAGCCTGCGTTATTTCATCGAAACGTCGGCGGGGGCCCAGGTCGCGGAACTGTCCACGGTGGCCTTCACTGGAATGACCATCGGTACCGAGCAGACGCTGCCACAACCCTGGAACACAGGAACCGCGCCAGCCGGAAACTACCGGGCCCGTGTCGTGCTTCTGGGGCCGGGCGGGCAGGTGTGGGGAGAGACGTGGCAGCCGTTCGAGATCATCACGACCTCGTCCGGTCCGCAGATCGGTTCCTCCGTGGCGACGGACAAGCCGATCTATGACCCGTTCGATACCGTGGCCATCCTGGGCAAGGTGCGCAACCTCACCTTGAACAGCCGCTACGAAAACCTGACCGTCACCGAAGTGGTGCACACACCGGCGGGCGACCAGCTGTTCACCGAAGGTCGCCAGATCGATGTCCTGAACGCCAGTACGGTGCAGGCGTTGACGGTGCCGTTCAACCTGGTGGCCGCACCTGCCGGCATCTACTCGGTGACGCAGACGGTGAAGGCGGCTGATGGAACCCTGCTGGATACGCAGGAAACGACCTTCGAGGTGCGTTCGACGGCGACAGGTGGCGCGGGGCTGAGCGGCACCATCGTCGCGGTCCCCGCACAGGTCGAGATCGGTGAGACCAGCGTGCTGCAGGCGACCGCGCGCAACCAGGGCAATGCCGATCTGCTGGCGCTTCCGCTGGTGGTGAGCGTGATCGATCCGCAGACCGAGACCGTCCTTGCCAGCTGGACGCAGGCGCACGATCTGCCTGTGTCGCAAAACATCGCCTTCTCGCTGCCGTGGAACACGACCGGCGTACAGCCGGGCGACTACCAGGCGGTGCTGCAGGCGCGCGTCGAGACCGGACTGGTCACGCTGGCCTACGCGCCGGTGAAGGTGCTCGAGCAGCAGGTCGACGCGGAGATTAGCCAGGAAATCACCGCTACCGGCCGCGTGCTGGTGCTGATGACCTGTCGCATCGGCAATGGTGCCGCCGAAGACGCAGCGTGCACCCGCGATCGCGCGGCGTTCGTGGATGCGCTGCTGACGCGCATGGGTATCGAGCACAAGGTCGTGACCACGACGGCGGCGTTTGCGAGTGAGTTCGCCACCGGTCGCTACGACACCTACTGGGTCAGCGGCGGTGCGCAGAAGCTGGCCAACACGTTCGCCGAAGAGCTGCGCGAAGCAGTGTTCCAGGGCGACGGCCTGTTGGTGGACGGCAACCATGATTCGCGCAACCAGATCCTCGACACTGCGCTGGGCGTGCAATTCCACGGCCAGTTGTCGGGCAACCGGCACCGGGCGGTGATGTCGGACGACTTCAACGTTGGTACGTTCGACGCGAGTGGGGATGCATTGCGCTACGGTGCGTTGACGGCGCATGTGCGTGGTCGCTTCGACACTGTCGACGGCTTCCCGGCGTTCCTGGTCAATCGCTACGGCGAGGGCGATTCGGCTGTTGCCGGTTTCGACCTTGTCGCAGCGTTGGCGGGAACGGGTTCTGCGGCACAGGCTGAAGCACTGCTGGCACGCGCGATCCAGTACGTGATGCCCGAGGCACCTGCCTACGGCATGGCAGGCAGCTACCTGAGCGTGCGCACACGCGTCCACAACCTGGCCAAGCCGGCGGAGTTCCTGCTGCGCAACCGCGTTGCCCCGCCGATGCGGATCGAAGACGCGCGACCGCAGGCGGAGATCCTGAACGATGCGCTGTCGCAATGGCGCTTCGCGCTGGGGCTGGATGAAACCCGCTACTTCACGGTCGGCCTGCGCCTGCCGGTTGTCGCCGGAACCTATCCGCTCAATGCCGAACTGCTGGTCGCAGCGACGCCAACTGCGCCGCCTCTGGTCAGCAGCAGCCTGCCGATTGCCGTCGCCACGTCGCGTGACCTGTCGAACCTGCTGTCGACGGATCTGGATGCCCTGGTGCTGAATGCACCTTCGGAACGCAACGCTCGCACCCGGGTGAAGGAACTGGTGCAGGCGGCGCTCACCGCGCAGCAGTCCGGCCAACGTGATACGGCAATCGGTAACGTATTGAAGGCCATCGACGAACTGGCGAAGATCGAGTCGGTGAACACGAGTGCGTGTCACGTCTACCTCGCGTCGCTGGTCAAATCGATCCGCGTCGCCGGATCGCCCTGAGTACTGAGGAATGCCCATGTTGAAGAAGTTGCTGGCGGAAGGTCTTGGAACGCTCTGGCTGGTGCTGGGGGGGTGCGGCAGTGCCGTGCTCGCGCTGGGCTTTCCGGATATCGGCATTGGCCTGCTCGGGGTGGCGCTGGCGTTTGGCCTGACGGTCCTCACGGGCGCGTACGCGCTGGGTCCCATCTCGGGTGGCCATTTCAATCCGGCGGTGACGGTGGGTCTGGCGGTGGCGGGCCGGTTTCCTGGTCGGGACGTACCCAAGTACGTCGTTGCACAGGTGCTTGGCGCTCTGGCCGGTGCGGGCCTGCTCTACCTGATCGCGAGTGGCAAGGTCGGGTTCGAGCTGTCCGGCGGATTGGCGTCCAATGGATATGCCGAACACTCGCCCGGTGGTTATTCGATGCTCTCCGGCCTGGTCAGCGAAGTGGTGATGACCGCAATGTTCCTGATCGTGATCCTGGGGGCGACCTCATCGCGAGTGCCCGCGGGATTTGCCCCGATCGCGATCGGCCTGGCCCTGACCCTGATCCACCTGGTCAGCATTCCGGTCACCAACACCTCGGTCAATCCGGCGCGTAGCACCGGTCCTGCGCTGCTGGTGGGTGGCTGGGCGCTGCAGCAGCTCTGGCTGTTCTGGGTGGCGCCCTTGCTGGGTGCGGTTCTGGCGGGAGTGGGTTGGCGAGTCCTGTGCGACGACACCGCGGCGACCCGTGGCAACGAGTGAGTGAGGCGCCCGCCCAAGGCGGGTTGCCTTCCGTATTTGTTTGACTTGTCGAGGCTGCTCGCCAACCATTGGCGGGCCAGCCGCACCGTCCCGCGGCCCGGATCCAGGTGGCCCGCGGCAAAACTGCCGGCCGAGCGTGTGACATGAGCACTACCACCGCCCATCGCTGAAACGTCCCGGGGTCCCTTCAACGGCGCCCTCGCGGCGCTATTTTTATTTGTAAGCCCCGTTTCTGCGGCCGTGGCCGCGTCGTTCCTTTCCCAGATTGGCCCCGCACGCCGGGCACCCGAGTAACCGATGATCGCTATCACGCTTCCCGACGGCAGCCGCCGTGAATTCGACAATCCCGTGACCGTCGGCGATGTCGCCGCCTCCATCGGCGCCGGCCTGGCCAAGGCCGCGCTCGCCGGCAAGGTGGACGGCACGCTGGTCGACACCAGCTTCCGCATCGACAACGACGCCTCGCTCGAAATCGTCACCGAAAAGCACCCCGATGCCCTCGACGTGCTGCGCCATTCCACCGCGCACCTGCTGGCGCAGGCCGTGCAGCGGCTGTTCCCGGGCGCGCAGGTGACCATTGGTCCCGTCATCGACAACGGCTTCTACTACGACTTCGCCTACGAGCGTCCGTTCACGCCGGAGGACCTCCCGGCGATCGAGGCGGAGATGCAGAAGATCGTCAAGGAAGCCCTGCCGGTCTCGCGCAGCGTGAAGTCGCGCGACGACGCCGTCGCTTTCTTCAAGGGCATGGGCGAGAACTTCAAGGCCGAGATCATCGAATCGATCCCCGCGACCGAAGACCTCTCGCTCTACAGCCAGGGCGAATTCACCGACCTGTGCCGCGGCCCGCACGTGCCGGGCACCGAAAAACTGCGCGCCTTCAAGTTGATGAAGGTCGCTGGCGCTTACTGGCGCGGCGATTCCAACAACCAGATGCTCAGCCGCATCTACGGCACGGCCTGGTTGAACGACAAGGACCTGAAGGCGTACCTCACGCAGCTGGAAGAAGCCGAGAAACGCGACCACCGCAAGATCGCCAAGGCCCAGGACCTGTTCCACCTGCAGGAAGAGGGCCCCGGCCTGATCTTCTGGCATCCCAAGGGCTGGTCGATCTGGCAGGTCGTCGAGCAGTACATGCGCCGTGTCTATCGCGACAGTGGCTACCAGGAAGTGCGCTGCCCGCAGATCCTCGACGTGTCGCTGTGGCAGCGTTCGGGCCACTGGGACAACTACAAGGAGAACATGTTCTTCACCGAGTCCGAGAAGCGGACCTACGCACTGAAGCCCATGAACTGTCCGGGCCACGTCCAAGTGTTCAACTCCGGCCTGCACAGCTACCGCGACCTGCCGATCCGCTATGGCGAGTTCGGCGCCTGCCATCGCAACGAGCCCTCGGGTGCGCTGCACGGCATCCTGCGCGTGCGCGGCTTCACCCAGGACGACGGCCACATCTTCTGCACCGAGGACCAGATCGAGTCCGAGGTCCAGGCCTTCCACCAGCAGGCGCTGGCGGTGTACGAGGCCTTCGGCTTCAGTGAGATCCAGATCAAGATCGCGCTGCGCCCGGACTCCCGCCTGGGCGACGACGCCACCTGGGACAAGGCCGAGAACGCACTGCGGTCTGCTCTGGGCGCTGCGGGCGTGGAGTGGCAGGAGCTGCCGGGCGAGGGCGCTTTCTACGGCCCGAAGATCGAATACCACCTCAAGGACGCCATCGGCCGGACCTGGCAGCTGGGCACCATGCAGGTCGATTTCATGATGCCGGGCCGCCTGGGCGCCGAATATGTCGACGAACACAGCCAGCGCCGCCACCCGGTAATGCTTCATCGGGCGATCGTCGGTTCAATGGAGCGCTTTATTGGCATCCTGATCGAACACCATGCCGGCCAGTTCCCGTCCTGGCTGGCCCCGGTGCAGGCCGTCGTGGCCAATATCACCGACGCGCAGGCCGATTGGGTTGAAGAGGTTCGGAAAACCCTTACGAATCAAGGCTTCCGTGTCCAGGCCGATTTGCGGAACGAGAAGATCGGCTATAAGATCCGCGAGCACACGCTGCAGCGCGTGCCGTACCTGCTCGTGGTCGGAGACCGTGAAAAGGAAAACGGCATGATTGCGGTGCGTTCGCGGGGAGGGGAAGATCTCGGCACCATGTCCGTCGCCGATTTCGCCTCGCGGTTACGCAATGAGAGCGCCCAGTAGCGTTTAAATCCCGGCCACTCGGATGGCCGGCATCCGCCCCTCTAGCGACGGGCGACTTCTTGGAGATTGCAACATCAGTACCCCCGAAAAGCCGAATCGAAAGAACAACGAAATCCGCGTGCCTCGCGTACGCGTGATCGGCAGTGATGGCGAGATGATCGGCGTGCTCACGCGCGACGAAGCCCTGCGCATGGCCGAGGATGAAGGCCTCGACCTGGTGGAGATCCAGCCGAACGCTGATCCGCCGGTCTGCAAGATCATGGATTTCGGCAAGTTCAAGTTCGAGCAGCAGAAGAAGGCGAACGAGGCCAAGAAGAAGACCAAGCAGGTCGAGATCAAGGAACTCAAGTTCCGGCCGGTCACCGACGAGGGTGACTACCAGATCAAGCTGCGCAACATGCGCCGCTTCCTGGAGGAGGGCGACAAGGTCAAGGTCAACATCCGTTTCCGTGGCCGCGAAATGAGCCACCAGGAACTCGGCCGCGAGATGGCGGCCCGGATCGAGGCGGACCTGGGCGACGATATCGTCGTCGAGTCGCGTCCTCGTCTGGAAGGCCGTCAGA
The DNA here is from genome assembly GCF_054779775.1 of Lysobacter fragariae. Taxonomy (NCBI): domain Bacteria; kingdom Pseudomonadati; phylum Pseudomonadota; class Gammaproteobacteria; order Lysobacterales; family Lysobacteraceae; genus Lysobacter; species Lysobacter fragariae. Next base: position 32,106 of record NZ_BAAGXP010000023.1, on the reverse strand, counting down.
TGGTCATGATGATCGCGCCCAAGAAGAAATGAGTATCTGCGGCTCCCGGCCTCCGGGAGCAGGCAGCGAAGCAGGGCGCCGCAAGGCGCCTTGTTCGTTCCAGTCGATCGTCAGGCGGGGCTTCCCGGAAGCGGGAGGTCCGGCTCGAAGGCGATTCCGTCGAGGGCGGGGAATCCCCCGCAAGGCCATCGCGGCCACCTGCGTAACCCCCGGAATTGCAAGGGAATCCATCTCCCTGCATAATGCGCGGCCCGGTTCGCCGGGTTTGCAGTCAGCTGTATCACGGAACCTGTCGTGATTCCTTGTGAATCAACGACTTACAAGCCGGCACGGGCAGGACGGAAAGTGTGACTCCACGCGGGGTCGCCGCCCAGGCCAGTCATAGAAATCCGAAAGGACATCGCAATGCCCAAGATCAAGACCAATCGGGCGGCGGCCAAGCGCTTCCGGAAGACCGCTTCCGGCAAGTACAAGTGCGGCCACGCCAACAAGAGCCACATCCTCACCAAGAAGGCGACCAAGCGGAAGCGCAACCTGCGGCAGACGAACCATGTTCGTGCCGAGGACGCCGGCCGTCTGGACCGCATGCTTCCGTATTTGTGAGGAGACTGAAAAATGGCACGAGTTAAGCGTGGTGTGACGGCACGAGCCCGCCACAAGAAAATCCTGAAGCAGGCCAAGGGCTACTACAACGCCCGTCGCAAGGTCTTCCGCGTCGCCAAGCAGGCGGTGACGAAGGCCCTGCAGTACGCCTACATCGGTCGTAAGCAGAAGAAGCGCAATTTCCGTTCGCTGTGGATCACCCGCATCAATGCGGCGGCCCGCATCAACGGCATGAGCTACAGCCGTTTCATCAACGGCCTGCTGAAGGCCGGCATCACCCTCGACCGCAAGGTGCTGGCGGACATCGCCGTGCACGACGCGAAGGGTTTTGCGGCACTGGCAGAGAAGGCGAAGAGCGCACTCGCAGCGTAAGTTTGTTGCCCGGTTCCAAGGTGCGGCATTTCGCGCCTGGAATTGGAAACACGACTAAGTACACGCATGGGGAAGGGCGCAAGTCCTTCCCCATGTTTCGTTTTGGGAATTGTCATCCCGAGCGCAGCGAGGGATCTGCTTCTCGACGCGGCACAGCAGATCCCTCGCTGCGCTCGGGATGACACCTGAGGTGGCGAATGAGTGGAATCGAATCACTGACGCAGCAGGCACTGACCGACATCGCCGGGGCGGAAACGCCGGACGCGATCGAGGCATTGCGTGTCGCACTGCTCGGCAAGAACGGCAGCGTCACCGCCCAGCTCAAGCAGCTCGGCGCATTGCCGCCTGACCAGCGCAAGACAGCCGGCGAAGCGATCAACCAGGCGCGCGACGCGCTCACTGCGGCGCTGGGCGAACGCAAGGTCGTCCTGGAAGATGCTGCGCTCGACGCACGACTGGCGTCGGAATCCATCGACGTCACGCTGCCTGGCATCGATGCCACGCGCGGCGGCCTGCACCCGGTCAGCCGCACGATGGAACGCATCGCCGACATCTTCGGTCGCCTGGGCTACGAGCTCAGCAGCGGCCCGGAGATCGAGGACGACTGGCACAACTTCGAAGCCCTGAACTTCCCGCCGCACCATCCGGCGCGTGCGATGCACGACACGTTCTACTTCCCGCCCGACAGCAGTGGCGCCGCGCGCCTGCTGCGCACGCACACCTCGGGCGTGCAGGTGCGCTACATGCTCGACAGCGTGGCCGACAAGAGCGGGCCGCCCCTGCGCATGATCGCGCTGGGCAAGGTGTACCGCAGCGACAGCGACCAGACCCACACGCCTATGTTTCACCAGTGCGAAGGCCTGCTGGTCGACGAACACGCCAGCTTCGCCGACCTGAAGGGCACGCTCGCCGAATTCGTGCGCGCGTTCTTCGAGCGCGATTTCGAGATGCGCTTCCGTCCGAGCTATTTCCCCTTCACCGAGCCTTCGGCCGAAGTCGACATCGCCTGGCAGCAGCCGGATGGTTCGACACGCTGGCTCGAAGTGCTCGGTTGCGGCATGGTCCATCCGAACGTGCTGCGCAATGTCGGCATCGATCCGGAGAAGTACACCGGCTACGCCTTCGGCCTCGGCGTCGAGCGCTTCACGATGCTGCGCTACGGCGTCGACGACCTGCGCAGCTTCTTCGAGAACGACGTGCGGTTCCTGAAGCAGTTTGCGTGATTCCCTCGTTGTCCCGAGGGATGCGAGGGACTTGTTTGTGGACGCCTGAAGCAACAGCAGATCCCTCGCTGTGCTCGGGATGACAGTCATCTAGTTAGGTGTCAGTGGAATGAAATTCTCCGAGAACTGGCTGCGCCAGCATGTACCGACCGACGCGACGCGCGATGAGCTCGCAGCGACGCTGACCGCGATCGGCCTGGAAGTCGAAGACATGACGGTGCTGGGTGAGTCGCTCGACGGCGTGGTCGTCGCGCAGATCGTCAGTGCCGAAAAGCATCCCGAAGCCGACCGCCTGCAGGTCTGCCAGGTCGATACCGGCAACGGCATCGTGCAGATCGTCTGCGGCGCGCCCAACGCGCGCGCAGGCCTGAAGGCGCCGCTCGCCACCGTTGGCGCCAACCTGCCCGGCGGCATGGCGATCAAGGCCGCGAAGCTGCGCGGCGTCGAGTCGTTCGGCATGTTGTGTTCGGCGAAGGAACTCGGCGTCGACCCGGATGCCTCCGGCCTGCTCGAACTCGCGACCGATGCGCCCGTGGGCGCGAAACTGGCCGATTACCTCGGCCTGCCCGACGCCACCATCGAGCTGAAACTCACGCCCAATCGCGCCGACTGTTTCAGCGTGCGCGGCATCGCCTTCGACGTGGCGGCTGCGAAGGGTAGTGAAGTTGCGCCGTTCGATCCCGCGCCGGTAGTCGCGCAGAGCGAAGCAACGATGCAGGTCGAACTCAACGCCGGTGCCGACGCGCCGCGCTATCTGGGTCGCGTGATCGAAGGCATCGACGCCACCGCACCGACGCCTGCGTGGATGGCCGAACGCCTGCGTCGCAGCGGCGTCCGTCCGATCTCGTTGCTGGTCGATGTGACCCAGTACGTGATGCTGGAACTTGGCCAGCCGATGCACGCGTTCGATCGCGACATGCTCAGCGGCCCCGTTGGCGTGCGTCGCGCACGTGCAGGCGAGAGCGCGAAGCTGCTCGACGGACGTGATGCCGGGCTCGATCCCGAATTCCTCGTCATCACCGACGCCGACCGCGTTGTCGCGCTCGCCGGCCTGATGGGTGGCTTCGACACCCGCGTGACCGACGCGACGAAGCGCGTCTTCCTGGAATCCGCGCATTTCGCTCCCGACGCGATCATCGGTCGCGGCCGCAAGCTTGGCCTGCACACTGATGCGGCGCATCGTTTCGAACGCGGCGTGGATCCGGAGCTGCCGCGTGTCGCCATCGAATACGCCTCGAAGCTGATCATTGATGCCGCCGGTGGTGTGCCGGGTCCGGTCGTCGAAGCCGCGTTGCCGCAGCACCTGCCGCAGCCGCAGCCGATCCCGCTGCGCCGTACGCGGCTTGCCCGCGTCCTTGGCCTTGTCGTCGCGGATGCCGAGGTCGAACGCATCCTGCGCGCGCTTGGCCTCGCCGTGACGACCACGGCCGACGGTTGGAGCGTCACGCCGCCGAGCCGTCGTTTCGACATCGCGATCGAGGAAGACCTGATCGAGGAAATCGCGCGCATCCATGGTTACGACGCGATTCCGACCACGCTGCCGGCCGGGGCTTCTCGCCTCGTCGCACCGTCGGAAGGCCGCGTTGATGAGGCCACCGCGCGTCGCCAGCTGGCCGCTCGTGATTATCTGGAAGCCGTGAACTACGCCTTCGTCGACGCCGACCTGCTCGCGAAATGGGGCAAGACCGACGGCGAAGTGCCGTTGGCCAATCCGCTCAGCGCCGAACTCGGCGTGATGCGCACGTCGCTGCTGCCGGGACTGGTCGCTGCGCTCGCGCGCAATGCCGCACGCCAGCAGTCGCGCGTACGCCTGTTCGAGCTGGGCAATGTCTTCGCCGCCAATCCCGACGGCGCGCCGCTGGAGACCCAGCGCATCGCGGCTGCAGCCTGCGGCGCGGTCGATGGCGAGCAGTGGTCGGCCAAGTCGCACGCCGTCGGCTTCCATGACCTGAAGGGCGATCTCGACAGCCTGGCCGCACTCGCCGGCGCCGGACTCGAATACCGTCCGTCGCAGCCGGCCTGGGCGCACCCCGGTCGTTCCGCCGACGTCTTCCGTACTGATGGAAGCGGCGACGGCGTGAAGCTTGGCTGGATCGGCCAGCTGCACCCCCGCCTGCAGCGGGCGCTGGACCTGGATGCTGACGTGGTCGCCTTCGAGCTGGACCTCGCGCCGCTGTTCAACCGCGCGATTCCGCGTGCGACCAGCCTGTCGCGGTTCCCGTCCGTCCGTCGCGACCTCGCGTTCGTCGTCGCCGAAAACACCCCCTGGGCTGCCGTCTCAGCAATCGTGAGACAAGCGGCGGGCCCGTCCCTGCGCGATCTGCTGCTGTTTGACCGCTATGTCGGCAAGGGCGTTGAAACGGGTTTCAAGAGTCTGGCTATGGGCTTGATTCTGCAGGAAGATTCCCGCACCCTGAATGACCGCGACGTGGATACGGTAGTGGATGCGGTGATCACCGCGCTCCAGGCTGAACACGGTGCAGCGATACGTAGCTGAAGCAGCAGTTGAGGTTGAGACAGATGGCACTGACCAAGGCCGAGATGGCGGAACGCCTGTTCGACGAAGTCGGACTGAACAAGCGTGAGGCCAAGGAATTCGTCGACGCGTTCTTCGACGCGTTGCGCGAGGCCCTGGAACACGGACGGCAGGTCAAGCTGTCCGGCTTCGGCAATTTCGACCTGCGCCGCAAGAACCAGCGGCCCGGGCGCAACCCGAAGACCGGCGAGGAAATCCCGATTTCCGCACGCACGGTCGTCACCTTCCGCACGGGCCAGAAACTCAAGGAACGTGTGGAAGCCTTCGCCGGGAGGTAATTCGTGCTGGATCCGGGCAGTAACCGCGAACTTCCGCCGATCCCGGCGAAGCGCTACTTCACCATCGGTGAGGTCAGCGAGCTGTGCGACGTCAAGCCGCACGTGCTGCGCTATTGGGAAACCGAATTCCCGATGCTCAGCCCGGTCAAGCGCCGCGGCAACCGCCGCTATTACCAGCGCCACGAAGTCCTCATGGTGCGCCAGATCCGCGGCCTGCTGTACGAGCAGGGCTACACCATCGGCGGCGCGCGCCTGCGCCTGGAAGGCGATTCGGCGAAGGAAGAATCGGCGCTGAGCTCGCAGATCATCCGGCAGGTGCGGATGGAACTGGAGGAAGTCCTTCAGCTACTGCGCAGGTAAAGCCAGCGTCTGCATTTCCTGGCGCGCTGCGGCGCGTTGGACAGTTCGGCAATCGGGCCTAGTCTGCTGCGCGGTCGCGGCGCGCTTCCGCCGCGATCACGACAGCGGCTATACTTGCCGCCCCGCTTCAGCCAGCAACACCAGTAATTCTTCGGGGTATAGCGCAGCCTGGTAGCGCATCTGCCTGGGGGGCAGAGGGTCGTCGGTTCGAATCCGGCTACCCCGACCAATTCGTAGAACCGCAGCGCCCGGCCTAGCCGGGCGTTGTCGTTTTCGCGCTTCGCGCTGCGGCGTCCTGCCGAGGGATGAACTTGAAGGCCCACGCGGGTGTCAGTGCCTGCGGTGCCTCGACCGGGGCCACAAGGAGAGCAACGGATGCGAATGAGTAGTTGCATGGGCGCACTGGCGTGCCTGCTGGCGATCACCGAGGCAAGCGCGCCCGCCATGGCGCAGCAGGCCGCGTCGCTGGAAAGCGTGCAAAGCGAAGCGCCACGGCGGGAAAGTTCGCGGCAGCCGGATGGCGTCGCGTCCCCGGCTTCTTCGCTCCCGATCCGTGACGAGGCAGCGGTAGTCGTCACCGGCAAGTTGCCCGGCCCGGGAATGTGGAAGGTGTCGCGCGGCGATCACGTGATGCACGTGCTGGGCACGGTGTCGCCGCTGCCGAAACGGATGGAGTGGCTCGCGCGTGATGTCGAGGGCGTGCTGGCGCAATCGGGCGAGGTCGTGTTCGCGCCGAGCTACATGGTCGACACCGACCTGGGCTTCTTCGGCAAGCTCACCCTGCTGCCTTCGCTGATCGGCGTACGCAGGAATCCCGACAAGAAGCTGCTTGCCGACGTGGTTCCGCCTGCGTCGTATGCGCGCTGGCTCGTGCTCAAGCAGCGTTACATCGGTCGCGATGGCGACGTCGAGAAGATGCGTCCGATCTTCGCCGCGAACGAGCTGTACCGCGCCGCCATCGAAGACAGCGGCCTCAGCGGCAAGCGCATCGTTTCGCCGGTCGTGGAAGCGGCAATCAAGGCGCATGACATCAAGCGCACGGAGCCGCAGGTGAAGGTCGTGTTGAAGGACCCGAAGCGGGCGCTGAAGGAGTTCCGCGCGGAATCGCTGGACGACCTAGGGTGCTTCGACGCGATGCTGGAGAACCTGGAGGCCGACGTCGGCCGTATGGCCGAGCGCGCAAACGCCTGGGCTGTCGGCGACATCGAGACCTTGCGCGCGGTGCCGCTGGGCGAGCAGTATCGTGCCTGCCAGAGCGCGCTTATGCAGGCCGCCGTCGCGCAGAAGAACGGACTGAGCAATGCCGAAGCCGAAACCCGGCAGGCTTGGGTCGAAGCCGTGGAAGCCGCCATCGCGGCGAACAAGGTCAGCTTCGCGATGGTGCCGATGACCGAACTGCTGGCGCCAGACGGCTATCTGGCAGCGTTGCAGGCGAAGGGGTATCTCGTCGAGACGCCCTGACGCGTGGTGATCCGGCCGTCGCGTGCAATGCCGGCCGGAATTCCTACGTCGCGACGACCTGCAACTGGATGCCCAGGCCCGCCAGGTCCTCGGGTTCGCCTAGCAGGTCCGCCTTCACCAGCGGGCGCGCATCCAGCCACTTCTTCGACACGCCCAGCGTCAGCGTGCTGCCGTCGGCCTTCAGGTCCAGTCGCGGGATTTCGCCGTTCTCGTGCGAGCGATGCAACAGCACCGCCAGGCGCAGCAGCGCGGCGCCGCGGCGTGCCGACGTCAGCAGGCGGTCGGGCAGGGCGTCAAACGCGGACTTCGGAATGCCACGCCGATGCGTGCGCACCAACGCGGCGAGGAAACGCTGCTGCTGCTGCGAGAAGCCTGCGATGTCGGAGTTTTCGATCACGTAGGCGCTGTGCACGTGGTACTGGCTGTGCGCGATCACCAGCCCGAGTTCGTGCAGGCGTGCGGCGCGCGCGAGCATCAGGCGGTCGTCGCCATCCAGCGACCAGGGCTTGGCGACCTGGTCGAACATCCGCAGCAGCGACGTCTCGACCCGCGTCGCCTGCTTCTTGTCGATGGCGTAGCGCACCATCAGTGCGTCGACCGATGCATCTCGCGGATCGTGTTCACCACCGCGACCGAGCATGTCGTACAGCACGCCTTCGCGCATCGCGGCTTTGCTTACTGCCATGCGCTGCAGGCCCAGCGCCGCGAAGGCCGCTTCCAGCACCAGGATGCCGCCGGCGATGATGGGCCGACGTTCCGAAGACAGGCCCGGCAGTTCAATGTCCTCGATGCGGTCCGCCTGCAGCAGGCGGTCGCGCACCTGCGGCAATGCTTCCGCGGTGACGGCGCCCTTGGTGAGCTTCATCGCCGCGCAGATGTCGCCGATCGCCTTGTTGGTGCCGGACGAGCCGATCACCTCGTGCCAGCCGAGCGCGCGGTAGGTGCCGGTGAACTGCTGGAATTCCGCGGTGACTTCGGTCAGCGCCTCCTTCCACTTCTTCTTTGAGAGCTTGCCGCTGGGGAAGAAGCGTCGCGTGCTGGCGATGCAGCCCAGCTGCAGGCTCTCGCGTTCGATCGCTTCGAAGCCCGAGCCGATGATGCACTCGGTGGAGCCGCCGCCGATGTCGATGACGAGACGCAGCTCGCCGGGCTTCGACGGCTGCGCATGGGCGACGCCGAGGTAGATCAGGCGTGCTTCTTCGCGGCCGGCAACGACTTCGATCGCGTGGCCCAGCGCGGCTTCGGCCGGCAGCAGGAAGCCCTGCGGCTGCGCCAGCCTGCGTACGGTATTGGTGGCAATCGCACGGATGCGCTGCGGTGGGATGTCGCGCACGCGCTGGCCGAAGCGGGCCAGGCAATCGACCGCGCGCTGGCGCACCGCCGGGTCCAGCCCGCCGCGCGCATCCAGGCCTTCGGCCATGCGCACGGTTTCGCGCAGGCGGTCCACGATGCGCAGTTGTCCGAGCAGGTACTGCGCCACGACCATGTGGAAGCTGTTCGATCCCAGGTCGATGGCCGCGAGCATGTCGCCGTCTTCCAGGGGAAGGCGGGTGCTCGGATAGAGATCATTCATGCGTACATGATCCCATGATGCATGCGGCCCTGGTACGAGTGGCTGCGAGGCCCGCCGGCATGTTATTAGGGCCGGCGGAGCGGAATGCGTCCTTGCGTCGTTCGTGGTTGCGAAGCGTCCGATGGGAGGCGAAGCAGGTGCAAGGCGTGCAGGCCACGCATAACCAGCGAGCGTTGGCCCAGGAAAGGTCATGACAGCCCAGCTTTTGATCGTCATTCCCGCGAAGGCGGGAAACGCCCTTCAACAGCCGAAGGCTGGTCATCCAGTGTCTACGCAATAAAGCCGCTGGATCCCCGCCTTCGCGGGGATGACGGCAACTAACCCTCCTAGCTGCAGATTTTCGCCAGCAATGCCATCTGCGCCGAATGCGCGGGCACGCCCGGTTCCCGTACCCGGCGCTCGTAGCTGCCATCGGTGTGCAGTTCCCACGCGCTGACGTTGTCGATCAGGTAGTTCGCCAGTGCTTCGTCGAACACGCGTTTGCCCAGCTCCGGATCGATCAGCGGGAACGCGGTTTCCACGCGGCGCAGCAGGTTGCGTTCCAGCCAGTCGGCACTGGAGCAGAACATATCCGGCGCGCCGTCGTTGGCGAACCAGTAGACGCGGTGGTGTTCCAGGAAGCGACCGACGATCGAACGCACGCGGATGTTGTCGGATACGCCCGGCACGCCGGGACGCAGCGTGCATGCGCCACGCACGATCAGGTCGATCTGCACGCCGGCCTGCGATGCCTGGTACAGCGCGCGCACCACTTGCGGTTCGTTCAACGCGTTCATCTTGGCGACGATGCGCGCGGGCTTTCCGGCCTTCGCGTTCTTCGTCTCGCGGTCGATGCGCTTGAGCACGCCCGCGTGCAACGTGAAGGGCGACTGCAGCAGGCGCTTGAGCTTCACCGCCGGCGCCAGGCCGGAGATCTGCTGGAAGATCTGGTGAACGTCGCTGCCGATGTCCGCGTCGGCGGTGATCAGACCGAAGTCGGTGTACACCCGCGCGGTGCCGCTGTGGTAGTTGCCGGTGCCCATGTGCACGTAACGGCGCAGCTTGCGGCCTTCGCGACGCACGATCAGCAGCATCTTCGCGTGGGTCTTGTAGCCCACCACGCCATACACGACCTGCACGCCAGCATCCTGCAGTCGGTCCGCGAGGCCGAGGTTGGCTTCCTCATCGAAGCGCGCGCGCAGCTCGACCACGACGGTGACGTCCTTGCCGTTGCGTGCGGCCTGCACCAGATGGTCGACGATCGGCGATTCCTTGCCGGTGCGGTACAGCGTCTGCTTGATCGCGAGGACGTTCGGATCCTCGGCGGCCTGCTTGATCAGTTCCAGCACCGGCACGAACGAATCGAACGGATGGTGCAGCAGCACGTCGCGCTCGCCGACCATGTCGAACATCGCTTCGATACCGGGCAACACGCGCTGCTGGAACGGCGGGAATTTCAGGTCCGCGCGCTGCACCAGGTCATACACCTGGATCACACGGTTGAGGTTGACCGGCCCGTTGATGCGGTAGACCGCGTTCTCCGGCAGGTCGAAGTTCTCCAGCAGCGTGCGCACGATGTGTTTCGGGCACTGTTCGGCGATCTCCAGTCGCACCGCGCGCAGGTAGCCGCGGCCGGCGAGCTCGTCGCGCAGGGCGAGCGCGATGTTGTCGACTTCTTCCTCGTCGACCAGCAGTTCGGAGTTGCGCGTGACGCGGAACTGGTAGGCGCCCTCGACCTTCATGCCGGGGAAGAGCTCGTCGACGAACGCCGACAGCACCGCCGACAGGAACACGAAGTCGTGCGGGCCGCCGGACACGTCTTCCGGCAGCTGGATGATGCGCGGCAGCGAACGCGGCGCGCGCACGATCGCCAGGTTGCCGGCCCGGCCGAATGCATCGCGGCCCTTCAGCACGACGACGATGTTCAGCGACTTGTTGAGGATCTTCGGGAACGGGTGCGCGGGATCGAGGCCGAGCGGCGACAGCACCGGCATGATTTCCTCGCGGAAATAGGTGCGCAGCCATTCCTTCTGCGGTTCGCTCCACGCATCGCGGTGGAGGACGCGCACGCCGGCATCATCCAGTGCCGGACGCAAGGTGTCGTTCCAGCACTCGTATTGCGCCGCCACGAGATCCGCGGCGCGGTCATGGATGCGGTTGAGTACCGTGGCCGGCAGCTGCCCGTCCGCACCCGGTGGCAGGCCCAGGTCCTGGGCGTGCCGCAGCGTGCCCGCGCGGATCTCGAAGAACTCATCCAGGTTGGTGCAGGAAATGCACAGGTAGCGCAGTCGCTCGAGAAGCGGGATCGACGGGTCCTGCGCCTGCGCGAGCACGCGGAAGTTGAAGTCCAGCTGCGACAGCTCGCGGTTGAAGTACAGCGCGTTGTCGCGCAGCGGATCGGTCTCAGGGCCGGCTTCGAAGGCACCGGCGTTGGCGGCGGGAATCACGGTGACGTTGGCCGCGGGTTTCATGGCAGTGCAGCTCTCACGTCGAAGGCATCCAGTGTGTCGCGCGGTCGGACGCGCTCGGGGCCGAAATGGCAGGAGAAAGTGCTGCCGCGTCCGACTTCGCTGGCGATCTCAAGGTGTGCCTGGTGCAGGTTGAGCACGTGCTTGACGATCGACAAGCCCAGGCCGGTGCCGCCACTTTCGCGCGAACGGCTGTTGGAGACGCGGTAGAAACGTTCGGTGATGCGCGGGAGGTGTGCGGCGGGAATGCCGTAACCGGAGTCCACGACCTCCAGGATCACGCCGACATCCTTCGCCAATGCGCCGATGCTGAGGCGTTCGGGCTGGTCGTTGCGCAAGCGGATGGTGATGTGGCCACCGGCCGGCGTGTAGCGGATCGCGTTACTCACCAGGTTGGAGAATGCGCTGTGCAGCTCCTTGTTGGAGCCGTGCAGGTCGACGCCGGCACTGTCCTCGACGCGGATTTCGTGGCGACCCTGGCTCAGGGCAACGGCTTCACGCCGCAACGTGTTGAGCATGGACGACATGGCGACGGTTTCCTCGTTCGCCAGGTGGTCGGCCGATTCCAGTCGCGACAGCATCAGCAGGTCTTCGACCAGTTGGGTCATGCGCTGCGACTGGCGCTGCATTTCCGCCAGCATCGGCGCCCAGTCGGGATGCTCGGTGGGATCGAGCATATCCAGGTAGCCATGCACCACGGTCAGCGGCGTGCGCAGTTCATGCGAGACATTGGCGACGAAATCACGGCGCATCTGTTCCAGCTGCAGCAGGCGGGTGACGTCGCGCGCGAGCAGCAGCCATAGGTCGTCGGAATAGGGGATCAGGCGCAGGCTCAGCGTGATCGTACTATTCCACGGCGAGGAGACTTCCAGCGGCTCGGCGTTGCGACCCGCGGCCAGCCAATGCGACAGCTGCAGCGGTTGCAGGCGATCGGCGACCGGCGCACCGATGTCGCGCGGATGCTGCAGGTCGAGCAGGTCGTGGGCGGCCTGGTTGAACCACTGGATGCGCTGGCTGTTGCGTTCGACCACGACGATCGCGTCGGGCAGCGCGGCGGCGGCGGCGCGATAGGCGCGCAGCATCTCGATCAGGCGACGCTTGCGGCTGCGCATCTCCTGCTGGCCGCGATAGAGCAGGCGGTCGAGTTCGTTCCAGGTGCCTTCGCCCAGCGGCGGGGTGTGGCGCTGGCGCGCGGTCAATCGGATCAGCAGCTTGCGCAGGCGCCAGTAGTGCCAGGCGACGACGCCCAGTGCGGCCAGCGTGATGACGGGCCACGGGTTGCCGATCAGCACGCCGATCACGCCTGCGGCAACCAGGACCAGGGCAAGCTGACCGAGGGTGCGGAACCAGGCAGTGCGGGCGCGGGGGGGCATGGGGGACCGGGGTGATGGGTTGGGATGACCAGCCTGCGGCTGATGGAAGTACGGGGCAGGTGCTGCGGGCGGAGATTGGACGTTCGGGGCTGGGCTTCGGATCAGGCCCGAAAATCTGTCATCCCGAGCGTAGCGAGGGATCTGCTTTTGTTCCACCGCAGCGAAACAGATCCCTCGCCACGCTCGAGATGACATTCCTGTAATCCCGACTCCTGCATTTCCCGACGCTCCATTCGCCCCATCTGGCAGCGGATTCTCCGCTGCGTCCGGGAACCTCCACTATTCCCGATCCGGCCTGCCCGATCCGGTCAGCCGCTCACGCTTCCACGGAAGCGGAGAACCGGTACCCCGCGCCGCGCACGGTCTGCACCATGCCGTCGAGCAGGTGCGGTTCGAGCGTCTTGCGCAGGCGGCGGATGTGCACGTCGACGGTGCGTTCCTCGACGTACACGCTGCCGCCCCAGACGTGGTCCAGCAGCTGCGTGCGCGAATACACGCGCTCAGGATGGGTCATGAAGAAATGCAGCAGGCGGTATTCGGTCGGACCGATCTGCACCGGCTGTTCGCTGCCATCGGTATGGGCGAAGACGCGGTGCGCGGCGCCGTCGATGCGCAGCGGACCGACGCCGACGCTGCCGTCCTCGTCGTCCTCGCGCGATCGGCGCAGGACGGCGCGGATGCGGGCTAGCAGTTCGCGGGCGGAGAAGGGCTTGACGACGTAGTCGTCGACGCCGGCTTCCAGCCCGCCGACCCGGTCGTTCTCCTCGCCGCGGGCGGTGAGCATGATGATCGGGACCTCGCGGGTCAGCTGTTCCTTGCGCCAGCGGCGGGCGAGCTCCAGGCCGCTGGTGCCGGGCAGCATCCAGTCGAGCAGGATCAGGTCGGGGACGCGGTCGGCGATGGCCGCCTGGGCCTCGCGGGCGTCGCCGGCATGGACCGGGTCGTATTCACCCTTGCGCAGGGCGAAGGAGACCATGTCGCGGATGGCGGGTTCGTCTTCAACGATGAGAATGCGCTTCTGCACGGGTCACCAGGGTCGGGCCAGGCGGGGGAACCTGAAACCGCGTCAGTACACTACCGTTTTGTGACTGGGGCGTGACACCGCCCTTCGGCAGGATCGAAGCGGCTGGACTGCGAGTGCCGCGGCCGCGGGCCAGCCAAATGTCGAACAAGAGCGCTGAAACGGAGTCGGCGCCCGGCTGGAAAAGGGTTTCGGGCAACCGGAATAGATGCGAACGAGCGAAAAATGGTCGTTGGCGACCAACCGGTTGTGAGCGAGCGAAAAATGGTTGCGGCCAGCAGGAGCTGCGGCAAACGACCAAAAAAAGATTCGGCAGGTCTCATCCTTCAGCCAAGTACGCCGGGCGCCTGATGAAGACGGTTTCCCGGTAGTTCGGTGGGAGATCGGCGCTACTTCCGCCTCAGGTCCTCGTCCCGGATCCCCTGTCGCTTCAGTTCCAGCACCGTCGGCGTGATCGCGGCGATGCGGGCGTCGATTCGCGCCCGGGCGTAGTAATCCAGGTCCTGGCGCTTCTTCAGGGTGTTCAGCTGGACCAGTGCCTGCTCGGCTCGACCGTTCAGGTAGGCGGCCTCGGCGTAGGCCTCGCCAGCGCGGACCGGGTCGCCGGCGATCTCGCAGGCGCGGGCGAAAACCTGCTGGAACTCCGGATCCTCGGAAGACTGTCCCAGCAGCGGTCGCAGCACGGCCTGGGCGCGCTTGCCCGCTTCGGGCTTGTTGCGCTCGGCCAGCACGCGGGCGTAGGTGAGGGCGGCAGGCCGGTTATGCGGCGTTGAACGCAGGACGCCTTCGAACAGGCTGTCGGCGGCCACACCTTGCCCGCTGCGGGCTTTCGCCTCGCCCAGGCCGAGTGTCAGCCACAGGTTGCCGGGGTGTTTTGACAGCAGTTCTTCCAGCACCGTTGCCGCCGCAGCTCCTTCGTTCGAGCGGAGCTTTGCGATGGCCAAGCCGTAGCGCTGGGCTTCGTCCAGCGACTTGGCCTTGGCCATGCGTTCGTACTCGCGAACGGCATCGCCGGCGCTGTCCGCGCTGAGCACGCGCATGCGTTCGCGGGCATACGCGAACTGCCCGGTATCGCCGGACGCCAGCGTGGTGATCTTCAGGCCGCCCGGCAGCATCGGATTGTCCGAGCCGCCGACGTCCCCGTTGAAGGTCCCCGGCGTGCGTGCGATCTGCTCCGCACGTGCTTTTGCTTCGCTGATACGGGTGGTGGTGACCGGGTGGGTCATCAGCCAGTCGGGCGATTCGCCGTAGAAATTGGCGCGGTTGGCGCGATTGCGCGCGTTGAGTTTTTCGAAGAAGCCCGCCATCGCCGTGGTGTCGTAGTGGCTGCGGGCGAGGGTCTGGATGCCGATACGGTCGGCTTCGGATTCGTTGGAACGGGTGTAGTCCAGCTGCCGTTGCTGGGCGAGCGCCATCGCGGACGTGATGACCGCCTGCGCGGCGTCGTCGGAGGAGTTGCCGTTGCTGGATTGCGAGATCGCGATCGCGCCCAGCATCGCCAGCAGGATCGGGATCTGGTCCTTCTGCGCGCGTTCGACCGCGCGCAGCGTGTGCTGCTGGGTGACGTGGGCGATTTCGTGCGAGAGCACGGCGGCGACTTCGTCCTCGCGTTCGGCGGCGAGCACCAGCCCGGTATTCACGCCGATGTAGCCGCCCAAGGTGGCGAACGCGTTGATCTGGCGTTCGCGCAGCATGAAGAAGGTGAAGGCGTGCTGCGGCTTGTCGCTGCTGGCCACCAGGCGGCTGCCCATGGTGTCCAGCCAACTGGCGATCAGTGGGTCTTCCAGCGTGTAGTCGTAGTGGCGCAGCTGGGCCAGCATCATGCTGCCGTACTCACGTTCCTGCTTCGGCGTGATCAGTTCGCCGGCCGAGGAACCAATGTCGGGCAGTCGGGAGTCCTGCGCGCTGGCGCAGATGCTGGCGAGGGCGAAAGTCATCGCGGCCGAGAGCAGGGCGACTTTGAGCTGGATGGTTCGACGCAAGCGGCAAGTCCTCGGGCGTGCGGAGCGGGGTAGTTCAGAACGAGCAGGGGCAGGATGCGGGGTCGATGGGGCGACGGCGTGAACCGCGGGTTAAGGATCGCGGGTCGACTTGTTCGGGCAGGAATCCGTAGCGCGATCGCACCGTTCCATGCCCGGGGTGGAAATGCCGGGCCGGCGAGCCCATATTTCAGACCCTCGCGACACCGCCAAGTTTCCGGAGACCCAGTCTTGAGCGTTCCGAACATTCTCATCTATACGACGGCGATCTGCCCTTATTGCGTCGCCGCCAAGAACTTCCTCAAGAGCAAGGGCCAGGCCTGGACCGAGGTTCGCGTGGACCAGGATCCCGCCGAGCGCGAAAAGATGCTCGCCCGCACCCGGCGCACCAGCGTCCCGCAGATCTTCATCGGCGAGACCCACGTCGGCGGCTACGACGACATGATCGCGCTGCATCGAGCGGGAGGCCTGGAGCCGCTGCTGGCGGGTGCGTAGGGCGGGTTTTGACCCGCCATTGAACGCGGCTCCACACGATCGCGCGAGCTGCGCGGTTTCGGACTTCAACCAACAGCCGGCGGGCCAAGGCCCGCATCAGACTTCAACACAGCCGGCGGGCCATGGCCCGCCCCAGGGATTTCCCGGTGAGTGAAAACAACGATGACCGCGTCGCGCAGTTCACGGCGTTCCGCAAGCGCATGAACGAACGCATCCTCGCCGAACCCAACCAGGTCGTACGGCGCTTCTTCGCGCTGGACACGCAGACCTACCAGGCCGGCGCGCTCGACGTGAAGACCAAGGAGCTGCTGGGGCTGGTGGCATCGTTGGTGCTGCGTTGCGACGACTGCATCGCCTACCACGTCGCCCAGTGCAAGGAAGCCGGCGTCAACCGCGACGAGATGTTCGAGGCCTTCTCGGTGGGGTTGGTGGTCGGCGGTTCGATCGTCATCCCGCACCTGCGCCGGGCGGTGGATTTCCTGGACCAGCTGGAGTCCGGAAACGCGGGTTCCCCGGACGCCCATGACCATGGCTGATGCCCTCGCGGCGTACGGTGCCGCACGGCATCTGACATAATTACAGGTTCTAAGCTCCCCTTGGATGCCACGCTAGATGCGTGGCGTCGGCCTGTCTGGAACCAGAAAGAAATGACGACAACCATCACGGTCATCCGCGGCGACGGCATCGGCCCGGAAATCATGGACGCCACCCTGCACGTGCTCGATTCGATGAATCTCGGCCTGCAGTACGAATTCGCCGACGCGGGCATGGTCGCGCTGGAAAAGCACGGCGAACTGCTGCCGGCAGCCACCATGGACTCGATCCGCAAGAACCGCATCGCGCTGAAATCGCCGCTGACCACGCCGGTGGGCGAGGGCTTCTCTTCGATCAACGTCGAGCTGCGCAAGCGCTTCGACCTGTACGCCAACGTGCGTCCGGCCAAGTCGTTCCCGAACACCAAGTCGCGCTTCCCGTCGGGCGTGGACCTGATCACGGTCCGCGAGAACACCGAAGGCGCCTACATCGGCGAAGGCCAGTCGTTGTCCGAGGACGGCGAGACCGCGCTGCTCACCCAGAAGGTCACGCGCCGCGGTTCCGAGCGCATCGTCCGCTACGCCTTCGAGCTGGCCCGCAAGACCGGTCGCAAGAAGGTCACCGTCGTGCACAAGGCCAACATCCTGAAGTCGACCTCGGGCCTGTTCCTCAAGACCGCACGCGCGGTGGCGACGGAATACCCCGACATCCAGTGCAACGAGATGATCGTCGACAACACCTGCATGCAGCTGGTGATGAAGCCGGAGCAGTTCGACATCATCGTCACCACCAACCTGTTCGGCGACATCATTTCCGACCTGTGCGCCGGTCTGGTCGGCGGCCTGGGCCTCGCTCCTGGCGCGAACATCGGCACCGACGCGGCGATCTTCGAGGCCGTGCACGGCTCCGCGCCGGACATCGCCGGCAAGGGCATCGCCAACCCGTGCGCGCTGCTGCTCGGCGCGGCGCAGATGCTCGACCACCTGGCAATGCCGGAAAAGGCCGAACGCCTGCGTGCAGCGATCATCGCGACGCTGGAAGCCAAGGACTCGCTGACGCCTGACCTGGGCGGCGAAGGCAACACGATGTCCTTCGCGAAGGCGATTGCCAGCCGCGTCTGAGCGGTCAAGCGCATCGACGACGACAGGGGCCTGCGGGCCCCTGTTTCGTTGAGGCTCCACATCGTGCAGACACAAAAAAGGGCGCCATATGGCGCCCTTTTTCATCGCGATGGCGCCAGGTCAGCGGCGCGACTGCAGCTTCGCCAGCAGGCGCAGGAATTCGAGGTACAGCCACACCAGCGTCACCATCAGGCCGAAGGCGCCGTACCACTCCATGTACTTGGGTGCGCCGGCTTCGACACCGGTCTCGATGAAGTCGAAATCCAGCACCAGGTTCAGCGCCGCGATCACCACCACGAACAGGCTGAAACCGATGCCGACGATGCCCGAATCGTGGATCATCGGAATCTTGATGCCGAACAATCCCAGCACCATCGTCGCCAGGTACACCAGGAAGATGCCGCCGGTGGCCGCGACCACGCCGAGCTTGAAGTTTTCCGTCGCCTTGATCAGGCCCGAGCGGTAGGCGAACAACAGCGCGAACAGCGTGCCGAAGGTGAGCAGGACGGCCTGCATCACGATGCCGTTGTACATGTGGTTGTACATCGCCGAGATCGCGCCCAGGAACAGGCCTTCCAGCAGCGCGTACATCGGCGCGGTGATGGGGGACCATTCCTTCTTGAAGGTTGTGATGAGCGCCAGCACCAGCCCACCCAGGGCGCCGCCCAGCATGTATGGCATCAGGCCGGTCGGAACGCCGGCAGCGTCGAAACGGACGTGGCTCCACGCGAACGCCGCGGTCATCACCGACAGCAGGAGAAGGATGCCGGTCTTGTTGACGGTGCCGTTCAGGGTCATGGTGGCGGAATCGCCGCCGCGAACCACCGAGCCGCTACCCAGGTCGAGGAAGGTGGATTCCTTCAGGGTGGGATTGCCGCTGCGCATCATGGGTTTGTTTCCTGCCGGATGGACGATGCGGCGAGCATACACAAGGCCATCGACAGGTCGGTCAGCATTGACAGGGAAGGCGGGGGCAACCAGAATAGCCGGCCTTTCGCAGCGTTTTGCGTGCGACGAAAGTACCGGCTTCGGGGTATAGCTCAGCCTGGTAGAGCGCCAGCTTTGGGAGCTGGATGTCGTGGGTTCGAATCCCTCTGCCCCGACCATCCGCGAACCATCCTGTACAACACGGCGCGTCAGTTAAGATTCGACACTGGCGCCCGTAGCTCAACCGGATAGAGCACCGGCCTTCTAAGCCGGTGGTTGTGGGTTCGAGTCCCGCCGGGCGCGCCAGAAGTATCGAAATATCGCTGTAAAAACCGGTTTTATGGTGGCTGTAGCTCAGCTGGTTAGAGTACTGGATTGTGATTCCAGATGTCGGGGGTTCGAGTCCCCTCAGCCACCCCAGTTTGCGAAGTTGAAAGTGTTTGCTTTACAATTTCGCTCCCAGTTGTATCGGGCCGTTAGCTCAGTTGGTAGAGCAGTTGACTCTTAATCAATAGGTCCAAGGTTCGAATCCTTGACGGCCCACCAGTACAGAAAACGCCCGGCTTGCCGGGCGTTTTCTTTTGTCCAGGTGGCGTGGGTGCGCGGGCTAGAATGGTCGCGATGCGAAAGTGGCGGAATTGGTAGACGCCCTGGATTTAGGTTCCAGTGCCGCAAGGCGTGCGGGTTCGAGTCCCGCCTTTCGCACCAGCCCACCTTGGCAACGAAGTGCCAGAGCGATTGAGCGAGCGCTGGCGAGCGGCCATCTAAATACGCGGGAATTCCATCGCTACCGCTTCGATTCCAGCCTTCGCATGAAGGCCCTTCGCGCCTTCCTTAGATTCGCGCGCTGCGGCGCCGGTTACCTCCGGGTTGCGGCGAGTCCGTTGTGGCACGGTTCGAGTCCCGCCTTCCGGCGCCATCCGCTCGTCCTAGCCCGCAAGCGGGCGAAATCCCAAGGCCAATCCGCGCCGGGACACCCATCCCGGCTTGCCCATCCCCAACTGGCACCGAGCGCCGTAATCGGCCAAACTATCAAGTTCCGCTGGCGGGCCGATTTTGGTGCCCGGCCGGCATCCCACCGTCCCATCCAGCTTTCAAGAAGCGCCCGTGGAAGCAACCGCGAGGCAGCAGGAGTCGTCAGCAATGCAAGTCTCGGTCGAAACCCTGGGCAACCTCGAACGCCGCATGACCTTCAGCCTCCCGGCGGACCGCCTGGAGTCCGTGGTCACTGGCCGCCTGAGCGAAATCGCGCGCGGCGCGAAGATCAAGGGCTTCCGTCCCGGCAAGGTGCCGTCGAAGGTGATCGAGCAGCGCTTCGGTCAGCAGGTCCGTGCCGAGGCCCTGGACGCGATGCTGCGTGAAGGCTTCGGCAACGCCATCCGCGAACACGCACTGCAGATCGCCGGCACGCCGCGCATCGAGCCGGCGACCACGGAAGGCAGCGAGCTGTCCTACGTCGCCACCTTCGAAGTGGTACCGGACTTTGGCGATA
This sequence comes from Lysobacter fragariae, assembly GCF_054779775.1. Taxonomy (NCBI): domain Bacteria; kingdom Pseudomonadati; phylum Pseudomonadota; class Gammaproteobacteria; order Lysobacterales; family Lysobacteraceae; genus Lysobacter; species Lysobacter fragariae. The sequence continues at coordinate 12,311 of NZ_BAAGXP010000023.1, read as the reverse complement.
TCGACGTCACCAAGCTGAACGTCACCCGCAACACCTCGACGGTCGGCGACAGCGACCTGGACGCGATGATCGAGAACCTGCGCCTGCAGCGCCGCACCTGGAATCCGGTCGAGCGCGCCGCCCAGAACGGCGATGCGGTCGAGCTGGAGACCTGGTCGCTGGCTGGCGACGAGCGCGTCCCGGCCGAGGGCTCCGAACGTGGCGCCGCACTGCTGGGCGCCGGCACCATGTTCCCGGCGATCGAGGAAGCCCTGGTGGGCCTCAAGGCCGGCGAATCGAAGGAAGTCGACGTCGACTTCCCGGCCGAGTGGCGCGTGGCCCAGTTCGCCGGTCGCACCGTCAAGGTGCACGTGACCGTGACCAAGGTGTCCGAGCCGGTCCTGCCGGACGTGGACGCTGCCTTCATCAAGAGCTTCGGCATCAAGAGCGGCGACCCGGAGCAGTTCCGCGCCGACATCCGCAGCAACCTCGAGCGCGAAATGAAGGGTGCGCTGATGTCGCGCCTGCGCCTGAACGTGGGCGAGGAACTGATCTCCGCCTACTCGCACGTCGAGATGCCGCCGCGCATCGTCGAGGGCGAGGCCCGCGAAATGGCCCGCCAGGCCGTCGAGCAGGCCCGTCGCCAGGGCCAGTACGTGGCCGAAGTGCCGGCCGACGCCCACCTGGGTTTCATGGAAGCCGCCCGCAAGCGCGTCCTGGTCGGCCTGCTGGTGGGTGAGATCGCCCGCCGCAACGACCTGCGTCTTGATCCGCGCCGCGTCACCGAGACCCTGAAGCTGATCGCCTCGACCTACGAGGAGCCGCAGCAGGTTGTCGAGCTGTACCGCAACGACCAGCAGCTGATGGCCGGCCTGCAGAACCGCGTGATGGAAGAGCAGGTGATCGACTGGATCGCCGAGCGCGCCCAGCACACCGAGCAGGAATTGTCCTTCGCCGAGGCGATCCGCCAGTAACTACCCGGATCTCCGCTTCGCGGAAACCGGAGAAACCTGCATCGAGCGCGGCTCCGGTCGCGCTCGATGCGTTTTTGGGGGGCGCTCTGGAGGGCGCTTCCTGGAAAGTATTGGGAAACAGCTTCGTAATCCGCGCCCGCTGGTGAAAACCGCCACACCTGCCACTTGCGCTGGAGCGGCACAGGCCCCAACTTGCAGTCATCGAACAACCCGACAGGCGTCGCCCGAATGGATAACCGAACCCAAGCCCTGAACCTCGTGCCGATGGTGGTCGAACAGACCAGCCGCGGCGAGCGCGCGTACGACATCTATTCGCGCCTGTTGAAGGAGCGGGTGATCTTCCTGGTCGGGCCGATCGACGACCACGTCGCCAACGTGATCGTGGCGCAGATGCTATTCCTCGAGGCCGAGAACCCCGAGAAGGACATCAGCCTGTACATCAATTCGCCGGGCGGCATCGTCACCGCCGGCATGGCGATCTACGACACCATGCAGTACATCAAGCCGGACGTGAGCACGATCTGCGTCGGCCAGGCGGCCTCGATGGGCGCGCTACTGCTGGCTTCGGGTGCACCGGGCAAGCGTTACGCGCTGCCCAATTCGCGCGTGATGATCCACCAGCCGCTGGGCGGCTTCCAGGGCCAGGCGACGGACATCGACATCCACGCCCGCGAGATCCTGACCCTGCGCCAGAGGCTGAACGAGGTGCTGTCCAAGCACACCGGCCAGGCCCTGGAGACCATCGCCCGGGACACCGAGCGCGACAACTTCAAGAGCGCCGAGGCCGCCCGCGAATATGGGCTGGTCGACCAGGTGCTGGAGCGCCGTCCGGACGAGTCGATCCAGGCCGGCTGACCGCCCGGACGACCGCCGGTCGAAACCCGGCTTCAAAACATTGATTTCGCACACAAAACGGCTTGAAACCCGGGCTGCTGGCGGCCCGGAACGCTGTGGTATTCTCGGGTTGCCGGTCGACCGGCAACCAGCAACACGCAAGGCAGGGGCATGAGCGACGAACGACAAGGCCGCAGTGACAGCAACAAGATCCTTTATTGCTCGTTCTGTGGCAAAAGCCAGCACGAAGTACGCAAGCTGATCGCAGGCCCCAGCGTCTTCATCTGCGACGAGTGCGTAGAGCTGTGCAACGACATCATCCGCGAGGAACTCGAGGAGAAGGCGCAGTCGGCCCGCAGCCACCTGCCCAAGCCGCGCGAGATCCTCGACGTGCTCGACCAGTACGTCATCGGCCAGCAGCGTGCAAAGAAGACGCTCGCCGTGGCCGTGTACAACCACTACAAGCGCATCGAGAGCCGGCAGAAGAACGACGACGTCGAACTGGCGAAGTCGAACATCCTGCTGGTCGGCCCGACCGGTTCGGGCAAGACGCTGCTGGCTGAAACGCTGGCGCGCCTGTTGAACGTGCCGTTCACGATGGCCGATGCCACCACGCTCACCGAAGCCGGCTACGTCGGCGAGGACGTGGAAAACATCATCCAGAAGCTGCTGCAGAAGTGCGACTACGACGTCGAGAAGGCGCAGCAGGGCATCGTCTACATCGACGAGATCGACAAGATCTCGCGCAAGAGCGACAACCCGTCGATAACCCGCGACGTATCCGGCGAAGGCGTGCAGCAGGCGCTGCTGAAGCTGATCGAAGGCACCGTCGCCAGCGTGCCGCCGCAGGGCGGTCGCAAGCATCCGCAGCAGGAATTCCTGCAGGTCGACACGCGCAACATCCTGTTCATCGTCGGCGGCGCGTTCGCCGGCCTGGACAAGATCATCCAGCAGCGTTCGACCGAAGCCGGTGGCATCGGCTTCGGCGCCAAGGTCAAGAGTTCCGCGCGCAAGACCGATGCGAGCAAGGTGCTGGCGGACGTTGAGCCGGAAGACCTGATCAAGTTCGGCCTGATCCCCGAGTTCGTCGGTCGCCTGCCGGTGGTCGCTACGCTCGAGGAGCTGGACGAAGAGGCGCTGGTGACCATCCTCACCGAGCCGAAGAACGCCATCACCAAGCAGTTCAAGAAGCTGTTCGACATGGAAGGCGTGGAACTCGAGTTCCGCCCGGATGCACTGATCGCCATCGCCAAGAAGGCGCTCAAGCGCAAGACCGGCGCGCGCGGCCTGCGCACCATCGTCGAGAGCGTGCTGCTGGACACGATGTACGACCTGCCGTCGCTCGAGAACGTCAGCAAGGTGGTCGTGGACGAGTCCGTGGTCGAGCACAAGTCCGACCCGTACCTGATCTACCAGACCCCGCCGGCCGCGCCCAAGATCGCCGCCGCCGAGTAACTTTTCCGTCGAGCAGTCCGGGTCCGCCCGGCCTGCCGATGCGACCGCCCGTCGCCCATGGTTCCGACCATGGGCGATTGTCGTTTCAGGGCTTGCCTAACTGGCTGATTCGCCGGGTTTTTCACCCGCTTTTGCACGAAGCGTGAACGCTACGGCTTGCATCCTTTCGCGGACAGCCCCATAACCGTGCGAAGCCCGGCCGGCATCGCGCCGGGCGCGCCACCGAATCGATCCATAGGAGCAGCCATGACCGCCACCGACCGCGAAACGATGAACCTGCCGGTATTGCCGTTGCGCGACGTCGTCGTCTTCCCGCACATGGTGATCCCGCTGTTCGTCGGTCGCGACAAGTCGATCCGCGCGCTGGACCTGGCGATGGAATCCGACAAGCGCATCCTGCTGGTCGCGCAGAAATCCGCCGAGACCGACGATCCCGCCGGCAAGGACCTGTTCGAGGTCGGTACGCTCGCGCAGGTGCTGCAACTGCTCAAGCTGCCCGACGGCACGATCAAGGTGCTGGTGGAAGGCGTCTCGCGCGTCACGGTCGACCAGGTCGGCGAACGCGACGGTGCGCTCGCCGGCCACGCGCAGGTCGTCGAGCCCGTCCTGGATCGCGACGAGCGCGAGCTCGATGCCATCACGCGTTCGCTGATGGGCCTGTTCGAGCAGTACGTGAAGACCAACCGCAAGCTGCCGCCGGAACTGATGCAGACGCTCTCCGGCATCGACGAGCCCGGTCGCCTGTCCGACACCATCGCCGCCCACCTGGGAGTGCGCATCAGCGACAAGCAGAAGCTGCTGGAGACGCACGCCGTCGGTGCGCGCCTGGAGCAGCTGGTTGGCCTGGTTGATGGCGAGATCGACGTGCAGCAGCTGGAAAAGCGCATTCGCGGCCGCGTGAAGTCGCAGATGGAGAAGAGCCAGCGCGAGTACTACCTCAACGAGCAGATGAAGGCGATCCAGAAGGAGCTCGGCGAGATCGACGATGCACCCAACGACGTCGACGAACTGACCCGCAAGATCGCCGAGGCCGGCATGCCCAAGCCGGTGGAAACCAAGGCGCGCAATGAACTCAACAAGCTCAAGCAGATGTCGCCGATGTCAGCCGAAGCCGCCGTCGTGCGCAACTACCTCGACTGGTTGCTGGGCGTGCCGTGGAAGAAGCGCAGCAAGATCCGCAAGGACCTCAAGGCCGCGCAGGACGTGCTCGACGCCGACCATTTCGGCCTGGAGAAAGTGAAGGAACGCATCCTCGAATACCTCGCGGTGCAGACCCGCGTGAAGAACATGAAGGGCGCGATCCTGTGCCTGGTCGGACCGCCGGGCGTGGGCAAGACCTCGCTGGGCCAGTCGATCGCCAAGGCGACCAACCGCAAGTTCGTGCGCATGTCGCTCGGCGGCGTGCGCGACGAAGCCGAGATCCGCGGGCATCGCCGCACCTACGTCGGTTCGATGCCGGGCCGCATCGTGCAGAATCTCAACAAGGTCGGCAGCAAGAATCCGCTGTTCGTGCTGGACGAGATCGACAAGATGTCGATGGACTTCCGCGGCGATCCGTCGTCGGCACTGCTTGAGGTGCTCGATCCGGAGCAGAACAACGCCTTCAACGACCACTACCTCGAAGTCGACCTCGACCTGTCCGAGGTGATGTTCGTCGCCACGTCCAATTCGCTGAACATCCCCGGCCCGCTGCTCGATCGCATGGAAGTGATCCGCATCCCGGGTTACACCGAGGAAGAGAAGCTCAACATCGCCATGCGTTACCTGCTGCCCAAGCAGATCAAGGCGAACGGGCTGAAACCCGAAGAGGTCAAGATCGCAGACGATGCGGTGCAGGACATCGTGCGCTACTACACGCGCGAATCCGGCGTGCGCAACCTGGAGCGCGAGATCTCCAAGATCTGCCGCAAGGTGGTGAAGGAAATCGCCCTTGCCGGCCCGGTGAAGACGAAGAAGGGCGGCAAGCCCAAGGCGCTCGCCGTGACTTCGAAGAACCTCGACAAGTACCTGGGCGTGCGCCGTTTCGATTTCGGTCGCATCGAGGAACAGAGCGAGATCGGCCTCGTCACCGGCCTGGCCTGGACCGAAGTCGGCGGCGACCTGCTGCAGGTCGAATCCACGCTGGTGCCGGGCAAGGGCCAGCTGCTGCTGACCGGCCAGCTGGGCGACGTGATGAAGGAGTCCGCGTCGGCTGCATTGTCGGTCGTGCGTGCGCGTACCGATCGCCTTGGCATCGACCTCGACTTCCTGCAGAAGTACGACATCCACGTGCACGTGCCGGAAGGCGCGACACCGAAGGACGGTCCCAGCGCGGGCATCGCGATGGCCACGGCACTCGTGTCGATGCTGACCAAGAACCCGGTCAAGGCCGACGTGGCGATGACCGGCGAGATCACGCTGCGCGGCAAGGTGCTTGGCATTGGCGGACTCAAGGAAAAACTGCTCGCCGCGCTGCGCGGTGGCATCCGCACGGTGATCATCCCGGACGAGAACAAGAAGGACCTGGTCGACCTGCCCAAGGCCGTGACGGAAGGCATGAAGATCGTCACCGCGAAGTGGATCGACGAGGTGCTGGATGTCGCCCTGGAGCGCCCGCTCGCACCGACGCCGGCCATTCCGCCGGCCGAGTTGCCCGTCGCCGAGGGCGCAGCCAAAGCCGGCCAGGTCGACGTCAAGCATTGACGTTGGCATTGCCTTCCTGCGCCTCCACGGAGGTGCAGGAATCGCGGAAAACAGCCTTGAAAGCCGCATGAAACCGGACTTTCGAGCTTGCTACACCGGGGGGGCACTGGTATAACGCAGGCTGCCGATCGCCCGCCGCACCGTCATCAACAACGGCCACGCGCGCTGCACGCGGCGTCTCCCACAATGGAGGCGCGTCCTGCACCGGCCATCCGAATTTTCATGCACATGCGGCACCACGCCGCACAGGGAGTCCATACGAATGAACAAGGCCGACTTTGTTGCCGCCGTCGCCGACGCCGCAGAACTCACCAAGACCGACGCAGGCAAGGCGGTTGACGCGATCATCGCCGTCATCACCAAGACGCTGAAGAAGGGCGACAACGTGACGCTCGTCGGCTTCGGTACGTTCCAGGTGCGCGCTCGCGAAGCCCGTACCGGTCGCAACCCCAAGACCAAGGAGCCGATCAACATCCCGGCTTCGAACAACCCGTCGTTCAAGGCCGGCAAGGCGCTGAAGGATGCGGTGAACTGAGGTTCCCGACAGTTTGTTCCAGGCGCATCGCCTGCAAGAAGCCCGGCTGACGCCGGGCTTTTTTGTTGGGGCTGCGTCGGCGGGCTATAATCCCGCCCCCTTGGGTGCTTAGCTCAGCGGTAGAGCGTCTCCTTTACACGGAGAGGGTCGGGGGTTCGAAACCCTCAGCACCCACCAAGGTAAAAAATTGCAGGTCGGGTGTTGCGCTGCGCAATTTCGGCCTGTATTATTTTTGTCTCAGCGCGGAGTGGTAGTTCAGTCGGTTAGAATGCTGGCCTGTCACGCCGGAGGTCGCGGGTTCGAGTCCCGTCCACTCCGCCATTTACAAATGAAACGCCCGCAGTTTTCGACTCGCGGGCGTTTCGCTTTTTACGGCTTCGACGCCCGCCGGAAGGGGCATCCCCGGATGGGAATGCGGGTGGCCGCGACAGGCGGCGGCCTGGCATTGCCGCGGATGCTCGACGGCGGGCCGAGGCCCGCCCTACACTGCGCGGCTACCGTATCGACAGACCGGCCCACCATGCTGCAAGCCCTTCGCGACAAGACCTCAGGCTGGATCGCTACCGTGATCCTCGGCCTGATGTGCATTCCCTTCGCCCTGTGGGGCATCAACGACTACACCACGCAGAGCCGCGAGGACTACGCCGCGCGCGTCGATGCGCCGCCCACGTGGTGGCCGAACGCGCCGCACTGGTGGCCGGTGTCGATGCTTTGGGACCACGAGGAAGTCAGCCGCTCCGACTTCACCACCGCGTTCCAGAACGAGCGCAGCCGCCAGGCCGCGCAGCAGGGTGAAGCGTTCGACGCGCGCGAGTTCGAGAGCATCGCCAACAAGCACGAGATCCTCGAGCGCCTGATCGACCAGCGCGTGCAGAAACTGGCGGCGAGCAACGCGGGCATCGTCGTCAACGACGCCCTCGTGCAGAAGACGATCATGGAGATCCCGGCGTTCCAGGTCGAAGGCAAGTTCAGCTACGACCGCTACCGCCTGGCGCTGCAACAGCAGCAGCAGACCGAACAGCAGTTCGAGCAGCGCGTGCGCGAAGGCCTGCAGGAATCGCTGGTTGAAACCGCCGTGGCCGACAGTGGCTTCCTGACCACCGGCGAGATGGATCGCCTGATCAGGACCATGTACGAAACCCGCGATGCCAGCATCCTGATGTTGCCGCCAGTGCCGACCGACCGCACCGCAGCGGTCAGCGACGCGGACATCAAGTCGTGGTTCGACGCGCACGCGGCGCAGTACCGCGCGCCGGAGAGCGTCTCGCTGGAATACGTCGAGATCAACGCCGCCGACCTGCCGTTGCCGCCGATCGACGAAGCCGCGCTGCACGCGCGCTACGACAACGAGAAGAAGAAGTTCACCGAACAGGAACAGCGCCTGGCTTCGCACATCCTGATCGCGGTCGATGCCAAGGCGGACGCCGCCACGCAGAAGGCCGCCGCCGACAAGGCGAAGCTACTGGCTGCGCAGGCCAAGGCGCCGGGCGCCGACTTTGCCGCACTCGCCATGGCCAACAGCGACGACCCGGGCTCCAAGGCCAGCGGCGGCGACCTGGGCTGGAACGCCAAGGGCGTGATGGTGCCGGAGTTCGATACGGCGATGTTCGCGATGCAGAAGGGCGAAGTCAGCGAGCCAGTGAAGACGCAATACGGCTGGCACATCATCCAGCTGCGCGACATCAAGGGTTCGCAGCAGCAGTCGTTCGAACAGGTGCGCGAGCAGCTGGTGCGCCAGGAATCCGAAGGTGCACGCGAGCGTGCCTTCAATGACCTGACCGGCAAGCTGGTCGACCTGACGCTGAAGAATCCTTCGTCGCTGGGGCCGTCGGCCTCCGCGCTGGACATGCCGGTGCAGCAGGTGGGCCCGGTGGCGCGCAATGCCAACGAAGGCATCCTGGCCAACGCGGCAGTGAAGCGTGCCGCCTTCGATCCTTCGCGCATCCAGAGCGGCACGATCAGCGAACCCATCGAGATCGGCGAGAACCACAGCGTGCTGATCCGCGTGACCGCGCATACCGACGAGCGCGCGCTGCCGCTGGCAACGGTCCGGGACAGCGTGATCAAGGCCGTGCAGGACGATCGCGCGGCCAAGGCCGCCGAGAAGGATGCCGACGCCCTGATCGCGCGCATCCGTGCCGGTGAATCGCTGGCCGCGATCGCCGCCGAGCGCAAGCTGCCGCCGCCGAACGTGTTGCCCAAGGTCCAGCGCGGCATGCCGATCCCCGACGCCAGCGTGTCCGAAGCGATCTTCGTCACGGCGCCGCCGGCGGCCGGCAAGGTCTCGCCGGGCAAGGTCGCGCTGAAGGGCGCGGCGATTTTCCTGTTCACCGTCGACAAGGTCACGCCGGGCGATGTGGCCAGCGTGCCGGCGGCCCAGCGCGAACAGATGCAGGGACAGGTCGCGCAGGTCGGCGCCGATTCGCAGATCAAGGCGATGGTGCAGGCGTTGCGCGCGAAGATGAAGGTGAAGGTGGCCGAGCAGAACCTGTAAGGCTCGCTTCACGAGTGATCGAAGGGCCCGGCAATGCCGGGCCCTTTGCGTTTGTGGCAGTCGATGCGTCCGCTGTCCCGGAAGGCCTGTGGGCTTGCCTCCAGCATGCCGACGGTCCCGCGCTCATGCGGTCGCGTCACGCGCGCGTCCATGCGACGTGAAACCTGTGCGTACCTTGCGGTTTGCGTTGAAAATTCTTGTCGTGCGCGCATTGGCCTGTCGGATTCGCGCGCAAGCGGCTCTCGTTCGTCGCGTTCGACAACGCCATCGTCGCTTCCGGGAATTGTCCCGAAGGAGATCGACATGAAGACGAATTCGATTCTGCACCGCCACGCGCTGGCGACGGCTGCGCTGCTTGCCTGCACCGCATTTTCCGCCTTGCCCGCGGCCGCGCAGGATGCAGCCGGTTGCGCACGCCAGTTCGAGGTCGCACAGCGCACGGACATGGAGTCCTTCCGCGATTTCGACGCGGAGACCTTCCGCGCCGGCCATGACGAACGCGCGGTGACGGTGTTCGCGAGCGGCGCCAGGCGCGCCGGCATCGACGCGATCATGGCGGCGCTGGCCTCGCACTTCCAGAGCCGCAATGCGGTGTGGAGCTGGACCGAACTGCATCGCGTCGTGGACGGTTGCCGCTCGGCCTACATCCTGTACGACACCGTGTACGAGATTCCCTCGATCGGCTTCCGCCAGCACGCGCTTACCGGCGTCACCTACAGCCACGTGGGCGACCATTGGTTGTCCATCTCGGACCAGAGCACGCGGTTGCCGTGATTCCGACACGGGCGCGGGCGGTGGATCCGCCGCTGCCTGCGCCCGAGATCAAACAACGCAATCGCGCGGTGCTGGCGAAACCAGAGCGCCACTACACGTGATCTGGCGTTGCGTGGCTGGACGGCGGGTCGAGACCCGCCCTACGCATCGTGGATTCAATCGCAAGTTGCGCATTCGTAGGGCGGGTTCTAACCCGCCATGCGCAAGTCGATAACTCGGAACTGTCATTCCGAACGCAGTGAGGAATCCTGCAAATCAACCGCATGGATTTCTCGCGTCGTTCGAATTGACGGTTGTCCAGGGGGCTCCCTAAGGAACCTCTGAACAACTCAGTTTTTTGTCATCCCGAGTACAGCGAGGGATCTGCTTTCCCAAGCAGAAACAACAGGTCCCTCGCTGCGCTCGGGATGACATCCGAATCATTCACAGACTCCCTAACGCACCTGGAAGTGGAACGTGCGCGACGGCCCCTTCGCGACGGTGACCTTGATCGTGTAGTCGCCCCGCGGATCCCCGGGTTCGATCTGCCAGGCGTTGACGATCACCCCGCTGGCAGCGCCAACCTCGCGCTGCGTGACCACGGTGCGCGGATCGGTGGACGCCTCGCGCCTGCCGATGCGTTCCACGCCCCAGGTCGCCGGTGCGGCTGGCAGGGTGAGTTCCTCGCGCCATTGGATCCGCGCCTGCGCAGGATGCACGTGGATCAGCCAGCCGTAGCGTTGGCCGACCGCGAACGGGACGACATCGGTGGGAATGAAGCGGGTGCTTCCGCGTGCCGGCGTCCAGAACACGCCGAATGTCGCGCTGGTGATCGTGACGTGGGGCGGCTGCCGCTGCCCGCAGCCGGCAAGCAGGGCGCACGCCAGCACCACGCATCCCAGTGCCATGCGGATGGGTGGCATGCGGATCGAAAGCGTGCGGATCACAAGCGCGCGTGCGATCGCCCGCCACGCCAGCACCCTGTGCACGCGCTGGCGCGATGTTGCCGGGTGCCCACGCCTTCTTGATGCAGGCCAGTCCATCGCAGTGACTCGAAACCCTCATCAAAGTGAAGAGGTGTTCGCGCACGCTGGAGGTCACATCGATCCAGCGCAGCCCCGGCTTGTTGCGTGAAACCTGCGGGCCACGCCGGGTGCCGCGGCCCGCAGTGCGGGTTACTCGCTGTCGAGTCCGGTCATGCCGAGGATGTTGTAGCCGGCATCGACGTAGGTGACTTCACCGGTCACGCCGGCCGAGAGGTCCGAGCAGAGGAAGGCGGCAACATTGCCGACGTCCTCGATGGTGACCGTGCGACGCAGCGGCGCGTTCTCTTCGACATGGCCGAGGATCTTGCGGAAGCCGGCGATGCCCGCGGCGGCCAGCGTCTTGATCGGGCCGGCGGAGATCGCGTTCACGCGCGTGCCTTCCGGGCCCAGGTTGTAGGCGAGGTAGCGCACGGTGGCTTCCAGGCTGGCCTTGGCCACGCCCATCACGTTGTAGCCGGCCAGCGCGCGTTCGGCGCCCAGGTAGCTCAGGGTGAGGATCGAACCGTTGCGACCCTGCATCTGCGGGCGCGCAGCCTTGGCCATCGCGGCGAGCGAGTAGGCCGAGATGTCGTGGGCGACGGCGAAGTTCTCGCGCGTCAGGCCATCGAGGAACTGCCCGGCGATGGCTTCGCGCGGCGCGTAGGCGATGGCGTGGACCAGGATGTCGAAGCCGTCCGTCCAGTGCTTGCCCAGCTCGGTGAAGCACGCGGCGATCTGCTCGTCGCTGGCGACGTCGAGCGGGATCACGATGTCGCTGCCGTATTCCGCCGCGGCCTTCTCGACGCGCGACTTGAGCTTGTCGGTCTGGTAGGTGAACGCGAGCTGCGCACCCTCGCGGTGCATGGCCTCGGCGATGCCGCTGGCGATGGAGCGTTCGCTGGCGATGCCGGTGATCAGTGCGCGCTTGCCTTGCAGGAAACCCATCGATTCGTCCTCGTATATGCGCCGCACGTGGGGCGGCTTGAGCAAAGGCTCTAGTGTACCCGGGCCGGCGGGGAGGACCGGGAGCCAAGAGGGCGGTAGGGCGGGTCTTGACCCGCCGTCCGGGCCGCTGGACAGCCGGATAACCGGGCCATCCCGACGTCCGCGAGGACTTCACGCCACGTCAAAACGCCCCCCCGAGTCGTCTGCGAGGTCTCCCCACCACGTCGAAACGATCCCCTGAGACGTCGTGAAGGTCTGCCAACCACATCGAAACGACTTCCTGAGTCGTCTGCGAGGTCTGCCAACCACGTCGAAACGACTTCCTGAGATGTCGCGAAGGTCTCCCCACCACATCAAAACGACTCCCCGAGTCGTCTGCGAGGTCTACCAACCACGTCGAAACGACTGCCTGAGACGCCGCGAAGGTCTTCCCACCACGTCAAAACGACTTCCCGGGTCCGCCGGGGTGTCTCCATCATCCGGGTGCCGATGACAGAAGTTCAGAGGCCTTTGTGATGCCCAAAAAACAAGGCTCTGTTCGCGTTGGCTAGGGATGAAGTCAGACCGAGATTGCCAAGGCCAGCAGTGACGCGGCCTTGGCGCCGGATTGAGCATTCCGGTCGAGCGCCCGGAAC
>NZ_BAAGXP010000022.1:0-5240 GCF_054779775.1 Lysobacter fragariae | reverse complement strand
CCGGAGGTAAATCTAGAACCTCGTAACCGTGACAAGGTACTGTAGGGGCCTAACAATTCATTCAAGCCGAAGCCGCTTCGCGGCTCGGCTTAATTCAGGTGTTAGAGCGCACATGAAGGCATTCGTCGTCGAAAAATATGGCAAAAGCGGCCTCCGCCTCGCCCAAGTGCCAGACCCCACTATCGGCCCCCATGACGTCCTGATCCGGGTGAGTGCTGCCAGCATCAACCCGCTAGACAAGATGGTACGTAACGGCGAGTTTAAGCTTCTCCTGAAGTACAAGAAACCGTTCGTACTCGGACACGATCTCGCGGGCGTCGTAACGCGTGTCGGTTCCGAGGTACGCGACTACAAAGTCGGCGACGAGGTCTACGCCCGTCCACGCGACCTGCGCATCGGGGCGTTTGCCGAGTACATCGGCATCGACCAAGCCGATATCGCCCTCAAACCGAACTCCCTCACAATGGAAGAGGCGGCGGCAGTCCCGCTGGTCGCGCTAGCCGCGTGGCAATTGCTGGTCGAACTCGCGCAGGTCAAGCCAGGGTACAAGGTTCTGGTTCATGCTGGCGCGGGCGGCTTGGGCTCAACAGTCATTCAACTCGCCAAACACTTTGGCGCATATGTCACCACCACCGCTAACGGAAAAGACGCGGAGAAGTTGCGCGGCCTTGGCGCGGACGAGATCATCGACTACACGAAAACAAACTTTGCCGAGTTGCTCTCCGGCTACGACGTCGTGCTCGACTCCCTTGGCGGCGACAATCTCGCAAAGTCGCTGACCGTACTTAAACCTGGCGGGCTGGCGATCAGCGTGGTCGGGCCGCCGGATGCCACGTTCGCTACTCAGCTTAGCAAGCCGCTATTAAAGCCCGTGATGGCGTTGCTAAGCCGCAAGGTGCGGGCACAGGCTAAGAAATTAGGGGTGCACTATTCGTTCTTCTTCATGCGGGCCGATGGCGCTCAACTGAAGACGCTGGCCTCACTCTATGACGCGGGTGCGCTGCGCCCTGTACTCGACCGCACGTTCCCCTTTGACGAGACGATCGATGCGATCGAGTACGTAGAACAGGGGCGCGCCAAGGGCAAAATCGTCGTCACCATGCCGCCCGCAGGTGCGCTCTAACTATTCATTCAAGCCGAAGCCGCTTCGCGGCTCGGCTTAATTCAGGTGTTAGGCGCATGATGAGGCAGCTAGCTTTCCTTCTTTTGATTCCCGCTGGATACGTGTTCTATTGGTTCCTACTTACTTATCCAGCTCGCTTCATGCAGAAGTACTTTGGCCATCCAGATTATGAGTCACTGAGGCGTTACGCATGGGCCGCATTTTCTATCGTTTGTCCTCTACTACTGCTTTGCTCGGCGGCAAGCTTGGCAAACATCCATCCGCTTCAGGACTTATCGCTTCCATTTTTTGTTTTCCAGATCGGCTTCCTACTTGGCCACATCAATTTTCTAGGCATCACGAGAGCAACATGGGGCAGGAGCGGCTGGTAGCGCCTAACAATTCATTCAAGCCGAAGCCGCTTCGCGGCTCGGCTTAATTCAGGCGTTAGCCATCATGAGAGCATCTCGCTACTTTGCCGCTGGCGAACTCGTAGTGATCGTTCTTCCATTGACGCTGATGGCGCTGTGGGGCGCCGTGCTAACGATACCTATGTCTCTGGCCGCGCTCGCAGACGACTGGAAAACCTATCCCTTTTTCTTGCTCGCCATTTTCTGCGCAATCGGCCTCATCTCGCTCCTGTCCGGCACACTGCTGCTGGCGAGTTTTGTGCGTCACGGGAGACCAGGCCTAGACATGATTCACCGAAATGTCTGGGTTCTTTGCGGCCTCGGCGGAGCCATCGCTTTGGCTGGAGGTATAGCCTCCCTTCTTGGAGAGGGCATAGGGCTTTCTATTGGGTTGCCTGCCATCCTCCCTTTGGGCCACATGTGCTTCGAGCGTCGGCGCACTGATGGCTAACAATTCATTCAAGCCGAAGCCGCTTCGCGGCTCGGCTTAATTCAGGTGTTAGGCCGCTTTACCAACCATCACCGCGCAGGGGGTTTTTTAGATGGGGTTCTTTAGCCGCAAACCAAAAGTCCGGCTGGCGGAGTTCTGCCGAAACTTCTACGACACACACCATTTCCCCTCCGCTGTCGGTGGCGTAAACCCTACCGAGGGTTACGCTCAAGTGATTCAACGATCCATCGTTGAGGTACAGCCCACATTCGCGGCAGTCAATCCGGCGTCGCTGGCGTCTGAGATTGCGCCACTTCGCTTTGAGATCTTCGGTCTCGCGTGGCTGCATCGCCTCGGCGACAAGCGTGCAGCCGAACAAAGCGATTTCACTATGCGCTACCTCAATGAAGTCGGCCGCGCAGATGTGTGGCAGGCAATTAAGGACTACAACGGGGCCAGCGCCCGCTCCAGTACACTCGGCCGAAATAGCGACTCGGCAGCAGGACGAGCGTATCTCACACTTATCAATACGACTCGCGCCAACCTTTTTGACGAGTGGACAGCACGCGGCTTCGACCCAGATGCAGTTGCTCGCGCTGCTAACCGTATTGGTACCGAGACAGCATGGAAAACTGGGCTAACATCCGGATTTCTTATGCTAGCGCTCTGCCAGCGCCTGAACTGCGAACCTAATGAGGCCGCCCAGGATCGAATCGCAGCAGTTGTGCGGGGTTTTTATAATGGCGCGGTCGAAAGCCTGAAGGTCGTAACAATCAATGATTAGCGCTAGGCAGCGGCCTAACAATTCATTCAAGCCGAAGCCGCTTCGCGGCTCGGCTTAATTCAGGCGTTAGGTGCCATGACCAGATTCCTCGTTGCTCTAACAGCGATACTCCTCTCGTCCTGCACTCCCAGCTCACCTTCGGCGGCACAGATCAAGGCTGACTACGCTCGTATCGACCCACGCTGCAAAAACATCTCCGTCGACGACATTGAGCATGATGATCGAGGCACTTGGGTGACCATTACCGAGAAGTGCCAAGGCAGTAACGATGGTCAAATGCAGCTTCAGTACAAGAGAGTCGGCGGCAAATGGGCAGTGGTTTGGTACGCGCCGGTGTTGTATGACTAGTCGCATGGCACCTAACAATTCATTCAAGCCGAAGCCGCTTCGCGGCTCGGCTTAATTCAGGCGTTAGGGCTCACAGGGGGAATACCGAATGGCTGATATCCAGAAACGCTGGCTGGACTTCATCGCCAGCGTCGCAACCGATCAGAACTGGAAAGTAGATCAATCCAAGACTCGGCTGCGCATCTATGATGACAACTACCATGCAACCGCTTTTCTTGTTAAGGCCAATCGCGTTGGCTACCTTCAGGTTCACGCTTGGGAAACCTCACACCCAAAGAAAGATTTGTACGGGCGCGCCATCTACTCCATTCGCAAAGAGACTGATGTGGTGGAGTTCTGCAACATTCTCATTGCCAGTAATTCAATCCGGGCAATGCGTCGCGGTGAGCCCTAACAGTTCATTCAAGCCGAAGCCGCTTCGCGGCTCGGCTTAATTCAGGTGTTAGCCGTCAATGACAGATCACCGCCTCTTCAAACGCATCTTCTTCTTTGCGCTTATCCCGCAGCTGGCACTGTGCGTTTGCTATTGGATCTTCGGCGTTGATTACAGTGGCGGAGAGACTGAATTCCAAAGATTGCTTTCCATCGTCTATATCCCTGGGCTTTACTTGCTGTCGCCCGTGCTCCTGCTTGGCTGGTCCGGAGTCGGTCTTCTCCAATTGGGTTTTCCTCTAGCTGGAGCGATTCTTTACTCGCTGGTTATAGCGGCAGTCGCGTGTGCCGTAAGACGCGGCTACTTCTCAGCCTTCTTCAGCCTTTTCCGGAGCGGGACCTAGCTTGTTGACGGCTAACAATTCATCCAAGGCGAAGCCGCTTCGCGGCTCGCCTTAATTCAGGTGTTAGGCCTCGTGGGGAGAGACCTGCATGTTGAAACGTAAGCCCGCCCCTCAACGCCAAGAGCGAGACTGGTTCACTTTCTCGACGAGCCTGCTTCACAGCCTTTGCTCGGACTACATCGCAATGCGATTGCTGTACTGGCTCGAGCCATTCACCACCTCCTCGACTGTCCTAACTAAGATGCTTGAGGTAGTAGAGAAGAGCCTCAAGCTTCACCTGGCAGTTCAAACTCAGACAACAACTGCTCTCACCGACGCAAGGACAATGTACGGGCACAACATCGAGAAACTGCGGGCTAAGTGCGCGTCTTATGAATCTGCATTCGACCATCCCGATATTCGAGCACTCACAAGGGATTTGAACGACAACGACGGCAAGCTCTACCAGTTCCTGCGCTACGGATCTCAAGAAACCACAATTGGCTCACAAGCAAACCTAACCGCGCTCCTTCCGGTCGTGGATCGCGTATTTGCAAACTCGCTACTCCTGCTCCCTGAGCATCATCGCCGGGTTCTGCTGTTCTGCTCGGCGCTAAAGAACTTGGTTACTCGTTCTCGCTTCGACCAGAGCCGAGACCCCAACCAATTGATCGAAATTCTTGCACTTGATAACCCATACTTCGCCGAGTTCTCGGAGCTATTCACGGCCTTAGACAAGCAAAATGAAGATTTGGCCGCTCAAATGCGGAGAGATATGGAGGCTTCAGGTGCGCAGTCCGAGGCCTAACAATTCATTCAAGCCGAAGCCGCTTCGCGGCTCGGCTTAATTCAGGCGTTAGACCGCATGAAAACAATCCTGCCGCTTGCACTATTTGCTCTTTCCGGATCCGCTGGCATCGCTCAGGCTTCAGATTTCTCGCCGTGCCAAAAGCTGATTAATCACCCATCCTTCAACTGGGTGAGCACGCGCTCTGAGAATTACTGGCTCTGCGATGCGCAAGATGCCGCTGGTAAAACAATCATCAAGGCAGTGATTGCCTCGCACCCAGGCGTTGCGACATATGGTTTCAACTTCCACAGCGTCATGCGTTCAAAAGGACGCGACATCGTATGGTTCTCGGACAGAGACCGGGACGGGAATAGCAAAAGTACCGCTCGCACGTTCCTCACTTCTGGTATCGATGAATTTCCTGTAGTCATGGTCTGGTTCGAGTTCAGTGACCAGATTGATTTCCAACGCAAGGCCGGTCTGGTTGCGCAGCTTGATGTAGCGCGCTGATGCGGTCTAACAATTCATTCAAGCCGAAGCCGCTTCGCGGCTCGGCTTAATTCAGGTGTTAGGCCCCTATGAAGCCACTGTCCGCCCTCCTACTCATTGTCTGGCTTTCGG
>NZ_BAAGXP010000020.1:0-2123 GCF_054779775.1 Lysobacter fragariae | reverse complement strand
CTCCTGGAATATTCTGGATTAGCTATGGCCTTCGCGCCTTTCTCCTAAGCGCTCTTGTAGCAGGCGCAGTTTCAAGTGCGCTGACGCTGGCAAGGCCGGATGAGGGCTAACAATTCATTCAAGCCGAAGCCGCTTCGCGGCTCGGCTTAATTCAGGCGTTAGGCCGCGTATGTAGTACTTCAGTCGCTCGGGAGGAATAGCACATGATCGCTGGCGCAAGATATGGGCACACCAACCTGGTTGCGAATGACTGGAGAGCACTCTCCCGCTTCTACCAGGAGTTATTTGGCTGCGTTCCCGTCCCGCCGGTGCGCGATTTCCAGGGTCCCGATCTGGAGCGCGGCACTGGAATACCGGGCGCTGAGTTGCGTGGTGAGCATTTGCGTTTACCGGGACACGGTCCGGATGGGCCGACGCTTGAGATCTTCAACTACAACATTCTCAAGGAGAGTGTTGAGTCCGCAGTGAACCGCCCCGGATTTGGCCACATTGCGTTCGTCGTAGATGACGTACCGACCGCACGAGAGGCTGTGCTAGCAGCGGGAGGCCGCTCGGTTGGAGAGGTCGTTACACTGACCAACGCATTGGGTAAAAGGCTCACATGGGTCTATGTCACAGACCCGGAGGGCAACATTCTTGAGCTTCAGTCGCAACCCAAGTAACAGTGGCTTCGGGCATTCCGGTCCGCGGCCTAACAGTTCATTCAAGCCGAAGCCGCTTCGCGGCTCGGCTTAATTCAGGTGTTAGCCCCAATGAGAATTGTCTTGGTCGTCCTAATGGCATTCTGTCTTTGTGGTTGCCACACTCTTTGCGTTACATCCCATGTGGCCGATGTGCTGATGACAGGAGTGGATCCTGGCAGGTGCGCGTCTGTCCACCACTCACCCAGCAAAGACAAGTCCGCGTTTATTCGACTTGCGACAACCGTGCCGGACACCACAGGACTCCCCTATGGCCTTACGGGCGTTGACGCAAAATCATTCGACTCACCGGATCGTATTGGTATCTACGTTCCGGCAGGTCGCAGGACTATTTGGTATTCCTGCCCCAACACCCCCGCTACAAACGACAGCCCTCACCTTACATATGACTTTGCCGCCGACGGTGGGTACGAGCTTGTTTGCGCTACCGGCACTGAAAGCTATATTCACCAGTTGCCGTGATTGGGGCTAACAATTCATTCAAGCCGAAGCCGCTTCGCGGCTCGGCTTAATTCAGGTGTTAGGCGCCACTGGAGATCATCGATGTTCGATTGGTTTAAAAAGAAGAAGCTCGCTGGTCCGGACTTCTCCTCGCTGAATTCCCGAGAAAAGGCTGAGGCCGCTGCACGGCAGGGCGAACTCGTACCTATGCTGCTAATGCCTGAGGAGTTTGGCGGCGAACCTATCGACCTAAATGTCGTGTTTGTCCCGGCTTGGGCCGCGGAGCAGAAGAACAGGATAGATATGGGCACCATCCTTCCGCTTGGCCAGAGCGGAAAGATCAGCAAGTACTCCGCGCAACCATCCTACAAAGGTGACAGCTTTATTCCCTCATCCGTCACTGTTCGCGCGTATGAACCGGGCGACTTCACCGCGACCATTGAGATTTGGTAGTGCCTCGGGTGGCGCCTAACAATTCATCCAAGGCGAAGCCGCTTCGCGGCTCGCCTTAATTCAGGTGTTATGTGCCGCAAAATAGACTTCGGGGCAAAGAGCGTTTCGCTGGCCTCCGTCATGAGCGGCAAGTGAGTATCCGGTGGCGCCCGGGTTTTTGCTGCGAGAGTTTTCAGCTTCGCTTGGCACCGCGCAGCGGTCGCTTTTTTTGGCGCTCCGGATCGGCAGTCACTTCCCGGTCTTTGCCAGGTTGGCGGCGGATGGTTTCCGGTAAGGCGCGCCGGCAATCTCGCAGCCAACACATCGCCTTTCACGGTCAGAGCCTTCCCGTCGTGGACGCGCCGGCCTTTCGTACTTTGCACGGCACTGGGCTAGAGTTAGCACATAACAGTTCATTCAAGCCGAAGCCGCTTCGCGGCTCGGCTTAATTCAGGTGTTAGGCGGTCGCTGCGAGAGATTTGTGGGTGTTCAGTTACAGCGCGTCAACGACGCCGGCACCCGACGCAACCGCACATCGAGTTTTCCAGT
>NZ_BAAGXP010000019.1:0-1954 GCF_054779775.1 Lysobacter fragariae | reverse complement strand
AGGTCTACAGACGTGTCGTGAGGCTAAGGCGGGGCCCTCGAGGCCCTAACATTTGAAGTTGTCGTAATTCGCGTCGGGGCTTTGTACCCCCCGGCACTACGATAATCCTGAGGCGACTTGGGGTTATATGGTCAAGCGAATAAGCGCACACGGTGGATGCCTTGGCGGTCAGAGGCGATGAAGGACGTGGCAGCCTGCGAAAAGTGCGGGGGAGCTGGCAACAAGCATTGATCCCGCAATGTCCGAATGGGGAAACCCACCTAGCAATAGGTATCCTGCAGTGAATACATAGCTGCTGGAAGCGAACCCGGAGAACTGAAATATCTAAGTACCCGGAGGAAAAGAAATCAACCGAGATTCCCCCAGTAGTGACGAGCGAACGGGGAGCAGCCCTTAAGCTGGGTAAGGTTTAGCAAAACGAGTTGGAAAGCTCGGCCATAGACGGTGACAGCCCGGTATGCGAAAGACCTCATCCAGTGAAATCGAGTAAGGCGGGGCACGAGAAACCCTGTCTGAACATGGGGGGACCATCCTCCAAGGCTAAATACTCCTGACCGACCGATAGTGAACCAGTACCGTGAGGGAAAGGCGAAAAGAACCCTGGTGAAGGGAGTGAAATAGAACCTGAAACCGTGTGCGTACAAGCAGTAGGAGCCCTTCGGGGTGACTGCGTACCTTTTGTATAATGGGTCAGCGACTTACTGTTCGTGGCGAGCTTAACCGTATAGGGGAGGCGAAGGGAAACCGAGTCTGATAAGGGCGCATAGTCGCGGGCAGTAGACCCGAAACCGGGTGATCTAGTCATGCCCAGGGTGAAGGTACCGTAACAGGTACTGGAGGCCCGAACCCACTCCCGTTGCAAAGGTAGGGGATGAGGTGTGATTAGGAGTGAAAAGCTAATCGAACCCGGAGATAGCTGGTTCTCCTCGAAAGCTATTTAGGTAGCGCCTCGCGTGAATCTTCTTGGGGGTAGAGCACTGTTATGGCTAGGGGGTCATTGCGACTTACCAAACCATGGCAAACTCCGAATACCAAGACAGACTGCGCGGGAGACACACGGCGGGTGCTAACGTCCGTCGTGAAAAGGGAAACAACCCAGACCCACAGCTAAGGTCCCAAATTTATCGCTAAGTGGTGAACGATGTGGAAAGGCACAGACAGCCAGGAGGTTGGCTTAGAAGCAGCCACCCTTTAAAGAAAGCGTAATAGCTCACTGGTCGAGTCGGTCTGCGCGGAAGATTTAACGGGGCTAAGCGATAAACCGAAGCTTGGGGTGCATCACTTTGTGATGCGCGGTAGAGGAGCGTTCCGTACGCCGTTGAAGGTGACTTGAGAAGGTTGCTGGAGGTATCGGAAGTGCGAATGCTGACATGAGTAACGATAATGCGGGTGAAAAACCCGCACGCCGAAAGCCCAAGGTTTCCTTGCGCAACGTTAATCGACGCAGGGTTAGTCGGTCCCTAAGGCGAGGCAGAAATGCGTAGTCGATGGGAAGCTGGTTAATATTCCAGCACCTCGCGTAAGTGCGATGGAGGGACGGAGAAGGTTAGGCAGGCCGGGCGTTGGTTGTCCCGGTGAGAGAGTTGAGGCGGTTCCCTTTGGCAAATCCGGGGGAGCAACGTTGAGACTAAGGACCAGCCCATTAGGGCGAAGCTGCCGATATCACGCTTCCAGGAAAAGCTCCTAAGCTTCAGCTTACGCAGACCGTACCGTAAACCGACACAGGTGGGCAGGATGAGAATTCTCAGGCGCTTGAGAGAACTTAGGTGAAGGAACTAGGCAAAATAGTACCGTAACTTCGGGAGAAGGTACGCCCTCCATGGTTAATAGCTGGGGAGGGCCGCAGAAACCAGGCCGCTGCGACTGTTTATCAAAAACACAGCACTCTGCAAACACGAAAGTGGACGTATAGGGTGTGACGCCTGCCCGGTGCCGGAAGGTTAATTGATGGGGT
>NZ_BAAGXP010000018.1:0-1730 GCF_054779775.1 Lysobacter fragariae | reverse complement strand
GAGCCGGAGGTGTAGATGATGTAGGCGAGGTGGTGCGCGGCGAGGTCGTCGACTACCGGGTTGTCGGTGCCGTACTGGGCCCACAGCGCGGTGTCCGATTCCAGGTCCAGCACCGGCATCGACAGCGGATGGTCGGCCAGCGCGGCGCGGGCGCTGGCGGTGGCCAGCAACGCGACCGGCGCGCTGTCGTCGAGCATGTAGGTGAGCCGCTCGGGCGGATACACCGGATCCAGTGGCACGTAAGCACCGCCGGCCTTGAGGATCGCCATCACGCCCACCAGCATCGGCAAGCCGCGGTCGACGCAGATCGCCACGCGGTCGTCGGGCTTCACCCCGAGCGTGCGCAGGTGGTGTGCCAACTGGTTGGCGCGCGTATTGAGCTCGGCGTAGCTGAGCGACTGGTCCTCAAAGACCACCGCGACGGCGTCGGGCGTGCGTTCGACTTGTGCTTCGAACAGCGCGTGCACGCACTGGTCCTGCGGATAGTCCGAGCGCGTGGCGTTCCAGCCCAGCAGCAACTGCTGTCGTTCGGCCTCGCCGAGCAGGTCGATGCGTGCGACCGCCTGATGGTCGTCGGCGACCATCGCTTCGAGCACGCGCTGCAGGTAGCCGGCGTGGCGTTCGATGGTGTCGCGATCGAACAGCGCGGTGGCGTAGCCCAGCGAACCGGCAATGCCGTCCTCGACTTCGGCCAGCTCCAGCTCCAGGTCGAACTTGGCCGCGCCGTAGCCGACCTCGATTGGCGCGAGTGCCAGCCCCGGCAGGTCGCAGTGACCGGCGTCATTGTTCTGCCAGGCCAGCATCACCTGGAACAGCGGTGCATGGGCGAGGCTGCGCGGCGGCTTGACCAGTTCCACGACCTGTTCGAACGGCAGGTCCTGGTGGGCCTGGGCGTCGAGCGCACGTTCGCGCACGCCGGCGAGCAGCTCGGCCACGGTGCCGGCCACGCCGACGCGCAGGGCCTGCGTGTTGACGAAGAAGCCGATCAGGTTCTCGAGCTGGGTGCGGGTGCGGTTGGCGATCGGCGTGCCGATGACGATGTCGTCCTGTCCCGACAGGCGCGACAGCACGGTCGCCCACGCGGCCATGACGGTCATGTAGAGCGTGGTGCCGTGGCGTTGGCTCAACGCCTTCAGGGCCTGCGTGAGCGACGCATCCAACGTCACCGGTACCGAGGCACCGACGAAGCTCTGCTGGACCGGACGCGGGCGGTCGGTGGGCAGTTCGAGCAGCACGGGCGCGCCGGTGAGCGTGCGCTGCCAGTAGGCCTGCTGGCGTTCCAGCACGGCGCCGCTGAGCCACTGGCGCTGCCAGACGGCGTAGTCGGCGTACTGGATGGGCAGCGGCGGCAGCGGGTCGTCCTGGCCGGCGCGGAAGGCGGAGTACAGCGTGCTCAGTTCGTCCAGCAGCACGCCGATCGACCAGCCGTCGGAGACGACGTGGTGCATCGTGATGGCGAGCACGTGATCGTCGTCGCACAGGTGCAGCAGCTGGCCACGGACCAGCGGGCCGTGTTCCATGTCGAAGGGCGCGGCGGCCTCGAGGGCGAGGTGTTGCTGCAGGGCGTCTTCGGCATCGGCGTGGTCGTGCAGGTCGACGTCGTGCAGGTCGACTTCGCGCAAGGCGAAGCCGACATCGGCCGCGGCGATGTGCTGGACCGGGTCGTTGCCGATGCGATGGAAGGTGGTACGCAGCGCTTCGTGACGATGGACGATGCGGTCGAGCGCGCG
>NZ_BAAGXP010000017.1:0-1660 GCF_054779775.1 Lysobacter fragariae | reverse complement strand
GAAGCCGACATCGGCCGCGGCGATGTGCTGGACCGGGTCGTTGCCGATGCGATGGAAGGTGGTACGCAGCGCTTCGTGACGATGGACGATGCGGTCGAGCGCGCGGCGCAGCGCATTGCGGTCGAGTGCGCCGTGCAGGCGCAGCGCCATCGGGATGTGGTACGCATCGCTGATGACGCCGTCCATCTGGGCGAGGAACCACAAGCGCTGCTGCGCGAACGACAACGACAGGGTGTTCGTCCGCGGCACGTGCGCGATTGCCATCGACTCGTGGCGCGAGGCGCTGCTCACCGCATTCGCGAACGCCGCGAGCACCGGATGCAGGAACACGTCCTTGAGCGTGACTTCCACTTCCAGCGCCTGGCGCAGCCGCGATATCAAGGTGGTGGCGAGCAGCGAGTGTCCGCCCAGTTCGAAGAAGTTGTCGTGGCGGCCGACGCGTTCGAGCTTGAGCAGGTCACTCCAGATCCGGGCGAGCGTTTCTTCCACCTCGCCCTGCGGTGCTTCGTACGCGCCGGTGATGTAGGCGTCCGCCTCCGGCGCGGGCAGCGCCTTGCGGTCCAGTTTGCCGTTGGTGGTGAGCGGGAAGGTCGCGATGGCCACGTACGCCGCCGGCACCATGTGCTCGGGCAGCGTCGTGCGCAGGTGCGCGCGCAACGCTTCGAGGTTCATCGGCGCCGCGTCGTGCATGGCGACGTAGGCGACCAGGCGCTTGTCGCCCGGACGGTCCTCGCGCGCGAGCACGACGGCCTCACGCACGCCGGGGTGTTCGCCCAGGCGCGCTTCGATCTCGCCCAGCTCGATGCGGAAGCCGCGGATCTTCACCTGGAAGTCGTTGCGGCCCAGGTACTCGATGTTGCCGTCCGCGCGCCAGCGCCCAAGATCGCCCGTCCGGTACAGCCGGTCGCCGGTAATGAACGGGCTGGCGATGAACCGCTCCGTCGTGAGTGCTTCGCGGTTGAGGTAGCCACGCGACACGCCAGCGCCACCGATATGGATTTCGCCGGTGGTACCCGTCGGCACCGGTTGCCCAACATCGTCCAGCAGGTAGATGCGGGTATTGGCCAGCGGCCGCCCGATGTGCGGCGATGTCGCCGGCAGGATGCGGGCCACGGTCGCGTCGACCGTGCACTCGGTCGGGCCATAGACGTTGAAGCAGCGTATCGACGCGGCGGCGGCGACGTCCCATGCCTTGCTCGACAGAGCCTCGCCACCGATCAGCAGCGTGTGCAGGCGATGCTTTCCGGCATCCAGCAGGCCACTGGCCGTGAGTAGCTCGAACTGCGCCGGCGTGCAGTCGAAGATTTCGATCTGCTGCTGCTCGATGAAGGCCACCAGGGCATCGCCGTCCGCACGCGCGGACGCCGGCACGATCACGATGCAGCGGCCCGACAACAACTGGACCAGCGACTGCACCGATGCGTCGAACGACAGGCTCGCATCCAGTCCGAGCCGCACATTGCCCTGGCATTGCGCGAACACGTTGCGTTCGAATGCCGACCACAGGTTGACGACGTTGCGGTGCTCGACCATGACGCCCTTGGGAGCGCCGGTGGAGCCGGAGGTGTAGATGATGTAGGCGAGGTGGTGCGCGGCGAGGTCGTCGACTACCGGGTTGTCGGTGCCGTACTGGGCCCACAGCGCGGTGTCCGATTCCAGG
>NZ_BAAGXP010000015.1:0-1089 GCF_054779775.1 Lysobacter fragariae | reverse complement strand
GGCTCTGTTCGCGTTGGCTAGGGATGAAGTCAGACCGAGATTGCCAAGGCCAGCAGTGACGCGGCCTTGGCGCCGGATTGAGCATTCCGGTCGAGCGCCCGGAACCAGCCCAGATAGTTCGGCAAGTAGGATGTGGCTACTCCCTTGAATCGCGCCATCCAGGCTTTGAAGCGGCTGTGGTAGGCGTTGACGTTCTGGATGTGCCAGGCGCCGCGTTTGCGCTCGCCGCGCAGCGTGTTCAAGCCGTAGTGTTCGAGGCCCAGGTCCCGAGCGACGCTGGCCAGCATGGCGCTGCCATCGGTGCAGAGCACCGCATCGGTGGCCACCGCCGTCGGCAGTACGGCCATCAGCCCTTGCTTGTTGGCTGATTTCAGAACGAAATCCGTGGTTTGGCCAACGCGGTTGCGCGCAACCAAGACCGGTACCTGTTCGTCGGACAGGCCGCGCTTGGCGGCACGGCCGCCCCGGCGGCGCGGGCCACGCGAACCGTCCGCCAGCAGGCGACACCGTTGGCCCTTGTACGAGCGCAGGACGTAGGCTTCGTCCGCTTCGACCACGCCGGCAAGGCGATTGCACTTGGTGTCGCGTGGCACGGCCAGGAAACGATGGCGCCAACGGAAGGCGGTCGTGCGATGAACGCCCATGCGCACCGCTGCCTTGCGCACGCTTAGCCCTGCATCCAGCCCCTCGACCTGCTGTAACCACTTCGCCCGCTGGCGTAGCCGCGCCAGTGGTGTGCCGGTCAGGCGGTTGAAACTCGCCCCGCAGTCGTTGCATTTGAAGCGCTGCACGCCATTGGCTTGGCCATTGCGAACGATCCGCGAGCATCGGCACTTCGGGCACGCCGCAGGAGGCTCCCCAGATCGCAGTACGGTCGCGACCGCATCCACCGCGGCCCCTTCCTGCAGCCGGGCCAGCACCTGTTCCCGCTGGCCGGGTGTCAGCTTCACGGCTTCGGCCATCCAACGCTTGAGTTCACGGGCACGCATCGCAGGCTCCTGCCGCCCGAAACCCTCGGGCCGTCGTGCCAAATCTGCGCGATGACGGGCTCACCGACTGAGACGATCACTACTCAACGCGAACAGAGCC
>NZ_BAAGXP010000014.1:0-1060 GCF_054779775.1 Lysobacter fragariae | reverse complement strand
TGGCCTTTGCGCAGGCAGCCAACGCGCAGGATTTCGATGACCGCTGGTACCTGACGGGTTCGGCGGGCTTCAATGTCCAGGACGGCGACCGCGGCACGCGTACGGCCCCGATGCTGGGTCTGGGCGTTGGCAAGTTCCTGAACCGCAACTGGTCGGTTGACGGTGAGCTGAACTACCAGAACCCGAGCTTTGACGACAACGACGACCTGTTGTGGAGCCAGTACGGCCTCTCGCTCGACGTTCGTCGCCACTTCGTGCAGGACGGCCGCAGCTGGAACCCGTACGTGCTGATGGGCCTGGGCTACCAGCGTTCGGAAGAAGAGTACGACAACACCCCGAGCACGAATTCGCCGCTGCAGCGCAAGGACGGCCATCTGGCCGGTAAGGTTGGCGTCGGCGTCCAGAGCGACGTGGGTCGCGTGGCGATCCGCACCGAACTGGCCGTGCGCCTGGATGCGGACAACGACAGCATTGGCGCGGTGCGTAAGGACAGCGACCACAACGATGGTGAAGACTGGTTCCAGG
This sequence comes from Lysobacter fragariae, assembly GCF_054779775.1. Classification (NCBI taxonomy): domain Bacteria; kingdom Pseudomonadati; phylum Pseudomonadota; class Gammaproteobacteria; order Lysobacterales; family Lysobacteraceae; genus Lysobacter; species Lysobacter fragariae. The sequence continues at coordinate 535 of NZ_BAAGXP010000014.1, read as the reverse complement.
ACGTCCTGGCATCGGTCGGCGTGGTGATCCCGCTGGGTCCGGAAGCCGAGAAGGCAACGCCGGTGGCGGCTCCGAACTGTGCCGACAAGGACAGCGACGGTGACGGCGTGAACGATTGCGACGACAAGTGCCCGGGTTCGCAGGCGGGCCAGACGATCGGTCCGGACGGTTGCCCGGTGCCGGTGTCGATCGACCTGAAGGGCGTGAACTTCGACTTCGACAAGTCGACGCTGCGTCCGGATGCGGTGTCGATCCTGAACGAGGCGGTGGAAATCCTGAAGCGTTATCCGGAGCTGCGCGTTGAAGTCGCGGGCCACACGGACGAATGCGGCAAGGACGACTACAACCAGGGTCTGTCGGACCGTCGCGCTCGCGCGGTGTACGACTACATGACGGGCAATGGCGTGGATGCATCGCGCATGTCCGGTCCGAACGGTTACGGCGAGAGCCGTCCGCTGGAAGCGCTGGGCGATGCAATGCCGGGCTGCAAGAGCGAGAAGAACCGCCGCACCGAGCTGAACGTCCAGAACTGAGT
>NZ_BAAGXP010000013.1:0-194849 GCF_054779775.1 Lysobacter fragariae | reverse complement strand
GAAGCCGACATCGGCCGCGGCGATGTGCTGGACCGGGTCGTTGCCGATGCGATGGAAGGTGGTACGCAGCGCTTCGTGACGATGGACGATGCGGTCGAGCGCGCGATGCAGTGCATTGCGGTCGAGGGTGCCGTGCAGGCGCCACGCGAGCGCGACGTTGTAGGCGTCGGAGGTGCCTTCGACCTGATCCATGAACCACAGCCGCTGCTGCGCGAACGACAGCGGCAATGCCTGCTCACGCGACACCGGAACAATGGCCAGCGACTTGCCGCGTGCGGCGCCCTTCACCACCTGGGCAAAGGCGGCGAGACGGGAATTGGCGAACAGGTCCTTGAGCGCGATGTCGATCTTCAGCGCCTGGCGTACGCGGACGACCATCGTGTTGGCGAGCAATGAGTGCCCACCCAGTTCGAAGAAGTCGTCGTTGCGACCGATGCGTTCGCGCTTGAGCAATCCAGCCCAGACGCGTGCCAGCGTTCTCTCGACCGGCCCCCGTGGTGCTTCGTAGGCGCCGGTGAAGTAGGCGTCCGGAGGTGGCGCGGGCAGCGCCTTGCGATCCAGCTTGCCGTTGGGCGTGAGCGGGAACACCGGCAATGCCACGTAGGCGGCAGGGACCATGTACTCGGGCAGCGCCGCGGCCAGGTGCGCGCGCAGCGATTCCGGATCCAGCGTCGCGCCGGCTTCCAGCGTGAGGTACGCAACGAGACGTTTGTCGCTGCCAAGGTCCTCGCGCGCGAGGACGACGGTTTCCCGCACGCCCGCGTGCGTCGCCAGGCGCGCTTCGATCTCGCCCAGCTCGATGCGGAAGCCGCGGATCTTCACCTGGAAGTCGTTGCGGCCGATGTACTCGATGTTGCCGTCCGCGCGCCAGCGGCCCAGGTCGCCGGTCTTGTACAGGCGACCGCCGGGAACGAACGGATCGGCGATGAAGCGCTCCGCGGTGAGGTCGTCGCGATTGAGATAGCCGCGTGCCACGCCGGCGCCACCGATGTACAGCTCGCCGATTTCGCCGGGCGGAACCGGCTGCAGTGCGTCGTCGAGGATGTGGACCTGCGTGTTCGCGATCGGCCGGCCGATGTGCAGCACCGGATCGTTCGCATCCAGTCGCGCAGACGTTGCCACGACCGTCGTCTCGGTGGGGCCGTAGTTGTTCACCAGCGTCGTCGATGCGGGGAGCTTCGGGAATTTCTTCAGCCGATCACCGCCGACCAGCAGGGTCCGCAGCTGCGGATTCGCCGCGCCCTCCGCGTAACCCCATTCGGCGAGCGGCGTCGGCAGGAAGCCGACATCCAGCGCCGCCTGGGCCCACCACTGCAACAGCTGTCCCGGATCGCGTGCCGCTGCGGAGGGCGGCAGTACCAGCTGTCCTCCCGCGCACAGGCTGGGCCAGATTTCCCACACGCAGGCGTCAAACGCCACGCTCGCGACGCTCGAGGAGCGAATGCCTTCGGCAATCCCGAAAGTCGCGTTGTGCCAGCCGATCAGGTTGGCGAGGTTGCGATGTTCGACCATCACGCCCTTCGGTTCGCCCGTCGAACCGGAGGTGTAGATCACGTAGGCAAGGTGTGCGGCAGTGAGCCCCGGGACCTCCGCATTGTTTTCGCTGTTCCATGCGATCCGCGCTGCGTCGACAACGCCATCCAGAACCACTATCGGCGCCTGCAGATCGGCGGGAAGTACACCCTGTAGCGATGTCTGCGTCAGCACCACCGAGGGCGCGCTGTCGCGCAGCACGTAAGCGATGCGTTCGGCTGGATAGCCGGGGTCGATCGGCACATAGGCAGCGCCGGCCTTCAGGACGCCCAGCAGGGCGACGACCAGCTGCAGGTCGCGATCAATGCACACCGCCACGCGGTCGTCGGGTTTCACTCCCAGGTCGCGCAGGTGGCACGCCAACTGGTTGGCGCGGCGATTGAGCTCGGCATAGCCCAGGCTCCGGGCTTCGCAGGTAACGGCGACGACATCGGGCGTTCTTGCCGCCTGCATTTCGAACAGCGTGTGCACGCAGGAGTGTCGTGCCTCGTGCAACGGCGTTTGGGTCGGGTGCCACGTCGGGGTCGAGCCTGCGGCTGGTTCGTGGCTATCGATGGTGTTCATGTCAGTCCCTGATCTGGTTGCCGCGGGCGTGGCCTGCGGTAGGAGTCCGTGCCGCGCTGGCGGCACTCCGGGTCGCTGCCTGTTGCCGGGCAGGACGAGTGTTTGTCGTGCTTTCAGCGTGATGGCATATGCGGCGCGTGGCGGTGCCCGCTCCAATCGCGAACGGGTCGTTGCCATTCCATTTTGTGATTCGCAGGCGGACGTGCATGCATGCGCAAGACGCGCGTCGGCGCACGCCCGCACGAGGGCGCGTGTAATCGTCGGGCTTGCAGCCGATCGGGTGGCGCAGTTGCGCGCCCAGAGCCAGGCATCATCGTTGCGTCCCTGCAGGACACGGCAGGTGTGCCGTGTGCGTCGTCCATGACATCGGGTCGGGTGACGCGTACCGCTGCTCACGTGCAGGCGAGGATCGCCCCTGCACCGTGCACCCGACTTGCCACTGCGTACGTGCAGCGGCAGCGCGCAACGATATGCCAGCGCTTCATGTCAGGCAACTCACTACGGTCCCGTATACAAGGCCGCATCGCTGGGTGCGTTGCGCCGCCGTGAGGGTCTCGTCAGAAGTGCATCGGCGGGTCGCGCAACAAAAAACCCTGCTGGTTGAGCCCTGAAAACAAGGCGCCAGCAGGGTTCGTGTCCTACCGCCGTGCGGTGGGAAATTGCGAAGTATTAACGCTTCATCGAGCTAAAGAATTCGTCATTCGACTTGCTGCTCTTCATCTTGTCGAGCAGGAATTCCATCGCGCCGATTTCGTCCATGCCGTGCAGCAGCTTGCGCAGGATCCAGATCTTCTGCAGCAGCTCCGGTTCGATCAGCAGGTCTTCGCGGCGGGTGCCCGAGCGGTTGATGTCGATCGCCGGGTAGACGCGCTTCTCGGCGATGCGGCGGTTCAAGTGGACTTCCGAGTTGCCGGTGCCCTTGAACTCTTCGTAGATCACCTCGTCCATCTTGCTGCCGGTGTCGATCAGCGCAGTAGCAATAATGGTCAGCGAGCCGCCTTCCTCCACGTTACGCGCGGCGCCGAAGAAGCGCTTCGGACGGTGCAGGGCATTGGCGTCGACGCCGCCGGACAGCACCTTGCCCGAGGAGGGCACGACGTTGTTGTAGGCGCGGGCGAGGCGGGTGATCGAGTCGAGCAGGATCACCACGTCCTTCTTGTGCTCGACCAGGCGCTTGGCGCGCTCGATCACCATTTCGGCGACCTGCACGTGGCGGGCGGCGGGTTCGTCGAACGTCGAGGAGACCACTTCGCCACGCACCGTGCGCTGCATTTCGGTCACTTCTTCCGGACGCTCGTCGACCAGCAGCACGATCAGGTGCACGTCCGGGTGGTTGTGCGTGATGGCCGTGGCGACCTGCTGCATCATCATCGTCTTGCCGGCCTTGGGCGGCGAGACGATCAGGGCGCGCTGGCCTTTGCCCTGCGGCGCCATCAGGTCGAGGATGCGGCCGGTGATGTCTTCGGTCGAACCGTCGGCGCGCTCGAGCTTGAACTTGCGGCGCGGGAACAGCGGGGTGAGGTTCTCGAACAGGACCTTGTTCTTCGACGCTTCCAGCGGCTCGCCGTTGATCGTGTCGACCACGGCCAGGGCGAAGTAGCGTTCGCCGTCCTTCGGCCAGCGGATGCGGCCGGACAGGTGGTCGCCGGTGCGCAGGTTGAAGCGGCGGATCTGGCTGGGCGAGATGTAGGTGTCGTCCGGGCCGGCGAGGTAGCTGGCCTCGTGCGAACGCAGGAAGCCGAAGCCGTCGGGCAGGATTTCCAGCACGCCGTCGGCGGCGACGCCTTCGCCGTGGCGGGTCAGGACCTTGAGGACGGCGAAGATGACATCCTGCTTGCGGGCGCGGGCGACGCCTTCCTGGATCTGCAGCTGCTCGGCGATGTCGAGCAGGCGGTTGGCCGGCATGCGCTTGAGGTCGCCCAGCGAGTAGACCGGGAAGCCTTCCGGCACCTGCGGGTGCGGGCGCGGGACGAAGGTTTCGTTGTTGCCGCCGTCGTCCTGCATGCCGCCATCGCGGTAGCGGTCGCGCTGGCGGTCGCGACGGTTGCGGAAGCGGTCGCGGCGGTTGTTGCCGCCGCCGCCGTCGCGATTGTCACGCTGGCCACCGTCGCCGCCGCCCTGGTTGGGGTTGCCTTCGCCGGAAGCGGCGGGGGCGGGCGATGCGGAGCCTTCGGCGGCGGGTGCGGCCGGGGCAGGTGCTGCGTGTGCAGGCGCTGCCGGTGCGGATGCGGGCGGCGCGGCAGGCGGAGCGGATTGCGAAGCGGCTTCGGCGGGAGCGTCAGCCTTGACTACACGTGCCTTGCGCACGCGCTTCTCGGCGATCTCGCCGGAGTCGGGGGTGTTATCGGACAAGCAGGGAATCCTCGCTAAGCGGCGAGCGCCCGCGATCTGCGGGCGGTACGTCAGGGACGTGGGTCATCAAGAAGAGGGGCGCGGCGCCGAAATGGACTTCTGGGCGCCTGCGGTAGCGAAACTAGCACCGTGGCTGCGTGGCGGCAAGCGCCGCGGCGGGGTCGGTTCACGTTTTCCCGGCGCGGAGTCGCCTTTTGAAGGGTCCTCCTGGGCTTTGCTGCGCCCGCGGATGGCTACGATCCCGCGTTTGTTCGTCATTCCCGCGAAAGCGGGAAACACCGCGCCAGGAAGCGGCTTCAAGCCCGGAAGGTCCTGGGCAAAACGACTCCGGACAGGCCGCTTCAACAGATGGGAGCCGGCAGGCCGGCTCCCGTGGTCGTTCCAAGGCAGGGCGATCTAACCCCGCTCAAAGCGCCTTGTCGATCATCTGGCTGAGCTGGGCCTTGCCCACCGCGCCGATCTGCTGGGAGTGGATCTGGCCGTCTTTGAACAGCAGCAGCATCGGGATCGAGCGCACGTGGTACTTCATCGCGCTGGCGCGGTTGTGGTCGACGTTGAGCTTCACGATCTTGGCCTTGCCGGCGTAGGTGTCGGCCAGTTCGTCCAGGGCGGGGGCGATCATCTTGCAGGGACCGCACCATTCGGCCCAGAAATCGACCAGGACCGGTTCGCTGGAGCCCAGCACGACGGCATCGAAATCGGCGTCGCCGACATGCACAATTTTTTCGCTCACGGCGAATCTCCTGAGGGGATGGGGCCCCGGCAGGACGGGCGGGGCAGGGTCTGGGTGGCGCTGTGGGTTAAACTGGGGCGTTATCGCGCCGGCTTCAAGGCCCAGGCGCGGCGCCCGACCGAGCCGGCACGCCCGGCCCAGGCAGTCTGCGATGGCAGACCGCCCCCATGCAAGCGCTGCTTCCTGCAGTGCGGCCTACGCGATGAAATACAGAAACCCATGAGCGACAAACCGCTGACCGACATCACGTTCGACTCGTTCGAACTGCACACCACGCTGCTTGCAGGCCTCGAAGCCGCCGGCTTCACCCGCTGCACGCCGATCCAGGCGCTGACCCTGCCGCTGGCCCTGAATGGCCGCGACGTCGCCGGCCAGGCCCAGACCGGCACCGGCAAGACGCTGGCCTTCCTGGTCGCGGTCATCAACCGCCTGCTGACCCGTCCGGCCCTGGCCGACCGCAAGCCCGAGGACCCGCGCGCCCTGATCCTCGCCCCGACCCGCGAGCTGGCGATCCAGATCCACAAGGACGCGGTGAAGTTCGGCTCCGACCTGGGCCTGAAGTTCGCCCTGGTCTACGGCGGCGTCGACTATGACAAGCAGCGCGAGCTGCTGCAGAAGGGCGCCGACGTGATCATCGCCACGCCCGGCCGCCTGATCGACTACGTCAAACAGCACAAGGTCGTGTCGCTGCACGCCTGCGAGATGTGCGTGCTGGACGAAGCCGACCGCATGTTCGACCTCGGCTTCATCAAGGACATCCGCTTCCTGCTGCGCCGCATGCCCGAGCGCACCACGCGCCAGACCCTGCTGTTCTCGGCGACGCTGTCGCACCGCGTGCTCGAGCTCGCCTATGAGCACATGAACGAGCCGGAAAAGGTCGTTGTCGAGACCGAGTTCATCACCGCCGCCAAGGTGCGCCAGAAGATCTACTTCCCCTCCGACGAGGAGAAGCTGCCGCTGCTGATCGGCCTGCTGTCGCGCTCCGAGGGCGCGCGCACGATGGTGTTCGTCAACACCAAGGCCTTCGTCGAGCGCGTCGCGCGTTCGCTGGAGCGAGCCGGGTATCGCGTTGGCGTGCTCTCCGGCGACGTGCCGCAGAAGAAGCGCGAGTCGCTGCTGAAGAAGTTCCAGGCCGGCCAGCTCGAGATCCTCGTCGCCACCGACGTCGCTGCACGCGGCCTGCACATCGACGGCGTCTCGCACGTCTACAACTACGACCTGCCGTTCGACGCCGAAGACTACGTGCACCGTATCGGCCGCACCGCGCGTCTGGGCGCCGAAGGCGACGCGATCAGCTTCGCCTGCGAGCGCTACGCGATGTCGCTGCCCGACATCGAGGCCTACATCGAGCAGAAGCTGCCCGTGGGTGCGGTCGAGCCCGAACTGCTGGTCGCCGTGCCGCGCACGCCGCGCGAGGTGCCGGCCGGTGGCGACATCGAGGTAGACGGCGAAGAGAACGAGAGCATCGGGGCGATCTTCAAGGAAGCACGCGAGCAGCGCGCAGCCGACGAAGAGCGTCGTGGCGGTGGCCGCAGTCGTACGGGCGGTCGTGGTGGCGCAGCGGGTGGTGGTCGTCGCGAAGGCGGCAGCCGCGATGGCGCACCGCGTGGTCCGCGCCGCGAGCGCGCGCCGGGCGAACGCCAGCCGATCGAAGGGCAGGCGCCGCGTCCGGCGCATTCCGAATCCGCAGCCAAGCCTGCCGTTGCCGCGGTGCAGGCGGGCGATGCCGAGCGCGCGCCGCGCAAGCGTCGACGCCGTCGTGGCGGACGCCGGGTCGAAGGCGCCGAAGGCGCAACGCAGGCCGCCGCGGCCACGCCGGCAACGTCCAGGCCGTCGGCTTCGGATGCGGCGTCGGGGAAGCCGGGTCTGCTTGCACGCATCGGTCACGGCTTGAAGAAGCTGATCACGCGGGCGCCGAGTTCGCAGCACTGACTTTGGTGTTGCGGTTCGCGGCGGCGCTTGTCGCTTCGGGCTGTACGGTGCGGTCGTGTGATTCGGGCGGTGCGCGTGTGACGTCGGCGCCTCCCTCCGTCCAGCGAAGGTAGGGGCATCCCTTTCTTCGTCATCCCCGCGAAGGCGGGGATCCATGGACGTTGCTCTGCCCGTGAGCCGAAGCAACCACAACAACAACGGCTTCCGCCTTTGGCGGGTCACTTTCTCTTGCTTGCCCAAGAGTCCGACTGGATTCCCTCCGGTACCAAAGAGAAGGGCACCCCGGAGCTACGCGCCCGGCGCATACAGCGCGCCGGGTCCGCAGGCGACCCGGGACTTTTCGACACGACGTCCCTGTCGTGTCGAAAAGCACGCGGCATCCATGCCGCGCGCCCTGCGGAGGTCTGATCCGGGCCGCCTGCCACTCTGCTACCGCCCCGGCGACAAACGCAAAATCAACTGCCAACTGGCGGTTTGACCATCCGACTAGCCACGGCCTCGCTCCCCCGCGATACTTCCCGCAACTGATCGCACTCCCCGGATCGAATGGCCGTCCTGCGCTTCGACAACGTCAGCAAACGCTACGACAGCGGTCACCACGCGTTGACCGACGTCAGCTTCGAGGTCGCTCCCGGCGAGATGCTCTTCGTCACCGGTCATTCCGGTGCCGGCAAGAGCACGCTGCTCAAGCTCATCCACCTCAGCGAACGCGCCAGCCGCGGTGCCGTGCTGTTCGGCGACAGGAATCTCGCCAAGGTGCGCGGTGGCCGCATCGCCCTGCATCGACGCGACGTCGGTGTGGTGTTCCAGGACCATCGCCTGCTCACCGACCGCAGCGTCGCCGACAATGTCGGTCTCCCACTGGTGCTGCGCGGCATGCGTCGTGGCGACATCGCCAAGCGCGTGCGCAGCGTGCTGGACAAGGTCGGCCTGGGCGCGCGTGCAAATGCGTTGCCGGGGCAGCTCTCGGCCGGCGAGCAGCAGCGCGTCGGCATCGCCCGTGCGATCGTCAGTGAACCCAAACTGCTCGTCGCCGACGAACCCACCGGCAATCTCGATCCCACCTTGTCGGCGGAAATTCTTGCGTTGTTCGCTTCGCTGCCCGAACGCGGCACCAGCGTGCTCGTTGCCAGCCACGACCTCACGCTGCTCAAGCGCATGCGCAAGCGCGTGCTCGTGCTGAACCAGGGGCGCCTCGTCGACGACATCTCGCCGCAGGACCTGGCCGAATGAACATCGAGTCCGATGCGATGAAGGCGCAGTCGAAGCTGGGCATGTGGTTCGACCACCATGTGTACAGCCTCGTCGCCAGCCTCGGCGGCCTCTTCCGCAAGCCATGGGCCACCGCGTTGACGGTCGGCGTGATGGCGGTGGCGCTGGCGCTGCCGATGGGACTGTGGGTGATGCTCCACAACATCGACCGGTTTGCCGGCAGCGTGCAGCAGTCGCAGCAGGTGAGCGTGTTCCTCAAGCCTGCCGTCGCCGCCGGTCGCGCGACGGCGTTGGCGGAAGAATTGCGCGGTCGCGCCGATGTCGCGCGGATCGAATTGCGTACGCCCGAACAGGGTCTGGAAGAACTGCGCAAGGCTGGACTGGGCGACACCCTGTCGATGCTCGAAGGCAATCCGCTGCCCAGCGTGCTGGAGATCACCCCCAAAGGTGACGAAGCCGCGCTGGTACAGGCATTGCAGTCACTGCCGGAAGCCGATGTCGTCCAGCACGACGCCGGCTGGCGCGAGCGCCTGCAGCAATGGCTGATGTTTGGCACGCGACTGGCGTGGGTGCTGGCTGCACTGCTCGGGCTGGGCGCGTTGCTGGTCGTCGGTAACACCGTGCGCCTGGACATCCAGTCGCGACGCGAGGAAATCGGCGTGCTGCAGTTGCTCGGAGCGAGCGATGGTTTCATCCGTCGTCCCTTCCTGTACCTGGGCGTATGCCACGGCGTGCTGGCGGGCGTGTTGGCGCTGGCACTCCTCACGCTGGCCGATGCCGCGTTGCGCGCGCCGCTGGCTGAACTGGCGCGCAGCTATGGCAGCCGGTTCGCGCTGCAGGGCTTCGACGTCGTGCAGGCCGTCGCGATCGTGCTGGGCGCGGGCGTGCTGGGCTGGCTCGGTGCGGGCTTCGTGACCGGTCATTACCTGCGCCAGACCCGTCCGACGGAAACCTGACGAAAGGACGACGCAGGTCGCATCGCGGTTGCCTAAACCGCGGATGCAGCGCGTACACTCGCCACTCCACCGGCAACACATGTCTGCCATGTCTTCGCAGGATCTGCGCCACTTCGACAATGCCGCGCCGCGCGTGATGGTCGTGGACGGCAGCAAGCTGGTGCGCAAGATGATTGGCGACGTGCTGGTGCGCGAAGTCGCCGATGCCGAACTGGTCGCCTGTGGCAGCATCGATGAAGCCCGCGCGGCGTTGGCGCAGGGCGCGGTGAACCTGGTCACCACCTCGCTGGTATTGCCCGATGGCGACGGCATCGCCCTTGCGCGCACGGTGCGCGAGGCATCCGGCCAGTCGTACGTGCCGATCATCGTGGTGTCCGGCAACGCGCAGGATGCACTCGAGGCGCGCCGCTTCACCGAGGACGTCACCGACTACTTCGACAAGGGCCTGGGTTACGGCGCGCTGGCCGCGTTCATCCGCGGCTACGTGCAGCCCGAGCCGATCGCCGGCGCTCGCGTGCTCTACGTCGAGGACAGCAAGGTCGTCGCACTGGCGACCAAGCGCATGCTCGAACGCAATGGCGTGGCAGTGGTGCATTTCGTCGGCGTAGAGGAAGCGCTGGAATACCTGGAGCAGCATCGAGGCCAGGACGATCCCGGTGCGGACCTCGTGCTGACCGATGTCTACCTGAAGGGCAAGCTCGAGGGCAGCGATCTTCTGCAACGCATCCGCAATGACTTCGGCTACGGAAAGCGTCGTCTACCCGTGTTGGTGATGACCGGCGACGCCAACCCGCAGAACCAGAGCGAGCTGATCCGGCTGGGCGCCAACGACCTGGTGCTCAAGCCGATCGAGGAGCGTCTGCTCATCACCAAGACGCTGTTCCAGTTGCGTGTGTCGCGGATGTCCGAGCAGCGCACGCTGGATGCATGACGCGCGTTTTTGCGCGCTCGACCGGGAACGATCCCTGACGTCGCTGCCACGAAAGTGGGAATGCGGCTTGCTGCCCGGAGCGGTGCGTGTGGGCAGCGACAACGCCTTCTCGACCATGCGGAAATGACGATTTGCCAGGGCGATCGGCCTGGCCCGGCTTCGCTCACCGGCTATCCTGTGCGCATGAACGAAACCGCAGAACGCACCCGACTGGAACCGTCATGGAAGTCGCGCATCGGCGACTACCTGCAGCGCGACGACATGCGGACGCTTGCCGCGTTCCTGCGCGAACGCAAGGCCGCTGGCGCGCGGATATTTCCGCCCGGTCCGCAGATCTTCGCCGCGCTCGATGCCACGCCGTTCGATGCGGTCAAGGTAGTAGTTCTCGGCCAGGACCCGTACCACGGCGCGGGCCAGGCGCACGGGCTGTGTTTCTCGGTGCAGCCAGGCACCGCGGTGCCACCGTCGCTGGACAACATCTACAAGGAAATCCAGCGCGACCTGGGCATCGTGCGTCCGGATCATGGCTGCCTCACGCCGTGGGCGCGGCAGGGCGTGCTGCTGCTGAACGCGGTACTCACCGTAGAGGAAGGGCGCGCCGGCGCGCACCAGGGCAAGGGCTGGGAGGGATTCACCGACCACATCGTCGATGCCCTCAACCGCGAGCGCGAGCACCTGGTGTTCCTGCTGTGGGGCAGCTACGCGCAGGCCAAGGGCAAGGTGATCGATGCACGCCGGCACCTGGTGCTGAAAGCGCCGCATCCCTCGCCGCTGTCGGCGCACCGCGGCTTCATCGGCTGCGGCCATTTTTCCGCCACCAATGCCTACCTGGCGCGGCACGGCCAGGCGCCGATCGACTGGTCGCTGCCGGGTGCTTCCGCCCTGGTCCTGTAGTTCGGCTTCAATCAGCAACGTGTAGAAAAAGGCGCGCAACCGCATGGCTGCGCGCCCGGGCGGCATCAATGCGCCAGCCACCACCATTCGCACAGGCCGATCGCGCCCAGCAGCCCGGCGGTGATCGCAGCCGCGGCAAGCACCTTGTCCTGCCGCCGCGCCTTCACCAGCGCATCGCCGTACGGAATCGTGGTGTGCGCGATCATCGTGTAGAGCGGCAACCAGCGATCTTTCAGCATGCGGTTCAGGGCCACGTCCAGGCGCTTGCGCGCGACGAACCACGGCGACTTCACCTTCTGCTTGAGCTCGACGAAGTTCGCCTTGGAGAGCTCCGCCAGCGTGTCGGTGTGCGGACGACGCGAGTCCTCGTAGGCAGCGAACGCGGCGCCGCGGTTGTTGCCGTTGGCGGCAATCGCCGCCATCAGCGCCGAACAGTCCTCGAACGCGGAATTCATGCCCTGCCCGTAGAACGGATACACGGCGTGGCAGGCGTCGCCGACCAGCACGACCCAGTCGTCGTTGTGCCACGGGCCGGTGCGCGTGGTGATCAGCGAGCCGGTGGGATGGGTCTTCCAGTCCTCGACCAGGTTCGGCAGCAGCGGGATCAGGTCCGGGAAATACTTCTGGAACAGCGCCTTCACGTCTGCATCGGTCTGCGTGCTGGCGAAGCTGTCCGGACCTTCGTGCGGCAGGAACAGCGTCAGCGTGTGCGAGCCGTCGCGGTTGGGATGCGACACGAAGAAGCCGTCCGTGCGCGGCCACACGTGCAGCGCTTCCAGGTCGATCTTCGAGGAGCCATCGGCATTCGCGCTGAGCGAGAGTTCCTTGTAGCCCCACTCCAGGTATTCCTGGTGGAAGTCGGCGCGCTCGCCGCGCTGCATTTCCTGGCGCGCACGGGAGAACGCACCATCGGCGCCCACCACCCAGCTGGGACGCACGCACACGGTTTCGCCGTTGGATTCCAGTTCCAGCTCGCGCTTTTCCTTGTCGATGCGCACCAGGCGGTGGTCGAAATGCAGTCGCACCTGCGGATGGCGCTGCGCATGGTCGAGCAGCATGCGGTTGAGTGCGTTGCGATCGATGGAGTGCAGGACTTCCTCGCCGTCCTTGCCATAGGGCTGGAAGCGCGTGCTGCCGTCCGGCGCATGGATGACGCGGCCGCGCATCGTCACCGTGGTGGGCATGACCTCGTCGATCAGGCCGATTTCGGTGAGCGCCTGGATGCCGCGCTTGGACAGCCCCAGGTTGATCGAGCGCCCGCCTTCCATGCCGGCCAGGCGCGGATCCGGACGACGTTCGAACACGTCGACGCCAACGCCCTTCTGCGCCAGCGAAAGCGCAAGCAGGGAGCCGGCCAGACCGCCGCCGACGATCGCGACGCGGCCGTTGTCAGCTTCGTTGGCAACGACTGACGTCGTTTCGACCAGGTCCGCGGAGTCGTTCTTGGATTCTTCCACCAGTGCATCGAACTTCGCGGCGCTATCGGGCTGCGCCGACGATGAAGCACCCTGCAGTTCCAGTTCGGCTTCCACCAGCGCCGCCACGGCCTGGTCGAAGAAGTTCTTGCGCACGCTGCCACCCAGTCGGCGCAGGTAGGAGCGCAGGAAGCTGATCCGCACTTGCGGTTCGTCGATGTAACGGCGCAGGAACGGCAGATCGGTTTCCACCATCTGACGCATCGCCAGCATCGGGATCGGGCTGCGCAGCGGACGGAAATCCGGGTTGCGCAGGCCGGGGCTTTCATTCTTGGCGTGGAACTCGCCGATCATCAGTCCCATGTCGACGAAGCTCGGCTTGAGCTGCGCCTGCACCTGGTCGACGAGCCAGGCCGACTCGATGTCCAGGTTGGGGAATACGACCACGATGGTCTTGTTGATCGCCGCCGTACCGGTGCTGGGTTCGATGTCGTAGAAGATGTCGCGGAACTGGCTGCAGATCTCCGCCAACCGGTCCGCGTCGGCGGTGGCGTCGGTGACCTGTGCCAACCAGATCGCATCCATTGCCAGTGCGGCAGGCGTGAACGGGCACACCGGGCCGGAGCGGCCCACGTCCGGATGCGGCTTGGCCAGGAACGTGCGGGTCCACTGCACGATCTCATCGAGCGCCGAACCTTTGTGATCGCGCTCGGCTTCCGAGGCGCGAATCAGGCCCAGGCGGGCGGTGATGCTTTCCTGCTGCGCCAGCTTGGCGGCGTGCGGGCAACCCGTCGCGGGGGCGGCTGGGGGTGCTACTTCTTTGTCAGGGGTCATGGCCATTCTTCCGTGTGTCCTTGGCGTCGTGCTTTTCAGACGGTGCGGTGCGCTCGTGCGCCACACCGGGGGGATATCGTCGCGTCGTTGTCTTTCATTGAATGCAGCGCCCTCGCGTCAGGTCGCGCACTGCAGTGCCGCTTCGGCAGGCGCTACCACCGCGTCGGGCAATTCGTCTTCCAGGCGTCGGATCGCGCGCACCGCATAGGCGCACACTGCAACCAGCGAGGTCGCCAGGCCCAGCACGATGAACATCAGTGCCAGGCCGCGACCCGGACCGGTGCCGATCACGGCGCCCACGGACGAGGCCAAAGCGCCGCCCGGAGCCAGCATCGGTTCGAATACCCGCTCGGCCAGCGGTCCGGCCAGGCAGTAGCCCAGTGGCATCGCGCTTTCCGACAGCACGCGCTGGATGGCGAAGCAGCGGCCCTGCAGGCCGGCCGGCACCTTGCTCTGCCACAACGCGGCGTTGGCCGAATTGGCGAAGGGCAAGGTGAGGAACAACCCGAAGCCGGCCGCCGTCACCAGCGTGAACGACGGTGCCAGACCGTGCAGCGCAAGGAAGATGCCGGCCAGGAACGTCGCGCCGATTACGCTTTGCACGCGCGAGCGCGGTCCGCCCCAGGTGCTCACGAGCAATCCACCCAGCAGCAGGCCGCTGCAGCCGATGCCCATCTGCAGTCCCAGTCCGGCCTCGTTGGTGATCGACAGCACCAGCGGTGTGATGGTGATGCTGGCGATGCCGAAGAAGAAATTGCTGAACCCGAACACCGTGAGCACGCCCAGCAGACCGGGACGCTCGCGCACGTAGCGGAAGCCGGTCGCGGCTTCCTGCCACAGGTTCTCTTCTCCGGTAGCAGCGGTGCGCGGCGGGCTGGGCACGCGTGCCGCCAGCAGTGCGACCACGCCGACGCAGAAGCTCAGCGCATCGATGAGCAACACGCCTGCCATCGAGAACAGGCTGACCAGCACGCCGGCGATCAGCGGACCACCGACCAGCGCGATGGCGTTGCCGGTCTGCACCAGGCCGTTGACGCGGTTCAGCTGTTCGGGCGCTGCGAGCAGCGGAATGCTGGCCGCATAGGCCGGCTGCAGGAATGCGTTGGCCAGCGCGGTGACGCCGACGCCGACATAGATGTGCCACAGCGCAAGGTTTCCCGTCGCCAGCAGGCCGGCCATGGCCAGCATCGCGATCGCGGAGATCGCTTCGCAGGTCGCCATCGTGCGGCGACGATCCCAGCGGTCGACCAAGGCGCCGGCCAGCGGCGAGACCAGCAACGCCGGAATGGCCATGGCGATGAAGATCATCGCGAAACGCGTGGTCGACCCCGTTGTCCTGAGCACCCAGATGCCCAGCGCGAAGGTGCTCAGGCGCGTGCCCATGCCCGACACCAGCTGTCCGGCCCAGATCAGCAGGAAATTTCGCAATCCGTTGTACCGATCCGTATTGCTGGTCACGCGAGCACCTCCATGGCAGCCGCGGCAGCGGGTGTCGGCAGGGCGCCGCGCTCGTGCAGGTACCGCAGGTAAAGGGAAAAAAGCGATTGGTCCGCGGGCGGACAAGTCAGGCCCAGTGGCTCCACCGCGTCGCGACTGGCGCTGCAGTCGAAGGCGGGCTCGGCCGGGTCCCACTCCTGTGCCGGGAACATGCCCGCGAACGGCGTCAGGGCGTTCTCGCGCGAGGTTGAACTCGTCGCCACCAACGCCTCGCGCCATTGCTCATACGGCACTTCGTCGAGCGCATGACCGGCGGCGCGGATCGCAACGATCGCATCAGGCAGCGACAGGCGATGCGGATTGAAGAAGTGGAAGTTGCCGTTGGCGTCCCCCGCGCCGAGCGCGATGCGCACGATGGCGCGACCCACGTAGTCGACGGGCGCCATGTCGAAGGCGTCACGCGGCAGATGCGGCGCCATACCCAGCTGCACGCAGCCACGGATCCATGCATTGAAGTAGTCGCCGACGTTGCCCGCACCGGTCCGACTGTCGCCGGTGATGCGCGCCGGACGGTAAATCGCGACGGGAAGGCCGCGTTCGCGCGCGACCAGGGCCAGCTGTTCGCCGACCCATTTGCTCTGGTTGTAGCCGCCCGACTGGCCGTCAGGTAGCGGCGCCGGGTCGGACTCGAGAACGGTCTTGCCGACGTAGTGTTCCGTCGCGTAGACGCCGAGCGTGGATACCAGGTGCACCGGCTTGACGAGGGTGTGGGTCGCCAGTCGCAGCACCTCGACGGTGCCCTGCACGTTGGCGGCTTCCATGTGTTCGTAGGGCGCCAGGAAGTTGACCTGGCCACCGTTGTGGAAGATCAGGTCCGCGCGCTGCGCGAGCGTGGTGAAGCCATCGTCGCCCAGTCCCAGCAACGGTTGGGAAAGATCGCCCGGCAGCGGCACCAGCCGCGTTTCGTCGCCATCGCGCCACAGGCCGTAGCTCTCCAGGTTCGCGCGCACGCGACGCAGGCCATCGGCCACGGTATCGGCACGCACCAGGCAAAGCAGTTCCGCCTGCGTGGTGTCCAGCAGTTCGCGTGCGATGTAGGCGCCAAGGAAGCCGGTGGCACCGGTGATCAGCACGCTGCGTGGATTGCCGCGGGCGGCGGCAGGCTGGGGCGTGTTGCGGGGATCGATGGCGGCATCGAGCACCACCTTCGTGCGCAGGTCGAGGACATCGCCGCTGTCGCCTGCACGCAATGCATCGATGGTGCGCGACAGGCCCGCGACCGTGGGCGTGGCAAACACCGCTGGCAGTGGCACTTCCACGCCGAGCGCGGCGTGCAGCTTGAACACCAGCGGCAACGTCATCAGCGAGTCGCCGCCGATGGCGAAGAAATCATCGTCGGCGCCGATGTCCTCGCGCCCCAGCACTTCGCGCCACACCGCGATCACCGCATGCTCCGTCGGCGTGGACGCGGCACGCAGTTCACGCGCGACGTCCTGCGCGGCAGCGGGCTCGGGCAGCGCGCGGCGGTCGACCTTGCCGTTGCGGGTGAGCGGCATCGCGTCCAGTCGCACGAATACGGATGGTAGCAATGCCTCCGGCAGTCGCTGCGCCAGATGCTCGCGCAACTGCGATGGCGTGAGCTCCGCGCTGTCGGCGACGAAATAGCCGACCAGGCGCTTGTCGCCCGGACGATCCTCGCGCAGCAGCGCCGCGGCCGCCTGCACCTGCGGGTGCGCCTGCAACGCGGTCTCGATTTCGCCCAGCTCGATGCGCACGCCGCGCAGCTTTACCTGATGGTCGCGACGACCGAGGAACTGCAGTGTGCCGTCGCTGTTCCAGCGTGCCAGGTCGCCGGTGCGATACATCCGCGAATCCGGCTCTACGGCAAACGGATCGGGCAGGAAGCTGTCAGCGCTCAGCTGCGACAGCCCCAGGTATTCACGGGCGATGCCGGCACCAGCGATGCAGAGCTCGCCGACCACGCCGCGCGGTGCCAGGCCCAGGTGCGCGTCGAGGATGTACACGCGCACGCCCGGCAGGGGCGTGCCGATCGGCAGGTCGAGAGTATTGAGTTCGCTGCCATCGCGCGTGGCGAGGATCGTCGCGCACACCGAAGCCTCGGTGGGCCCGTAATGGTTGGTCAGCACCACGCGCGACTGCGTGGCGATGGCAAACCGGCGGACCAGTTCCACCGGCACGCTTTCGCCGCCGATCATCATCAGGCGCAGCTGCGGCAGCAACGGCTCGCTGCGAGCAGCCGCGATCCAGCCTTCCGACCAGCGCCGCCACAGCGCCGCGGGCGCGTCGATCGCGCTGATGGCGTGGGCGTCGCAGAAACGCTCCAGCTCAAACGGGCCCAGTTCGGTGGGCGTGGGATGCAGCACCAGCGTGGCGCCGGTGGCCAATACCGGGAACACGTCGCCTACCGAGGCATCGAACACCAGCGGCGGGATCATCAGTAATCGCTGCCCGCGGAAATCGTGGCGGGCGATGAAGCCGCGCACCAGGTTCACCGCGCCGCGATGCTCGATCGCCACGCCCTTGGGGTTGCCGGTGGAGCCGGAGGTGTAGATCACGTAAGCGCAGTCGCGTGCATCGACGTCCACGCGCGGTGCATCCGTGCGCGGTTCGGCATCGCTGCGCAGCAATGGCGTCCTGCTGCCCAGTGTGCGCGCGCGCTCGAACCACACCGGCGGCGCAAGCAGCGCCTGCGAGGCGCAGTCGGCGAGCAGGAAATGCAGGCGTTCGTCCGGATGAGCCGGGTCCAGGGGAACATAGGCGGCGCCGGCGGCGAGCACGCCCAGGACCGAGACAAGCGCCTCGATGGAACGATCGGTAAGCACGCCCACGCACGATTCGACACCGATGTTGTGCGCGCGCAGTGCATGAGCCACGCCGTACGCGCGGTGCAGCAATTCCTGGTAGGTCAGCTCGCGGCCGGGCTCGACCAGTGCCACCGCATGCGGGGTCAGCCGCGCCTGCGCGGCAAACATCGCGAACAGCGTCGGCTGCGCGGCGGGATCCGCATCCGCGAACGCTACGGTGCCGCCGTCGCCGAGGGCCAGCAGTTGCGCGCGGTCTTCGTCCGACAGCAGCGCGATGCGCGAGAGCGGCAGGTCCGGGTGGGCGATCGCACCGCGCAGCAGCATTTCGTATTGCCGGGCCAGACGCTCGATGGTCGCGGTTTCGAACAGGTCGGCGTCGAAGTCGATCACGCCGTCAAGGCCGTGGCCGGCGTCTTCTTCCAGGGCCAGCGTCAGGTCGAAGCGCGCTGCGCGCATCGGCGGCATCATCGCCTTGGCGGTGATCCCGCGCAGCGCCAGCGGTGCGTTGTGGGTGTTCTGCAGCACGAACATGGTCTGGAACAGCGGCGTGCGTCCGGGTGCGCGTTCGATGCGCAGCGAATCGATCACGCGTTCCAGCGGCGCTTCGGATTGTTCCAGTGCGTCGAGACAATGCGTACGCGTGCGTGCCAGCAGATGCCGGAACGAGGGATCACCGCCGAGGTCGCCACGCATCGCCAGCGTGTTCACGAACAGGCCGACTACCGATTCGAATTCGGTGCGGCGGCGGTTGGCGACCGGCGTGCCGACCACGACGTCGTCCTGGCCGCTGAGGCGGCCGAGCAGGGTCTGGAACGCGGCGAGCAATGCCATGAACAGCGTCGCGCCTTCGCGCCGCGCGAGCTCGCTGATGTCATCGACCAGCGCCTGCGGCAGTTGCACCACGAAACGTTCGCCGCGACCGAGCGGCACGGGCGAACGCGGACGGTCGGTGGGCAGGTCCAGCAGTCCGGTGGTGCCGGCCAGCGCTTCCTGCCAGAACGCCTGCTGCGCCTCGACCTTGCGGGCATGCGCAGGCGAGGTCTGCCAAAGGACCGCGTCGCCGAACTGCACGGCCGGCTCGGCCAGCGCCACGGGTGTCGCGTCCACGGATGCGTTGTACAGCTGCGCCACTTCCTCGAGCAGCACTCCTATCGACCACGCGTCCGAGACGATGTGGTGCATCACGATCAGCAGGATGTGCTGGTCGTCGGACAGGCGCAGCAGGGTCGCACGCAACAACGGGGCCCGTGCCAGGTCGAAGGGGCAATCGGTTTCGATGTCGCACTCGCGCTGGGCCTGCGCTTCTCGCTCGGCGGCGGGCAGTTGCGACAGGTCGATGCGCGCAAGCTGGAACGCCACTGTTGCCGCCACCGTCTGCCGCGCTTCGCCGGCGACTTCGTCGAACGACGTGCGCAACGCGTCATGACGTTGCACGACCTTGGTCAGCGCGTCCTGCAACGCCTGGGCATCCAGCGCGCCATCCAGGCGGAAGTAGGCGAACACATGGTACGCGGCCGTGCCCGGCTGCAGGCGTTCGAAGAACCACATGCGCTGCTGCGGCGCCGACAGCGGATACGGCACGCCCGCCTGCGTGCAGCGCTGGACCGTGTCCTTGCCTGCATTGCGCGCAGCCAGCCCGCGCAGCAGCAGTTCGCGCTGCTGCGGGCTCAGGCGCGCCAGGCGCTGCGACATCGAATCCGTGCCGGAGCCGGAGGGCGGGTTCTGGGTCACTCGCGATTCGTCCTTGAAAGGTGGGGCTTGCTCGAGGTCGAGCGTGCTTTGGATCTGCGTGCTTGAACCAACGTGAATCAGGCGTCTGATTCGGCGAGCAACGCCTGGATCTCGTCGTCGCTGAGGCCTTCGAGCTGGTCGAGCATGTCCGCCAGCGCGTCCGCATCGACGCTGCTCATCCGCTGCTGCACCAGATGCTCGGCAAACGCGGCCACGCTGGGCGCTTCGAACAGCAGGCGCAGCGCGACATCGCCACCGAACGCCTTCTGCACACGCGTGATCAGCTGTGTCGCGAGCAGCGAATGCCCGCCCAGGTCGAAGAAACTGTCGTGGATGCCCACACGCGGCACGCCCAGCACCTGCGCCCACAGCGCAGCGAGGGTTTCTTCTTCGGGACTGCGCGGCCCGACGTAGCGATCGGCTTCCACGGACTCGGCTTCGGGGGCAGGCAGCGCACGGCGATCAACCTTGCCGTTGGGCGTCATCGGCAGACGATCGAGCACCACGCACGCGGAAGGCACCATGTAATCGGGCAGGCGTTCGCGGATGAAGGCGCGCAGCAACGCGCTGCATGGCGTCGTCACCGCATCGCGTGCGGTGACGTAGGCGACCAGGCGCTTGTCCCCGGGACGATCCTCGCGGCACAGCACCACCGCTTCGCCCACGTGGATGTGTTCACGCAGGACGCTTTCGATTTCGCCCAACTCGATGCGATAACCGCGCAACTTGACCTGGTGGTCGATGCGGCCGACCACGTCGAGGCTGCCGTCGCGGCGCCAGCGCGCGAGGTCGCCGGTGCGGTACAGGCGCGCGCCTGCATCCTGGCCCAGCGTGTCGGCGATGAATTTTTCCGCGGTGAGTTCGGGTCGGTCGAGGTAGCCCGTGGCCACGCCTGCGCCGCCGATCAGCAGTTCGCCGGGAACGCCCACCGGCACCGGCTGCAGGTTGGCGTCAACGACATAAACGCGGGTGTTGGCGATCGGACGACCGATGCTGATGGCACCGGTGCCTACGCGATCCAGCGTTGACCACACCGTCGTTTCGGTGGGGCCGTACATGTTCCAGACCTGCGCGGTGCAGGCGAGAAGACGATCCGCGAGGTCGCGCGGAAGGGCTTCGCCGCCGCTGAGGACGCGCAACTGCGTGCTGCCCTGCCAGCCGGCATCGAGCAGCATGCGCCACGTCGCCGGCGTCGCCTGCATCACGGTGCTGCGCGAGTCGGCAAGCAATCGCGCTAGCGCGGCGCCGTCGCTGGCGGTGGTGCGGTCGGCAAGCACGATGCGCGCGCCGACGGTCAGCGGAAGCAGCAGTTCCAGTACGGCGATGTCGAACGACAGCGTCGTCACCGCGCACAGCGTGTCCGCGTCGGTCAGGCCGGGTTCGCGCGCCATCGATAGCAGGAAGTTAACCGCGGCCCGATGCGGGACCTGCACGCCCTTGGGGCGACCGGTCGAGCCGGAAGTGAAGATGACGTACGCCGGGTCTTCGCCGTTAACATCGCAGGCGATGCGCTCGGTCGTCGCGATTGCCTCGTGCGAAAGCGCATCTTCCAGCAGCAGCGTCGTCGCCGACGATGCCGGCAACTGCGCCAGCAGCTCGCGGTGCGTGACCACGATCCGCGCGGCGGAATCCGCGAGCATGAACGCCAGGCGGTCAGCCGGAAATCCCGGATCCAGCGGCACGTAGGCGGCGCCGGCCTTGAGTACGCCCAGCAGTGCGACCAGCATGCGCGGCGTGCGCTCGACGAACAGACCGACGAGGTCGCGTGGCTGCGCGCCCTGTGCGACCAGCGCGCGCGCCACTGCATCCGCCTGCGCGTCCAGCTGCGCATAGGTGAGTCGGGTGTTGGCATGTTCGATGGCCACCGCGTCGGGCGTGCGTACGGCCTGTGCCTCGAACAGCGCGTGGAGCGGCTGGTTGGTGGCGAAATCGTGCTGCGTGGCATTCCACGCCCCCAGCAGTTGTTCGCGCTCGTCGGCGGGCAGGATGCCGATCTCGCCGATGCGCTTGTCCGGGTCCTGTGCTATCGAGCGCAGCAGCTGCTGCAGGTGGCGCGAGAACGCGGCGATCGTGGCTTCGTCGAACAGATCGGTGCTGTACTCGAAGTACAGGTGCAGCCCATCGTCGCCTTCGCCGGCGAACAACGAGATGTCCGCGCGCGCCGTGCCCTGGTTGACGCGATCGAAGCTGACCGGCGTCATCGCCAGTCCGGGCACCGTGGTGGTGTCGTCGGGAAAATTCTGGAAGAACAGCATCGCCTGGAACAGCGGCGAGTGGCTCAGCGTGCGATCGAGGTCGAGCGCCTCGGTCAACCGTTCGATCGGCAGGTCCTGGTGCGAGTACGCGCCCAGTGTCGTTTCCTTCACCCGGGCCAGCAGCTCGCGGAAGGTGGGATTGCCCGACAGGTCGGTGCGCATCGCAAGCGTGTTGACGAAGAAGCCGATCAGCGGCTCCAGCTCCTGGCGGTTGCGATTGGCCACGCCGACGCCGACGATCTGGTCGTCCTGGCCGGAATAGCGCAGCAGCAGCGTGTTGAACGCTGCCAGCACGGCCATGAACGGGGTGACGCCTTCCTGGCGGCTGAAGCGCTTGATGTTGTCGTAATCGCTGGCGGGCAGCAGGTCGCGCAGTACTTCGCCACGATGGCTCTGCCGTGAAGGGCGCGGGCGGTCGCCAGGCAATTCGAGCACCGGCAATCGGCCGGATAGATGCTCCTGCCAATACGCGAGCTGCTTGACCATGGCGTCGCCCTGCAGCTGTTCCTGCTGCCACAGCGTGTAGTCCACGTATTGCACCGCCAGTTCGGGCAGCGGCGATGGCACCCCAGCGAGCGTGGCGGCATAAAGCTGGCGCATTTCGTTTATCAGCACCGACAGCGACCAGCCGTCGATGGCGATGTGGTGCGCGTTGAGCATCAACAGTTGGCGGTCGTTCGCGACCTGCACGAGCAACGCGCGCAACAGCGGGCCGCGGGCGATGTCGAAGGGCCGCGTCGAGTCGCTGCGTGCGACGGCAAGTGCGGCGGCTTCGCGTTCGCCAGCGGGAAGGTGGCGAAGGTCGAGCTGCGTGACCGGCACGCTGGTTGGCGACTGCACGACCTGGTACGGACCGGCGTCATCACTGGCGATGACGGTCCGCAGGCTTTCGTGGCGACGGACAATCTCGTCGAGCGCGCGCTGCAGGACGGCGATATCGAGTTCGCCCTGCAGCCACTGGCTGCACGGCACGTTGTAGACCGCCGAACCCGGATCGAGCTGGTCAAGGATCCACAGACGCTGCTGCGCCGACGACAGCGGGATGCGTGCGGGACGTTCGCGGCGGGTGATGCCCTGGCGCTTCGTGCCTTGGCGTGCGAGCTGCTGCATCAGCAGTGCGCGCTTCTCCGGCGAGAGGCCGGCCAGGCGGTCGTTCATGTCGCTCATCGGTCGTTCCCTGTCCTTGCGGTGTCGGCCAGCAGGCGGTCGCTGGCTTCCTCATCACTCAACCCTTCCAGGCTCGCGAGCAACGCGTCCAGGTCATCGCCTTCCAGATGCAGCTGTTCGCGCTCCACGGCGATGCGTGCGGCGAGTTGTTCCAGCGTGGGGGCTTCGAACAGGGCCCGCAGCGGCAGTTCTACGGCGAAGGCCTGGTCGATGCGCGCGAGCAGCTGCGTAGCCAGCAGCGAATGGCCGCCGGCATCGAAGAAGTTGTCGCGCACATCCACGGTGGTGGTGCCGAGCAGCTGCTGCCACAGCTGCGCGAGCGTGACTTCTTCCGGTGTGCGCGGCGCGATCGATTCGCGATCGTTGCCGGCGCTGGTTTCCGGCACCGGTAACGCGCGCCGGTCGACCTTGCCGTTGGGCGTGAGCGGGAAACGCTCCAGCACCACGAAGGCGCTGGGCACCATGTAGTCGGGCAGTGCAGCCTTGAGGTGGTCGCGCAGGGCGGCTGCCGTGGGTGCAGTCGTCGTCGGCGCGGAGCCGTCGGCGGTGACGTAGGCCACCAGTCGCTTGTCGCCTGGGCGATCTTCGCGGCAATGCACGACAGCCTGGGTCACGCCGGGATACAGCGCGAGCACGGATTCGATTTCGCCCAGCTCGATGCGGAAACCACGCAGCTTGACCTGGTGGTCGATGCGGCCGATCACCTCGATGGTGCCGTCGCGACGCCACAGCGCCAGGTCGCCGGTGCGGTACAGCCGCGCGCCGGGTTGCGAGGAGAACGGATCGGAAATGAATTTCTCTTCGGTGAGGTCCGGGCGACCGCAATACCCGCGCGCCAGACCCGTGCCGCCGATCAGCAGTTCGCCGGGAACACCGATCGGCATCAACTGCATGTGGCGGTCGACGATGTGGATCTGCGTGTTGTCGACGGGCTTGCCGACCAGGATCGGACCTTCGCCGGCATGGACCTGGCACAACGCGGAGTAGACCGTGGTCTCGGTCGGACCGTAGAGGTTCCACACCTCGTTCGCGCAGGGCAGAAGGCGGTCGGCGAGTTCGCGCGGCAGCGCTTCGCCGGTGGAGATGATCCTGCGCAGGCCCGGCGTCCCGCGCCAGCCCACTTCCAGCAGCATGCGCCAGGTGGCCGGCGTGGCCTGCATGACCGTGAAACGGCTCGCATCGACGAGGCGACGCAGGCGCAGTCCGTCGCGAGCGGTATCGCGATCGACGAGCGCGATGCGTGCGCCGACAGTGAGCGGCAACACCAGTTCGAACAGCGCGATGTCGAAGGATAGGGTGCTGATCGCGCACACCGTGTCGCCCGCCGCGACGCCGGGTTGGCGCGCGACCGAGCGCAGCAGGTTGACCGCCGCCTGGTGCTGGATCTCCACGCCCTTGGGCTTTCCGGTCGAACCGGAAGTGAAGATCACGTAGGCGAGATCGTCGGCGCGCGCACCGCCGTCGGGCGTGGCGTGGGCCGTGTCGCCGAGGACCGCATTCGCGTCGGCCAGCACCACGCGGGAAACGCCGGCGGCGCGGAAGCTTTCCGGCAGCGCATCGGCGAGTTCGCGCTGCGTCACAAGCACACGTGCTTCCGACATCTCCAGCATGTAGGCGAGGCGGTCGGCGGGGTAGGCCGGATCAAGCGGCACGTAACCACCACCGGCCTTGAGGATGGCAAGCAGGCCAACCACCATTTCCACGCTGCGTTCGACGTACAGGCCGACCAGCGCACCGGCGCTGACGCCCGCGTCGCGCAATTCGTGCGCGAGCGCATTGGCGCGCTGGTCCAGTTCGCGGTAGCTCAGCTGGCGTCCGGCGAATTCCAGCGCCACGGCATCGGGCGTGCGCGCGACCTGCGCGGCGATGAATTCCGACAGCGTGCGCTCCTGCGGCAGCTCGCGCTGTGTTGCATCGTTCCACGATGCCAGTTCCTCGCGCTCGGCCCGGGTGAGCAGCGGCAATGTCGCCACGCGTGCGTCGGCATCAGCAGCGACCGCTTCCAGCAACGTGAGCAGGTGGCCGCCGAAGCGCTCGATGGTGGTCTCATCGAACAGGTCGGTGCTGTAGGTGAACTTCACTTCGCGCGGCGCCTGCTGGTTCACCGCGAAGCTGATGTCGGCAGGCGTGGTGCCGGGTGCGAGTTCGACCAGGTCGAGAAATTGCGATTGCAGGCCGGTCAGCCGCGTCTCGTGCCCAGGGTAGTTCTGGAAGAAATACATCGCCTGCGCGAGTGGCGTGTGGCTGGCCGAACGCGGCAGGCGCAGGCCTTCCAGCACGCGGTCCAGCGGCGCATCGGCGTTGTCCATCGCGTCGAGCATGTCGCGGCGAACCTGGTCGAGCAGCGCCGCGAAGCTCGCGTCGCCATCGATCCGCGCGCGCATCGCCAGGGTGTTCACGAAGAAACCAGCGACCTGTTCCAGTTCGATCCGCGCGCGCCCGGCAACACCCATGGCGACGACGACATCGTCCTGGCCGGTGTAGCGCGCCAACAGCGCCTGGTAGGCGGCGAGGAAGACCATGGACAGCGTCGCATTGCGTTCGCGCGCTACGGTCTCCAGGCGTTGATAGAGCGCTTCGGGCACGTACGTGCGCCAGATCGCGCCGTTGAAACCCTGCACCGCCGGACGAGCGCGATCGCAGGGAAGGTCGAGCGTGGCGGGGGCGCCTTCAAGGTGCTGCAGCCAGTGGTCGAGCTGCGGCTGCAGGTTTTCACCACCGAAGGTGTCCTGCTGCCACAAGGCCACGTCGGCGACCTGGAGGCCTGGCGCCGGAAGCACGGTGTGCAGCGACTGTTCCGGTGTGCCCGATTGCAGTGCGTTGTAGAGCGATTGCAGTTCGCCCAGCAGTACCGACGCACCCCAGCCGTCCATCGCAATGTGGTGGAAGGTCAGCAGCAGCACGTGCAGCGGCGCGCCGGTTTCGCCTGCGCCGGCGTCGATCAGGCTGGCCCGCAGCATCGCGTCGCGAGCCAGGTCGAAGGGGCGCCGGGCTTCATCGCGTGCCAGGGACAGCGCGGCAGTGCGCCGCGCGGTGGGCGTGGCGCCACTGACGACATGCTGCGACCAGGGAAGCCCGACGCGATCCAGGATGAACTGCGAAGGTTCGCCCTGGATGCTGCGGAATACCGTGCGCAGGCTTTCGTGGCGATCGACCAGGCACTGCAGTGCGGCCTGGAGGTGGCCGGCGTCAGGCGTCCCTTCCAGCCACAGGCCAACGGGTACGTTGTAGGTATTCAGGCCGGGCGAGAACTGGTCCAGCAGCCACAGCCGGCGCTGGCCGAAGGTTACGGGGATGCGGTCGGGGCGCGGACGCGGCTGGATCCGGTTTTGTCCGGATCGCTGGCGGGCGGCGATCTGGCGCAGGAGCTCGCGTTTGGCAGGCGAAAGAACAGCAATGCGCTGGTCGATATCACTCATTTCGATCTACATCCCTGTAAGAAAAACCGACCCGTCAGGAGCGGCGAACGAACTCAGCCGACTTCCCTGACGACTTCCAATTACGGCGAAAACACCTGATCACCGGCCAACGATGATCAAAATAATTACTTCAACCCATCCAATCGGGTACCAGTCCGTACGCGATGCGGGGCGGATGGTACGGGGGAATAGTGTCATGGGAGTGTGACATATTTGGATTTCATTCAGGAAGCTGGTGGGCCCCTCTCGTGTGTGACGAAGGGCTCAATATGGGGGCAAGGAGGCCGGCGGTGGGAGTGGATACTTCGAAGTTGACATATTTTTCGGCGGAGATTGCCGATTTTGTGCGTCGAAGCTGGTCCGGCATGCGCGGGATGGGAGTCCGGTCGGCGATCCTGTCGCAGTTTCGCAGCAGGCCCGTCAGGCGCGCGGTGCCCCACGAGAGGGATGCCGCCGGTCGTCGGGATTGCAGCCAGACCGCCCGCCTTCCCATTGACCCCAGGAACGGGTTCCTGCCAACCGGAAGTGGCTTCACTCGGGTAACGCAAACCCTGCGGATTCCCGACTCCCGGGCCCGGTGGCGACGCTTGCAAGGTGGGGTCCGGCCCCGGATCCATCGCCGGCGCCCGGTGTGGACGTACGCCGCGGCAGGTTGCGGGCGGCAAGGTCGCTGGCATAAGGTGCTGCCCCGCTGCCGGCAAATGGAGGCAGCCGGGTTTTGCAGTAGCAACCTTCCCACCGCTCGATGCCGCCCAACCGGGTGAAGTCGAGCGCGCGGATCGGGGCGGTCGCATCAAAAGCGGAAACACGGCGCGATCCCGCGTCGAATCAAGGAAGAAAAGATGACTGCTGGTCACGGACGCCTCCACGCGCCCCGCAATCGCTTCGAGTCGTGCCGTGAGCAACGGCGGCATCTGCCGTGCCCGTCACGGCGCGCCCGCATGCGCCGCGGCGCAGACAACTGAACCACGACGTCACCCAGCGAAAGGAATACGCGCGTGGTCTTCAACTCCCTGACCTTCATCCTGTTCTTCGTCGTTGTGCTCGCCCTGCACAACGCGCCGCTGCCGTGGCGGATCAAGAAGTTCAATCTGCTCGTCGCGAGCTACCTCTTCTATGCCGCATGGAATCCGCCGTTCCTGCTGCTGCTGATCGCCTCCACCGTGGTGGACTGGGCGGTCGCCCGCCAGCTGCACCGTGAAACGCAACCGGGCCGACGCAAGGCGTGGCTGCTCATCTCGCTGGTGGTGAACCTGGGTTGCCTGGCGTTCTTCAAGTACGGCGAGTTCCTGACCCAGAACTGGCAGGCGCTGATGGCGCTGATCGGCGTGAAGTACGTGGCGCCGGAGTGGAACATCCTGCTGCCGGTCGGCATCTCGTTCTATACGTTCCATTCGATGTCGTACACGCTCGACATCTACTGGAAGCGCGTGCAGCCGATTCCGAAACTGTTCGACTTCGCCCTATTCGTCGCGTTCTTCACCCAGCTCGTCGCTGGCCCGATCCTGCGCACGTCCGACCTGGTGCCGCAGTTCGCGCGTCCGCGCACTGCCACGCGCGACCAGTTCTGCTGGGGCCTGATGCTGATGACGCTGGGCCTGTTCGAGAAAGTGGTGATCGCCGACGGCGCTTTCGCGCCCGCCGCCGACCTGGTCTTCGGCAACGGCGCGCCGGTGGGCGCGATGGATGCGTGGGTCGGGACACTGGCGTTCTCCGGACAGATCTTCTGCGACTTCGCCGGCTATTCGACTACTGCCATAGGCGCAGCGATGTGCCTGGGCTTCAGCATTCCCAACAACTTCAACTCGCCCTACGGCGCGATTGGCTTTTCGGATTTCTGGCGCCGCTGGCACATCAGCCTGTCGACGTGGCTGCGTGATTACCTCTACATCCCGCTAGGCGGCAACAAGAAGGGCCCGCGCCGCACCTACATCAACCTGATGCTGACGATGCTCCTCGGCGGCCTGTGGCACGGCGCCAACTGGACCTTCGTGGTGTGGGGTGGCTTGCACGGCGCATTCCTCGCCGTCGAGCGCTGGTTGAAGGAAGCTACCGCGCACTGGCGCCTACCCACTGGCGTGGCGTTCCAGCTGTTGCTCATGGTGGTGACCTACATGCTGGTGAATATCGCGTGGGTGTTCTTCCGCGCCGATAGCGTGACCACCGCCATCGGCATCCTCGGCGGCATGATCGGCCTGCACGGCGACGCCACGCCGGTGCTGCCGACGGTAAAGATCATCGAGACGCTACTGTGCGTCGGTGTGCTGTTCGGCGTCCACGCCTACATGCGCAACCGCACCGTCGAGGATGTGGTCGCCAGTGCGCAGCGCTCGCTGCTGCTGCCGGCGACCTGGGCGGCGATGGTGTTCGCTGTCGTGATTACCCAGGGATCGGGCGATGCCTTCATCTATTTCCAGTTCTGACCTCTTCGATCCGCGCAAGGAGCATTCGCGATGACGCAGGCCATGGAAGGAACCGCGACGCATCCTGTCGCGACGGATGCGCCGGCGCACGCCGCCGCGATGCCGGTCGAGGAGCATCGCCTCGACAAAGGCCTCGTCCGTCGCGTCCCGGCGATCGCCTGGCTGCGCACGCTGGTCGTGGCGGTTTCGACCGCGTTCGTCCTGCTGCTGGGTTGGGAAATGGCGATGCGCCACCTGGGCCTGCGTGCGGGCGATCTGGATGACGGTCGCGAATACTGGGTGGAGGAGCGTCGCAAGGTCGACGAGGGCCCGCGTGATGCGGTGGTGCTGATCGGCGACTCGCGCATCCTGTTCGACACCGACCTGGACAAGTGGCAGGCGCTGACCGGACGCCGCCCGATCCAGCTCGCGCTGATGGGATCGAATGCGCAGCCGGTATTGCACGACCTGGCCATGGACGAGCACTTCGCCGGCCTTCTGGTGGTCGGCACCGCGGAGTTCTCGTATTTCAACGATGGCGCCGGCACCGCGGCGGACGCGCTCGACTACAACCAGAAGCAGTCGCCGTCGCAGAAGGTCGGCCACGCGCTGTACAAGTTCGCCTCGCGTCACCTGGCCTTCCTCGACAGCAACGCGACACTGTTCACCCTGCTTGAACGCCGCGACTGGCCCGAGCGCGAGGGCGTCTGGGGGCCGTACAACGACGTGTGGAAGCTCGGCGAAGTCCACGACGATCGCCAGACGCACCTGTGGTCCCAGCTGGAAACCGATCCTTACCTGCGCGAACACGCGCGCCGCGTCTGGCAGAGCATCTACGGTGGCGACGTCGTGACGAAGGAGATGGTCGACAAGGTCATCGCGCAGGCGAAACCCGATGTCGACCGCATCCGCGCCCGCGGCGGCGAAGTGGTGTGGGTGCGCCCGCCGTCCGCGGGCCCGATCCTCGCCACCGAGCAGCAGCGCTTCCCGCGTGCCCAGGCGTGGGATCGCGTGGTGCAGGCGACAGCGTCCACCGGCGTCTACTTCGCCGACTACCCGCAGATGCGGCAGCTGTCGGTTCCCGACTGGTCGCATCTGTCGCACGCATCCGCGGTCGACTTCACCGACGCCTACGTGCACGTGCTGCTCGACCGCGTCGACTGGCTCAAGGACCACAGCCGCGACTGGATCGCGGCCGCGGCCAACGCCCGTGTCCCTGCGCAAGCGGCCCGCGCCGACGCGGAACCGAAAAATTCGTTGGGCAGCATGAAGGCATGCGCCAGCGGCATCCAGTCATATCCCGATGGAACACCGGCCTCGCTGGTGCGGGAAAACATCCACATTTCCGGCACCTCGCGTCATGGCGAAGGTTGCCCGGCTTCGAAGGAACACGAGGGAACATGATGCGCCAGCCAACCTGGGTACGAATCGCCGCCGCTACCGCAGGTGGCCTGACCATCGTGATGCTCGCGGCGTGCGGCGAAAGCCGTTCGCAGGAGGATTCGACGCCGCCGCCGACGCCGGTTGGTGTGGTGACGCTGAAACACCAGCCGGTCACGCTCACGCGTGAGTTGCCTGGGCGCGTGCGTGCGTCGCTGGTGGCGGAAGTGCGGCCACAGGTGGGCGGCATCATCCGCCGCCAGCTCTTTGTCGAAGGCGGTTACGTCAAGGCGGGGCAGGCGCTGTACGAACTGGATGACGCCAGCTACCGCGCCGACTTCGAGAGCGCGCAGGCCGGCCTGCGCAAGGCGCAGGCGACCGCGCATGCCGCGCAACTTGCCGCGCGCCGTGCGCGCGAGCTGGCCGCCAGCAAGCTGCTGAGCGCGCAGGACAACGACAGCGCCATTGCGGCCGAGGCGCAGGCCGCGGCCGAAGTCGGCGTGGCGCGCGCCGCGGTGGACAGTGCGCGGGTCAATCTCGATCGTGCGCGCATCGTGGCGCCGATCAGCGGCCGCATCGGCAAGTCCAGCGTGACCGAAGGCGCGCTGGTCACGGCCAACCAGGACCAGGCGCTGGCGCTGATCCAGCAGCTCGATCCGATGTACGTCGAAGTGAACCAGCCGAGCAGCAACTGGCTCGAACTCAAGCAGGCGATCGAAGCCGGTCGCGTGCGCACCGATGCCGCCGGCGCCGCGGTGACGCTGGTGCTGGAGAACGGGACCACCTACAGCCGAGAAGGCAAGCTGCAGTTCACCGATGTCACCGTCGACCAGGGCACGGGCAACTTCCTGCTGCGCGCGGTCGTCCCCAATCCGGATTCGCTGCTGCTGCCGGGCATGTACGTGCGCGCGGTCGTCAGCGAGGGCGTCTCGCCCGAAGCCGTGCTCGCGCCACAACGTGGCATCACCCGCGATCCGCGTGGCAACGCGACCGCACTGGTCGTCGGCAAGGACGGCAAGGCCGCCACGCGTGACGTGCAGGTCTCGCGCACGATCGGCGACCAATGGCTGGTCGAAGCGGGCCTCGCTGCGGGTGACCGCGTGATCGTCGAAGGCGTGCAGAACGTGCAGCCCGGCGCCCCGGTGCAGGCAACGGAGCAGGGCGCCAAGCCCGTCGCTGCCGCCGCCGGCGCAGCCCCCTGATCCGGACGGCCGCACATGTCACATTTCTTCATCCGACGACCGATCCTCGCGTGCGTGATCGCGATCATGATCATGCTGGTGGGCATCGTCGCGCTCACGCGGTTGCCGGTGTCGCGCTATCCCGACATCGCCCCACCTTCCGTTGATATCTCCGCGTCGTATCCGGGCGCATCGGCCAGGACGGTCGAGGATTCGGTCACCCAGATCATCGAACAGTCCATTACCGGGCTCGACGGCCTGCGCGACATCATTTCCACCAGCGATCACAACGGCAACGTGGTGATCACCGCGACCTTCGGCAACGGCGTCGATCCCGACACCGCCCAGGTGCAGGTGCAGAACCGCCTGCAGCAGGCGATTCCGCTGCTGCCACAGATCGTGCAGCAGCAGGGCATCTCCGCGTCGAAAGCCAGCAGCGCGCGCCAGGCCGTGGTGGGGTTCGTGTCGGAAGACGGCAGCCTCAGCGCCGGCGACATCGACGATTACGTCGCCACCAACGTGTTCGATCCGCTGAGCCGCGTGCCGGGCGTGGGCACGGTGCAGTTGTTCGGTTCGCGCCACGCGATGCGCATCTGGCTCGACGCCGACAAGCTCAACGCCTACGGCCTGACGCCCGCGGACATCACCAGCGCGGTGCAGGCGCAGAACGCGCAGGCGTCGATCGGCCAGATCGGCGACCTGCCATCGGTGCCGGGCCAGCAGCTCAACGCATCGGTGGTCGCGCTGGGACGCCTGTCCACGCCCGAGCAGTTCCGCAACGTCGTCCTGCGCAGCGGCGACGACAACGGCGCGACCCTGCGCCTGGGCGACGTCGCCCGCGTCGAGCTGGGCCAGGCCGACTACAGCACCTCCGCGCGCTACAACGGCAAGCCGGTGTCGGGCCTGGGCCTCACCCTGGCCAAGGGCGCGAACGCGCTGGAGATGGTGGGCGGCGTCAAGGCGTTGCTGGAGAAGCTGAAACCGCAGATGCCGCGCGGCCTGAAGGCAGTGATTCCGTACGACACCACGCCGTACGTGCGCAAGTCGATCAAGGGCGTGGTCGAAACATTGCTGGCCGCCATCGTGCTGGTGTTCGCGGTCATGTTCCTGTTCCTGCAGAACCTGCGCGCCACGCTGATTCCCACCATCGCCGTGCCGGTAGTGCTGCTGGGCACGTTTGCGGTGCTGTCGGTGGCGGGACTGTCGATCAACATGCTGACCATGTTCGCGGTGGTGCTCGCGATCGGCCTGCTGGTGGACGACGCGATCGTGGTGGTGGAGAACGTCGAGCGGCTGATGCGCGAAGAGGGCCTGTCGCCCGCGGAAGCCACGCGCCGCTCGATGAGCCAGATCACCGGCGCGCTGGTCGGCATCGCCACCGTACTGTCGGTGGTGTTCATTCCGATGTCGTTCCTGCAGGGATCGGTCGGCGTGATCTACCGGCAGTTCTCCATCACGATTGTTTCCGCGATGGTGTTGTCGGTGATCGTCGCGATCGTGCTGACGCCGGCCCTGTGCGCGCTGCTGCTCAAGCCCGTGGACAAGCATGCCCACGCACCGCAGCGCGGCTTCTTCCACTGGTTCAACACGAAGTTCGATCGCGCCAGTCAGCGGTACCAGGGCATCGTGGCGCACATGCTGGGTCGCCCGGCGCGCTATCTCGCGGTGTATGTCGCGCTGGCGTCGCTCATGGGCCTGTTGTTCCTGCGGCTGCCCACCGCGTTCCTGCCGGACGAGGACCAGGGCTTCCTGTTCACCCTCGCACAGGGGCCGGTCGGTGCGACCAAGGAGCGCACGGCCAAGGCCCTGGAGCAGGTGGAGGATTACTTCCTCAACAAGGAAAAGGACGTCGTCGCCTCGACGTTCACCGTTGCCGGATTCAGCTTCTCCGGACCCGGACAGAACGCAGGCTTCGGTTTCGTCGAACTGAAGGACTGGAGCGAGCGTCGCCGCGCGGAGCAGAGCGTCGGCGCGCTGCAGGAGCGAGCCGGTGGCGCGCTCGGGGAGATCCGCGACGCGCAGGTGTTCGCCTTCGCGCCGCCGCCGGTGCTCGAACTGGGCATCGCCACGGGCTTCGACTTCTATCTGCAGGACAACTACGGCCAGGGCCACGCGGCGTTGTCCGCGGCGCGGGACAAGTTCACCGAGCTGGCATCCAAGAGCCCGTTGCTGGCCAACGTGCGCGCCAATTCCCAGGACGATACGCCGCAGCTGCACCTGGACATCGATCCGCAGAAGGTCGCCGCGCAGGGTCTGTCGATGGACGACGTCGGCGAGACGCTGTCGATCGCGTGGGGCGGGCGTTACATCGACGACTTCGTCGACCGCGGTCGCATCAAGCGCGTGATCGTGCAGGCCGACGCGCCTTATCGCATGACGCCGGAAGACTTCGGTCGCTGGTCGGTGCGCAACAACCGCGGACAGATGGTGTCGGTGGCGTCCTTCGCGCATCCGCGCTGGGAATACGGTCCGCCGCAACTGGGTCGCTACAACGGTTTCTCGGCGGTCAACTTCAATGGCGAGGGCGCGCCGGGCGTGAGTACCGGCGCGGCGATGGCGGAAGTGGAACGCCTTGTCGCGGAGCTGCCGCCGGGCTTCTCGGCGGAGTTCACCGGCCAGTCCTACCAGGAGCGCAAGGCCGGCCAGCAGACGCCACTGCTGTATGCGGTGTCGCTGATCGTGGTGTTCCTGTGCCTGGCCGCGTTGTACGAGAGCTGGTCGATTCCCACCGCGATCATGCTGGCGGTGCCGCTGGGCATCATCGGTGCGGTGATCGCCACGGTCGTGCGCGGCCTGGAGCGCGACGTGTACTTCCAGGTGGCGATGCTGACGACGATAGGCCTGACGTCGAAGAACGCGATCCTGATCGTTGAATTCGCCCGCGAGAATCTTGCGCGCGGGCTGTCGCTCACCGATGCCACGCTCGCCGCGGTGCGCGGTCGCCTGCGTCCGATCCTGATGACCTCGCTCGCCTTCGGCTTCGGTGTGTTGCCGCTCGCGGTAGCCACCGGCGCCGGTGCCGGCGCGCAGCGTGCGATCGGCACCGGCGTGTTCGGCGGCATGCTCGCCGGCACGTTCCTCGGCATCTTCTTCATCCCGCTGCTGTTCGTGGTGGTGGAGCGGCTGTTCCGGAAGTTCGCCCGCGCGCCGCGTGGTCGCGCGGGTGAACTCGCCGCGGATGCCGTCGACTGAACGCTCGCTCCCCGTTTTTCATGCCACCGCATTTCCCATCAGCAAGGAGCTACCCATGCATTACCTGAGCAAGACCGTGATCGTGTCGGCGTGTGCGGTCGGCCTGTTCGGCGCTGCGGCCATTTCGCACGCCGCTACCATCTCGCATGCGGCCAAATTCGATCGCCTGTACGCGTTTGGCGACAGCTATTCCGACAGCGGCGCGGGCTACCTGGACGGCAACGGCCCCACCGCTGTCGCCTATCTGGCGAAGCAGCTGGACATCCCCTTCACCCACTCGAAGGATCCCAGCGCGAATTCGCAGGGCATCAACTTCGCCGTGACGGCGGCGCCGAGCGGCTCCAACGAAGGCAAGAAGATCGGCGACCTGACGCTGGTCGTTGGCATGCAGAACCAGGTGGAGGATTTCGTGGCGCGCGTGAAGCGCAAGGACATCACCTTCAACCCCGACACCACGCTGTTCTTCATCGAAGGTGGCCTCAACGACAGCGAAGGTCCGGCGAAGGAAACCACCGACAACCTCACCCGCCAGATCGAGCTGCTGAAGAGCGTTGGCGCGCGCCATGTATCGCTCTCGCTGCTGCCGACGAAGATCCCGACCTTCACCGCCGTGGGCGAGAAGCTCAATCCGGCCTACCGCGAGCTGGTCCCGGCCCTGGGCAAGAAGCTGAAGATCGACCTGCAGCTCAACGATTTCGGCGCGTACCTGGACGACATCATCCAGAACCCGGCGAAGTACGGCATCGTCAACACCGACAAGGCCTGTGCAGGCCGCGCGCTGTTCGGTGAAGACACCACGCCGTGCGCCACGCCCGATGCCTACTTCTACTTCCACGGCGACCATCCGTCGACCGCGGTGAACCGCATCGTCGGCGAGAAGCTGCACGCCGAGATCGTGGCGGAAAAGCGCTGATCAATGTGTCCGGCCCGACTCCCGGGCCTGATGATGCGACCCTCCCCTGCAAGCGGGGGAGGGTAGTGGGCTGCTACTTGCCGAAGCCGCCGGGGCTACCCGGAGTTACGGGCACTTCGAAAAACTGCTGTTACGTCGGTCATTTCCGCGAAGCGGCGCTGATTCACAACAGCCGAAGACTGGTCATCCAGTGCCGCTGCCGCCAACAACCTGGAGTCACTGGGTCCCCGCTTTCGCGGGGATGACGGCGAGAACTTCGGGTTCCTGGACGCGCACTTACTTCTCGAAGCTCAACCGCGCATCGCCCGAGAACGACTCCAGGCGGATCTCGCCGTCGCCACTGCCATAGGTGTGCTCGAAGCTGGAGCCGGGGCCGTGCTTGGGGCGATCGATCTGGGTACCGGGCGCGGACAGGTCGCCACTGAAACTCTTGCCGCTGACCTGCGCCGACAGCGTGGCGGGCACGCGCAGGTCGAGGCTGCCGCTGACGCTTTCCAGGCTGATGCGGCCGTGCGGCGCCAATGCGGTGGTGACGTTCATCTCGCCCGATACCGTATTGCCGGAGAGCTTGCGAAGGCTGCTTTCGTGCACCGCCACGTCGACGTCGCCCGATACGGTTTCCACGCTGACTTCGCCGTCGAGGCGGCCACGCAGCTGGATGTCGCCGCTGACGCTTTCGGTACGCACGCTGGAACTGTTGAGGGTCAGGCGCAGGTCGCCGCTGACGCTGTCGATGCGGGCATCCTTCGGCGCGCCGATGACGTCGATGTCGCCGCTGACGCTGTCGATGGACAGGTCCGCGGGCGCAACGCCGTTGACATCGACGTCGGCGGAGACCGCATCGACCTCGAGATCCGCGCGTCGCGGCACCATCAGCTTCAACTGCGACGGCTCGCTCTTGTCGCTGCCAGTGAAAAAGCCCATGCCGCCGCTCTTCGGGTACTTCACTTTAACGACCAGATGATTGCGGTCGCCGCTGATTTCCAGCTTCTCCACGCCGGCGCCGAGGCTACCTTCGATCTTCACTTCGTCGCGGTCCCATGCGGTCACGTCGATGCGACCTTTCACGTTTTCCACTTGGAGGTGTCCGCTCGCGTCGAGTGGCCGGGTTTCGTTGATCGGCGTCGCCGCCTGCGCAGGAATTGCGAAAAGCGCGGCGGCAACTGCGATGGCGAGGCGGGCGTGGGTACGGGTCATGATGTTCTCCACTGATGCGTCTTCAGTAATCAGCTGTAGGCCACGCGCTGTGCAAGCGCGAGGCGATGGGCGTAAGTGCGGCGCAGCTGTTCGAGCAGTCGCACCGAATCGGGGTTGTGGGCCAGCGCTTCGCGGATCGTCGCGACATCGCGATCGAGTTCGGCGACGGTGGTTTCCAGGCTGGCCGGCACCGGTGCCTGCATCTCGTCCAGCGCGGCCTGGTACTCGGCAGTGAGTCCCTGCGCTTCGCGCTGCACGAAGGTGGATGCCTGTGCGTTGTCGGCGGCGGGGGCCGTCATCGTGTCGTCGGAGCGTTGACTCCAGACGACCGTGCCGACAACCAGCGCCAGGCTGGCCGCCATCGCAAGTGGCCTGAACGCCATCGGCATGAGCCGGCGCGACGCATGGGGTGCCGCAGGCACCGTCGTGGAAGCTGATTGCGCGGACAGGCGCGTGGCGATGCCGATCCACAGTTCTCGGTCCGGCTCCACGTCGCGGCGCAGTGCGCGCAGCTGCCAGCGCAACGCGTCGGGCAGGCGCGCGTCGTCGTCGGAATGGGCGTCGTGATCGTGCATGCCGTTGTCGTTGGTGCCATGGGTGTTCATGCGTGTGCCTCCAACCGCGACCGCAACAAAGTGCGGGCACGATGCAATTGCGCTTTCGAGCTGCCGACGGCCATGCCCAGCTGCGCGGCGATCTCTTCGTGCTGCCAGCCCTCCACGTCGTACAGCACCAGCACCGCGCGGGCGCGCGGCGGCAGGCTGGCAACGGCGCGTTCCAGGTCCATCGACAGCGCGGTGGTGTGGCCGGCCGAATCGGTGGTGCCGACCAGGTCGAAGACCTCGTCATCGCCGTCGCCTTCGTCCTGGGGCCGGCTCTTGCGGCTGCGCAGGTCCATCAGTGCGGTGTTGACCGCCAGCCGGTGCAGCCAGGTGCCGAATGCGGACTCGAACCGGAACGCCGGCAGCGCCTGCCAGGCGCGGACGAAGGCGTCCTGGGTCAGGTCCTCCGCCCGCGATCCCTTGCCGCCGACCAGCCGGCTGATCACGCCGTGGACCCGGCCGGCGTGGCGGCGGTATAGCGCTTCGAAGGCCGCCACCTCGCCCCGTGACGCCGCGCCGACCAGGGTGTGGTCGTCGTCGGCCCCGGTGGGCGGGGTGTCGTCGGAGGGAGTCGTGGTGGTCACGGCGGCGAGCATAGCCATACAGATGCGGCGGCGGCCTCGGCGGTTTAAGGCGGAGTCGGGCTTGGGTGTGTGGATCGGACACGGTCGGGCCCGGGCATGGCGTTTGCCGTGACGTCCGGCGGTGGCGCCGCGCCGCTTTTCGGCAGAGCATTGATTCTGAAGCGAATCTTCAGCGCGATCGGCCGGGACGCTGTGGTCGCATGGCCGCAGCCCTTGAAATGCCCCGAACCGGCACGATTGCTCTGGGTTCTGACCCGAACTCCGTTCGTTCCTGAACGGATTTCGACCCACTTTGGATCCATCAATGCAACAGTCTGGAACTCCCCGGGGCTTTAGCAGTCCCAGGACCCGACTGCTAAGATCACATCCATGACCCAGAACTCCTCCACCGCCCTCGTCGCCAATAACCTGCCGATTCCAGCCTTCAACGGCTTGGCGGCATTGGGTTCGCTGGAAGCCTACGTCGGCGCCGTGCACCAGATCCCGGTCCTCACCGCCGAGGACGAGCAGGCGCTCGCCCGCCGCTTCCGCGATGAAGAAGACCTCGACGCCGCCCGCGACCTGGTGCACTCGCACCTGCGCTTCGTCGTCCACGTGGCCCGCGGCTACAACGGCTACGGCCTGCAGCTGGGCGACCTGATCCAGGAAGGCAACATCGGCCTGATGAAGGCGGTCAAGCGCTTCGATCCCGAACAGGGCGTGCGCCTGGTCTCCTTCGCGGTGCATTGGATCCGCGCCGAGATGCACGAGTTCATCCTCAAGAACTGGCGCATCGTGAAGGTCGCCACGACCAAGGCGCAGCGCAAGCTGTTCTTCAACCTGCGCAAGTCCAAGACCCGCCTGGGCTGGATGAACGCCGAGGAAGTGCGCGCCGTCGCCGCCGACCTCAATGTCTCCGAACGCGAAGTGCTGGAGATGGAATCGCGCCTGTCCGGTCGCGACATCGGTTTCGACGCGCCCACCGACGAGGACAACGAACACGCCCCGCCGTCGCCGGCCGCCTACCTGCGCGCCGAAGCCGAGGACCCCGCCCAGGCCTACGAACGCGCCGATGGCGAGGACAACCAGCTCGAGCTGCTGCGCGAAGGCCTCGCGGGCCTGGATGCGCGCTCGCGCGACATCATCAAGCGCCGCTGGCTCGACGCCGACAGCAAGATCACGCTGCAGGAACTGGCCGACGAATACGGCGTCTCCGCCGAACGCATCCGCCAGGTCGAGGCGAACGCGCTGAAGAAGATGAAGGCGCTGTTCGCGGCGTAAGCATTGCTCCAGCGATGAATTGAAACGGCCCGGGAAACCGGGCCGTTTTCGTTTCTCCGGGCCTGTCGCGAGTCAGCGCACGACGCAGAAGCAAGGAACCGCCGTCAGTGCTCGCGCGCCCGCGCCACCGGCAGGTGCCAGCCATGGCGGATCGCCATGAAGCGCAGCCCGAAGCACAGCAACGCGCCGATCGCCAGCACTGGCACGTCAGGCAGCTGCCACGCCTTGCCCAGCACCACCACGCCCGCGCCGGCCAGCGCCGCGACCGCATAGAGTTCCGCCTGCAGCACCACCGGCGTGCGCGCCACCAGCACGTCGCGCGCGATGCCACCGCCGATGCCGCTGAGCATGCCCAGCACCGTCGCACTCACCGGCCCCAATCCGAACGCCAGCGCCTTGGTCGCGCCGGACACGGCGAACAGCGCCAGTCCGGCGGCATCGAACACCTGCACCGGATTGCGCATGCGTTCGACCTGCCCGTAGCGGTAGAACGTGAGCAGTCCGGCCAGGCACGAGACACCCAGGTAGCGCCAGTCGCCGAGCGCCGCGGGCGGCGTCGCGCCGATCAGCACGTCGCGCACGATCCCGCCCGAGTTGGCCGCGGCGAACGACAGCACCAGCACGCCGAACAGATCGAGTCGGTGACGCACGCCGACCGTTGCTCCGCTGATGGCGAAGACGAAGGTGCCGATGAAGTCGAGGGCAAGCAGCAGGGTGTCCATGGGTGGCGTCGGTGGTTGTGGCGTCGACAGGATGGCAGTGGGCAAGGCGTCAGGGAATTCCGACCGGGCCGGCACGATTCATCGGCTACCTGGACGAAGCCTGCGTCGCGTCTCGCGCGGTCGCTGCGGGGTTGCGGGCCCACCGGAAGGCGCAAGGAGATTCCTGAAAGGCTGACGTGCCTTTGCGCAAGGGCGAAAAAGAGATTCCGGAAGGCTGACGAGTCCTTCCGGAAGGGAGAAATGCGATTCCGGAAGGCCGGCGAATCCTTCTCTAAGAGTCAGAACGGATTCCGGAAGGCTGGTAAGTCCTTCCGGAAGGGTGAAAAGAGATTCCGGAACGCTGACGAGTCCTTCCGGAAGGGTTGGAACGGATTGCGGAAGGCCGGCAACTCCTTCCGGAAGGGAGAAATGCGATTCCGGAAGGGTGATGAGTCTTTCGGGCGGGGCAAAAGATGATTCCGGTCGCCCCGCGCACATGGCTGGCGGCCTGCCCGGGACTTATCCGGCGTCGTCGCCGTCGCCCAGGATGATCCGCGCGTGCCGCTGGTAGCTCCAGTACGCCCACGTCCAGTTGATCATCACGATCAGGCGGTTGCGGAAACCGATCAGGAACGCGATGTGGATCAGCAGCCAGAACCACCACGCCAGCAATCCCGACAGGCGCAACCGGCCCAGGTGCACGACGGCGGCCATGCGGCCGATCGTGGCGAGGTTGCCGAAGTCGCGATAACGGAATGGCGTTCCCGCCTTGCCCTGCAGCCGTGCGCGGATCGCGCCGGCGACGTGCGCACCCATCTGCTTCGCGGCGGGCGCGACGCCGGGTACCGGCGTGTCGCCGCTGCGCACGCTGGCGAGGTCGCCGGCGATGAACACGTCGGCGTGACCGGGCACGCTGAGATCGGCTTCCACCCGCACGCGGCCGGCGCGATCGCGCGGCGCGTCGAGCAACGCACCCAGCGGCGAAGCGGCCACGCCCGCGGCCCATAGCACCGTGCGCGCGGCGACGCGCTGCGTGCCCAGCGTGTAACCCTCGCCATCGATCGCCGCGACCGGTGTGCCGGTGACGACTTCCACGCCCAGCTTCGCCAGTTGCGCGCGCGCCTTGTCCGAGAGCGATTCCGGGAACGTGGACAGCACCCGCGGGCCGGCTTCGACCAGTCGCACCTTCGCTTCGGCCGGATCGATGTGGCGGAACTCGTTGCGCAGCGTGTGGCGCGCGATCTCCGCCAGCGTGCCGGCCAGTTCCACGCCGGTGGGGCCGCCGCCAACGACGGCGAAGTTCAGCCACGCCGCGCGTTCCTCGGTGCTGCCGGCCGCTTCGGCGCGCTCGAAGGCGAGCAGCAGGCGACGTCGTATCGCCAGGGCATCGTCGAGCGTCTTCAGTCCGGGCGCGTGCGCGGCCCAGTCGTCGTGGCCGAAGTACGCGTGCGTCGCGCCGCTCGCGAGCAGCAGGTAGTCGTAGTCGATGCGTTCGCCGTCGGCGAGGGTGACGTGGCGCGCGGCGGTGTCGATGCCGGTGACGTCGCCCAGTCGCACGTCCACGTTGCGTTGCCCGCGCAGGATGTGGCGCAACGGCGCGGCGATATCGGGCGCCGACAATCCCGCCGTGGCGACCTGGTAGAGCAGTGGCTGGAACAGGTGGTGGTTGTGGCGGTCGACGAGGGTGATGCGGACCCGGTCGCGTGCCAGTGCACGCGTGGCCCACAATCCCGCGAAGCCGCCGCCGACGATCACTACATGCTGCTGGGAAGCCGGCGGAAGATCCATGGCGACATTGTCCCAGAGTGGCGCGCGCGGGTCATGGGCCGGGCGGGCAGGTCGCGCAACGACCGGTACGCGTGCGGATTGGCTATGGCACGGAAATCGGCGAGGCTGCTCCAGTGGATGCCTCCCAGCTGGGTGTCCAGTACGGCGTCCAACAGGGGAGATAACGGATGAGTGCGCAACCGGCCGCCATGGAGGGCGCGTTGCCGACGCGACGGCAGGCAGTGGTCTTTGCGGGCAAGGCGTGGCTGCTGCGTGTTCAACGCGCCGTCCGCGATGCAGTCGACGCGAAGCGACCACGCCGGCACGCGCGTGGCGATGTGCTGGGTTGCGCCCCGGTGCTGGCCGAATTCGAGGCCGCCCTGTGGCCGCGCGAGGACAGCGACGCCGCCTTCGTGGCGGGCAAGATCCACAACCTGCGCGTGGCGCTGCGTTCCCTGCATGGGATTGAAATGCCAGCAGGCGCGGTATTCGGTTTCTGGCGACACGTCGGACGAGCGACACGCCGTCGCGGCTACGTGGTCGGACGCGAACTACGCGAAGGCTGCCTGATCCCGTCCGTCGGTGGAGGCCTGTGCCTGCTGTCGAACGCGATCCACGACTGCGCGGTACGCGCGGGGTTGCAGGTGACGGAGCGGCATCGCCATTCGCGCGTGTTGCCCGGATCGCTGGCGCAGCACGATCGCGATGCCACCGTGTTCTGGAATTACATCGACCTGCGCCTGTGCGCGCCGTTCGCGTGGCGGCTGGAGGTGACGATGGACGCGCGCCGGCTACGCGTGCGCATCCGCGGCGAGCATCCGCGCGGCGCGGTGGCGATGCCAGTGGCGTTGTCGGCGCGCAACGGCGAGGCGGATGCGGTCAACGACTGCCATTCCTGTGGCCAGGATGAATGCCATCGCCGTGTCGGGCCGCAGCCGGATGCCACCACGCGGTTGTGGTGGCTGTCGTCGTCGTGGCCGGAATTCGACGCGTATCTGGCGAGCGAGCGTGTGGACGGTGATCGCGTGATCGGCGCAGGCGGCGAACGCCTGCCATTGCGCACTGGCTGGCGTCGCTGGCGCGAAGCCTTGCTGTGGCGCATCGCGCGCTGGCGTGGCGATGCACTGCCGCAGGTCATGTACGCGCAAGCGCGACGCGAGGCGCGGCTGTTGGCCGCGCGCTTGCGGCCGTCGGACGTGCACGTGGTGGTGCCGCAGCATTTGTTGCCTTTCCTGTGGGGCGATGGCCACCTGGCCGGCCGGCGCTTTGACGTGCTGATGACCGCGCTGCCGATGCCGATGCTGCAGGAACAGCTGGATGCGGCGATGACGCGGCATCGCGGCTGCCATTCGCTCGGCGACTTCCGCGCGCCGGCGGACCTCGTCGACGCGGAAAGTGAAGCGCTGGCCGCTGCCGATGCATGGTTGAGCCCGCATGTCCAGGTGTGCGCCGCAGCCGGCGCGAAGGCGGTGCGGTTGCCGTGGGTGCTGCCTGATGTGTCCGCGCCGCGCGCGCCGCGTGGCCAACGTCCGCGCGTGTTCCTGGCGTCGTCGCCGCTGGCGCGCAAGGGCGTATTCGAGCTGCTTGCGGCGCTGGATGAGGAGGACGTGGAGATCCTGCTGCCGCCGGGCGATGGCGAACCGGTGCTTGAACCCGGTCGCGCGTCGCTGCGGCGCGTTGCGACGTACAACCAGGGCCTCGCGCAGGCCGACGTGGTGGTGTTGCCCGCGTGGGTCGAACACCAGCCGCGCGCGCTACTGGCGGCGATCGCGGCCGGCGTGCCTGTCGTTGCGACGGGCGCATGCGGATTGCCCGATGACCTGGCGTGGCGACGCGTGGTGGCGGGGGATATCCACGGTTTGCGCGACGCGATCCTGGATGGTGTTGCGCCGCCAAGGTAAGCGCCTGGCGGGAGAGCCGGAGGAGGCGCGGCGTGCTGAGGTTCTCGCGGCGTTGCCCGCGCAGCCTGTCGATGTGCGTTAACCAGTCCAGGCGTCGCGGCATTGGGGGAACGAATGCGTACCGGGATCGTGCTTGGAGCGGTGCTGTTGTGGGGCGGCAGTGTCGTGCACGCCGCGGAGCCGCGCGAATGGCCCCAGGGGCAGGCCGCGTTCCGCAATGATCCGCGCTGGCTCGGTGGGGACGGCGCATCTTCGGTCGATCTCGGCGACGGTCGGGTGCTGTGGCTGTTCGGCGACAGCTTCGTCGCCCCCGCTGCTGGCGCGACCCGGCGCGAATCGACGATGGTGCGCAACAGTGTCGCGATCCAGCGCGGCCACGACCTGGCATCGGCCCCGTTGCAGTTCGCCTG
Source organism: Lysobacter fragariae (assembly GCF_054779775.1). Classification (NCBI taxonomy): domain Bacteria; kingdom Pseudomonadati; phylum Pseudomonadota; class Gammaproteobacteria; order Lysobacterales; family Lysobacteraceae; genus Lysobacter; species Lysobacter fragariae. The sequence goes on along the minus strand of NZ_BAAGXP010000013.1, from coordinate 151,169 downwards.
GCGTAGCCGCGAAGGCAGGCCGGATGCGTTCTTCCCTTCGATCAACGATGCGTGGTTCTGGCCGGTCAGCGCGCGGGTCGAAGGCAAGGCGCTGCTCATCGCGTTGCTGCAGGTGCAGGCGAGCGGGCAGGGGCTGGGTTTCGCGATCACCGGGACGCGGATCGTGCGCGTCGCCGATTTCTCCGCGGCGCCCGACGCCTGGGTGCTGGCGCCGGTGACGCTGCCGGAGGGTGGCGCCGGATTGGCGATCGGCGGCGGCGGACTGGTTCGCGACGGACGCCACGTGGTGGCGGTGTCGGTGCGCGAGGACGGCTCACACGACGTGGTGCTGCTGCGCTGGAAGCGGCGCGACTTCGCACGCGGCCGGCTCGCGACGCCGGCGTGGTGGGACGGTCGTGGCTGGACGAAAACGCGCATACCCCAGGCAGTGATGCGCGATGTGCAGACCGAGTTCAGCGTGTCGTTCGACGCGCGTTGCCGGCGCTGGCTTGCAGTCAGCACCCGGGGTTTCGGCGCGGCGGATGTGGTCGTGCGCACCGCGCCGCGTCTGACCGGTCCCTGGTCGGCGCCGGTCCTGCTCTATCGGCCGCCGGAATCGGCGGACCACGACCTGATGACCTATCAGGGAAAGGCGCACCCGGAACAGTTCGGGCCGGCACTGACGCTTACCTACATGGTCAACCATGCCGCGTTTGCCGGGCTGCTTGCCGACACCGATCGCCGCATCTACTACCCGCGCGTGCTGCGGTGGCAACCGCAATGCGCGACGCGGCGCCTGACGACCACTGAGCTGCAACCGTAGGGCGGGTCTCGACCCGCCATCGTGGATCCGGTGCGTGTGTGAGAGGCGACGAAGGACAGCCGCGATGGGCGTTGCCACGGCGGGTGAATACCCGACCTGATCAATAGAGATCCATCGGATCCACATCCAGCGACCAGCGCACGCGCCGCGCTTCGGGCGATGCGTGAATGACCGGCAGCGCCGCATCCAGCGCCGCGTGCAACGCACGGCGTTCGGGCGACGACAGCAGCAGTTGCGCGCGCTGGTAACCGGCGCGGCGCGGCATCGGTGCGGGCAACGGCCCGTGCAGTTCGACGGCCTGGCCGTCGCGCTGCAGTTCCGCGCGGGCGGCGCTTAGGAACGCATGCGCCGCCTCGACCTGCTGCGCTTCCGCGCGCAGCAACGCCATGTGTGCGAAGGGTGGGAAGCCGGCGGCCTCGCGCTGGGCCAGTTCGGCGTCGGCAAAGGCGTGGTAGCCGCCGTTGAGCAGCGTCTCGAGCAGCGGGTGCTGCGGATGGTGGGTCTGCAGCAGCACTTCGCCCGGGCGCGAGGCACGACCGGCGCGCCCGGCGACCTGGATCAGCAGCTGCGCGAGTTTTTCCGGCGCGCGGAAGTCGGCGCTGAACAATCCTTCGTCCACGCCGACGACGGCGACCAGCGCGAGGTTCGGCAGGTCGTGGCCCTTGGCCAGCATCTGCGTGCCGACCAGCACGCCTGGCGCATCGCCGAAATCGCGCAGCTGCTGTTCCAGCGCGTCGCGACGCTGCGTGGTGCCGCGGTCGATGCGCACCACCGGCACGTCGGGGAAACGTTTGGCCAGCGCCTCCTCGATACGCTCGGTGCCGGCGCCCTGCGACTGCAGCGCCAGCCCGCCGCAATCCGGGCAGGCATCCGGAGCGGGCCGGCGCGCGCCGCAGTGGTGGCATTGCAGGCGGCGTCCGCCGGCGTGCACGGTCATCGGTGTGCCCTGCAACGGCGTGCTGCAACGCGTGCATTGCGCGCTCCAGCCGCAGTCGTGGCACAGCAGCACGGGGGCGTAGCCGCGCCGGTTCTTGAAGACGAGCGCCTGCCCGCCACTGCGCAACGTCGCGGCGACGGCGTCGAACAGTTCCGGCGACAGTCCGGCATCGAGCGGGCGCTTGCGCACGTCGCACACGCGCACGCGCGGCGGCTGCGCCACGCCCGCACGCTGGCGCAGCCGCAGGTGGGCGTAGCGGCCGGCCTGCGCGTTGCGCAGCGACTCCAGCGACGGTGTCGCGCTGCCCAGTACGATGGGGACGCCGAGCGACTTCGCCCGCACCAGGGCGAAATCGCGGGCGTGGTAACGCAGGCCGTCGAGCTGCTTGAAGCTGCCGTCGTGTTCCTCGTCGATCACGATCAGTCCGGCCTGCGGCAGCGGCAGGAACACCGCCGAACGCGTGCCCACGACCACGCGCGCCTGGCCACGTACGCAGGCAGCCCAGGTGCGCGCGCGCTCGCCATCGGACAGGCCCGAGTGCAGCGCGTGCACCGGCACGCCCAGGCGCTCGCGGAAGCGCCGCAGCGTCTGCGGGGTCAGGCCGATCTCCGGCACCAGCACCAGCGCCTGCCGGCCGCGCGCGAGGCAGTCGGCAATCGCGTGCAGGTAGACCTCGGTCTTGCCGCTGCCGGTGATGCCGTCGAGCAGGATCGGGGCGAAGGTGTCGCGGACGGACAGGATCGTGTCGATGGCGGCCTGCTGCTCGTCGTTCGGCCGCGGCGCGGTGGACGTCGCCAGCGCGGCGACGTGTGTGCCGCTGTCGGCCGGCTCGACTACCACCCGCTCGACCAGCTCGCGCTTGAGCAGGGCGCGCGCAGCGCTGCGCCAGTCTTCCAGCGTGCTCGCCAGGGCGTCCTCGTCGACGGCGCCACCGCGCAGGACTTCGGCCAGCTGGCGCGGGCGGCCGCGCAGGCGTTCGCGACCGGTCTGGCCGGCTTGCGTCAGCTGCCACGCCCAGCGGTCGGTGTCGGCCAGCGGTTCTCCCTGGCGCAGCGGCGCGGGCAGCGCGGCTGCGAAGACCTCGCCCAGCGGCGCGTGGGTGTAGCGGGCGAGCCAGCGCAGGGACTCCAGCAGCTCGCCGTGGAACAGCGGTTGGGCGTCCAGCGACTCGGCGGTCTTCAGTTCGCCAGTGCCGGTGGCGTCGCCCAGGCCGGCGATCACTCCGACCAGCGCGCGCGGGCCGAACGGGACCCGCACCCGGCAGCCGATGTCCGCCGCCGTGGCGACCGTGCCCGCCGGCGGGCGGTAGTCGAACAGGCGTGGCAGCGGAACGGGCAGTGCGACGCGCCAGGTGGCGTCGCCCGCGGCGGCGGGATCGGTCATCGGCAGCAGTGTAGGGGCGGGGTAGCGGGCGCGGGCCGAACGGGCTGCCCAGTGGCGGGCCTGGAGGGAGTCGGCTCCACCGTCATTGCTTCATTGCAGTTGCACGTCATTGTTCCGCGATTTCTGATCAAGGCGATGCAACTGTCGGAAATGAAAGGGAAATCCGGCTTATCCACACCAACTGTGGATAAGTCTGTGGAAGTCGCCGCCACAGAACTGCGCAAACGGCTGAACCTGAGCGCTTTTGACGCGTTGGCGAAAAAAGTGCCAACGCCTAAATTACTTGTTTTATCAATAAGTTAAGCGTGAAACATGGGTGTGGCATCGGCTCAAAAAAAGATCAAACGACCCCGGGTGACGGATTTCTTACTGCTGTGCACAACCGATTTGGCCCGGACCCGCATCACGCTTGGGCGGAACAGCAAATCGCGGGGTGTCAAGGGGGAATTTCCCCGGGCGGGCCCGGGGAAAATGACGCTCGGTGTCAATCCCTCGATCTGGACTGAATACGTATTCAGTCGGCCGATCAGTCCAGCGGACGCAGTACCCGGCGCGTCGCCCGGAAACGCTCGCCGAACCTCGCCACGCCATCGGCCCGCAGGCGTGGGGCGTGGTCGCGGAAGTAGGCCTCCAGCGCGTCCATGCCGATCAGGTGGTACTGCATGCTCAAGCTGGCGCGCCCGGCCGCGGCGGGCGGGTCGGCGACTTCAAGGATCGTCGCGCCGGTGAAGCCGGGCAGGGCCAGGATCTCCTCGACGTGGCCCGCCAGCCAGGCCAGGTAGTCGGCGCGGATGGCTTCGTCCAGGTCGACGTTGACCTCGTAGGTCACGCCGGGGCCGGTCGCGGCGCTCAATGCGTGATCCCCGCGAGGATCGCGAACAGCGTCGCGAACGTCACCAGCACCAGGTAGACGCTGCCGATGACCGCGTAGCGCAGCGTGGTCACCAGCCAGCGCTGGCCGTAGACGCGCTTCTGGGTCAGCAACAGGTACACCGGGATCCACAGCCAGAGCCCGATCATGAGCACGGTGATGGCGATATCCAGCGAAGGCAGGGCATCGGCCAGCGAACTGAGCAGGAACAGCGCCAGCAGCGTGATCAGCAGGTAGGCGTGGCTGTAGAGCGCGACCACCAGGTGCTCCAGGTAGCCGCGCCCGGTGCCCAGGTAGCAGACCTTCAGCAGCAGCGCGAACACCGGCATCAGCAGGAACAGCGTGGTCGGCACCGCGCCGAGGAAGGCCTCCAGGTAGGCGTCCGGATCGCCTTCCATGTGGCGGATGTTGTCCTGCATGCGCCCGATCTTGCGGTTGACCCAGCGGTTGACGAAGCCGGGCAGCCACTTGGCCTCGAGCGGGTTGGTCTTTTCGTTCCACGGCTTGCCGTCGTGGGAGAAGACCACGTTGCCCTCCTGGTCCAACGGGCTGTTGGCGTAGGACGGGTCGGGCGCGGCTGTTTCCTTCTGCGCGGGCGATGTCGCCTTGGATGGCGGGGCGTTGCCGGCGTGAGCGTCGACGGGAGTGTCGACGTGCGCGCCCTGGGGGTGCTTCTTCGCCTCGCGAAGATCGGCGATACGCGTCGCGGCGCTGCCTTCGATGCGAGCGCGCAGCGCGATCAGGCTGGCATCCACGCCGGGGGCCTTTGCGGCTTCGTGCTCACGGACGGCGAGCTTGGCCAGCGCTTTGTCGCGGATGCGGATCACTTCGGCCTCGGACTGCGCCTGGCTGATCGCCGAATCGCCTTCGAAGCGGATGGCGTTGTTGTCCAGGTGCACGGTGAGCCGCGCGACGAAGAAGGTCAGCACGCTCAGGATCAGGAACAGCCGCACCGGCGGCAGGTAGCGCACGCGCTGGCCGGCAAGGTAGTTGAGCGCGACGCGGCCGGGCGCCAGCAGGTCGCGCAGGGTGCGGAAGACGCGGCCGTCGAGGTGCCAGAACGACTCGAACACTTCTTCCAGCGCGTGGCCGAAATGACGCGTCGGGCTGTGCACCGACTGCCCGCAGGCATGGCAGTAGTGGCCCTGCAGGCGGGTGCCGCAGTTCTCGCAGTTCCCGCTGTTGTCGGGTGCGGGTGCGGCTGCGTGCGGCTCGTCCGTTTCGGACATTGTGCTGATCCTGCAAATCTGCCGGCGTTGGCAGGCCGCTAAGATAGCGAGCCGTCGTGACCCGGCGCCAGCGCGCGACATCGGCCCGCGGCTCAGTCAGGCCACCGGACTGTTGCTGCCGCGCCCACGGCCGATAACCGCAGGTCACGGACACAGCCAGGTTCTCGCTCGTCGAGATGGCACGTTGCTGTATGGAGCTTCCGTTTTCCCATGTCCATCGAAACCACGTTGCCGGCCCTGCCGCGCCTGTCCAGCGAAGTGCGCACCACCGCGGTGCTCGCGGCGCCACTGGTGGCCGGGCATGTGTCGACCGGCATGATTGGTTTCGTCGACAGCGTGATCGCCGGCCACCACGGCACCGCGACACTGGCGGCAGTGGCGGTCGGCACGGCGCTGTTCTGGCTGCCGATGATGATTCCGATGGGCACGCTGATGTCGCTGCCGCCGGCAGTGTCGCAACTGGATGGCGCCGGACGTCGCAACGAAATCGGTCCGCTGTTCCGCCAGGCCCTGTACCTGGCGGCGACGCTGGGCGTGGTGTTGTTCGGGTTCCTGACGGTGATCGTGCACGCGCTGGCACCGATGGGGATTGCCGCGGAGATCCGTCCGGGTGCCATCGCTTTCCTGCACGGCATCCGTTGGGGCGTGCCCGGGCTGACGCTGTACCTGACCATGCGCTACCTCAGCGACGGCCTGCACTGGACGCTGCCGACGATGCTGCTCGGCTTCGGCGGCCTGCTGGTGCTGGTGCCATTGGGCTACGCGATGACTTACGGCGTCGGTGGTTTTCCCGAGCTGGGCGCCGGCGGCCTGGGCGTGGCCTCCGCGATCATGATGTGGTCGCAGGCGATCGTGTTCGCGCTGTACCTGTCGCGCGCGCGGCGGTTCGCCGACCTGCAGCTGTTCGTGCGTTTCGATCGCCTGCACGGCCCGACCCTGCGCACGCTGCTGCGCACCGGCCTGCCGATCGGGGTGACGGTGACGATGGAAGGCGGATTGTTCATCGCTACCGCGCTACTGATCGGTCGCCTGGGCGACGTGCCGGTCGCCGCCCACCAGATCGCGATCAATGTCTCTAGCCTGTGTTTCATGGTGCCGATGGGACTGGCCGAAGCCACCACCGTGCGCATCGGCCACGCGATGGGTCGCAACGATCCCGCCGGACTGCGTCGCGCCGCCATGGCCGGCTACGCGATCGTGCTGGGCACCCAGGCGCTGTCGGCGCTGGCGCTGATGCTGGGCAACGACTTCATCGTGGGTTTCTACACGGCGGACGCGACCGTGGCCGGGCTGGCGGCGGGGTTGCTGCTGTACGCGGCGGCGTTCCAGTTCCCCGACGGCGTACAGGTGCTTTCTGCCGGCGCGCTGCGCGGCCTCAAGGACACCCGCATGCCGATGCTGCTCGCCGCGCTGGCGTACTGGGGCGTGGGAATGCCGGTCGGCGCCGGGCTCGGCCTGGGGCTCGGCTGGGGCCCGAAGGGCATGTGGGTCGGCCTGATTGCGGGCCTCAGCGTGGCGGCGGTGCTGCTGTGCGCGCGGTTCTGGCGATCCAGCGGCAAGGTGCCCGGTGCGGTGTAGGGACGGGCTTGGCCTGGTGCCCCGGCGCCACCATCTGTACGACAGGCACGCCCGAGCCGCTGATCCGTTTGCCGCTTGAGGTCACGATGACCTGTGGCGGGTGAAACCGTGACGGCGGGCGGGTAACCTGCCGTCATCGCTCCGGAGTCCCCGTACATGAATACCGTTTCCCGTCGCGGCCCCGTCGCCGAGTTCTTCATCGGCCTGTGGAATGCGATGAATTTCACCCGCCGGCTGATCCTCAACTTCGTGTTCTTCGGCCTGCTGCTGCTGTTCCTGATGTTCGTGCTGTCGCTGCTGTTCGGCGGCGGTGCCCGACCCATCGTCGACCAGACCGCGCTTGTGATTGAACCGCGCGGCCCGCTGGTCGAGCAGTTCAGCCTCGATCCGGCCACGCGCGCATTCAACCAGGTCACCGGCAAGCGCGATGGCGAGGAAATCCAGCTGCGCGATCTGCTGCGCGTACTCGACGCCGCGAAGAACGACAAGCGCATCGAGCGCGTCGTGCTCAAGCTCGACGGCCTGCAGGCCAGCGGCATGGCATCGCTGCGCGAAGTCGCCGCCGCGATCGCCAAGGTCAAGGCCAGTGGCAAGGAAGTGATCGCCATCAGCCAGTCGATGGACCAGAAGCAGTACCTGCTGGCCGCGCAGGCCGGTGAGATCTACCTGGATCCGATGGCGTCCGGTGGCGTGCTGCTGGAAGGCCTCGGCCGCTATCGCCAGTACTACCGCCAGGGCCTGCAGGAAAAGCTCGGTGTCGACGTGCACCTGTTCAAGGTCGGCGAATACAAATCCGCGGCCGAACCCTACGTGCTCGATGCTGCTTCGCCCGCTGCGAAGGAAGCCGACCTGTTCTGGATGAACGACGTGTGGCAGCGCTACCTGGGCGACATCGCCCGTGCCCGCAAGCTCGACGCCGCCAAGTTGGCCGAAGGCATCGACCAGATGCCCGCGGGCATTGCCGCCGCACAGGGCGACGTGGCGAAGTTCGCGCTGTCGCAGAAGCTGGTCGACGGCCTGAAGACGCAGGAAGAAGTCGACGACATGCTGGTCGAGCGCGGCGCCTTTGATGATGACGCCGAAGGCGGCTTCCGCCAGGTGTCCTTCGACGAATACCTGGCCCACCTCAATGCACGGATGAGCCCGGTCGACCCGCGCCCGCAAGTGGCCGTGGTCGTGGCCGAAGGCGAGATCGGCGGTGGCGAACAGCCGCCGGGTGCGATCGGTGGCGAATCCACCGCCTCGCTGCTGCGCGAGGCGCGCGACGACGAGAAGGTGAAGGCCGTGGTGCTGCGCGTGAATTCGCCTGGTGGCGAAGTGTTCGCCAGCGAGCAGATCCGCCGCGAGATCGTCGGCCTGAAGGAAGCCGGCAAGCCCGTCGTCGTCTCGATGGGCGACCTGGCCGCGTCAGGTGGCTACTGGATCTCGATGAACGCCGACCGCATCTACGCGGACGAATCCACCATCACCGGTTCGATCGGCATCTTCGGCCTGATCCCGACCTTCCCGCGTGCGCTGGAGAAGATTGGCGTGCACAGCGACGGCGTGGGCACGACGCGCTTCGCCGGTGCCTTCGACGTGACCCGTCCGCTGCAGCCGGAAGTCGGCCAGGTGATCCAGTCGGTGATCGACAAGGGGTATCGCGATTTCACCGGCCGCGTCGCGCAGGCACGCCACCGCAGCGTCGAGCAGATCGACGCGATCGCGCGCGGCCGCGTCTGGAGCGGTGCACAGGCGAAGGAGCGTGGGTTGGTCGATGCCTTCGGTGGCACCGACGTCGCGATCGAGGACGTCGCCAAGCGCGCCAAGCTGGGCAAAGCCGACGACTACGGCGTGCACTACATCGAACGCTCAGTGCCGCCGTTCGCGCAGTTGTTCTCGGACTTCGTCAGCAGCCGCATCGGCGCCTACTGGATGAGCGAATCCGACGTCGCCCAGGGCCTGGCGCAAGCGGTGTTGCCGCGCGCACTGCCACACGCGGGCGACGACCTGCGCTTCCTGCACAACGTGCTGCAACCCACCAGCGGCGTGCCGGTGAAGTCGCTCGCGTACTGCTTCTGCAACCTGTAGTCGTGCAACGGCTGGACCAAGGGTTCAGTCGCTGAACGCACAACGCCCGGCCAGGCCGGGCGTTGTCGTATCGGGTCTTCGCGGCCGAACTTTCGTAGTCGCGCTCTTCGCAGACGAGTCCTTCGCCACGGATACGAAACGGTCGCGACGGCGACGCTCGTGCGAAGGCGGCTGGCACGCTGACGCCGTGCCGCGTTCTCGCCATGGCGCGCGACCGCGCGCGGCTGCTATTGGCCGGTCGCCGCGTCGATTTCCTTTTGCTGCTTGTCGGCCGCTTCCTGCATCTGGTCCTCGACGCCGCGCGCCTTGTCCATCGGGGCCTTGATCGCCTGCGTAACCGCCGCGGCCTGGGGATCGACGGGCTGCTCCTTCTCCGGAGGCTTGGGCGCGGAACAGCCGGCCAGCACCAGCAACGCACAGCACGACAGCAGTCGGATCATCGCGGCATCCTCGGTTGGGCTGCGGCTATGCTACGCCGGTCGCGCCATCGCGCAGAAGCATCGATCGGAGGAAGCATGGACCCCAAGCGCTGGCGGCTGGATGGACAGCTGGCCCTGGTCACCGGCGGCAGTGCCGGCATCGGTCGTGCGATCGCACGCGAACTGCTGGGCTTCGGCGCGGACGTGCTGCTGGCCGCACGCGACGCGCGGGGACTGGAAACGGCGCGCGCCGAGCTGCTCGAAGACTATCCCGACCGCGACATCAGCACCTTCGTCGCCGACGTCGCCGACGACGAGCAGCGCCGCGAGCTGCTGGACTGGGTGGAGGACTATGGGGACGGCAGCCTGCACATCCTGGTCAACAATGCGGGCGGCAACATCACCAAGGCCGCCAACGACTACACCGAGGACGAGTGGCGGCAGATCTTCGAGATCAACCTGTTTTCCGCCTTCGAACTCTCGCGCTATGCCCATCCGCTGCTGACGAAGCACGCGGCTTCCAGCATCGTCAATGTCGGCAGCGTGTCCGGCGTGACCCACGTGCGCAGCGGCGCGCCCTACGGCATGAGCAAGGCGGCGATGCACCAGATGACCCGCAACCTGGCCGTTGAGTGGGCCGAGGACGGCGTGCGCGTGAACTGCGTGGCGCCGTGGTACATCCGCACGCGCCGCACCTCCGACAAGCTGGCCGATCCGGACTACCTGGACGAAGTGCTGCTGCGCACGCCGCTGGGCCGCATCGGTGAGCCGGAGGAAGTCGCTGGCGCCGTCGCCTTCCTGTGCCTGCCTGCGTCGAGCTATGTCACCGGTGAATGCATCGCGGTGGATGGCGGGTTCCTGCGTTACGGGTTCTGATCGCAGTCGACCGCTTTGTCAGCCTGCCTGGGCGTCCGCACTGCGAGATGCCGCCATCGTCGTAGTCGACACCGTGGAAGGCGATGTGAGTGGGCGTCCGGCGCGCATGCGCTCCGATCCTTGGCGACCTGGCTATCGGCTCGTGTTCCCGCACGTGGTGTCGCGGACGATGCGGCGCAACCGCTGGATCTCCTCCTGCGCCTGGTCGCGGTTCGCGCTGGTGCCGAACTGCAGCGCCGACTCCGCTTCGCGCAGGCGCCTGCGCCAGCTGTCACAGGCAGCACCGTCGGGCACGCGCTGGCAATGGTCGTCCTTCATCTCGCACGCCATTCCTGAGCCGCCTGCGACCACGCCACCGATGCCGGTGGTGGTCAGCGTCACGCAGCGTTGCGGCGGATTGCCGTCCTCGCTGAGGTAACTGTCGTTGTCGTAGGTGTGGCATTCGAACAGCACCGGTGGCGGCAGGCGATCGGCATCCGCGATGGTGGGCTCCTCCGGGGCGGGCGGCGGCGGAGGCGGTGGTGTGGGACGTGGCGCCATTGGCGGTGGTGGCGCTGGTACCGCGGCTGGCGATGCGACTGGCGCCGCAGGCGCGGGAGTGGCGGCGAACGGCGGCGCAGGCGATGCGGGCGCGGCCTCCATCACCTTGCGTTGCTGCTTGTTGCCTTTCGGGCAGGGCGTGTTGTTCTGGATGGTGAGGTTGCCGGCGGCATCGGTGCAGCGATAGATCACAACGCTGTCCTGCGCGGCCGCGGGCGACAGTGCCGCGATGGCCAGGATCGCCATCAGTGCCGCGGTGGCCATGGCGCTCCGGTAATTACCGACGCGTGAGGGAATGAAGTCCCGGGAAAGCCGCTCCTGCGGCGCGTACATCGATCTGCAGTCCTGCAACCCGGCGCTCCGGCGCATCAGCGTCCTCCGCAATCGTTGTTGAGCTGTGCGTCGATGCCGCGGGTGTCGCGGTCGATCTGCGCGCGTTCGCTGGGCTGGGCGATGTTCCAGCGGCGATTGAGTTCGTACCGCTGGTCGCGCAGGCGATCACAGACTTCGGCCTGCGGCAGCGGGTTGCATTCGTCGCGGACCCAGGTGCCGCCGGCGTAGACCGGAACGGGATAGGTCGGCACGGGCGCCGGCATGGGGCGCGGATACGGTTCACCGATGCGGATGTTGCCCCTGACGTGGTTGCCGCGATAGCCGATGTTCGCGCTGTAGCCACCGGAGTACGGATCGCGCGGGTACGGCCAGGCAAGACCTGGGGACAGATAGGGTTCCCAACGCGGCGGGCGGCCTTCGGCGGTCTGGCTGGTGTAGCGCTCGCCGTCGGGGCTGATGCATTCGTACAACGGACGCGGCGGGGTGAGGACGATGTAGCGCGGTGCGGGTTCGCGTGGTGCGGCAGGCACGGCGGCTTCGACCACCGGGCGCGGCGGCGCGTCTTGCGGCCGCACCATCGCGCGGGTTTCCTGCTTCTCGCCGCTGCGACAAGGGGTGTCGCGCAGGGTGAGGTGGTTCTTCGCGTCGGTGCAGCGGTAGATGGTGACTTCCGCTGCGTGCGCCGACGCCGACAGCGCGCCGATGGCGAGGGCGGACACAAGCAGCTGGCGCAGTCGGCTCATGGCGGCATCTTGCGCCCGCGCGTGAGGCGTTGGAAGCCGGTCGCAGCGCGGTGCCGCCGGGCTTTCGTTGCTATTCAGCGGGAGACGACGGGTCCGATGGCATCGGTGGGCGTTGCGCGAATGGCCATCGTGTTGCGAGCGCGGAGTAGGCGGCGGTTGCCCGTCTGTGCCGCCAGCGGGAGCAGGCGCTTCGCGTTGCTCTGCAAGACGTCGGGAAATCCGAGCGAATGCACCGTGCCCTGGATCCAGAAACCCGTCTTCGGGGAACCTCTGAACAAGTCTCGCCCTGTCATCCCGAGCGCAGCGAGGGATCTGCTGCTTCGCCGCGAAAACAGGTCCCTCGCTGCGCTCGGGACGACATTTGACTTTGTTCAGGCCCTGGGCGGAGAACCCGCCAACCGGGAATCCGGAATCAGAGTCGCAACGTGGCACCGCTGAGTGCGTCGCGGATCGCAGTCGGCGCGGCAAGGCCACCGGTTTCGCCGGAACTGACACCGTCCAGGCGCGCGAGCAGCGCGGGGTCGAGCTGCGCCCGGGTGAAAGCCGGCGGTTCGCCGGACAGGTTGGCACTGGTGGACACCAGCGGACCGCCGAAGTGTTCGCACAGCCGCGCGACCGTCGGATGCGCGCTCACGCGCGCCGCGACGCCGGCGTGGTTGCCGGTGATCCAGCGCGGCACGCGCGCGGTGGTCGGCACGATCCAGGTGTTCGGCCCCGGCCAGCTGGCATGGACCGCGCGCAGGCGATCGGCGGAGAGTTTGCTCCAGTCGAGCAGGTCGTCGAACTGCTGCAGCGAGCCGGCGACCAGGATCAGGCCCTTGGCGACGTCGCGCTGCTTGATCGCCAGCAGGCGCATGACGGCGGCTTCGTTGAAGGGGTCGCAACCCAGGCCCCACACGGCCTCGGTGGGGTAGGCGATGACCCCGCCTTCGCGCAGCGTGTTTGCGGCGAGGGTGGGCGATTGCGTGAGTGATTGCGCAGGCGACATGGCGAAGAAGCATAGCCGCCAAGTTGTGCTGGGTGTGCGCCGGATTGAACGGTTCCGGCATGGCGTGTGCTTCTCATGCCCGGACGGCATGACGCGCGATTGCGGATATGGATTGCCAGTGAGCGGGAATCGCGCCGCCGTGAAGCGGCATCGCCGTTGGCGCCGCGCGGATCGCGCGACACCCATCTGTTCGATGACGGACAGACAGGGCATCGTTTGATGCCCTGGTGCCTTCACGACGAAAGTGGACGCCGCCTTACTTCGCGGCCTTCTTCACCACCGACTTGGTCGCCTTCTTTGCCGCGGTCTTCTTCACGGCTTTCTTGGCGACTTTCTTCGTTGCCTTCTTGGCGACCGGCTTGTCGGCTGCTTTCTTCGCCGCCGCCTTCTTGGCCGGTTCCTTCTTGGCGGCGGCCTTCTTGCCGAAGCCGCGACGCATCGGCTTGCCGGTGGTCTCCATCAGCTCCTGCGCTTCTTCCAGCGTCAGCGACGCCGGCTCGCGATCCTTGGGGATGCGGCCATTGAGCTTGCCGTCCGACAGGTACGGGCCAAAGCGGCCGTTGAGCACCTGGATGTCACTGCCGGGGAACTCCTTGATGATCCGGTTGCGCGCGATCTCTTCCTTCTCGTCGATCAGGAACACCGCGCGGGCCAGGTCGATCGTGTAGGGATCGTCTTCCTTTTTCAGCGACGCATACACGCTGCCGCGCTTGGCGAACGGACCAAAGCGACCGATGCCGACGCTGACTTCGTCGCCATTGCTCTCGCCCAGCTTGCGCGGCAGCTTGAACAGCTCCAGCGCGTCGGCCAGTTCGATGGTGTGCATCGACTGGCCGGGGCGCAGCGAGGCGAATTCCAGCTTCTCGTCGGTGTCCTTGTCGCCGATCTGCGCATACGGCCCGTAGCGGCCCAGGCGCACGCTCACCGGCTTGCCGGACTTGGGATCGGTGCCGAGCTCGCGCGCGCCGGTGGCTTCGCTGCGATCGACCGATTCGGTCTTGTCGTCGACCAGTTCCTTGAACGGGCCCCAGAACTTCTCCATCAGCGGAACCCACTCTTCCTCACCGCGCGAGACGGCGTCGAGCTCGTCTTCCATCTTCGCGGTGAAGTCGTAGTCGACGTAGCGGGTGAAGTGGCTGCTGAGGAAGTTGGACACCGCGCGACCCACGTCGGACGGGCGGAAGCTGCGGCCTTCCATCTCGACGTACTTGCGGAACAGCAGGGTCTGGATGATCGACGCATACGTCGACGGCCGGCCGATGCCGTATTCCTCCAGCGCCTTGACCAGTGCCGCTTCGGTGAAGCGCGGCGGCGGCTGGGTGAAGTGCTGGTCGGCGTGGATGCGGTCGAGCGGGATGCGGTCGCCGGTCTTCATCGCGGGCAGCTTGCGGCCTTCGTCCTCGTCTTCCGACGTCTTGGTGTCCTTGCCTTCCTCGTACACGGCGAGGAAGCCGGGATCGACGACCGTGGTGCCCGACGCGCGGAAACTGTGCTCGCTGCCCGCGGCGAGATCGACGCTGACGGTGTTGAGGGTCGCCGGCACCATCTGCGATGCCACGGCGCGTTTCCACACCAGCTCATACAGCTTGCGTTCGTCGTCGCTGAGGAAGCGCGCGACCTGCGACGGGGTGCGCAACGCCGAGGTCGGGCGGACGGCTTCGTGGGCTTCCTGCGCGTTCTTCGACTTGGTGGTGTAGGTGTTGGGCTTGTCGGGCAGCGCACGGGTGCCGTAATCGCGCGCGATCACGTCGCGGATTTCGGTCAATGCATCGACCGACAGATTGACCGAGTCGGTACGCATGTAGCTGATCAGGCCGACGGTGCCTTCCTCGCCGATCGCCACGCCTTCGTACAGCTTCTGCGCGACCTGCATGGTCTTGCGCGTGGTGAAGCCGAGCTTGCGCGACGCTTCCTGCTGCAGGGTCGAGGTGGTGAACGGCGGCGACGGACGGCGCTTGCGTTCCTTGCTGGCGACGTCGGTGACGTGCAGCGCACCGGCAGCGGCCTTGACCAGGCGCTGGCGGGCGGCGTCGGCGTCCTCGCCATTGGTGATGGTGAACTGTTCGAACTTCTTGCCGTCCAGCTTCGTCAGCTTGGCGGTGAACGCCTGCGACGGATGCAGGCACTCGGCTTCGACCGACCAGTATTCGCGGGCGATGAAGGCTTCGATCTCCTCCTCGCGCTCGACGATCATGCGCAGCGCCGGCGACTGCACGCGGCCGGCGGACAGGCCGCGCTGCACCTTGCGCCACAGCACCGGCGACAGGTTGAAGCCGACCAGGTAATCGAGGGCGCGACGCGCCTGCTGCGCATCGACCAGGTCGCTGGCGATGTCGCGCGGCTGGGTCATCGCTTCCTTGATCGCGCGCGGCGTGATCTCGGTAAAGACCACGCGCTGCAGGGTGCGGTCCTTGAGCAGGCCGCGTTCGCGCAGGATCTCGGCGATGTGCCAGCTGATGGCTTCACCTTCGCGGTCCGGGTCGGTCGCCAGGTACAGGTGTTCGGCGGCCTTGGCGGCCTTGGCGATGGCGTCGACGTGTTTCTCGTTCTTCTCGATCAGGTCGTAGCGCATCGCGAAGCCGTTCGCCGGATCGACCGCGCCCTCCTTGGGGACCAGGTCGCGGACGTGGCCGTAGGAGGCCAGGACGATGAAGTCCTTGCCGAGGTACTTGTTGATCGTCTTGGCCTTGGCGGGCGATTCGACGATGAGGAGGTTCTTGGCCATGGGGGGGCGGGGGTTTCCGTGCGGGCCCGGGGGCAATACCCAATGGGAACGCCAAACGCAGCTGGAGAAGGCAACGCCCACGGCCTGGGGCCGTGGGCGTGGCGGTGTTGTTCTTTTTTTAGTGGAATCACGAGCCGACCCGCGCTGTCAAGCACGGTCGGCCCGAACTGCGGCGCCAGCCCCCGGCCTGGGATCGGATCCGGCCGGGGTTCGGGCTGGGTTCGCCGGGGTTTCCGGCTGGAGTTTCCGGTCCGGGATCTCCAGCCTGAAACTCAGCCGCCGCGACCGGCGAAGGCCGGCACCATGACCGCGGCAATGATCGCGAAGTAACCCAGGATCGCCAGCACACTCAGGCAGATGAGCACGATCGCGACCGCGCCGAGTTCGCGCCGCTGCCTTTCGGGGTGGGCAGTGTAGGCCCACTTGTCCACCACCAGGGTGCCCGCGACCATGTCGTGCAGCCCGCGTTTGCGATCGGTAAAGCCGGCCATGATGTAGCCGATGTACAGGGTGAAGTAGCACAGCAGGTGCGAAGCCCAGCGTCCCAGCGCCTGGCCGCGGGCCAGCCGGTGGCCGTCCGAGTCCGTCACCTTGATGCCGACGGCGAGCTTGCCGAGCGTGGCCTGCAGCGACGAGGACTCCATGCTGATGTAGTAGAGGCCGCTGATCAGCGGATACATCAGGTAGGCGCCGATCATCAGCGCGGCGAAGCCCAGGCCCATGCCGTCCGCACCGGCTCCGGAGAGCCCGACCACGCCGAACCCGGCGATCATCGCCACGATCATCACGATGTAGAAGGCGATGCCGACCAGGAAGCCATCGATGCACAGTGCCGCGTAGCGCTTCCAGAAGCCCGCATACACCACCTCGCCACCGCCGACGTAGTTGCCGTCGGATTCCTGCACGCTCGCGCGTGGCGGCGCATAGGGCGAATACGGCTGCGTGGCGGATGGATCGGCGCTTGATGCGGCGCTGGCGGTAACGGGCCGGACCACCGGTTCGGCGATGGCGTAGGGATTCACGCCCGCGGAGAGGGTGCTGCTCGACGGCGCAGTGTCCGCGACCGTCGTGGTCTTCGCTTCGGGGAGGTCCGCTTTGGGAAGGTCCGCTTCGGGAAGGGGTGCCAGGCCCTGCGCTTCACCCAGTACCTCGCCCATCACGTCCTGCCACGGCTGCCATTGCAGCAGGCCTTCGCGCCACACCAATGTGTCGAGTCGCAACTGGCCAGAGGCGTGCAGCTGCGCGAGGTCGCTGGCGGCGACCGGGCCGTGGCGGTTGCGGTCGTAGTCGCTGTAATACCACTGGGTCATCGGTCGATCCTCTGCATCGTCATGCGTGTCGGTTGCAGCGTGTCAGTTGCACTGTGGCGGTCGCAGCGACGGCGGCAGGTCAGGCGCGGAGCAGCGCACCTGGGCATCGCCGTCGGGCGACAGCGTTACTTCATAGCGGAACGATTTGCCGTCGAGCTGCGGACCCTGTCGCAGGAACGCGACGTCATACGTGCAGCGCTGTTCGCCGGCTTCGCGCAGGTTCGTGGTGTAGTAACCGGACAGGCCGGAGTCGCGCACTTCCACCGACTCCAGCTCGAAGGTGTCGGGGCAATAGCCGTTCTTCAGGTAGTAGGTCGACATCGCGCGTTGCAGCAGGGTGCGGACCTTGCCGTCCGATTCGGCCATGGCATCGGCATCGAACGCCGGTGGCGCGGCGGCCGCGGCTTTTTTCGCACGCTCGACGTAGTCGTGGTACGCGGGCAAGGCAATCGCGGCGAGGATGCCAACCAGCACCACGAACGCCACCGCGCCGATGATCAGGGCGAGCAGGCAGCCCGACATCCGTTTCTCCGGCTGCGCGGACGAAGCCTGCGTCGCCCGCATGGCTGGAGTCGTCGGCATTGGAGCCACGCGTGGCGGCAAGGGCGGCGGGCGGGTCGTGTCGGGGGTGACCGAGTCCAGGTCCAGTTCGACGGCCAGCATGCGCAGTGGCATCCACTCGCGCATGCCTTCGCACCACACCAGGGTGTCGGATTCGATCTGCCGGTCGCGGAAGCGCTCGCGCAATGTACTGGCCGAAAAAGGCCCGACGCGGCCCGCGCCCGGGTCGTGGTAGTACCAGTCGTTCATTGCATCCCCTTGGCGCGCGGGAGGGCCGGCGCCGTCGGGCAGCGTAATGGATTACGCGCCGGAAAGAGGCGTTTGGTGCGAAGGCGTCAAAGCCGGGATTGCAGCAGCGGGTCGACCGGTGCGGGTCAGTGCACCGGCTCGGGTTCGTCGATGAACATCTGCGTTTCCATCCAGGCGTAGGCCGCTTCGCTGCCCGGCTGGTTGAACAGCACCATCAGCACGACCCACTTGAGGTCGTCCAGGTCGAGCTGGTCCTGGTCGAGCGCCATGGCCCGGTCGAGGACCAGTTCGCGCTGGCCGGCGTCGAGGATGCCGTGTTGCTCCAGGAACAGCAGGAAGCCGCGGCATTCCACGTCCAGCTTGTCCAGTTCCGGGCCGAAATAGACGCGGGTGGGCCCGTCCGCACGCGGCGTGGAAGCGCTGGGCCGCTGCGACGCCAGGGCGTCCAGCCATTCGAACGCCTTGTTGATTTCGGCGGGACTGAAGCCGGCCTGGCCGAGTTCGTCGAAGAGGGGGCCGCTGCGGAGCGAATCGTGGTCGCGGACGAGGTCGGCGTCCTCGGTGAAGTAGTGCTCGAACAGGTACAGCAGGACGTCCAGGATGCTCTCTTTCATTTCCCTCGGCCTGCGCCGCAAGCGGCGCGATGGGCGGGTTGGGGCTTACTTTGGGTGCCGCAGGAACCGTGCCACTTTCAGCGCTGTTCACCGACTCCGGTAATAGCGGCCGTGTTGTGTTGCCACGCGGCCGTCAAGCTCCATGAGCAGCAGCATGGAGGACAGTTCGGCGGGCGTCAATCCGGTCCGATCGACCAGCTGATCCATACCTGTTGGGTCATGGCCGAGTGCAGTCCACAACTTGTGGTAGTCCGGGTCGGCTGGTTCGTCCCCGGGTTTAACCCCGGCCAAAACATCCTGAACCGGGTTTGTGACCGCTTCAGGCGTACAGATGGGGCCGCCCAACCGCCGCCGCAAGTCGGCCGCCAACGCCTGGGCCTGCGATGCCAGGGCAGCGGTGACCTCCTGCGGCGTCTCGACCAGGGCGGCGCCGTCGCGGATGAGGCGATGGCAGCCGCGCGCCATCGGGTTGTGGATCGAGCCGGGCAGGGCGAAGACCTCGCGCCCCATCTCGGCAGCCAGCCGGGCGGTGATCAGCGCGCCGGAGCGCTCGGCGGCTTCGATGACCACCGTGCCCAGCGACAGCCCGGCGAGGATGCGGTTGCGGCTGGGGAAGTGTTCCGGTCGCGCGGTGGTGCCCGGCAGGTGCTCGCTGACCACCGCGCCGGCGTGCTGGATGCGCGCATGCAGGTCGGCATTGCCGCGCGGGTAAGCCACGTCCGGACCGGTGCCGAGGACGGCGACGGTCAGGCCACCTTCGATCGCCAGGGTGGCTTCGTGGGCCGCGGTGTCGATTCCCGCAGCTAGGCCACTCACCACGCACAGGCCGGTTGCCGCGATGGCGCGTGCGAATAGCGCGGCGTTGTCGCGCCCGCTTGGCGTAGGGGCGCGACTGCCGACCAGTGCGACCGACGGACGCCACAACACCGACGGGTCGCCGGCGACGAACAGTGCGAGCGGCGCGCCCGGCGTGCGCTTGAGTTGCGGTGGGTAGTCCGGATCAGTCCAGGCGAGCAGGTGGTGGCCGGGTTGCGCCAGCCATTGCCGTGCCTGCGTGAATTGCTGGATGTCGGGTCGTAGCAACGCTGAAACCTGGGCGTCCTTCAGCTCGCAGCCGCGCCATGCCGTGGCGCCCGCTGCCAGCGCGACGGCTGGCGACGCGTGGTGTTCGAGCAAGGCCTTGCGCGGGGCCGTGGCGCCGCCTGCGGCGACAAGGCGCAGGAGGGCATCGATATCGTTGTCGTGCATCGCTGCAGGCTACGGGGCCGGCAGTTGGTGCGAAGCCGGCGAACATCGCACCTGCGCGTAGGACTTTTCCGAACGCGCCCTAGCGCCGCGATGGTGGTTGTTACGGTCGGCTGTCAATGCGCCGAGAGGGACCCTAAAACAGTGACGGCGCCCTGGGGCGCCGTCGTGTATTGCAACTCAATGGACGAATCAGTTCGTCGCGTCGGGATGCTTGGCTTCGTAACCCACGCGGGTCGGCCGTACGCTATCCATCACCAGCGCGTAGCTGACCTTTTCGAAGGTGCGGAACACCATCATGTGGCCCGAGAATTCGTCCGGCAGGCGCACCTTGTTGCCGCTACCTACGGTGTCCTCGCTGCGATCACCGACCACCACGCGGTCGGCGACGTTGCTGCCGACGCGCCAGCTGGAGAACACGGTGCCGTTGTCGATGCCGTCGCGGGAGCCAACCGACAGGGCGACCACGTCGCGCGGGCCGCCGGTGCTGAGCATGTCGGCCACGGCGAGCACCTTGGCCTTGCCGTAAGCGAATTCCTGCTTGGGCGGGTGCGGGATGAACTGCAGGTCGTAGGGCTGCGCTTGGACCGGGATCAGCCGGTCGCCGACGCGCACTTCGCGACCGGTGCTGTCGATTACCAGGGTGCTGGCCTCGTATTGGCCGACTTCGCCGCGACTGACGGTGCCCGTAGCCAGCTGCATCAGCTCATAGCCGAGGAATTCGCCCTTGCCCGCCGGGATCTGATGGTTCCACAGCTGCTCGGTGAACTTGGTGGTGCGGCCGCGGTAGTCCAGGTCCTCGCCCTTGGTAGTGGTCACGTCGCAGCAACGCTTCGGGTTGATCGCGTTGTAGCGCACGGTCGGACGCACGATCGCGTAGCGCTGGCCTGCCTGGGCGTTGGCGAGGCCGCGGATGTAGGCGACCTGGCCCGACACGCTGCGCAGGCGGTCTTCTTCAAGCCCGACCACATAGGGCAGGTCCTCGAAGCTGTCGACCACGCGCAGGTTCTTGAGGAATGGCTCGACCTGCGACAGCGGGATGGCGTTGATCGGTGCATCGTTGCGCGGACCTTCCTGCACCGCGACGCGGTCCAGGTAGGCCAGCGAGATCACGTCACCCGGATAGATCAGGTGCGGATTCTTGATCTGCGGATTGGCTTGCCAGATTTCCGGCCACAGCCACGGTCGCTTGAGGAAGCGGCCGGCGATGTCCCACAGCGTGTCGCCTCGCTTCACCGTGTAGGTGTCGGGGTGGTCGCCGCGCATCTCGGCGGCTACGCCCACGGTAGCGATGGTCAGGAACGCAGCGGTAAGAACCGTGCGGATCGGTTTAAGCATGGCGGCCATGTGTCTGATTCCCCTTGCCAAAGTTTTCCCCACAGGCGCAGGCACTATAGCCCAGAAGATGCGCGCGGATGCAAGCGTTGACCGCGTCTGCCGGGGTTACAATTGCACTGGTGGTCGGCGATGTGACAGTCGCCCCCATTTGAAGGTGGGCGCCAGCACCGTTTCACCGACCCTCTTTGAATATCCCGCGCCGATTGTCTGATTTCACGCAATCTGGCCGCCCAACCGGTCTTCCCCAACAGGTTGTGGCCCATCCAGGCACCGAACCCATGGCATTGCTCCCTATCCTCGAATTCCCCGACCCCCGCCTGCGCACCCAGGCTGCCGCGGTCGATCCGGCCCGGATTGCTGATCCGGCGTTCCAGCAGCTGCTCGACGACATGTTCGAAAGCATGTACGACGCCCCGGGCATCGGCCTCGCCGCCAGCCAGGTGGACGTCCACCAGCGCTTCATGGTGATCGATACCAGCGAAGAGAAGAACGAGCCGCTGGTCTTCATCAACCCGGTCATCACTGCCCGCGACGGCGACCAGGTCTACCAGGAAGGCTGTCTCTCGGTGCCCGGCATCTTTGCCGACGTGACCCGCTCCAACCAGATCACGGTGCAGGCGCTGGACCGTAATGGCCAGCCATTCGAGATGCACGTCGACGGCCTGCTCGCGGTGTGCATCCAGCACGAGATGGATCACCTGGTTGGCAAGCTGTTCGTCGACTATCTCTCGCCGCTCAAGCGCGAGATGGTGCGCAAGAAGCTGGCCAAGCAGCGTCGCGCGGCGGCGGCGTAAGGCGACCGATCACCGGGGCACACGCCGCCGTCGTGTGGTGGCTGGTGAGCGGTCCGATGCGCGACACGTGTTCCCGATTCCGCATTTCGCTGCGCCGTGATGCGCGGCGACTGCTTTCCACGATCCCCCATCCAGGTCGCGCATCCGTCCCATGAGAATAGTGTTCGCAGGCACCCCGGACTTCGCCGTGCCCAGCCTGCGCGCCGCCGCGCAGCGCAATGAAGTCGTCGCCGTCTACACGCAACCTGACCGTCCCGCGGGGCGCGGGCGCGAACTGACGCCTTCGCCGGTCAAGCGCGAGGCGCTGCTGCGCGGCATCGAGGTCGTGCAGCCGGAGAACTTCCGCTCCGCGGTATCGAAGGCGGCGCTGCGCGCGCTGAAGCCCGACGTGATGATCGTGGTCGCCTACGGCCTGATCCTGCCGCAGTCGGTACTCGACATCCCGACCCATGGCTGCTGGAACGTGCATGCCTCGCTGCTGCCGCGCTGGCGCGGCGCGGCACCGATCCAGCGCGCCATCGAAGCGGGCGACCGCGAAAGCGGCGTGTGCCTGATGCAGATGGAAAAGGGCCTGGATACCGGGCCGGTGCTGCTTTCGCAGAAACTCGATGTCGGCGACAACGACACAGGCGGACAGCTTCACGATCGCCTCGCGGCGCTGGGCGCGCAGACGTTGGCGGACGGATTGGGCCTGCTGCGTGCCGGCATCCTGCCCGTTCCCACGCTGCAGCCGAACGCCGGCGTGACCTATGCGCACAAGCTCGACAAGGCCGAAGCACGGCTCGACTGGTCGCAGCCGGCCATCGTGCTCGCCAACAAGGTGCGCGCGTTCAACCCCTGGCCGATGGCCGAGGCCATGGTGTCGGGCGAACGCCTGCGCATCCACGGCGCGGTCGCTCTGCCGCTGGCGCACGACGCCGCGCCCGGCACGGTGCTGCTGGCCGGACGTGAAGGCATCGACATCGCGTGCGGCGAAGGTGCCCTGCGCATCCGCGTACTGCAGCGCGAAGGCGGCAAGGCGATCACGGCGGCGGACTATCTCAATGCGCGCCGTTCATCGTGATGTTCGTCGTAACGCTCGTCGAAGCGCGCGTGGTTGCTTGCAGCCATGAGCGGTAGCCAATCCCGCGTCGTCGCCGCGCACGTGCTCGATGCCGTGTTGCACCGCGGCCGCTCGCTCAAGGCCGAACTCGCCACCGCGTTGCCGCAGTTGCCCGATTCGCGCGACCGCGCCCTGGTCGAGGCGATCTGCTTTGCCGTGCTGCGCCAGCCGTTCCGCTTCGATGCCGCGCTGAAGGCGTGGATGCCCAAGCCGCTGGGCGCGCGCGACAACGAGTTGCGCGCGCTGTTGTTCGCCGGCTTCGCGCAATTGGATCCGCTCGGACTGCCGGCGCACGCCGCGGTGGCCGCGACGGTGGAAGCCGCGCGTGGACTCAACCGCACGCACCAGACCGGACTGGTCAATGCGCTGCTGCGGCGCGCGCAGCGCGATGGACTGCCTGCCGGCGACCCGGCCGCGCACTGGCCCCGCTGGCTGCGCACGCGGCTGCAGCAGGACTGGGGCGACGACCTGGCGGCGATCCTGTCCGCCAGCGCACAGACACCGCCGTTGTGGCTGCGGGTCAATCGCCGGCAGCAGTCGCGCGCGGTGTACCGACAGCGATTGCACGACGCCGGTATCGAAGCCCACGAGGATCCCGCGCTGCCCGATGCCTTGCGCCTGGACGCCAGCATCGCGGTGGCCGCACTGCCGGGCTTTTCCGACGGCGCGGCATCGGTGCAGGACGCCGCTGCGCAGGGCGTCGCCGATGCACTGGTGCCGACGCCGGGTGCGCGCGTGCTCGATGCCTGCGCGGCGCCGGGCGGCAAGGCCGCACACCTGCTCGAACGCGACGCATCGCTGCGACTGACCGCGATCGATGTCGACGCGAAGCGGCTGGATCGCGTGCGCGGCACGTTCGCGCGCCTGCATGTCGGCGAAAGCGCGCGCCTGCTCGCCGCCGACGCCGCGCGGCTCGACTGGTGGGATGGCATTCCATTCGACGCGGTGCTGGTGGATGCGCCGTGCTCGGCCACCGGGATCGTGCGCCGGCAGCCGGACGTCCTGCTGCATCGGCGCGAATCCGACCTGTCCGCGCTGGTCGCCACGCAGGCTGCGCTGCTGGACAACCTGTGGAAGGTGGTCGTGCCCGGTGGCGTGCTGCTGTATGCAACGTGCTCGATCCTCAAGGACGAGAACGAACGGCAGGTCCACGCCTTCCTCGCGCGTACGCCGACGGCGAAGCTGGAGCCGCTGGGTGCGCAGTTCGGCCGCGATACCGGTGCCGGTTCGCAGCGGCTGCCGGGCGAGGGCGGTGGCGACGGATTCTTCTACGCCCGGCTGCGCAAGGCGTCGTAATCCGGCTTGCCATGCCGGTGTCGCTCCGCTGCCCTTCGCGGACAAGCGAGCGATCCGGTCAATTCAGGGTCCGAGCCTCGCGGGAAGGACCTAACGTCTTTCCCTGAAGATGCCGAGTCATTCCCGAAGGATCCAACGTCGTTCCCGAAGGACGCCGAGCCATTCCGGAAGGACCAAAAGTCTCTCCCGAAGGACGCCGAGCCATTCCTGAAGGATCCAAAGTCGTTCCCGAAGGACGCCGACCTTTTCCGGAAGGGCTGAATGTCTTTGCCGAAGGATTCCGAGCCTTTCCGGAAGGGCCAGAAGACTTGTCTGAAAGATTCTCGAGCCTTGCGGAAAGGCAAAAAAGACCCACCCGAGAAGCTCAGAGCCTTTCCGGAAGGGAAAAAAGACTTCCCCGAAAGACCCGGATGCTTGGCGGAATGGCAAAAAGCCTCTTCGACAAGCATCGGGAATGCCGACGCTGCCCAACCAGCGCCCTGACACCCCGCTATCATCCGCGCATGCTGAAAACCAACGCCTCCCGCGACACCTGGCTGTTCTGGATCCTTGCCGTGCTGGTGCTCGGTGCCGGCCTGGGGCTGCGCGATCCCTGGCCCGCCGACGAGCCGCGTTTCGCCCTCGTTGCCAAGCACATGATCGAAAGCGGCGACTGGCTGTTCCCGCATCGCGGCGCGGAGCTCTATTCGGACAAGCCGCCGACCTTCATGTGGCTGCAGGCGGCGGCCTACACCGTGGTCGGCAACTGGCGCGTCGCGTTCCTGCTGCCGTGCCTGCTCGCGGCGCTGGGCACGCTGTGGTGCGTCGTCGACCTGGGCAAGCGGCTGTGGACGCGCCAGATCGGCCTGTACGCCGGCTACGCGCTGCTGTTCACCCTGCACTTCACCTACCAGGCGAAGAAGGCGCAGATCGATCCGGTGGTCGTGTTCTGGATCACGCTGGCCAACTACGGCCTGCTGCGGCACCTGCTGCGCGGGCCTGACTGGAAGATGTGGCTGCTGGGCTGGTTCGCGGCCGGCATCGGCACGATCACCAAGGGGGTCGGCGGACTGGCGCTGGTGATGCTGGTTCCGGCGGCGTTCGCAGCCTGGCGCGGCTGGCCCGGTGTGCGCCTGCCATTGCGCGACTGGCGCGTGCTGCTCGGGCCCGTGGTGCTGGTCGCGGCGATGGCGCTGTGGCTGGTGCCGATGATCACGACCGTGCTGCACCAGACCGACCCGTCCTACCGCGCCTACATGGACGACATCCTGTTCCGCCAGACCGCCGGCCGTTACACGCGATCCTGGGACCATCAGCAGCCAGCCTGGTATCACCTGGGCGTGATGCTGAGCATGTGGCTGCCACTGATGCTGGCGTTGCCCTGGGCGTTGCCGGCGTGGAAGCGGCGCCTGCAGCGGCGCGATCCGCGCTACCTGTTGCCGCTGGTGTGGTGGGCGCTGATCGTGCTGTTCTTCTCGATTCCGCACGGCAAGCGCGATGTCTACATCCTGCCGGCGCTGCCGATGGCTTGCCTCGCATTCGCGCCGTTGCTGCCGGGCATCCTGCGTCGTGCGTGGCCGCGGCGTCTGGCGCTGGGGGTTGCGATCGCCCTGACGCTGGCGACCACCGGCATGGGCCTGGCGATGCTGCTGGGCAATCCCGGCTTCGAGAAGCAGTTCAACGAAGCCCGTGGCCTGGGCGATGCCGCCGCGCCGCTGACCTACCTGCTGCTGGCGATGGGCGGTGGTGGCCTCGGCAGCCTGCTGTGGTTCGGTCGAACGCGCCCGGTCATGGCGATGCTGTCCGCGCTCACCTGCACCTGGATCCTCTACGGTCTGGTCGCCTATCCGCTGCTCAACGATTCCAGTTCAGCGCGCGGCCTGATGACGCAGCTGGACCGGCAGATTGGCGACCACGAACTGGGGCTGGTCGCGTGGAAGGAGCAGAACCTGCTGATGGCGCAGCGGCCGGTAGCGACGTTCGGTTTCGTCGCGCCGTGGGGCGAGCAGCTCAGGCGCGGCCTGGCCTGGCAGGCGCAGGCGCCGCACAAGCGCCTGCTGCTGGTGCAGGAACCGGCGCTGTCGCAATGCATCGATCGCGACAAGGCGACGATCGCCGGTCGTTCCAATCGCCGCGTGTTCTGGCTGGTGCCGGCGGATGCGGTGATTGCCGGCTGCGTGCCGGCCGGCAAGGAACTGGAGAGCGGGACCGACCTCAACTGAGGTTGCGTTGGCGTGGGCGAAGCGCACGTCAGCGGCGAAGCCGGTCAGCTGTCGAAGGCGATTCCGCCGTCACGACACTTGTCCGCCGATCGACGGAGTCGTCATCGGCGTCGAGTCGTCGAATGACGCTTCGCCTACACCGGCCGCCCGTTCTGCAGCAGCCACAGCATGATGGTCTTCTGCCGCACGTAATTGGCGCGCACGTAGGCATAGACGAGCCCGTGCCAGCCGTCGAGGAACCCCAGGCGGAACACGTAACCGCGCCAGAACCGCCACGCCGGCGCCAGCACCAGCTTGGCCAGCGTCGCGCGCTTGCCGCGGGCGAAGTCATGCTCCGCCATCATCCTTGCGTAGCGCTGGGTCTTGCTCAGTTGCTGCTCCAGCGAGCGGTACGGATGGTGGATCAGGTCGCCGCGCAGGGTGGCGACGCTGCCGTCGACGCTGGCGGCTTCATGTACCTCGCGCGTACCGCGCCAACCGCCGCGACGACGGTCGAACAGGCGCAGCACGTGGTCCGGGTAGGCGTTGCCATGGCGCAGGAACTTGCCGAAATACTCCGACAGCCGCGGAAACCGGTAGCCCGCGGCGTCCGCGAAACCACGGCCGCGCCGATCGAGGATCGAAGCCCGCAGGACGTCGCTCACCCGTTCGTCGGCATCCAGGCACAGGACCCAGTCGTGCGTGGCCTGCTCGATGGCGAACTGCTTCTGGCTGCGGAAGCCGTCAAAGGTGCGTTCCAGGACCCGTGCGCCGGCCGCCGCGGCGATCTCCCGGGTAGCATCGGTGGAGTGCGAGTCCACGACGACGATCTCGTCACAGAAAGCCAGCGACGCGAGGCAGTCGCCGATGCGGTCGGCCTCGTTGAACGCGATAATGACCGCTGAGATCGGTTGCGCCTTTTGTGGGCGGACCGACACCGGTGAAGGGGACTGGGAAGCAGTAATGGCGGATTACCTGTTGTTCGCGACCGAGCGCTACGCGCTGCCCATCCTGCAACCGCTGGCGGAGGCACTGCAAGCCAAGGGTCATCGGGTGCATGCGCTGTTCGTCGATGGCGCCGCGGGATTGCGCCTGCCCGAGCCGGTGAACATGGTCAACGTGCGCCAGGCGGTGGCAGCCCAGCCGCGTGCGGTGTTCAGCGCCGCCAACTGGGTGCCGACCTTCATCAGTGGTACCAAGGTGCAGGTGTTTCACGGTTTCAACGTCGAGAAGCGCGGCGACCAGCGCGGTCACTTCCGCCTGCGCGGCATGTTCGACCTGTACTGCACGCAGGGCCCGGCCACCACGCAACCGTTCCAGGCGCTGGCGCAGAAGTACGGCTACTTCAAGGTGGTCGAAACCGGTTGGCCCAAGCTCGATCCGCTGTTCCGTCCGGACGATGGCGCCGCCGAAGCGTTGCGTGCGCCTGCGCGCGGTCGCCCCATCGTGTTGTTCGCATCGACCTTCACCGAGCGCCTGAGCGCCGCGCCGCACCTGTTCGACGCGATCGCCGCGGACATCGCGCACGGCGAGCGTTACTGGCTGCTCACCCTGCATCCGAAGTGCCCGCCGGCGCTGGTCGAACGCTATCGCAGCCTCGCGGGCGACAACGCGGCGTTCGTCGAAACCGAACAGCTCGTCACCGCGGAACGTGCGGCCGACGTGCTGGTGGCCGACACGACGTCGGTGGTGTCCGAGTTCGTCGTCCAGTGCAAGCCGGTGGTGACGTTCCGCAATCGCGCACCGAAGCCGCACATGCTGGATTTCGACGATCCCGCGCGCCTGCCGGAGATGCTGGCGCAGGCGTTCGCGCCCAGCGATGCGTTGCGCGCGGAACTGGCGGCGTATGCCGATGCCATCCATCCATTGCGCGATGGCAACGCGTCCTACCGCGTGCTCGCCGCGGCGCAGGCGCTGGTGCAGGGAAGGTTGGGACGACTGCGCCGGCAGCCTTTCATGACCAGGCTGCGCGGCCTGCAGATCCGCAAGTCGCTGGGTTACTGGCGGCTTTGGTAGGAGCGGTCTGGTATGGCGGGTCTTGACCCGCCATCGCGAATGCCGAATCGCCGGCGGTTCGCGACACCATCCGTCGCGGAGGGGTGGCGTTCGCGGCGCGCCGACGGCGGGTCAAGACCCGCCCTACGCAGCCAACAGGACAATCATCGTCACCAGTGCAGCGGTCGCCGCGCCAGCGTGCGGGCCAGCCGTTCGTGCAGCCTGCGTGCTTGTTCCTCCGGCAGGAAACGGATCCGCAGCGGTGGGGCCATCGGATTGGCGCCGGCGGTGTCCAGCCATAACGTGGCCGTGCCGCAGCGACGATCGACCGGATTGCGCGTCAGCTGCAGCGTCTGCAGCTTGTCGATTTCAGCGAAGCGCCAATGGCGACGCAGCCAGCCTTCGCGCACGCCGACCAGGCGCGCATCGTGCACGTAGGCCGCGTGCGCGAGGCGGTGCCTGGCCTTGAACGCGGCCCACGGGAGCCACAGGAGCAACGCCAGCGGGTACGCGCCCAGTTCCAGTTGCCACGACAGCAGCGGCACGGCGACCACTACCGCAGCGGTTTCGAACAGCATCAGCCGCCACCACTGGCGCTGCGGCAGCGACTGCCACGCCAGCTGCGACCAGCCCGAGCGCGGCAACAGGTGTTCGATCAGCGCATCGCAGGTGGCCGGCGATGCGACCGGCGCGATGTCGTGCAGCGCGCGGCGTTGGTCATTCCGGCCGTGTCCGGCGCCGGCCGTGTCCACTTCGAGCGTGCGCCGGCGCAGCAGGCGATGCATCAGGCCTTCGTGCAGCGTCCATGCCTGGATGCGCCGTCGTGGCGAGGTGGTGCGCCAGCGCCCGAGCAGGCCGCGCTCGACGGTGAGGCGCCGGCCTTCTTCGTTGAGTACGAAGCCGTGGTACTGCAGCAATGCCAGCAGCATCGAGAACACGCGCAGCAGTGCCATCACGGTGCCGACGACCAGCAGTCCGGCCAGCGCGTACTGGATCGCGCCGAAGTGCTGCTGCGTGCTGTAGCCGTTGAACTTCTCCACCCACTGCTGCAGGAAGTCCTGCACCAGGCGCGACGCCAGCTTGTCGCCACCGAACTGCCAGGTGCCGGCAACACCCGCCGCCGCAACGACCAGGCCGCGGTTCGATACCAGGCCCTGGCGCAGGACTTCGCTGGTCGGAAGCTGCAGCAACACCTGGACGGCGGGTGCCTGTTCCGCCGCCGCGGTATCGGCGGTGCTGGCGCGTCCGCGCCGGCGCACCAGGGCATCCAGCGCCAGCGCATCGCTGAGCTTGAGCACGCGCATCTCGGCTTCGGGTTTTTCGCCGCCGGCCGATTCCAGCCGCACTTCGGCCACGCCGAACAAGCGGTGCAGCGCCGACTGCTGAAGCGCCACGTTGTGGATGCGCGCGAAGGGAATCACCCGCAGGCTGCGCTCCAGCAGTCCGCTTCGCACCACCAGCGTTTCGTCCACCACGCCGTAGTGGTAGGTGTAGTAGCGCCACACCGACAGCAACGCGAGCGCGCCGACGCCGATCAACGGCCACAGCTCGTTGCGGTCGCCGCCGAAGAAGAACGCAGCGACCAGCGGCAGGATGAACTGCTTGAGCTGCTGCAGCAGCACGAACAACCACGACATCGGGTGCAGGCGCTGGTTGGCTTGGCTGGCTTCCGTCATCCCGCGTGTCCCCTGTCATTGCGAGCCTGGTTCGCGATCGCTGCGGTGTTGGTCATTGCGTTGGATCCGCCGCCGTCGCGGCTGCATTCGCGTTCATGGCGCCGTGCCGGCACGTCACGCTTCGTCGTCGTGGTCGATCTGTCGCCCGAGGACATCGCGCAATCGTTGCGCGTCGTCCGCATCCAGGTGCGGCAGCGTGACCGCGCTGTTGCGCGTGCCGGCGGTATGCACGACGAGCGTGGCGAGGTCGCGCCGGCGTTGCCACGGGCCGCGCTTGAGGTCCAGGTGCTGCACGCGCGTGGCGGGGACGCGGACTTCGCGCTGGAACATCCGTCCGCGCCGGATCGCCAGGCCATCGCCGTCCAGCCGCCAGGCGATGTGCCGGAACTGCCGGTTGCCGATCCAGAAGCCCAGCGCGGCACCGAGCATCGCCCCGAAGACCGCGCCGAGTACCGGCGTGCCATCGAGCAGGCGGAAGGCGACGAAGCCCAGCGCGCTCGCCGGCACGAGCAGGGGAAAGGCGCGACTGGCGGCGAAGAGGTCGCGGGCGCGCGCCGGCAGCGGGTGCCAGTCGTCGCTGGCCAGGTAGGGGAGGGTGGAGTCACTCATGGCGTCAGCGGATGCCCTCGTAGGGGTTGTCGTCCCAGCTGCGCGAAGGCTGGTGGGTGTAGCGCTTGTAGGTCCACTGGTACTGCGCCAGGTCGCGTCGGGCGATGTGTTCCAGCGCGGTGTTGAGCGCGGCCACGGCGATTTTCGGATCGGCGTCGCCGATGCCCTGCGGTGCGGGTTCGATGTGCAGGGCGAAGCCGGGTGCGCCGGCTTCGCCACCAATGCGCTCGCAGTACGCGAACACCACGGCCGCGCCGCTGCGCTGGGCAAGCCGGCCGATCAGGGTCATGGTCAGCGCGGGCACGCCGAAGAACGGCGCGAACTCGCCCTCGCCCTGCTTGGGCTGCTGGTCCGGCAGGATCCCGACCACGCCGCCGTCCTTGAGCAGCTTGAAGAGCTGGCGCACGCCCGGGCCTTCCGCGCGCACCTGGGTGACGCGCTGCGCGCTGGCGTCGTCCGCGCGCACGCGGCGCAGGAAGGCGTCGCCGACCTTCGATTCCGGTGGCGCGTACAGAATCGCCAGCGGCGTGTGGTGTGCGAGCCACTGGTTCAGCAGCTCCCAATTGCCGTAGTGCGGTGCGGCCACGATCACGCCACGGCCGGCGCGGATCGCCGCGTCGAACGCGTCGATACCGTGTTCCTCGCGGATCAGGGCGAGGTTCTGTTGGTGCGGCCGGGTCCACAGGCGCAGGGTCTCGATCGCCTGGCGCGCGGTCGTGCGCAGGATGCGGCGGTGCTGCTCCTCGCGCTGCGCCGGGGTGGCATTGGGCTGGATCAGCTCGAGGTTGCGCCACGCCACCCGCGACTCGCGCGTGTTCCGCCGCAACATCAGCGCGGCGATGCCGTCCGCCAGGCGCAGCAGCCAGGACCAGGGCAGGCGGGAAAGCAGGGCGGCAAGGAAATAGAGGAGGCGGGCGATCAACTCGGGCATGCATCGAGTGTAGCGGGCGTTCAAATTAAGCTGCGGACCTCCCCGTTGATCTTGAACACGCCATGCTCGCCCTCATCCAACGCGTCACCCAGGCCCGCGTCACCATCGATGGCGAAACCGCCGGCGCCATCGGTCCGGGCCTGCTGGCGCTGGTCGGGGTCGAGCCTGGCGACGGCGAAGCCCAGGTCCAGCGGATGGCCGAGCGGTTGCTGGGCTACCGCGTCTTCGCCGATGCGCAGGGTCGGATGAATCTCGGTCTGGCCGACACCGGCGGCGGCTTGTTGCTGGTCAGTCAATTCACCCTGGCGGCCGACACCAGCAGCGGCATGCGCCCCGGGTTCTCCACCGCCGCGCCGCCCGGGGAGGCTGAACCCGTATTCAACCGCTTGCTGGAAACGTGCCGCCAAAAGCACGCCCCGGGGGTGGAAACCGGGCGGTTCGGTGCCCATATGGTCATCAGCCTGGTCAACGACGGGCCGGTGACCTTCCTGCTGAAAGCGTAGGGCGGGCCCGGATCCGCCGGCGGGCGGGGCGAATCCAATCGCCTCCGCCCCGCATCTGTTGGACAGGCGCTTTGCTTCAGGCAGCGCCAGCAACCGCTGGTATAATGCTTGGTTCCCTAAGTCCCCACCCGGTGTCCAGTCCATGGCCAACGAACGTCCGGCTCCCCAGTCCGACATCAAGCAGCTCATCAGCAAGGGCCTGGAGCAGGGCTACCTGACCTATGCCGAGGTCAACGATCACCTGCCCGACGATCTCGTCGACGCGGAACAGATCGAAGACATCATCGGCATGATCAACGGCATGGGCATCGAGGTGCACGAAGTCGCACCCGACGCCGAAACCCTGTTGCTCGCCGGCGAAGCCGCCAGCGGCCGCGAAGTCGATGACACCGCGGCCGAAGAAGCCGCCGCCGCGCTGACCTCGCTCGATGGCGAAGGCGGCCGCACCACCGACCCCGTGCGCATGTACATGCGCGAGATGGGTACGGTCGAGCTGCTGACCCGCGAAGGCGAAATCGCCATCGCCAAGCGCATCGAGGAAGGCCTGAACCAGATGCAGGCCGCGCTGGCCTCGTTCCCGGGCACCATCGCGCACATCCTCAACGATTACGAAACCCACAAGACCGGCAAGAAGCGCCTGGCCGAAATCGTTGTTGGCTTCCTCGACGCCGAACCCGAGCCCGAGCCGGTGCCGGTTGTTGCGGCTGAAGTCGATGCCGACGAGGAAGACGAAGACGTCGAAGTCGCCGGTGCCGATGACGAAGCCGAGGAAGCGGGCCCGACCGGTCCGGATCCGATCGAAGTCGCTGATCGCATGGGCAAGATCGCCGAGGCCTACGGCCGCTTCGAGAAGTCCTACGCCAAGCACGGTCCGACCCACAAGGCGACGCTCAAGGCGCGCGAGGACATGGCGGAAGTCTTCGTCACCCTCAAGTTGCCGCTGGGCCTGACCGACACGCTGGTCCGCAACCTGCGCGAAGTCGTCAACGGCGTGAAGGACCACGAGCGCCGCATCCTCGACCTGTCCACCCGCGTCGCCAAGATGCCGCGCAAGGATTTCATCCGCGCGTGGGAAGGCAACCAGACCAACCTGGGCTGGGTCGACGACGTGCTCAAGCGCAAGCAGAAGTGGTCGTCGGGCCTGCGTGACGTCAAGGACCAGATCGTTTCCGAGCAGGAAGCGACCATCGCCATCGAGCAGTCCAGCTTCCTGACCCTGGCCGACATCAAGGAAATCAGCCGCGCGATGGCCTATGGCGAAGCCAAGGCACGCAAGGCGAAGAAGGAAATGGTCGAGGCCAACCTGCGCCTCGTCATCTCCATCGCCAAGAAGTACACCAACCGCGGCCTGCAGTTCCTCGACCTGATCCAGGAAGGCAACATCGGCCTGATGAAGGCCGTCGACAAGTTCGAATACCGCCGCGGCTACAAGTTCTCGACCTATGCGACCTGGTGGATCCGCCAGGCGATCACCCGCTCGATCGCCGACCAGGCGCGCACCATCCGCATCCCGGTGCACATGATCGAGACGATCAACAAGCTCAACCGCATTTCCCGCCAGATGCTCCAGCAGTACGGCCGCGAGGCCACGCCGGAGGAGCTGGCCAAGGAAATGGACATGCCGGAAGACAAGATCCGCAAGGTCATGAAGATCGCGAAGGAACCGATCTCCATGGAGACGCCGATCGGCGACGACGAGGATTCGCACCTGGGCGACTTCATCGAGGACACCAATGTGGAGTCCCCGGTGGATGCGACGACCAACATCAACCTCTCGGAAACAGTGCGCGACGTGCTCGCCGGACTGACTCCGCGCGAGGCGAAGGTGCTGCGCATGCGCTTCGGTATCGACATGAACACCGACCACACGCTGGAAGAAGTCGGCAAGCAGTTCGACGTCACCCGCGAGCGCATCCGCCAGATCGAAGCCAAGGCGCTGCGCAAGCTGCGTCACCCGTCGCGTTCGGAACAGCTGCGTTCGTTCCTCGACATCGACTGATCCGCGGCAATCGGATCGAAAACACGAAGCCCCGCCTTGAGCGGGGCTTCTGTTTTTGTGGCGTTGGTAGGGCGGGTTTTAACCCGCCATCGGATTGCCGGCGGGTTAAAACCCGCCCTACGCTCAGCCGACGTTGTAGAAGAACTGCTCATGCACGATCTTCCCGTCGCGCACCTTGTACACGCAGATCTCTTCCATCGGCGCGCGGCCCATGTCCTTGTAAGTGGCGTCGATGCCCATGGCGAGGCTGAACCAGTCGCCGGCTACCACCGGATCGCCGACGCTGCCGCCGTGGACCTCGACGATGTTCTCGCCCCACTTGCGTCCTTTTTCCCGGATCTCGTCCATGCCGCTGGCGTTGCCGAGTGCACCCACTGGCAATCCGGGCATCTCGATGCTCACGGCGTCGTCGGCATACAGCTCCGTCTGGGCCTGCTCGTATTTGCCCTGGCGGCACAGCTCAACCAGGCGGGCGGCGACTTGCTGGGTGTTCATGCGCATTCTCCTTGATGGGAAGCCCAGCTTGCGCCTTTGCTGCTGACAACGTGGTGGCAGTGGCTGGCGGCAGCACGGTAGCCCTGCAACCCTGCAACCCTGTTGGGCGCTCACGTGGACCGTTAAGATGCGCGCTCGGGCCTATAGCTCAATGGTTAGAGCAGAGGACTCATAATCCTTTGGTTCCAGGTTCGAGTCCTGGTGGGCCCACCAAGAAAGTCATCCACTTTTGCGTCCCGTTTGTCTGATCGGCGGTCGTCGCCATGAACCCGCAACTCGCAGGGTTTCCTGTTCGCTATCGTCCTGACTGTTCATTGGGTCCGAAGTAAAAGTCGCGCCGCAGTCACCGCGCCGGCCCGCGGTCGGCCACTTGCGAACGATGGGACTCACGTGTTCGCCGCCCAGGTTGCGCACGCTCGTGATGTACGCACGGATCGTAGACGCCAATGGTCTATGCATAGTTTGGCGGCCACTCGCGATGGCGATATGGCGTCCCCAACAAAGAGCCCCGCGTCGACGGGGCTTTTTCTTTTCCGACGCTGGGTGGCTGCGGGTGGGCTCGATTGCCGGCGTGGGGTTCGTTGTAAGCTGGGGACGAAGCACTTCGTGCACTGCCATGTGCAGTCGATCAACGGCGAGCGTATGCGCCCCAAGTATCTGTTCGGAGAATTCGAGCTTAATCCGGCGTCGCGGGAACTCCTGCGCAACGGAAAGCCGATTGCGCTGCGTCCAAAATCGCTGGAGTGCCTGGTCTACCTGATCGAGCATCGCGATCGTGCAGTCGGGCGCGATGAACTGATTTCGGCGGTGTGGGGGCGTGTCGATGCCAGCGATACGGTCGTGGCCCAGACGCTGCTGCGTGCGCGCAAGGCGCTGGACGACACCGGCAACCAGCAGGTGATGATCCGCACGTTGCCGCGATTCGGTTATCGCTGGGTTGCGCCGATCAGGGAGGTGGCGGTCCCTTCGGATGCCAGCATGGCCGAAGCGGGTGACGCGGGGGGGCGCGGTGCCATGCATTCGGCTTCGGCTTCGGCGCATTACGTCGAAGCCGATAGCGAAATCGAATCGGATATCGAAGGGGAGGCTCTGGATGTCGATGTGGCCTTGGAGGCCGAGCTGCCGGAGACTATCGGGGCGGGCGTCGAAGAGGCGACAGAAGTTTCATCGGCGATCGGAAAGCGACGCCGTCTGCTGCGCATTGGCCTGCCTCTACTGATCGCACTGATCGTGGCGGTCGGCCTTGGTTTCCTCGTCTATTCGCGTTATCGGGGCGAAGGTCCGACGCAGGCGGCGGATGACGCGGTGCTGGTCATGCCGGTGGCTGTCGTTCCGATGGATTCCGAGAATGCGTGGGCCCGACTGGGCGCCATGGACTATATGGCGGCACGCCTGCGTGCCAGCGGCGTCAATGTGCTCCCCAGCGAACAGGCCATGCGTCTGAGCACGGCGATCGAAGGCGATGCGCCCGCGGTTGCTCGAAAGAAACTGCGCTCTCTCAGCGGCGCGCGCTGGATTGTCCTGCCGCAAATGCAGCGGGAGGGCAACGGCTGGCGGGTCGTCCTGCGCCTATTTGAAGGCGGCCGGGAGCAACGACTCCAGGCGCGAGGCAATACGGCGTTGGCGGCCGTCGCCGAAGTGGCCGACGTGTGGCTACGGCAACTGGGTGGGCAGGGCGAATCGGGGCCGCCGCCGAGTCCTGTAGCCGAGCGTCTGCAGCGGCTCGATGCGGAAATCCTGGCGGGCCGGCTGCAGGAAGCGACCCGCCTGCTCAGGACCTCGTTGCCAGCCGAACGTCGCGATCCCCGCTTTCTCTATCGCGAGGCCAAGCTCGAGTTTCGCGCTGGGCATGTCGACGTGGCCGCGACCTTGTTTCAACAGGCCCTGGACCAGGCGACGGACGCTGACACGCCCACGAAGATTGGCGCGCTGCAGGGATTGGCCGGAGCGGAACGCGCCCGGAACAACGTGGACGCAGCTGAGCTCCGCTTTACCCAGGCGTTGAAGCTCCTGCAGTCGTTGCCATCCGACCGCATCAATTCGCGACTGACCGGGCTCGTCTATCAAGGGCTGGGCATCATCCGCGCCCAGCGCGGCGACGTCGGCGGCGGCATGGAGTACCTGGGCCAGTCCCGTGTCTGGATCCAGCGCTCCGGAGATCTCGTTTTGTTGGGGGCGATTGGACACAACATCGGCCTGGCCGAGATCCTGCGCGGCAACTATGCGCAGGCCCTGAGCGAATTCGACCGTTCGATCGAGACATTCGAGCGGTTTCGGGTCAACGACTATCTTGTGAATTCATTGAGCGAAAAGGCGTCGTTGCTGCTTGCATTGGCCCGGCCCGCCGATGCCTGGGACGCCATTCGTCGCGCGCAGCCGTATCTGCCCAAGTTGGAAGACAACCGCCTGATGGTTCAGGTCCTGGTGACGACGGCCAGGATCCAGATGGCGCAAGGGCGAATGAACGACGCCGGCGACACGCTGGCCCGCATCCAGTCGCGTGGCGTGCGCGACACCGATCCTGCTCTCCTGGAGTTGTTGCTGCGCCTGCACGTGGCGCAGGGCGAGTTGGGCGGGGCGAGGAAGCTGGTCCGGAGTGCTCCGCCCCCGGCCCCTGGGGACGACAGGTTGATGCTGGTGGCCGTCCAGACCGCGCTGCGCATCGGCGACCTGCCATTGGCGAAATCGTGGTTGGCCAGCGACGCGTCGGTTGGCGAACAGGATGCCCGTCATCACGCAGTGGACCTGGAACTGGCGCGGTCACTCATTGCGCGAGCCGAAGGCGATGGAGCGACCGCGCTTGCGCATGCGGATCGGGCTGCTGGCGTGGCGGGAATGTCCCCCGAAGCAGAGATCCAGACGGGCGTCGTGCAGGCGAGGGTCCTGCTCGATGCACGTCAGTACGACGCCGCTTCGGCCATCATGGGAAGGCTGGAGAAGTACGCGGAGACGGACTATCGCGTTGCCTGGTCGATGTTGGCGCTCTATCGGGCGCTCGGAGATCAGCGAGCGGCTGTCGCGGCACTTGAACGCGCAAACGCGCTTCGCGGTGATCGCGATGTCGCGGTTGAGCCGGTCTTGTGACTTGAGGTTCGAAGGGACCCGCGACCATCTTCAAGCGCTGGAGTGTTGGGGCCGCGTCCGCGGCCGACAGCAGGTAGACCTCCGCCCGTTTTTCAGTCCCAGGTAGAGGCTCCTCGCCACGCTCGGGATCTGCTTCAACCAGCCGTCCCACCGACGGGTCTATTGCTGTGCTCGGGCGACAGCCCAGGCATCAGGCGAATGAGTACGCCTGCGTACGCAGACATCATTGATCCAGTGCGTACGGGGGCTTGGCGCAAAAAAGCGCTGGCGATTTGCTGCCCTCGGCCGCGGGCGCGGCCTCCACGTTCCCGCGCTTCAGGATGGTCGTGGGCCGCATCGACATCACCCGCGCGTGACCGTCCCGGGCCTGGTTGACCGAGGCATCTCCGCTCCATTTCTTTTCCATGACCATGCCGTTTTTCCCTCTTGTGGGGCGGACGGGCTGGGGCGGAACGTGGACCCACTTGCGATCCCGCACAGACGGGACGCCGTGATGCAGAAGCCACTGCACTGCATCGGAAATCGACCCGGGGAGCGTTCATGCATCTGAATACCAAGCCGTATGCAGTAGCTGTACTGGCCATGGCCGTGAGTAGTGCGCTGGCGTCCAATCCATCGCCCACCGGGCGCGCGTTCGAACTGCTTCGCGGCCACGCGCCTGCGGTCCGGTCTTCCGTCCATGATCAGTATGTTGTGCGTGATGTGACCGTCGACAAGGACGGAACCGAACACGTCCGCTTCGACCGCACCTACGCGGGACTGCCGGTGATCGGCGGCGACCTGGTCATGCATTCGCGCAACGGCCAGTTCAAAGGCGTTTCCATGACCCAGGGCGCGCCGCTGTCCCTGTCGGTCCGGCCCAGCGTCGACTCGAGCGCGGCGGTCGTCGCCGCCGGCGCTGAGTTCGGCTCCGATTTTGCGGGCGCTCCGGAGAGTGCGCTGGTGGTCTACGCCCGCAGTGGCGCGCCCCGGCTGGCCTGGCAGATCCGCCTGCACAACGAGCGTGCGGACATGACCTACATCCTGGATGCGCACCGCGGCCGCGTGCTGGAGCGCTGGAGCAACCGCGAGACCGCGGTCGCCAACGGGACGGCCAGGACCCTGTACTCGGGTGATGTCGCCCTGACCACCAACGCGATCCTCGGTGGCTACGAGCTGCGCGATCCATCGCGCGGCGGCACCCGCACCATCGACGCGTCCAACAGCCGTACTTCGGGTCAGGTCTACAAGGACACCGACAACGTCTGGGGGAACTACGCCGTTTCCGATCTTGCCACCACCGCCGCCGATGCGCAGTACGGCACGAAGGTCACCTGGGATTACTACAAGAACACGCACGGCCGTAGCGGCATCGCCAACGATGGCAAAGGCGCCTACAACCGCGTGCACTACGGCTTCAGCTACAGCAACGCCTACTGGAACGACAACTGCTTCTGCATGACCTATGGCGACGGCGACGGCGTCAACCTCAGCCCGCTGGTGGCGCTCGACATCGCCGGCCACGAGATGAGCCACGGCGTCACCTCGCATACGGCCAACCTGATCTACACGGGTGAATCCGGTGGCCTGAACGAAGCGACCTCGGACATCCTGGGCACGATGGTCGAGTTCTATGCCAACAACGCGCACGACACCCCGGACTATCTGATCGGCGAGGAAGTCTTCGTCGCCAACGTGTCCGGCAGTGCCAGCCAGCGTGCGCTGCGCTACATGTTCAATCCGTCCGCCGATCACGCCTCGCCCAACTGCTACTACAACGGCATCGGCAGTCTGGACGTCCACTACTCCTCGGGCGTGGCCAACCTGTTCTTCTACCTGTTGGCCGAAGGCACGGGCGCCAAGACCTACAGCGGCGTGAACCACACGCCGAAGCCGACCTGCAACCGGACGGCATTCGCCGGTATCGGTCGCGCCAAGGCCGAGAAGATCTGGTATCGCGCGCTGAGCGTGTACTTCACTTCCAGCACCAACTACGCCGGTGCACGCGCGGCCACGATCAGCGCCGCGAACGATCTGTACGGCGCCACTTCGGCCGAAGCGAAGGCGGTTGCAACCGCCTGGTCCGCCGTCAGCGTGAATTGAACCCAGGCAGGGGGAGCGCCGGGGTGTCCGGGAGGTCGGACACTCCGGCGCGCTTTGCACCTGCTTTGCACCCAACAAGAACTCAAAACGCTCAGTCCCAGGGGAAGCAATGACCGGATCCAGCCAGCATCACACGGGTGCGCGCAAGCAGCGCGCTCGCACGACCCTCAGGATCGCACCCGTTACCCGCGCCATCCGCGCCGCGCTGGCCGTCTCGGCCACGATGCTGGCGCTGTCCGCGCCGGCGTGGGCGGCCGACACCTGCCGCTATGCGCAGGTTGCGCGTCACAGCTACGTCTGCGACGGACGTTTCGTCCAGGTCGGACAGGATGCAGGCTCGTCGCCGATCGATCTGACCCGGGTGCGGGGCGAAGAACAGGTACCTGCCAGCGTCATTCCGGCGGTGGGGGCCGCCGGTTGGGCCGGCGATGTCTCGCGCCCCCACCCGGGCAGCCTCGACGAGGAGGCTGCCGCGAGCATCGCAACTTGGGAGGCCGGTACGGTTGACGATGTCACCGCTGTCGGCGGCGGCACCGGCGCCGCGACTGCGAGTCAGTACCTCGCAGTCGACAACAGCACCGACATCAACGTCAGCGGCCGTGACTGGCAGTACGGCATCCGGGCGCGCGATTTCTACGACGACGTCGCGGTCGTCAACAGTGGCGACATCCATGTCGATTCGTCGGGTGTCGGTGGTCCGTACTCGCCCGGCAATCATGCGTTCGGAATCCGTGCGAGTTCCTTCTACGGCAACGTCGAGGTAACCAACACCGGCGCGATCACCGCCCACGCCAGCAACGATCCCGACTCCGGCTACGCCTATGCCAGAGGCATCGTCAGCCTGTCCTATTACGGCGACGCCAGCACCACCAACGCAGGCAACATCGATGTCGCCGCCGATGACGAGGACTGGGCGCTCGCGTTCGGCATCTACAACATCGCCTCGGGCTTCCACGCTTCGACGGTGGATAACAGCGCTTCGATCAGCGCGAGCGCCACCACCGATGGCAGCGGCGACTACCAGTGGGCCTGGGCCGCCGGTATAAGGGCCACGGCCATCTACCCCGCTTACGGCGCCGTGGCAGGGCAAGACGACGTGCGGCTGCACAACGCCGGCGACATCACCGCCTCGGCCAGCGTCGAAGGACACGGCGGCAACGCCGTTGCCTGGGGTGCCTACACGATGTCGCTGAATCCGGGCGGCACGTCCACGCTCGAGAACGACGGCACGATCTCCAGCTACGCCCATGCCGGCGTCGCGGATGCCGCCTACGCCTACGCCGCCGGCGCCATCGCCGCCAATCGCGGCGGCAGCGCGGAAGCCGTGAATCACGGACAGGTGGATGCCGTTGCCCGCAACGACGCCGATGATGGCGCCGCCCAGGCCATCGGCATCAAGGCGATCTACCTCAGCATCGGCTACGGCGACGCGGCCATCACCAACGACGGGGACGTCGAAGCGCACGCCTCGGGCCATGGCGGTCGGGCTTTGTCGACCGGTCTTTCGACCGGTGGTTACTACAGCGGCCGGACCAGCACGATCGACAACGCCGGCAGCGTGATCAGCACGGCCGACATCGACACCTCCGGCATCGCCTTCGCAACCGGCATCAGCGGTGCCAGCAACTACGGTGCCAGCGTCGGCAACAGCGGCGACGTCAGCGCGCACGCGACCGTCGCGGACGGTGCCGCCGTCGCCATGGGCATCAACGCCAGCAGCGACAACGGCGGTTACACCGCAGTGACCAACCAGGGCGACGTCAACGCCGCGGCGGTCGTCTACGGCGGTGATGCCGACAGCTTCGCTCACGCTTCAGGCATTCGCGCCGCGGGCTACGACGCCGCGTCCGTCAATAACGCCGGTCTCATCGACGCCAGCGCCATCGCCGGCACCGGCGATGTCACGGCCTATGGCGCGGTCAGTTCTTCGAATCACCTCGCGTACCTGACCAATGATGCCGACGGCATCATCGACGCCACCGCCAGCACGCTGGACGGCAACGCGCTCGCCGTCGGCGCCCTGGTCGCCGGCTGGGATGCGGCAACACTGACCAACTACGGTGACATGACCGCCCTCGCCACCACCGCGAACGGTGACGCGCAGGCGTATGCAGCCGTCGTCAATGGCACCTACGCGGGCATCGGCCTGCTGATCAACGGCGGCGACCTCAGCGCCGAGGCTTCGACCGGCGCGGGCGGCCACGCGTACGCCACGGGCGCGTACGTGTATGGCAACGTCGCAAGCATCTTCAACGATGCCAGCAGCAGCGCCACGGCCACCGCCGGCGCTGGCGGCACGGCCCTTG
Organism: Lysobacter fragariae; assembly: GCF_054779775.1. Classification (NCBI taxonomy): domain Bacteria; kingdom Pseudomonadati; phylum Pseudomonadota; class Gammaproteobacteria; order Lysobacterales; family Lysobacteraceae; genus Lysobacter; species Lysobacter fragariae. The sequence goes on along the minus strand of NZ_BAAGXP010000013.1, from coordinate 109,306 downwards.
CCCGGGGCGCGCGCGCCTACGGCTTCTACACCGCTGTCTCGAACTACGGCGCGCTCTTGGCCAGCGCTACCGCCGACGGCGGCACCGCCATCGCCAAGGGCATCGACTCGCTCGGCTACTTCGGTTCGTCCGTCTACAACGCCGGGGATGTCCTGGCGAGCGCCAACGCGGACGGCGGCGCAGCGACGGCGATGGGCAGTTACTCGGTCGGTGTCATCTTCAGTGCCTACACCACCAACACCGGAACGATCACCGCCGATGCCCGCGGCGCCAGTGCCAATGCGCTGGGTGTCCTCAACGCGGCCCTGTACCTCGGGGATGCGATCACGATCAACGACGGCAGCATCAATGCGGTCGCCGAGGGCGGGGTGGCGCCTTATGGGGAAGAAGAAGCCGTAGCCATCGGCGTCTACAACTTCGCGGTGTACTACGACTCGATCGTGGACAACAGCGGATCGATCTCCGCCACGGCGCTGGCGACGGCGGACATCTTCGGCACCAACGGATTCCTGCAGGCCAAGGCGCTTGGCGTGCAGGCGTTGGCCGCGTACGGCTACGGCGAAACGACGATCGTCAATACCGGTGGCATCCACGCATCGGCCGTCACCAGCCAGGGCTATGCGTCCGCGTGGGGCGCCGTGGCCCAGGCGGGCCTGTACGGCTACGCTGCGATCGGGAACGATGGCTTGATCGCCAGCTACGCCCATGCCGACATCGGCGTTGGCATGGCCCTGGGCGCTTACGCGCTCAGCTTGGCCGGGACCTCGCAGATCGTGAACAACGGCGACATCGTCGCCACGGCTCGTGCCGAGCGCGGCATCGTCAACGTGGCCATCGATTACGCGGACGCCACCGGCGTTCGGGTGATCAGTGTTCCGTACGGCGGTGGCGAAGCCATCGTCGACAACTACGGCAATATCCAGGCGAACGCCATCATTCAGGGTGGCATCGGCTACGCCACCGGCGTCGAGGCGTACAGCCAGAACACGTCGATCCACAACGCCGCCGGCGCCAGCATCACGGCGATGGTCGATGCCGAGCTCTTCGGTGGTGCATTCGCCACCGGCATCGAAGCGGGTGGCACGTACAGCGTCAATCTCGTCAACGACGGTGCCATCACCGCCTACGGTCACGCCAACGCACTTACGGAAGGCGCCTACGGGTTCTACGGCGCCGCCGGCGCGAACGGCATCTATGTCAACGCCAGCTACAAGGGCGATGCCATGGTGGTGAACAATGGCGACATCAACGCGATTGCCATCGCCGAGAACAGCGTCAGCTGGGCACAGGGCGGCGCGGGCGCGACCGGCATCAACGCCTACGCCAAGTACGACGCGAGCATCGTCAACGCGGGCGACATCAACGCCATTGCGCAATCCCAGTTCGGCAACGTCGCCGCCTACGGGGCGGTCGCCCGTGGCAAGTACAGCAGCCACATCGTCAACGAAGCCGGCGCCAGCATCGTGGCCTCCGCCACGGTAGGCAGCCTGGCGGGCGACTATTCCGCCGGGCACGCCGTTTCCTTCGGCACCCAGATCTTCAAGCGCGGGATGGATTACGCCATCACCTACAACGCGGGCAGTATCATTTCGCACGCCGTCGTTACCCCGGATGGGACGGGGACGTGGATCGGCAGCATCGCCACTGCCTTCGGCAGTTCCATCGGCTACAACTCCGCGGTAATGAGGGGAGAGGTGGCCAACGTCGGCACCATCGAAGCCGCCGCGAGCGCCGACTTCGGCTACGCATCGGCGTACGGCGCCTTCGTGGCCACCGAATACGACGCGCTCATCACCAACGCCGGTGACATCCAGTCGGTCGCTTCGGCAAACGGTGGCAATGCCTTCGCGGTCGGCAGCTACGCGGCCTCGCTGCACCGGACCATCAGCTACAACTGCGACAGCTCCGGCTGCGACTGGGCGCATCCCATCATCGTGGTGGACGCCGGCACGTCGCTGATCGACAACAGCGGCCAGATCACGGCGGCGGCGATCGCGCAGGGCGGCGTGGGCTACGCCTACGGCGCGGTCGCGATCGGTGCGTTGAGCGCTGGCGTCACCAACACAGGACAAATCAGCGCGAGCACCGACGCTGACGATGCCCTGGCAATCGGTGTCCTCGCCAACAGCCTCTATGGTTCGGCCGGATTGCAGAACGACGGCGACATCATCGCAGTCGCCGATGGCGATGTTGCCCATGCCTACGGTGCGAGCATCCTGGGTGCCTACGGCAACGTCGCCAACGGCTACCTTGCGGCAACGCTCACCAACTCCGGCAGCATCCTGGCTCGTGCGGACGGCACTACCGTCACCGCCACCGGCGTGGAGATCACAGGCCGCAACGGCGACGACATCCTGATCGACAACACCGGCACGATCCTGGCTGGGGCCTATGGCACCGATGCGACGGCCATCGCGGTCGCGATGGACTCCTTCGGCAGCAACACGCTGACCAATACCGGCGCCATCGCCGCGTTCGGCGATGGCACGCGGATCGCCATTACGTCAGGCGTCGCCGCGACCGCGACCATCACCAACAGTGGCTCGATCACCGGCGCCATCCTCACCGGCGATCTGGACGACAGCTTCAGCAATGTCGTCGGCGCCACCTGGAACGCCGTGGGCGACTCCGACTTCGGTGCCGGCGACGATCACATCGTCAACAACGGCAGGATCTTCCTGGACAACGCAACGATCCGCCTGGGCGGCTACGTCAACGGCAACACCTTCGACAATTTCGGCCTGATCGGCGTCTCGGGCAGCAACGTGCTCGACATGGACAATCCGGTCCCGGTCTTCAACAACGGGACGATCAGCTTCATCGACGGCGCGCCCGACGACACGTTGACCATCGTCGGCGATTTTGCCGGGCAGGGCGCGATCAACGTCGACGTCAGCGGGTTGAACCAGTCGAGCGATCAGCTCTACATCAACGGCAGCGTGATGCAGTCGACGACGCAGGTGCTCAACGTCAACCTGGCAGACCTGCCCGCCGCGGCCAGCGTCGACATCCCGCTGGTGTACGTGAGTGGCGACGCATTGGCCTCTGACTTCGCGCTCGGCAATGTCAACTACGGCGCCGACGGCTTCCTGTCGATGGCTTTCCACCTGAACTCAAGCATCGATCCGAGCAATGCAACCAGCGACGTCGTGTCGCTCGGCGTGACGGTCGATGGCCTGAACGGCATGGGCTCGCTCGCGGCAGCGCTCGCGCCGGGTGCGCAGAGCCTGGTCGATACGCAGATCGGCACCTGGCGTCAGCGCATGGGCGTGGTGCCGCGCAAGGGCGGTGACGCCGGGCTGGCGCCGTGGGTGCGCATGTTCTCAGGCAGTGGCGACGTCAAGCTCGGCCATCGCAGCAACTTCGGCTCCGACGGCAATTTCGGCTTCGATCAGTCGAACCACGGTTGGGAGCTCGGCCTCGACACGCGTCCGGGCGAGCATTTCGCCTTCGGCGTGCTGATCGCCAAGTCCGAGGGCAGCCAGCACCTGGGCGGAGGCGCGGGCAGCGATCGCTTCGATGGCAAGGGCTTCGGCATCTACGGCACCTGGTTGGCCGACAACGGCTTCTACCTCGATGCGTCCCTGCGCTGGACCGGAATCGATGCACGCCTGCGTTCGGCGACGGGTGAGCACAGCGCCGAAGCCACCGCCGATTCGTTCAATGTCGAAGCAGGTTTTACCGCCTGGACGTTGTCGGGCGGCATCAACATCGTGCCGCAGGCGCAGTACACCCACACCCGCATCGGCGACATCACGCCGGTGCACGGCAGCCAGGTCGATTTCATCGGCGACGGCGGTGTGTCCTCGCGCGGCCGATTGGGCGTGTCCTTCGACAAGAGCTTCCAGGCCTCCGGTTTCACCTTGACGCCGTACGGCTCGCTCAACGTCGTGCGCGAGTTCGATGGCGACTACGGCTACTCGGTCAACAACGGCCTGTTGGGTTCGACCCGCACCGACGGCACCAGCGCCATGCTCGAACTGGGCATGGGCGCGCGCAAGGGCGGTCTGTCGCTTACCGGCGGCTTGAACTGGACCGACGCGCAGCAGAGCGTTGTGGGCGGCCAGGTGGTGGTGCGCTACGGCTGGTAAGTGAACGAAGCGGGCCGGCGTGTCTTGCCGGCCCGCAACACCGCTGCGTGCGGTGGTGACGAAAGTTTTCAGCAAGGCTCGGCGATACCGCCTGGCCGGATATGAGGAGTAGCAGCACGTGGTCAGCAAGCATCCGCCCGAGGGCATCCAGGACAACGACACCAAGGACGGAAGCGAAGAAGCACAATTGCAAGAAGCGCAGCTGCAAACCGTAGGCGCCGAGCCCGCCGCCACGGCAGCGCAGGCGCCAGCGGCCAAGCCGCCGCAGAACCCGGCCCAGCTGAAAGTCCAGAAGAACTGCTCGCGCGGCCTGTCCGGATGGCTGGCCGGAAACCGCATCTCGCTCGCGATTTCCTCCTACCAGACCGGACGCGTGTACCTGGTCGGCAGCGACCAGCAGGGGCGCGTGTCCTTCTTCGAACGCATCTTCGAGCGCGCGATGGGCATCGTCGGCAACGCGCAGCGCATCTATCTCGGCGGCCTCTACCAGCTATGGCGCTTCGAGAACGTGCTTCGTCCCAACGAGACCATCCGCGGGCAGTTCGACAAGTGCTACGTGCCGCGCAACGCGCAGACGATTGGTGACCTCGACATCCATGAGCTGGGCATCCGCAAGAACGGCAAGGTGGTGTTCGTCAACACCAAGTACTCGTGCCTGGCCGAACTCAGTCAGACCCACAGCTTCAAGGCGATCTGGAAACCCGACTTCATCAGCAAGCTCGCCCCCGAAGACCGCTGCCACCTCAACGGCCTGGCGATGGTCGATGGCGAGCCGCGCTACGTGACCGCGGTATGCCGCAGCGACACCGTCGACGGCTGGCGCGACCGTCGCCACGAAGGCGGCGTGGTGATCGACATCACCACCAATGAGATCGTGTGCGAGGGTCTGTCGATGCCGCATTCGCCGCGCTGGGCGAACGGCAAGCTGTGGGTGCTCAATGCCGGTACCGGCCACCTGGGTTGGGTCGATTTCGAAACAAAGAAGCTCGTGCCGCTGGTTTTCGTTCCCGGCTTTGCGCGCGGTCTGTCGATCGTCGGCAACGTCGCCGCGGTTGGCCTGTCCAAGCCGCGCAACCAGCGCTTCGAAGGCCTGCAGCTCGACGAAGAACTCAGCAGGCGCGATGCCGACCCGTGGTGCGGTGTGCAGATCATCTCGCTCGCCAATGGTGACGTGATGAACTGGATCCGTTTCGAAGGCGATATCACCGAGATTTTCGACATCAGCTTCCTCCCGAATGTGCGCAACCCGATGCTGGTTGGGCTGCGTACGGCGGAAATCCGCGAACTCATCACGTTCGAATCGGAGTTGAATGCGGTGGAGGCCGAAGTCGCATGAACCGCATGGACAAGTTCGTAACCGTCGTGGCGGCGGGCACGATGTTGTTTGAGGCTGCAGTGGCGAGTCTCCTCCTGCTTGCCGGGAGCGTCACCGCCGCACATGCCGCGGAAGCGGCGGCTCCTGCCGCGACAACGCAGACCCCGGCGCCGCGTCTGTTCGACACGCTGGATGTCAACAAGGATCAGGTGTTGTCGCGTCAGGAATTCCAGGCGGGCTACGCCGGATTGCAGCGCCTGATCGCGATGCAGGTCCGTCTTCGGGGGCAATTCGCTGCGTTGGACGTGAATCGCAGCGGTGCGATCGACGCCAGTGAGTATGCAAATCTCGAGCTGATCAAGAGCCAGGGCGAGGCAGCGCCGTCGCTCGCCGCCTTCGACGCCGATCACGACCAGAAGCTCAACTTTGGCGAATACGCGACGCTGGTAGGCAAATTGGCGGCCTTGCGGGCGAAGAAGTAGCAGGCGCACAGACTGATGTTGTCCAGGAGACGCTCGTGAGTATCGAAACATCGTTCGAGACCGTTCCGGTCTGGAAAAATGTCACCGCGGAACTTTCTGCGGAGTTGATCGACCTGTGGGGACGCTCACAGGCCATTCCCGACCCCGATCGGGCGGTCCAGCGTGCACGCCAGGCGGTTTGCGTCGCCCGTGATCAGTCGGGAGCGGTTTGCGGTGTTGGTACGGCCGTCATCCGCGTCCTGCCACGGTTGCGGCAACCTCTGTACTACTACCGCCAGTTCTTCGCCCCGGAGTTTCGCGGCCAGAAACAGGCGATTCCGTTCTTCAACGAGGCTCGCAGGCTGCTGGAGGGGTACAACGAATCGCTCCCCGCGCCCGAAAGTCTCGGAATCCTGCTGGAACTGGAGAATCAGCAGCTCGTCGCGCGCTACGAGCGCGCCTACGAGTCGGCGGCAGATTCGACCTTCATCGGCTATTCGCCCAGGGGGTTGCAGCTGCGCGTTTCCTATTTCAATAACGCGCGCTTGTTGCAGCGGCCGTCGCAGGCCGGTGCGCAATGACCAGGGCGCGCTGGCCACGCACGCGTGCGGGATTCGCGCACTGATGACAGTGAAGCGCGATGTTTGCGCCGCTCCTGGGATGTCCTGTTGAAGCGTTGGAGTTCGGGACAGGCGGGATTTGTGACATCACCCGCTGCGTACTTGCGCGTCTGACGCGGGCGCCCGAGCACTGACCATCCAGCAGGCGGCGGTAAAGCGGACTTCGGCTCCGTGTACATAGGGATCAAAGGCGGCGCGGACTGTTTCGACGACTCGTGCGCGGGTCAGGTCATCCAGTTCCTGCAGCATCACTCCGACGGGGCCAAGCCGGGTCAGGTAGGGCATCAGGTCTTTTTCGGGCAGGACACAGGCCACGTCGATCGGCTGGATATCGATCCCGGTCCAGCCGCTCGCTTCCAGGATGGCGTGGACACGGCGCTGGTCCGCAAACGCGAACTGCCCCGGCGCACCTGGTTGGCGGGCGGGGAGGTTCGGCAGGAGTGGCAGCGCGGCGCGTTCGGCCGTGGTCATGAATGGATTTTCCGAGGCACTTCGCCACGCGATGAAATGGAACCCGGCGTCGTTCTTTGCGGCGCGCCGCAGGTTCGCGAACGCTCCGATGGGATCGTCGAAGAACATGACACCGAAGCGCGAAATGAGCCGGTCGAAACTGGCCGGCTCGAATGCATGGTTCCCGGCATTGGCGCGAATGAAACTCGCGGGCGTGCCTTCCTGCTCGGCACGCGCCCGGGCAGCGGCGATCATCGGCTCCGAGATGTCGACGCCGATGCAAAGGCCCCCGACGCCGAGTCGCCGTGCGACGGCGAGCGTCGTGCTGCCGGTGCCGCAGCCGATGTCGAGAACACGGCTGCCAGGTCCGACCGAAGCTGCATCCACGAGCAGGTCCTGGAACGGTTCGAACAGTTGGTCGAGCAAGGACTGCGTTTCGACCCAGGCGCGTCCGGCTGGACCGTTCCAGAGCTTCGCCTGCCCGTCGTCGATCGTGTGCTTCGAATCCATGAACGTCTCCATTGCTTGCCATCTGGAAGTGGAAGCAGCACTGTGCAACTTCAAGTGGACTTGAGATCAAGAGATGCGGGAACTGAATATCGCCGAGGTCGTGCAGCGCTCTGGCGTTCCCGCCTCGACACTGCGGTTCTACGAGGAAAAGGGCCTTGTCGCCTCCATCGGCAGGCGGGGCCTGCGCCGCCAGTTCGATACCGGCGTGCTGGAACGGCTCGCGCTGATCGCGGTGGGACGCACCGCGGGTTTTTCGCTCGACGAGATCGCACTCATGTTCGCGCCGGACGGCCGCCCTCGCATCGATCGGCAGATGCTTACGACCAAGGCAGCGGAGCTGGACGCGACGATCCGCAAGCTGAGTGCCATGCGCGATGGCCTGCGGCACGCGGCGGCATGTCCCGCGCCGAGCCACATGGAATGCCCAACGTTCCGGCGCATCCTGCGGGTCACGGCGTCCGACGCTGTCGGGTCGCGAAGGAAGAAGGGTCAGGGCGGCTGATTTGCCTCGCGCTGCGAAGCTTGGTGGTTGCAGCGCGTCCGGGTTTCGTCCCAGCAAATTCCTGCAACGCACGGATCGACGTTTCCAGCGCAATGGCCGGCCGGCATGTGCGATCAAGGCAAAAGCAAGCACGAAGCGCAAATGGTCACGCTCACCTCCAAACTCTTTTCTTCATGAAATTGAAGAAACAACAGAGCCTGCAACTCCTTGCGCGGTCCGGGGCGCGACGACTAGATTGCCGCCCGCCGCGTAACCGGAGCGCAGCAAAGCGGGCGCAGCATCCAGCCGCGTTCTGCTGATGCGCAGGGGATAGACGCCGGCCTTCGCCATCGCATTGGATCGAAGCAGGCTGCCTTGCAGCAGTGGTCGACATCAATCGCTGCATTCACCGGCACATGGATGAGTGCATTCCGGGCACCGCGCGGGTCAGCTGAATCGCGTTGACTGTAGCTGGGGCCGCTGGCGTTGACCTTGGGTTTCATCTTCATCGCATGGGTAGTCCCGGTCGCGGCGTCAGGCTGCGACTGAAACCAGCGCAATCACAAAAAAGGAGCAGTCGATGTTGCAGGGAATGAAAGCAGTGGTCTGGTCAATCATGGCCGGTTCAATGGCGATGGCGGCCAGCGGCGCAAGTGCGCACGAAGGCACCGACGGACTGGAGGCCTACCTGGCCCGCGAAGCCAGGACCTACGTGTGCCAGAAAGTGGGCGCGGCCGGAATGCAGACGCGGTTGCTGCCGGCGCCGGGCGCGCGCGAAGTGATCGGGCGCGGTGGCTACCTGGGGCCGTGCGGGATCCATGGCGATCGCCAGGCGCTGGGCAACGGCACGATCAGCACCTACGTGCAGCTGACGCCGCAGGGCACGCCATGGGGCATCGGTTTCGAATTCCCGGCCACGATGCTCGACAACCTGCCGCACGCGGCCAGCGACGGCAACAACTGCTTCGATCTCGACAATGACGGCGAGATCGATATCGAAGGCGCTCACGGCCGCGAGGAATGCGTGGGTGGCCACGAGCGCATCCTGGACATGCCGGCGCCCGCCGCGGTCGCGCCGTTCAAGTGGGGCCTGGTGAACTGGAACGTGCATGGACATGAGCCCGCGCATGTCTACGACCACCCGCATTTCGACTTCCATTTCTACACACAGAGCCTGGCCGGGCGGAACCAGATCCACATGGGCCCGTGCGCGCTGCTGGTGGACTGCAACGACCTGGCCACCGGCACCCAGCCGATTCCGGCCGGCTACATGCACCAGGACTTCCTGGACGTGGGCGCGGTCGAGGGGCGCATGGGCAACCACCTGATCGACGTCAATGGCCACGAATGGGAGCCCGATGGCCATTTCAGCCAGACCTGGCTGTTTGGCAGCTACGGCGGCCAGGTGACGTTCTGGGAGCCGATGATCACGCTCGCCTACCTGCAGGCGCGGCCGTTCCGCTGCGTGAAGATCAAGCTGCCGCAGCGCTACCAGGTGGCAGGGTGGTATCCGACCGAATACTGCATCCGCTATCGCGCGGAGCGTGGTGAGTACACGGTGTCGCTGGAAGGCTTCGTCGCCCGCGCGGCGAACTGATCCACGCGCCGGCAGCCATGGAATCCCGGCCACTCGCCGGGATTCCGCAGGCCATTCCAAGGTCGTCGGAGGACGCTGCAATACTTCGAAGTATGTTCCCGGCCGCGCAGCAACGATGCAAAGGCGTGTATATTTCGCGCCGACAACATATGCATGGCGAAGGAACCGCCTAAGGACACGATGACCAACACGGACGTGGTTGAAGACACCGGCTCGCTGCGGCGCGCCATGAACCTGCTGGAAGGCAAGTACTCGCTGCACATCCTGCGTGAGCTTTCCGGTGGCGCGAAACGATTCAGCGAACTGCAGCGGCAGATCGCCGGCATCAGCCCCAAGACCCTGACCGACCAGCTGCGGCGCTACTCCAGCAGCGGCATCGTGTCGCGGCAGTCATTTGCGGAAATCCCGCCACGGGTGGAATACCGGCTCACCGACAAGGGGCGCGCGCTGCGCGGCATCATCGATGACCTGGAGTCGCTGGGTCGCGTTTTCGATGCCGAGACCGAAAGCGCCTGACGGCGCTGGCGCCCTGCCGCACGGGTCGGCCCGATTTGTTCAAGGCGTTGCCAGCAGTCGTCCGCGTTCCATGAACAGCACCCGGTCAGCGAGGTAGTCGACCTCGCTGCGCGAGTGAGTGACGTACAGCATCGGAATGCGCGTTTCGTCCTTCACCCGCTTGAGGAAGGGCAGGATCTGCTGCTTGAGGCGTTCGTCCAGCGACGACAACGGCTCGTCGAGCAGCAGCAGTCGCGGCGAATACAGCAGCGCCCGGCCGAGCGCGACGCGCTGGCGCTCGCCGCCTGACAGCAGGGTCGGGCGACGTTCGAGCAGCGGGCCGATTTCCAGCATCTGCAGCACGCTGTCGAGGTCGAACAGACGCTGGCCTGGTGTCAGGCGCTCGTATCCATAGAGCAAGTTGCGGCGCACGCTCAGGTGCGGAAACAGCTGCCCATCCTGGAATACCAGGCCGAAATGGCGCTCCCACGCCGGAACGAAGACGCGGCGCGTACGGTCGACAAGTACGTCATCGCCAATGCGCAGCACACCCGTCTGCGGCTTGAGCAGGCCCGCGATCAGCAGCAGTAACGTGCTTTTCCCCGATCCGGACGGCCCGCAGATGCCGGTCACGCCTTTGGCCAGTGTTGCGTTGGCTTCCAGCGCGAAGCCGCCCCGCGAGTAGCGCAGATCAAAGCTCAGCATGAGCGCTCCGATGGTCGGAATATCCCAGCCGGCGTTCGGCGCGCCAGCCGATCCAATGGCTCACCACCAGCGCGGCCACCGCCAGCGCGATCGACAGCAGGGCCAGGCGCATCGCGCCCGCTTCGCCACCGGGCACATGGGTCAGGGAGTAAATGGCCAGCGGCAACGTGCGGGTTTCGCCCGGAATGTTCCCGACGAAGGCCATCGTCGCGCCGAACTCGCCGAGACTGCGCGAAAAACACAACACGCAGCCCGCGATCAGTCCCGGTGTTGCCAGTGGCAGGGTAATCGTGGCGAACACGCGCCAAGGTCGTGCACCGAGCGTGGCGGCGGCGTGTTCCAGGCGCGCGTCGATCAGCCGGAACGCCAGCCGGATCGGCTGCACCATCAATGGGAACGCCATCACCGCCGAGGCCAGCACCGCGCCCTTCCAGGTGAAGGCGATGACGATGCCGAACTGCTGTTCCAGCCAATGTCCCACGGGACCCTGCGTGCCCAGCAGCAACAGCAGCAGGTAACCGGGCACCACCGGCGGCAGCACCATCGGCAGCTGCACCAGCGCGTCGACCAGGAATTTTCCGTGGAAGCGTCGCCGTTCCAGGCACCACGCCAACGCGATCGCCAGTGGCAGGCACAGCGCGGTCGACCACAGCGCGACCTTGGCCGAGAGCCACAGTGCCTGCGCTTCCTCCGGTGACAGCGTCATGGCGTCAGTGCTTGAGGACCGTGAAGCCCATGCGGCGGAACACCGCCGCGGCGGCGGGCGAGCGAAGGTAGTCGAGGAACGCGGGCGTCGATGCGCGTGCGTCCTTCACCTGCGCGAATGGATAGACGATAGGCGCGTGGCTGTCGTCGGGAAAGCGCGCGATGACCTCGACCTTGTCGCTGATCCGCGCATCGGTTGCGTACACGATGCCCGCGGCGCATTCGCCGCGTTCGACGAAAGCCAGTGCGGTGCGCACGTCGTCGGTGCCGACGACGCGACCCTCCAGCGCGCCCCACCAGCCCAGCTTCTCCAGGCTCTGTTTGGCGTAGACGCCGACCGGCACGACACCGGGTTCGCCCGTGCACAGCTTGCCCTTGAAGGCGCCGGCGATATCGAAGGAAGACCGCATGTGGACCTTGAAGCTGCGTCCCTTCGGCGCGATCAGCACCAGCGTGTTGCCAAGCAGGTTCACGCGCGAGGCGGGGGCGATGCGCCCCTTCTGCGCCACGTAGTCCATCCACTTGAGGTCGGCGGAGGCGAACGCATCGGCCGGCGCGCCGGCTTCGACCTGCTTTGCCAGCGCCGAGGATGCACCGAACGCGAGACTGGGCTGCGGGTGACCGGCGCGCTGCCACTGGCCGGCGATTTCCTCAAGTGCGTTGGTCAGGCTTGCCGCGGCGAAAACACGGACCGGTTCTTCCGCACGCGCGGTAGCGCAGGCGAGCAGTGCGAACAGGGCGACAGAGCGAAGCAACAGGACCATGGCCATCCATTGGGCGAAGCAAGCGAGCTGCATTCTGCCGCACGCTGCGGGAACGAACCACCGCGCGGCGAGGGCGAGTGTTCGCTGTGTCTGGAACCGCAGATCCGCGGCACTTCTACGACACCGGGGATATCCCGGGTCGACCGCGCACTGGCCTAAAGATCGGACGCGGGATGAGCGGCCTCGGTGGCGATGTGAAGCATCGACAATGGCGAGGAGTCCGGTTCGCGCAACAGCGTCTGTCGTGCGACGCGTTGCTCGGCCGGCGCCAGTCCGATCAGCCAGGCGACTTCGCCCGCGACCAGCGTCGCGACGGGCAGGCCATCGCGCCAGAGTACGCGAGCACCCTGTTGACGCGGAACCTTGGCGCCGACGACCACGGTGCCAACGAGGTTGAGCGGATCCAGCGCCGACAGCGCCAGCCATTGCCCGTCGTTCGCACGCTTGCGCACCTGGCGCAGCGCCGCGATGGCTTCGGGCAGGGCGAACTGCTCGCCGGACAGGCCCGTGATGAAGCGGCCGCCGCGGATCTCGCCGCGCGCTTCAAGCCGGTGGTACACGCGCAGCAGCTCGCGCCACGGTGGCAGCCAGGGGGCTTCGCGATCGAGTAGGCGCCAGCAGACCACGCCGTAGCGGCGCAGCAGGGTGCGTGCGATGTGCTCGACGGCTTCCGCGTCCACCGCTCTTGTCGCCGCGCCATTGCGGACGTCGCCGGAATCCTGCGGGGAAGCTGCGGCGCGCCGGGTCAGCGTCCAGCGTCCGGCATCCTCGATGCCGAACACGGCGCGGCGGCGGCCGTGCCTGCCGGGTGTCGAGGAGCGCCTGGATTGCGGCACCAGTAGTGCACGCAGGCCGGCGAAGCTGTCGCAGCTCACCCGGCCGCGGGCGACGAGTTCGGCCAGCGCATCTTCCAGCTCGGTGCGCAGCAGGTGCGCGTCGACGACCAGTTCATCGAAGAACGACGCGCCGTGCGCCTTCAGGCAATCGAGCACGCGTTGCGCGCGCGAGGAAAGGACCGGGCCGTCGTCGTTCTTCTGCGCGGCCAGCTGCGTCCAGCGCGACAGCTCGCGACGCGGCAGCAGCACGATGGGCGTCGCGCGCACGGGTGCGGCGCGCGCGGCGCCCGCTTCCGCGCTGGCGCCACGCAGGCGCGTCCACGCGATGCGGCCCGCGGTGCACAGGTCGTCCAGCCAGGTCAGCGAGTAATCGCTCACGCGCGCCGGCAGCAATTCGGTTTCCCATGCGCCGGCAGGGGCTTCAAAGCCTTCGAGCTGCGTCAGCACGCCCGCCAACGCTTCCGGCCCACTGACACGCGTCGCCCGCGACACGCGTTGCCAATCGAACAGGAAGCGCATGAAGTCGCGCGGATCGACCGGTTCGATCTCCCGCCGCAACTTGCCGATGGTGTAGCGGTGGATGCGCGCGAGCAGGTGGCGCTCGCACCATTCCTCTTCAAGGGCATGCGGAGTAAAGCGACCGCGCATCACGTAGCCCTCGCTTTCCAGCGTGAGCAGCGCAAGATCGATGTCGGAACGCGGCAGCGCCAGCGTAGCGGCGAGTGTCGATGCGGGGATGGGCCCCAGGCCGGTCATCCGCGAACGCAGCAGTTCGACCAGCGCGCTTTCGCGCGTCCAGGACTCCTGCGCGAATTCTGCCGGCGCTTCGATGGCGGGTTCGCACGTTGCCAGCGGGAACACGGTGGTGGCCTGCGGCAGGCGCTCTGCCGCGAACCACAGCTTCACGACGTCATTGGGTTCGCTGCCACCGCTCCGATTTCCGCGGCTATCCCGTATTCCGCTGTCGTCCCGAGCGCAGCGAGGGACCTGCTTTTCGTTGCCAGTCGCGACCACAGCAGATCCCTCGCTGGCGCTCGGGATGACAGCTGGGGGTGGGTCAATGGCAGCAAGCGGGGGGGCATCGGCGGGTACGGCAACCGCAGTGGCGCGATGTTCCTTCGCCAGCTTGCCCAGCCAGTCGCCCCACGCGTTCGCTTCGGCGTCCTCCTGCGTGACGTAGCCCAGTCCCATCAGCGCGTCGTGCATCTCGTCGGCGTTGCGCACCTCCGGCCAGGCCTGCGCGCGCACCTCGTCGATGGCGCCCGGATCCAGTCGTCCGAGGTCCTGCGCGCTGCTGGCATCGGCATCGGCATCGGCATAGCGACGCGCCATCACCGCCTGCGTGCGGCGTTCCTCCAGCGGCGCGTCGTCGAGGAAGGCATACGGACGCGCATTCAACGCTTCGGCGGCGAACGGCGACGGTCCGGTGAGGTCGCGCGCGACGATGCCCACTTCGCCGCTTTCCAGCCGACGCAGCAGGGTGAGCCAGCCTTCGGTGTCCATCGCCTCGTGCAGGCAGTCGTCGAGTGTCTGCGCAACCAGCGGATGGTCGGGTACCTCGCGTTCGCCGACCAGGTTTTCCGCGCAGGCGACCTGGTCGGGGAACACGGTGGCGAGCAGGTCCTCGGATTTCATCCGCTGCAATTGCGGCGCGACTTTCTTGCCGCCGACGAAGCGCGGCAGGGCCAGCGCGGTGGTCGCGTTCCAGCGCCAGCGCACGCCGAACAGCGGTGCGTCGAGCAGAGCCTGCACCAGTACGTGTTCGGCGGAGGACGAATGCAGGTACTTCGCCACTTCGATCAGCGGGAAGCTGTGGCTGGTCGAGAGCGACAGCACGATGGCGTCTTCTGTCGCCGACGCCTGCAGCTCGAAATTGAACTTGCGGCAGAAGCGCTTGCGCAGCGCGAGGCCCCAGGCGCGATTGACGCGGCTGCCATAGGGCGAGTGGATGACCAGCTGGGTGCCGCCGGATTCGTCGAAGAAGCGCTCCATCGCCAGGCACTGCTGCGTCGGCAACAGGCCGTAAGCGGCGTGCTGGCGGGCGAGGTAGTCGGCGAGTTGCGTCGCGGCTTCCGGGCTGAGGCCGACCTCGGTCGTCAGCCAGGTGATGGCGTTCGCCGTGGTCGCAGTGTTGTTGATGACGTCGGCGAGGCGGGCGACATCGGTGGCGTTGACGTCGCCGGGGAAAGTCGAAGGCGAGTCGTCGCCATCCGCTTCATCGCGCACCTGCACGACGGCGGTCGGCGCCGACAGACGTTGCGCGACCTCGCTGCGCAATCGCGACACGCCTTGCGAGAGCTCATCGCTGCGCCCCGGCGCTTCGCCCAGCCAGAACGGGATGCTCGGCGGCGCGCCCTTGGCGTCCTCGACGCGCACACGGCCGGGTTCGACGCGCAGGATGCGGTAACTGGCGTTGCCGAGCTGGAAGATGTCGCCGGCGATGCTCTCGATGGCGAAGTCTTCGTTGATCGTGCCGATCATCACCGCTTCTGGTTCCAGCACGACGTTGTAGTCGGCCATGTCGGGGATGGTGCCGCCGGACATCACCGCGGTCATGCGTCCGCCGGCGCGACCGCGCAGGCGCTTGTGCACGGCGTCGCGATGCACGTAACCGGCGCGCGTGCCGCGTCGGGTGGTGAAGCCCTCCGACAGCATCCTCACCACCGCGTCGAAGTCCTTGCGCTGCAGCTGCGCATATGGCCAGGCGCGACGGAACCAGTCGAACAGCGCGTCCTCTTCCCACTCGCGCGCGGCGACTTCGGCGACGATCTGTTGCGCCAGCACGTCCAGCGGTGCATGCGGCATGACCAGCGCGTCCAGTTCGCCGCGACGCACGCAGTCCAGCAATGCCGCGCATTCGACCAGATCGTCGCGCGAAGACGGAAACAGCCTGCCCTTGGGCACGCCGCCGACGTGGTGGCCGGATCGACCGACGCGCTGCAGGAACGCGGCGATCGCGCGTGGTGAACCGAGCTGGCAGACCAGGTCGACGTCGCCGATGTCGATGCCCAGTTCCAGCGATGCGGTGGCGACAAGCACCTTGAGCTGGCCGGCTTTCAGACGCTGCTCGGCGTCCAGGCGCAACTCCTTGGCCAGGCTGCCGTGGTGCGCGGCGACGTGTTCCTTGCCGAGTTTCTCGCCCAGGTGGCGCGCCGCGCGTTCGGCCATGCGCCGGGTGTTGACGAACACCAGCGTGGTCGAGTGCTGTTCGACCAGTTGCGCGATGCGCGCGTAGACCTGCTCCCACTGGTCGTTCGACATCACTGCCTGCAGAGGCGTCGGCGGCAGTTCCAGCGCGAGGTCGCGACGACGGGTGTAGCCGATGTCGACGATCGCGCAGTCGGGGTGAGGAGGCACGCTTGCGGACCACTGGTCCGCGCGCTGACGAACGCCCGGCGGCTGCGCCGACGGGCCGGGTGGTTGGGAATCAGCGGAATTCGGCGCCTCGCGCTCAATGTTTCCACTGCCGACGAGAAAACGCGCGACCTCATCGATCGGTTTCTGCGTCGCCGACAGCCCGACGCGCACCAGGCGTCGGCCGCACAGCGCTTCCAGCCGCTCCAGTGACAACGCGAGGTGGCTGCCGCGCTTGCTCGCGGCGACCGCGTGGATTTCATCGACGATGACGGTGCGTGCCGTCGCCAGCATCGCGCGGCCGGACTCGGACCCTAATAGCACGTACAGCGATTCGGGCGTGGTGACCAGGATGTGCGGCGGCTTCTTGCGCAGTTGCACGCGTTCGCCCTGCGGGGTGTCGCCGGTGCGCACGGCGGTGCGGATCTCGACGTCGGGCAGGCCCTGGCGCGCGAGCTCCTCGCGGATGCCTTCCAGCGGCGCTTCCAGATTGAGATGGATGTCGTTGGACAGCGCCTTCAGCGGCGAGATGTAGACGACGTGGGTTTCGTCCGACAGGCCCTGCGCCAGGCCCTCGCGCACCAGTGCGTCGATGGCGGACAGGAAGGCGGTGAGCGTCTTGCCCGAGCCGGTCGGCGCGGCGACCAGGGTGTTGCGGCCGGAGCGGATTGCCGGCCATGCCAGCGCCTGGGCCTCGGTAGGGCCGGGGAAGGTTCGTTCGAACCAAGCGCCGACGGCGGAATGGAATCCCGACAGCACGGAAGACGGGGGCGCGGCCTGCGGCATCGCCGGATTATCGCCCCCACCCGCGCAGACGGCCTGAATGGTGGCGGCCGTCGGGTACGCGGCCGCGCCGGGCGTGCTGCTGGCGTTGGCGCGCGGACTGAAATCGAGGCGGATCTGGCCCTGCATCCCGGTAGCGTGGCTGGCGGCCGTCTCAATACGTGAGACGCGACCGTGCCGGCTGGGCAACCACCCCCGGCCCGGCCACAATGCCGCCATGAACGACATCAAGACCGCGCCCGAGCTGTTGCAGACCGTGGAACACGAAACCGGCCCGGACCCGCAATGGACCGTGCTGTGGCTGCACGGGCTGGGGGCCGACGGCAACGACTTCGCCCCGATCGTGCCGGAACTGCTCACCCGCGATGGGAGCCGGCGCGGCTGGCCCGCGCTGCGCTTCGTCTTCCCGCATGCGCCGGTGCGCGCGGTGACCATCAACGGTGGCGCGCGGATGCGGGCCTGGTACGACATCCGCGACATGAACCTGGCCAATCGCGCCGACGAGGCTGGCGTCGATGAATCGGTCGCGCAGGTCGAAGCACTCATCGCCCGCGAGGCCGCCCGCGGCATACCCGCGTCGCGCGTGCTGCTGGCGGGCTTCTCGCAGGGTGGTGCGATCGCTTTGGCCACTGCGATGCGCCGGTCCACGCCGCTGGCGGGCGTGATCGCGCTGTCCACCTATCTGCCGATGGCGCAACGGCTGGTCGCGGAAACCGCTGCCAGCGCGAACCGGCAACCGGTGTTCATGGCGCACGGACAGTTCGACCCGGTGGTGCCGTACGCCGGTGGCGACTTCAGCGCGAAGCAGCTGCGCGAGCTGGGCTTCACCGTCGACTGGCATGCCTATCCGATGGCGCACCAGGTCTGTGCGGAGGAAATCTCCGACCTGGGCGACTGGATGCAGGCGCGACTGGCGGCAACGTGAGCGATGACGTGAACAACAGCAGCACCTCGAGCGGGACCACCGTGGGCGACCGCCGCCGGTGACCATGACCCGCGACCCAGCCGAACCCTGGCTTCCCGACCTGTGCCGGTTGCCGCGCCTGGCGGTGATGCTGGGCATGGCGGAGCTGGTGGTGGTCGTCCTGGCGCTTTCGCCCAACGGCGGCGCGGTGTGGGACCTGGACCGTTTCGTCACCGCCAGCGCGTTCTCGCTGTGGCTCGGCCTGACGGTGTCCGTGCTGCTGTGCGTGTCGCGCCACCAGCTTTCGCGCCTGCCGCCCGTGTCCGGTTCAGTGCTGGCGCTGCTGGGCGCGGGTGTGATCGCGGCGATCGGCGCGGCGATGGCGTTCATGGTCGACAACAACCTCGACTACGGCCTGGTGCCGCGCAACGTGTCGATGCTGCGCTTCGCGTGGGGGTCGGCGTCGGTGACGATGCTGATCACGGCGGTGGTGTTGCGCTATCTCTTCATCAACGACGGCTGGCAGGCGCAGGTACGCGCCAGTGCGCGTGCGGAAGCCGATGCCCTGCAGGCTCGGATCAAGCCGCACTTCCTCTTCAACAGCATGAACACCATCGCCGGACTGGTGCGCAGCGACCCGGTCGTGGCCGAGCGCGCGGTGCTGGACCTGTCCGACCTGTTCCGGGCCGCGCTGGGTGCCGGCGAGTCCGATTCGACCCTGCGCGAGGAAATCGAACTCACCGAGCGCTACCTCGCGATCGAGCAGTTGCGCCTCGGCGACCGCCTGCGGGTGCAATGGCACAAGGCCGAGCCCCTGCCGTGGCGACTGCTGATGCCGCGTCTGGTGCTGCAACCGCTGCTGGAGAACGCCGTGCTGCACGGCGTGTCGCGCCTGCCCGGTGGCGGCGTGATCGAGATCGCCCTGGCCTGCAACGGCCCTGAGCTCACCGTCAGCGTGCGCAACCCCGCCCCGCCGCCGCGCGAAGGCGACGTGCTACCCATGCTGGGCGAGGGGGCAGGGCCCCGCCGCGCGGGCAGCCGCCACGCACAGTTCAGCATCGGCCAGCGCCTGCGCTACGCCTATGGCCCCGGTGCCCGGATGACCGCGGAGTGGAACGAGGGCTACTATCAGGTCGACCTCAAGCTGCCGGTGGGGGAAGGGGACATCAACAGATGAAGGTAGTCATCGCCGACGACGAACCCCTCGC
Source organism: Lysobacter fragariae (assembly GCF_054779775.1). NCBI lineage: Bacteria > Pseudomonadati > Pseudomonadota > Gammaproteobacteria > Lysobacterales > Lysobacteraceae > Lysobacter > Lysobacter fragariae. The sequence goes on along the minus strand of NZ_BAAGXP010000013.1, from coordinate 90,027 downwards.
GCGCGAACGCCTGCGCGGCCTGCTGGCGGAAATCCGCGGTGTCGAGGTCGTGGCGGACGCCGCCGACGGCCACGAAGCGCTGCACGCCTGCGCCGAATTCCACCCCGACCTGGTGCTGCTGGACATCGCCATGCCGGGCATCGACGGCCTGGAGGCGGCGCGCCACCTGGCTGCCTTCGATCCGCGCCCCGCGGTCGTCTTCTGCACCGCATACGACGCACATGCCCTGTCCGCCTTCGAAGCGGAGGCCATCGACTACCTGGTCAAGCCGGTGCGCCCGGAGCGCCTGGCGGCCGCGATCGAACGTGTGCGGACCTTCGCGGCCGGCCGTGGCCAGGTGGAGGTCACCACGACCACGCCCGGCCCGCAACGCACCCACCTGTGCGCGCGTCTGCGCGGCAGCCTGCGCCTGATCCCGCTGGAAGACGTGCATTACCTCCACGCCGAGGAGAAGTACGTCATCGTCCACCACGCGCGCGGCGAGGACCTGATCGAGGAATCGCTGAAGTCGCTGGAGGAGGAGTTCGGCGAGCGCTTCGTGCGCATCCATCGCAATTGCCTGGTGGCGCGACATGAGATCGTCGAGCTCAAGCGCGGGCCGGATGGGCATGTGCACGCGATCCTGCGGCATGGGAAGCAGCCGCTGGAGGTGAGTCGGCGGTGTGTGGCGGGGTTGCGGGAGACGTTGAAGCACCTGTAGCGGGAACTTCGACGCGTCTTTGCTTGGCGATGTTGAAGCGCCTGCAGAATTGCCGTGGCGCGCGGATGTCCCATCACCGGGGGATAATGTCCCCATGACCCGCCTCCGCATCGCTACCCGCAAAAGCCCGCTTGCCCTGTGGCAGAGCGAACACGTCGCTGCCGCCCTGCGCGAAGCCCATCCCGGCCTCCAGGTCGAGCTGGTGCCGATGAGTACCCGTGGCGATGAGGTGCTGGACCGCTCACTCGCCGCCATCGGGGGCAAGGGGCTGTTCCTCAAGGAACTGGAGCTGGCGATGCTGCGTGGCGAAGCCGATTGCGCGGTGCATTCGCTCAAGGACGTGCCGATGGAGCTGGAACCGGGCTTCGCCCTGCCGGCGATCCTCGAGCGAGCCGACCACGCCGATGCTTTTGTCAGCAACCGTTACGACGACATCGCCGCGCTGCCGCACGCCGCGGTGGTCGGCACATCGTCGCTGCGTCGACAGGCGCAGCTGCGCGCGCTGCGCCCGGACCTGCAGTTGCGCGATCTGCGCGGCAACGTCAACACACGGCTCGCCAAGCTCGATGCCGGCGAGTACGACGCCATCGTGCTGGCCTGCGCGGGTCTGCAGCGGCTGGGTTTCGATGCGCGCATCCGTTCGCGCATGGATGCGCCGCACTGGCTGCCGGCGCCGGCGCAGGGTGCGATCGCGATCGAATGCCGCGAAGACGACGAGACCACGCGTGCGCTGTGCGCCAGCCTCGACCACGTGGACACGCGCATCTGCGTGGAGGCCGAGCGCGCCATGAACCGCGAACTGCACGGCAGCTGCCACGTGCCAGTGGCCGCGTTCGCATGGCTGGAAGGCGAGCACCTGCAGCTGCACGGACTGGTCGGCTCCGCGGTCGATGGTCGTGCCGTGCGCGCGAATGCACAGGGTCGCGGTGATGCACCCGAATGCCTCGGGCTCGATGTTGCGCAGGCATTGCTGGCGCAGGGTGCCCGCGAGCTGATCGGCGCCGCGGGTTAAGTCGGGCGACTGTGTCTGGCGTCGATCAGGCGCGCTGCGATCAGTCCTGACGAACGCTGCCTCAGTAGTACAGCGTCACCATGTGCTTGGCCTGTGCGAAGAACAACCAGCGTTCGACCAGCGCACCACCCAGCGCACTGATGGCCGCGAGCGCGAGCCACGGCGCTGCATCGAGGTGGGAAATGCACCACACCGGCAGCAGCAATAGCACCGGGATCACGGCGAAAAGCGCCACCGCAATCGCCCGCAGTTTGTCTGCGTGCTTGCGCGCGACGACGAAACCCATTTCGCGCGTCAGGTAGTTCGCCTCGGTGTGCGGGCGCTCGAACACGCTGACCGTGCGGCCGGGCAGGCCGACCGCATCGCCACGCGTCATCGGCAGCGGGGTGGTGTCGATGTCGCGCCAGTAGCGCCGCTTTATCAGCGCGAGCATGACCGCGACGAACAGGCCGCCCACCGCCACGTTGTTGTCGATCGGGGCGCCCAGACCGTCGGTGATCGCCGCGCACAGCAGTCCACCGGTGAGTAGCGCGAACAACAGGTACACCAGCACGACCGCGGGATGCCGCCACGCGGGGATCGGCGTCAGCGATGCGTAGATCATCGCGGTGCAGGCAACCGTGAGCGCCGAGCAGGCCATGAGCAATACCGTGCTGACCACCAGCCCGGTATCGATGGCGGCGACGCCGCGCGGGATGCTGTCGTCGCCGTGCGACGCGAACACTGTCACGCCGAAGATGGCAAGCAACGCCAATGCCGGCAGGTAGGTCACGATCGCCATGACGCCTTCGCGCGACAGCCACGACGTGCGCCATTGCGAGAACGCACGCCACGCGCGCAGCGGCTTGCCCAGGTGTGCCATCGAGCTGAACAGCCCTATCGTGACCAGCGCCAACGCCAGCAACACGCAGGCGAGCAGCGACTGCGCGCCAGTCCAGCGGAACAGCGCAGCGAAGGCGCTCCAGAACAACAGGCCATAGCCGGCGCCGGACAGGGTGGTGAAGAAGATGACGGAGAAGGCGGGGTTCATGCGGTCCTCGCTTGCGCGGCACTGCCGCGCGGACCGCATGGACGGGCAGGCAGGAAGCCTGCCCCGGGCGATCCGGAGCTGGTGATGTTTCGCCAGAAATGGCGGCGATGGGATGGGTCGAAGCAATGCATGGTGACTCAGCGGCTCAACACGCGGTCGAGCCAGCGCAACACTGGCGGCAGGGCGCTGGTGTCCAGCGTCTCCTCCGCGCCGCGTTTCGCTTCCTTTGCAGCTTCGTCCTGTCCGGTGCGGCGCGGCCGCGGCGGCAGGTAGCGGTTGACCGGCGCGTAGCCCAGTTCCGGCATCAGCGCGACCCCGCCGCGATCGGCGACCAGCTTCGACACTTTCGATTCCGGATCGCCCAGGTCGCCAAAGTGGCGCGCGCGGGTCGGGCAGACCTGTACGCAGGCCGGTTCGCGCTCGGCCTCGGGCAGGTTCTCGTTGTAGATGCGGTCGATGCACAACGTGCACTTCTTCATCACGCCTTCGACGTGCGAATACTCGCGTGCGCCATACGGGCAGGCCCACGAACACAGCTTGCAGCCGATGCACTTGTCCTCGTCCACCAGCACGATGCCGTCTTCCGCGCGCTTGTAGCTGGCGCCGGTCGGGCACACGGTGACGCATGCCGGCGTTTCGCAATGCAGGCAGGAGCGCGGGAAATTAAGCGTCATCGCCGGCTGCGCCATCATCTGCGCGAGGCTGGTGCCGGAACTGCACGCGGTTTGCGGTTTGTCCGCGGGCAAGCTTCCGTCGTGTAGACCCCCGGCCTGCAGGCTCCCGGCATGCAGGTTCAACGCATCGTGCGCGCCGGGATCGTGCGCGGGTGTCGCGAAGTCGGTCGCGGCGATCTCGAAACTGTGCACGCGATTGAACCAGACGCCACTGGGATCCTTGCCGTAGGGCTTCTCGTCGGTCAGTGGCGCGGCGAAACCGCCGGCGTTCCATTCCTTGCAACCCACCGCACAGGCATGGCAGCCCACGCAGGTGTCCAGGTCGATCACGAGCCCGAGCTTTTTCTTCGACGGAGGCGGCAGAGCGGTCACGGCGTGCGGTTTCCCTTTGCTTTCAACAACCACAGGCCGGCGACGAACAGCGCCAGCGCGCACAGCACGCTGGGCAGCAGGCCCAGCAGCACCATGCCAATCGAAGGTGCATCGCCCAGCGACGGCCCAAACGGTCCGATCACGCCGCTACCCAGCAGCACGATCAGCGCGAAGCCGAGCCCGACGCACAGGTAGCCGGCGAACGTCCTCGCGTTCATGCCTGCCCGCCCTTTGCGCGCGCGGCACGGAAGGTCGCGCCGTAGCGGAGCGGTGAATTGTCGGCTTCGGCGAACCCAAGCGGCTCGAACTGCGGCTGGCTGGCGGTTGCCGGCGGCGCCTTCGCGATGCGCACGCGCAGGTCGAACCACGCGGCCTGGCCGGTGACCGGATCGGCGTTGAAATAGTCGCCGCGCGGCGTGATGTCGCTGATCAGGTGGTTGAGCAGGAAGCCCTGGTTGCTCTCGGGCGCGTCCTTGCCCAGCCGCCAGGCGCCCTTGCGCTTGCCGATAGCGTTCCACGTCCACACGGTATCGGGCTGCACGTTGCCGGCGAATTTCGCCTGCACGGTGATCGTGCCCTGGTGCGAGGTCACGGTGATCCAGTCCTCGTCGGCAAGGCCATGCTTCGCGCCGGTGTCGGGATGCAGGTACAGGTAGTTGCGCGTGGCGATCTGTCGCAGCCACGCATTCTGCGAACCCCACGCGTGGTACATGAACATCGGCCGCTGGGTGATCGCGCTGAGCGGGAATTCACGGTTCACGTCGGCGATCTGGTCGCCTTCGAACGGCTCGTACCAGATCGGCAACGGGTCGAAGTAGGTCGCCACGCGTTCGCGATGCTGCGCCGGCGGCTGGTGTTCGCCGAATCCGAGTGCGGCGAGGCGGAACTTCTGCAGCGTTTCCGAATACAGCTGCAAGGTGATCGGCGCGGTGCCGGCGAGGAAGCCCATGCGCTGCGCCCATTCGAGGTAGCCGCGATTGGCCATCTTGTAATAGCGCGCGTCCTCGGGGATCTCGCTGCGCCAGAAGCCGCCGTTGTCGATGTAGCGCTGCAGCTGCTCCGGATTCGGCGCGCCCTTGGCTTCCAGCGAACCGTCTTCGCCACGCCAGCCCGCGAGCAGGCCAACGCCCGGTGCGCGTTCGTGGCGCTGGATGTAGTCGGCGTAGTCGCGGTATTTCGGCGAGCCGTCCTCGTTGCATAGGCCGGGCAGGCCAAGTCGGCCGCCCAGGTCGATCAGCACGCTCTGGAAGCCGCGCACGTCGCGCGGCTTGCCTTCGTCGGCGCGTTGCGTCGCCGAGTCGAGCACCGGATGGCGGATCGCATCGATCGCCGCATCCGCGTCGGAAATCGGCCGATCCAGCATCGAGATCGCATCGAAGCGTTCAAGGTACGTCGTGTCCGGCAGCACCAGGTCGGCGTACGCGACCATCTCGCTGGCATAGGCGTCGGTGTAGATGATGCGCGGGATCCTGTAATCGCCGGCGTCATCCTTGTCGGTGAGCATCGCCATCGTCTCGCGCGTGTTCATCGACGAGTTCCAGCTCATGTTCGCCATGAACATCATCAGCGTGTCGATCTTGTACGGATTGCCGGACCAGGCGTTGCGGATCACGCTGTGCATCATGCCGTGCGCGGACAACGGATACGCCCACGAATACGCGTGATCGATGCGGCGCGGATTGCCGTCGGCGTCGACGACCAGATCCTCCGGCGCGTGGACGAAGCCCAGCGGGGCCGCGTCGAGCACGCCATTGGCCTGTCGCGACTTGCCGGGGCGGTTCGGTGGCGCGATCGGCTTGGGGAACGGCGGCTGGTAACGGAACGAGCCTGGCGTATCCACCGCGCCGAGCAGCAGCTGCAGCAGGTGCAGCGCGCGGCAGGTGTGGAAGCCGTTGCTGTGCGCGCTGATGCCGCGCATCGCGTGCATCGCGACGGGGCGGCCGATCATCTCGCTGTGCTCGCGGCCGTGCGCATCGGTCCATTTCACCGGCAGGCGGATTTCGTTGTCGAAGGCGGCCTGCGCCAGTTCGCGCGCGATGCGGCGGATGGTGTCGGCGGGAATGCCGCAGCGTTCGCTCACCGCGTCTGGCGCGTACTGCGGGTCCAGATAGCGTTCGACGACGAGGTGGAAGACAGGCACGGCGCGGCGGCCATCGTCGAGCACGTATTCGCCCACGACCGCAGGGCAGATGTCGATGGCATCGGCGCGGACTGCCGCCCCCTCCCTTTCGCGCAGCGAAGGGGAGGGTTGGGGTGGGGTGCTTTGGCTGTTGCTTGCGGCCACCAAGCCAGAATCAAAAGCGACCCCCTCCCGGCCTCCCCCTTGCGCTTCGCGCAAAGGGGAGGAGAAGGCGCGGTTCCAGCACAACGGATGCCCGTCGGCATCGCGTGCGAACAAACCGTCGTCATGCCCATGCGGGTTCTGGACCACCAGCCAATGCGCGTTGGTGTAGCGCACCAGGTAATCCAGGTCGATGCGGTCGGCCTTGAGCAGCTCATGGATCAGCGCGAAGGCGAACAGGCCATCGGTGCCGGGGCGGATGCCGATCCATTCGTCGGCGATCGCGCCGTAGCCGGTGCGCACCGGATTCACCGCGACGATCTTGGCGCCGTGCGCCTTCAGCTTGCCCAGCCCGAGCTTGATCGGATTGGAGTCGTGGTCTTCGGCCACGCCCCACATCATCAGGTACTTGGCATGTTCCCAGTCGGGTTCGCCGAATTCCCAGAACGAGCCACCCAGCGTGTACAGCCCGCCGGCGGCCATGTTCACCGAGCAGAAACCGCCGTGTGCGGCGTAATTCACCGTGCCGAACTGCTGCGCCCACCAGCCGGTCAGCGCCTGCGACTGGTCGCGGCCGGTGAAGAAGGCGAGTTCGTCGGGATTTCGTTCGCGGATCGGCGCGAGCCACGAGGTCGCCAGCTCCAGCGCCTCGTCCCACTCGATTTCCTTGAATTCGCCCTTGCCGCGTTCGCCCACGCGCAGCAGCGGCTTGTCCAGTCGCGCCGGCGAGTAGTGCTGCATGATGCCGGCCGAGCCCTTCGCGCAGAGCACGCCCTTGTTGACCGGGTGCTCCGGGTTGCCCTGGATGTAACGGACCTTGCCGTCGGACAGCCACACCTTGATGCCGCAGCGGCAGGCGCACATGTAGCAGGTGGTGGTCTTGACCGTGTCGCCGGGCGAGGGCGAATAGTCGATCACGGGCTCGTTGGGAGCTGGCACATCGGTAACGGGCTTGGAAGGCATGCGCATGGCGCGCATTGTAGGGCGGGCCTTGGCCAGCCGTAGCACCATCGTTGGCCAGAACGCGTTGGCTCCCAGTGCACTGGCGGGTCAAGACCCGCCTTGTACGACTGGGATTTGTCGGTGGCAGCGGCGTCAGGCGTAGCCTTTACTGCGGCGGATCGACCGCGATCGACGGATCGTTGAAGCGCGAATAGCGGGTGGTGACGGTGAACGGGTTTCCGCGCTCGCTGCCGTGGACGACGATCTGCATCGGCAGGTCGTGGCCGTCGATCCACATCGTCACGTCGGTCGGCTTGGGCTGGGTGTGGTGGACGACGTACTTGCGCGTAGCGGTGCCGTCCAGGGTTTCACTGCCGAGCGATTCCACGGTCATCCCGGCCTGCACCTCCTGCATCCGCGCCGGATCGCGCCACTGGGTCAGCGATCCCGGCTGCATCGGCACCTGCATGGTGCGGCCGCGCATGCTCATGTACATGGTGTCGCCGATCACCACCTGCGTGCCCATGCCTTCCATGTTCATGCGGTAACGGTCGGGTGCGACGAAGTCGACTTCGTTGTTCATCGCGCTGCGGGCGCCGCCGTCCAGGCGCATGGTGGCGTGGTAGCTGCGCACCGCGACGAACTTCGCCATCGAGCCCTTGATCGTGTCCAGCGCGCTGGCGGATGCCATGCCCGATGCGGGCGCAGGCGTGGCCGCGTCGTTCGCTGGCGCGAGCTGTGCGTTTGCCGCCGGTGCGGCGGCGGCCGGTGCTGCAGCTGCGGTGTCGGTCTGGCGCTTGCACCCGAGCAGTGCCAGCGGCGCAACGAGGGCGAGGGCGAGCAGGGACGGTGAGGACCAGGAACGGGACATGCGCAGCTCCATGACGGGTGACTCCAGAAGGGATGACCTGCGCGCAGCCTAACCCGAGTCCCCCGGGGTGCGCGTCCACCCGTCACGCCCGGCCGTGCGCCGGTCCGGAACCAGGAGTTCGATAGGGAGCCGGGCCGCTGCGGACATGTGCGCCGGTCGCGCGGGCCGAGCAGGCAGCGCATGACTGTCCGGCATGCACGCCATTCACGCCATAATCGCGCCATGGAACGAATCGAACGCATCCACGCCCTGCATCGCATCCTCAGCGCCTCGCGCTATCCGGTCACGGTGCAGCGCCTGCAGGACGACCTTGAATGTTCGCGCGCGACGGTCTATCGCGACCTGGCCTACCTGCGCGACTACCTGATGGCGCCGGTGATCGGCAACGGCGAGGCGGGCTTCCGTTACGACCACAACGATGCCCAGCGCTTCGAGCTGCCGGGCCTGTGGCTGAGTTCGGAAGAACTGCATGCACTGCTCGCCGCGCAGCAGTTGCTGATGCGCAGCGGTGGCGGCGTGCTGTCCACTGCGCTGGCGCCGTTGCAGCAGCGCATCGAGAAGCTGCTGGACGAGCACGCCGGCGGCCGTCGCCTGCCGGTGGAGCGGGTGCGCGTGGTGCCGCACCGCACGCGCAAGCTTGATGAGACGTCGTTCCGCATCGTCGCCACGGCGGTGCTGGATCGCAAGCAGCTGACCTTCGAGTACCGCGCGCGCTCCACCGATGAGCGCACGCGTCGCACCGTCTCGCCGCAGCGCCTGACCCATTACCGCGACAACTGGTATCTCGATGCCTGGGACGCCGACCGCGATGGGCTGCGCAGCTTCTCGGTGGATCGGATCAGCGCGGCAAAGGTGTTGGAAGCGTCCGCGCGCGACCTCCCCGAGGAGGATCTCGACCGCCACCTGGCTTCCAGCTACGGCATTTTCTCCGGCACGCCCAAGGGCTGGGCCACGATCGTGTTCAGCGCCAAGGCCGCACGTTGGGTCGCCGATGAGCATTGGCATTCGCAGCAGCAGGGCCGCTTCCTGCCCGACGGCCGCTATGAATTGAAGGTGCCCTACAGCGCCGGTCGCGAGCTGCTGATGGACGTGATGCATTACGGCAGCGACGCGGAAATCGTCGAGCCGGCCTCCCTGCGCGAGCAGGCCCGGACGTTACTGTCGCTCGCGCTGTCCAACTACGGGCACTGACGTCACGGACGATGCGTGGACGCGCCACCAGCGTCCACGCCGGCATGCCGGATGCGACCGGTCCGGCGCCGAGCCGGGCTTGGGCCGCGAGCAGTCGCAGCCCGTGAGATGCCACCGCGCAACGCTGGCTCCACACCCAACGGAGCCCGCGCCATGCGCCACGCCGACCGCAACCCCAACGCCATCGAGGCCCCCCTCGAAGCCTCCCTCGACGCCCTGCCGCGCTATGCGTTGGCGATTGGTCTAGCCCTGGTTGTGCTGCTGCCGGCGGCGCGCGGCTTCAGCCAGACGCTGGGCTGGCTGCCCTTGTGGCTGTTGGCGATGCCCGCGGTGGCGCTGTGGGCGCTGCGGCTTTCCGATCGCATGCGTCGTGATGGGGACCAGGGCGCGGTGAGGCCGGACCACTCGACGGCCGCCCGGCGCCGTCGCTCCGAACCGCAGGCGCGCCGTCGCAATCGCCCGGCGCTGCGCCCGGGGGTCTCCCGCGCGGCTTGAAGAAGGATTTGCGGAGGCTGTCGGCCTGCGCCAGCAATGAAGTCGGGCATGACGTCGGGCACGGCCGCCGCCGCGAACCCGTGTGCTAGCGTGCGGACCTTCCCACCCTACGCAAGCCGCCATGTCCGTATCGTCAAGGGCCACCCGCCCGCTGCTTTCCGCGATCCTCTCCGCCGGCCTGGCCACCACTGCTGGCGTGGCCCACGCCGAGGACGCCCAGAAGATGAAAACCGCCGCCGATCCCTTTGCCTGGCTCGAGGACGTGGAAGGCAAGCAGCCGCTGGAGTGGGTGCACGCGCAGAACGCGAAAACCGAAAGCGCCCTCGCATCGACCCCGCAGTTCAAGCAGCTGGATGGCGAGATCCGCGCGGTCCTGGACTCCAACGCCAAGATCCCCGGCGTCGAGAAGATCGGCACCTACTACTACAACTTCTGGAAGGACGCGCAGCACCAGCGCGGCCTGTGGCGCCGCACCACGCTGGCCGAATACCGCAAGGCGCAGCCGCAGTGGGAAACCGTGCTCGACCTCGACGCCCTGAACCAGGCCGAGGGCAAGGAGTGGGTGTGGCACGGCGCGGACTGCCTCAAGCCGGCGTATGAGCGCTGCCTGATCGCGTTGTCGCGCGGCGGCAGCGATGCCGATGTCACCCGCGAGTTCGACCTTGCCACCAAGCAATGGGTCAAGGACGGCTTCTTCCGTCCGGAGGCCAAGGGCAGCCTGTCGTGGATCGACCAGGACACGGTCTACGTGGACACCGACTTCGGTCCGGGCACGATGACCACCTCGGGCTACGCGCGCACCGTGCGTGAGTGGAAGCGCGGTACGCCGATGGCCCAGGCGAAGCTGGTGTACGAAGGTGAGCCGGCAGATCTCGCCGTCGGCGCGTTCCATGACCGCACGCCTGGCTTCGGCCGCGATTTCGTCATCCGCTCGATCGCGTTCTGGAACAACGAATTGTTCCTGCGTGGCGCCGACGGCTCGCTGACGAAGATCGATGCGCCCAATTCCGCCGACAAGGACGTACACAAGGAATGGCTGGTTCTCCAGCTGCGCGAACCCTTCGAGGCCGGCGGCAAGACCTACGCGCCCGGCAGCCTGATCGCCACGAAGTTCGATGACTTCATGGCCGGCAAGCGCGAGTTCACCACGCTGTTCGCGCCGACCGATCGCACCTCGTTGTCCGGCTACTCTTGGACGAAGAACCACCTCATCCTCAATGTGCTGGAAGACGTGAAGAACCGCATCAGCGTGCTGACGCCGGCCCCGCTTTCGGACAGCACGGGCGGCACGGCCGAGTGGAAGCGCGAGCCCTTCGTCGGCGCGCCGACCCTGGGCACCGTTGGCGTTGGCCCCGTCGATGCGGACGAAGGCGACGCGGTGTGGATGACCGCGACCGATTACCTCACGCCGACCACCCTCGCGATCGCGGACCTGCAATCTTCCGACCAGCCTGAAGTGCTGAAGACCAATCCGGTGTTCTTCGACGCCAGCGGCGACGTGGTCGAACAGCACTTCGCCACCAGCAAGGACGGCACCCATGTGCCGTATTTCCTGGTCAAGCCGAAGGACCTCAAGCTCGATGGCAGCACGCCGACCTTGCTGTACGGCTACGGCGGCTTCGAGGTGTCGTTGACCCCGGGCTATTCCGGCGGCGTCGGCAAGGGCTGGCTGGAGAAGGGCGGTGTCTACGTGGTCGCCAACATCCGTGGCGGCGGCGAATACGGTCCGCGCTGGCACCAGGCCGCGCTCAAGGCCAACCGCCACAAGGCCTACGAGGACTTCGCCGCGGTCGCGCAGGACCTGATCGCGAACAAGATCACCTCGAGCAAGCACCTGGGCGTGCAGGGCGGCAGCAATGGCGGCCTGCTCACCGGAAACATGCTGACCCAGTATCCGGAGTTGTTCGGTGCGGTGGTCGTGCAGGTGCCGCTGCTGGACATGAAGCGCTACAGCCACCTGCTGGCCGGCGCGTCGTGGATGGCCGAATACGGTGATCCGGACACCAGCGACTGGGACTTCATCCAGGGCTTCTCGCCGTACCACCTCTTCGACGCCAAGCGTACGTATCCCCCGGTCATCTTCACCACCTCGACCCGCGACGACCGCGTGCATCCGGGCCATGCCCGCAAGATGGCGGCGAAGATGATCGAGGCCGGCAAGGACGTGACCTACTACGAGAACGTCGAAGGCGGCCACGGCGGCGCAGCCAACAACGCGCAGCAGGCGCACATGAACGCGCTGGCCTACACCTTCCTCTGGGAGCGGCTGAAGTAGACCTGGCGCTCGGGCGAGCCTGTAAAGCCAGGCCGCCCGACGTTCCTCGCGCGCGGCGGCGCGTTCAGCAATGCCGCGGGCGAGGTTTCCTGCAGCGCGGCGCTACGGCGCCCGTCTGCCGTTCCGGCCCCAACCTCCCGTTGCGGACCGCCTTCCCGGACCCCATCCATGAAGTCTTCCTTACTGCTGGCCACCTCGCTGCTCATGACCACGATGTCCGCACACGCCGCCGACCTGCCGACTCCGCCCGATGTGGCGAAAAAGCCGCACGTGGTGAAAGCGCCACACGGCGCGACCCGCAATGACGATTACTACTGGCTGCGCGACGACACCCGCAAGAACCCGCAGATGCTGGCGTACCTCGATGCCGAGAACGCCTACGCCGACAAGGTGATGGCACCGCTGCGGCCGTTGCAGGAAAAGGTCTACGAAGAGATCGTCGGCCGCATCAAGCAGGACGACAGCTCGGTGCCGTACCGCGAGCGCGGCTACTGGTACTACACGCGTTTCGAGACCGGCAAGGACTATCCGGTCCATGCGCGCCGCAAGGGCAACATGGACGCGGCCGAGGAAGTGCTGCTGGACGTCAACGCGATGGCCGAAGGCAAGGGGTACTTCAGCGTCGGCGATTACCAGGTGAGCCAGGACAACAACCTGCTGGCCTGGGCCGATGACGATGTCGGCCGCCGCCAGTACACGATCCGCTTCCGCAACCTCGCCACCGGTGAAACCTACGCCGACGAGATCCACGGCGTGGCACCCAACCTGGTGTGGGCGGACGACAGCAAGACGCTGTTCTACATCGAGAACGACCCGGAAACCCTGCTGACCGTGCGGGTGAAGAAGCACGTGCTCGGCACGCCGGCGTCGAGCGACGTGCTGGTGTACGAAGAGCACGACGACAGCTTCTACATGGGCATCGATCGCACCCGCGACGACAAGTTCATCTGCATCGAGATGAGCAGCACGGTGTCCGACGAAGTGCGCTGCACGTCCGCGGCGACGCCGGGCGAGTTTGCCGTGCTCGCCCCGCGCGAGCGCGACGTCGAATACCACGCCGACCACCACGGCGGGCGTTGGGTGATCCGCACCAATGCCCCCGACGCGGACGGCAAGAAGGCGCAGAACTTCAAGCTCGTCACCGCCGCGGATGGCGCTACTGCGCGCAAGGACTGGAAGGACTGGGTCGCGCATGACGACGCGGTGTTCATCGAGGACTTCGAACTGTTCGATGGCTTCACCGCGATCGCCGAACGTTCGCAGGGCCTGGAGCGCGTGCGCATCCTCAAGGCGGACGGCGCATCCGAGTACGTGAAGGCTGATGAATCCGCCTATTCGATGGGCCTGGCGGTCAATTCCGAGCCGGATACCGACTGGCTGCGCTACAGCTACACGTCGATGACCACGCCGGGCACGACCTACGAGCTCAACACGCGTACCGATGAGCGCAAGCTGCTCAAGCGCGACCCGGTCCCCGGCTACGACGCCAGCAAGTACGAGACGCAGCGCCTGTGGGCGACCGCGCGCGACGGAACGAAGATCCCGGTGTCGGTGGTGTACGCGAAGGGCTTCAGGAAGGACGGCACCGCCGCGCTGCTGCAGTACGGCTACGGCAGCTACGGCAATTCCATCGATCCCACCTTCAGCAGCAGCGTGGTCAGCCTGCTCGATCGCGGCATGGTCTACGCCATCGCCCACATCCGTGGCGGCGAGGAGATGGGTCGCGCCTGGTACGAGGACGGCAAGCTGTTCAAGAAGAAGAACACCTTCACCGACTTCATCGATGTCACCGATTTCCTGGTGCAGGAAGGTTACGCAGCCAAGGGCCGTGTCGCCGCGCACGGCGGCAGTGCAGGCGGCCTGCTGATGGGCGCCATCAGCAACATGGCACCGGATCGCTACCGCGTGATCCTGTCGGAAGTGCCGTTCGTCGACGTGGTGACCACAATGCTCGACGCCAGCATTCCGCTGACGACCAACGAATACGACGAGTGGGGCAACCCCGAGAAGAAGGACTACTACGACTACATGCTGTCGTACTCGCCCTACGACAACCTGAAGGCCCAGGCTTACCCGGCGATGTTCGTCGCCACCGGCCTGTGGGATTCGCAGGTGCAGTACTACGAACCCGCCAAGTACGTCGCCCGCCTGCGCGATGTCGATACCTCCGACCGCACCGTCGTGTTCCGCACGAACATGGAGGCCGGCCACGGCGGCAAGTCGGGCCGCTTCCGTCGCCACGAGGAGCGCGCGGAGCTGTACGCCTTCATGCTGGACCAGCTGGGCGTCAGGTAACCCGTCCTGGCGTACGCGCCCTGATGCACCTGCCGACCGCCGCCGGGCGGTTCGGCCGGTCTGGCCGGCGTTTTGCGTTGCCCGCGGCCGTCGAGTCCGCTTGCTAGACTCGGTCGCTTGAGGCCAAGGGGTGGCCCAGGGATAGGGATCGCGTGGTGTCCAGGGGTGGGCGCCCTGCGCGGTCCGTCGACAGGGGAACATATGAGTCGCACGGGGATGATGGCGCAGTTGCTGCGCATTGCGCGTTTGGCGGATCGCTGCGAGCGGACCGGGGAGAACGCGCTTGACGCGATCGGACAGGCCGCGATCGGACAGGAGCGGCTGGGCGACGAAGGCCGACGCCGGCTGATGGTGGGCGCTGCCGCAGGCGCGGCCTCGGTTGCCGCGACCGGCGCGTTCGCCCCTAAGGCGTGGGCGGCGGCCGCGCAGGCGACCCGCACCGTCTACGCGCGCATGACCAAGACCCGCGGCGTCGCCGTCGTAGGCGCGGGCCTGGCCGGATTGAGCTGCGCGATGGAACTGGCGCGCAATGGCGTCAGCGCCAAGGTGTTCGAGGCTGGCAACCGTGCGGGTGGCCGCGTCTCGACGCTGCGCGGTTTCTTCCCGGGCCAGGTGGCCGAGCGCGGCGCCGAGTTCATCGGCGCCTCGCACCAGGTAATGCTCGGCTACGCCCGCGCGTTCAACCTGCCGCTGGAAGAGTTCTCCAGCTTCCCGGGCACGCCGTCCTACCACTTCGGTGGCAGCGCCTACACCGAGGCGCAGGTGGTGGAAGAGTTCCGCGCGTTCGTCGCGTGCATCCGCGCCGACCTCGACACCCTCAGCTACCCCACGGCCGACAACAAGACCGAGGCCGACGCCCTCTACGACTTCATGAGCCTGGACGATTACCTGCTCATGTACGGCGCCAGTGGCCTCCTGCGCAGCCTCATCGGCAGCGCGTATGCGGCCGAGTTCGGTGCCCGCATCGACGAACTCAGCGCGATCAGCTTCCTGCGCTTCGTCTACAACGACCGTCGCAGCAAGTTCGGGCCCTACGGTCCGTTCAGTGGTGACCATTTCCACGTGGTCGACGGCAACGATCGCATCACCACCGCGATGGCCGAACGCCTTCCGGTGCCGGTGCAGCTGGGTCACAAGCTGGTGGCGGCGCGCAAGCTGGCCGGCGGCGCCGTACGCCTGACCTTCGACACCGGCGGTCGCCGCGTACAGAGCGACCATGACGTCGTCGTATTCGCGCTGCCCTTCAGCGTGCTACGCGACGTGAAGCTCGATGCGAGCCTGGGGCTTCCGGCCTGGAAGCGCGTGGCGATCAACAGCTCGACTTCGGGTGACAACAGCAAGCTGATGGTCGGTTTCAAGCAGCCGTACTGGTACCTGCAGCACGAGGCCAACGGCACCGTCTACAGCGACCGCGCCAACCTGCAGAACACCTGGGAAACCAACCCGATCAAGGGCAGCGAGACCCACGCGATCCTGACCCACCATGCCGGCGGCGCACTGGCGCGCACGCTGCAGGCCGGGACCGTGCAATCCGATGCCCGCGCCTTCCTGGGCGACCTGGAACGGGTCCTGCCGGGCGCCAACGCGGCCGCCTCGCGCAACGCCAAGGGCGAGGTGCTGGCCTTCAGCGAGAACTGGTCGACCAATCCGCTCAGCAAGGGCTCCTACAGCACGCCGCGACCGGGCTACTTCACCACCATCGCGCATAACGAAGCCAAGCCGGTGGACAACGTGCTGTTCGCGGGCGAGCACACCAGCAGCTTCTACGAATGGCAGGGGTTCATGGAGGGTGCGGCGCTGTCGGGCCTGCGCGCGGCGAACGAGGCCTGCAACCTGATGTGGGGACGGTGACATCGCGTCCGGCATCGCGAAGTGAACAGGAGGCCCGCGATTCGCGGGCCTTCTGCCGTCCGGGCCCAGCGCGGCGCCAGCTGGGCCGCGTTCCGATGAGCACGCCCCGGAACGGGGACCCGGCACGCGGCGCCCTCACGCGCCCTCGCGCTACACTGGCCGCATGAACCGCACACTCAAAATCGCCTTCATCGCCGCCGTGGTGGCCTGCGTGGCCGGCTGCGGCAACAAGGGTCCGCTGATCCTTCCCAGCCAGGTGCCCGCGGACGAACCCGTGGCCGCGCCGGCCGCTGCGCCCGCCAGCGAGACGCCTGCTACCGAAGCACCCGCCACTGAGACGCCGCCCAGCGAAGCCCCGACGCCGCAGACGCCCACCACGCCACCTGCGCCGGCCGACGGCAACGGGAATGGCTGAAGCGGCGGCATCGCGCAACGCGGCCGTAACCGACGGCGCACGCGTGCTGCGCTTCAGCAAGATGCATGGCGCGGGCAACGACTTCGTCGTCGTTGACCTGCGCGACGGCGCGACCACGCTCGATGCACGGTTGTGTCGCGCGCTCGGCGACCGCCACATGGGTGTCGGCTGCGACCAGATCCTCACCATCGAACCGCCGCGCAGTGCGACAGCGGTGGCGAGCTACCGCATCTGGAATTCCGACGGCTCCCACGCGCGCCAGTGTGGCAACGGCGCGCGCTGCGTCGCGGCGTGGCTGCTGCGCGACGGCACGGCCAGCGGCGATGCCTTCGATGTCGACAGCCCGGTCGATACCCACCACGTCGAGCGCCTGCGCGACGGCGGGTTCCGCATCGCCATGGGCGTGCCGCGTTTCGCGCCGGTCGATGTGCCGCTGCTAGGCTTCGGCGAAGCGCAGGCGCAATACACGCTGGAACATGCCGGCGCCGCCTATGCCTTCGGTGCCGTGTCGATGGGCAATCCCCACGCGGTGATCGAAGTGGACGCTGCCGCCACCGCGCCGGTGGAGACCGTCGGACCGCTCCTGCAGTCGCTGCCGGCGTTCCCCGACAGCGCCAATATCGGTTTCGCCCAGGTCGAGTCGCGCGGCCGCCTGCGCCTGCGCGTGTACGAGCGCGGCGCGGGCGAGACGCTCGCCTGCGGTAGCGGCGCCTGCGCGGCGGCGGTGGTGCTGATGAAGCGCGATCGCGTCGATCGCACGGTGACGGTCGTATTGCCCGGTGGCGAATTGCAGATCGCGTGGCCGCGCGACGACGCCCCGGTGACGATGGCCGGCCCGGCTGCATTCGTATTCGAAGGAGAGTGGTTGGCATGACCGATACCCAGGAAAAGCTCGGCGCCCACGAAATCGCGGCCTGGCTGCGCCGGCATCCGCAGTTCCTCAAGCAGTTTCCCGACCTTGCGCTCAGCCTGGTCGTGCCGCGCGATGAAGGTCCTGCAGCGTCGTTGGCCAGTTACCAGCTCGACGTCCTGCGCGACAAGAACCGCGAACTCAACAAGCGGCTGCAGGACCTGTTCGCCAACGCGCAGGACAACGAACGCCTTGCCGTGCGCACGCACCAGCTCACCCTCGCGTTGATGAAGCAGGCGACGGCAGGCGACACCCTGCGCGCGATGGCGGCGTCACTGGCGGAGGACTTCAACGGCGACCTGGTACGAATCGTGACCTTCGATGCCGTCGCGGGTCTTGAAGCGGCGGACTGGCTGCAGCACATCCCTGCCGACGATGCGCGCCTGCAACCGTTCCGCGATTGCATCGCCAGTGGCGAGCCGCTGTGCGGCCGCCTGCAGCCGGAAAAGCACGCGTTGCTCTACGGCCTGCGCGCGGAGGAGGTGCAGTCGAGCGTGCTGCTGCCCGTCACGGCCCTGGGCCTGGTCGCGGTCGGCAGCCGCGATGCCAATCGTTTCTTCCCCGGCATGGGCACGCTGTTCCTGCGCATGATGGGCGAGGCGCTGGCCGTCGCGTTGCGGCGCTTCGACGACTGATCGTGGCCATCCCCGGTCCAAGCCTGCGCCTTCCCTCGCACTGCGAGGGAGAAAAGGATTGGACACGGGGACGAATCGTCATCCCGCAGGCCGGCGCATGAGCGCGATCGCCGATTACCTCGCTTATCTCGCCGTCGAACGGCAGATGTCGGCGCACACGCTCGATGCCTATCGGCGCGACCTGGATGGGCTCGCGCAATGGGTGCAAGCGACCGCCGCCCACGCCGACGTCGCGGCATTGCAGCCGGATCAGCTGCGCCAGTTCATCGCCGCGGAACACCGCCGCGGCCTCTCGCCGAAATCGCTGCAACGCCGGCTGTCCGCCTGCCGCAGTTTCTACGCCTGGCTGCTGAAGCACGGCCGCATCGCCGCCAACCCCGCCGCCGCGATCCGCGCGCCCAAGGCGCCGCGCAAGCTGCCGCAGGTGCTCGACCCGGACGAGGCCAAGGCGCTGGTGGAAGTCCCCACCGATGCGCCGCTCGGCCTGCGCGATCGTGCACTGCTCGAGCTGTTCTATTCCTCCGGCCTGCGCCTGTCCGAGTTGTGCGCGCTGCGCTGGCGCGACCTGGACCTGACGGATGGGCTGGTCACCGTGCTGGGCAAGGGTCGCAAGCAGCGCAGCGTGCCGCTGGGTTCGCACGCGCGCAACGCCTTGCACGAGTGGCGCGCGTCCACGGGTGCGACCCAGGAATCACCCGTATTTCCCGGCCGCAACGGCCCGATCACGCCGCGTGCGATCCAGCTGCGCGTGCGCCAGCTGGCGCAGCAGCAGGGCCTGTTCAAGCGCGTGCATCCGCACCTGCTGCGGCATTCCTTCGCCAGCCACATCCTGGAATCCTCCGGCGACCTGCGCGGTGTGCAGGAACTGCTCGGCCATGCCGATATAGCCACCACGCAGATCTACACGCACCTGGACTACCAGCACCTGGCGAAGGTGTATGACGCGGCGCATCCGCGGGCGAAGCGGAAGCCGGAAAAGTAGTCGCAGGACGGTCTTGACCCGACATCGATCGAGCCCTCGCTCGAAGGTTTGCGAGAACGCGTTTCCGACGTGTTGCATGCGTGGATGTTCGCCGCTGCAACGTGGGGGTGCGGTGCCCGCGCTCCCGAGGCTGGGCGAGACCCGGACGCCGAAAAATGAAGGGTGCCGCCGCCATGACCTTTGGTCGGGCTTGAACAGCGCCGCCGCGTCCCCAATTCGCTTGGACCCCACGGAGAACCCCATGGATCCCAGCCGCAATCCCGACGTATTCCATGCCACGACCATCGTGTCCGTGCGCCGCGACGGTCACGTCGCCGTCGCCGGCGATGGCCAGGTGACGCTTGGTCATACGGTGATGAAGTCCAACGCGCGCAAGGTGCGCCGCCTCGGTCGCGATGGCCAGGTGCTGGCCGGATTCGCCGGTGCCGCCGCCGATGCCTTCACCTTGTTCGAACTGTTCGAAGCCAAGCTCGACAAGCACGGCCAGCTCACCCGCGCCGCGGTGGAACTGGCAAAGGACTGGCGCACCGAACGCCGCCTCGGAAAGCTCGAGGCGCTGCTGATCGTCGCCGACCGCGAGACCTCGCTGATCATCAGCGGCACGGGCGACGTGATCGAACCTGAGGACGGCATCGTCGCCATCGGCTCGGGTGGTTCCTACGCGCTCGCGGCGGCCCGCGCACTGGCTGCGCACACGCAGCTGGATGCGAAGACCATCGCCACGGAAGCGCTGAACATCGCTGGCGACATCTGCATCTACACCAACCGCAACATCGTGGTCGAAGAGCTCTGACCCCGGCACCCGCTCACCCTGAGCCCTTCGACTGCGCTCAGGACAAGCTGCGCGCCGAAGGCGCGAAGTCGAAGGCCTGCGGCATTCCTGATCCGACCAACAACGTCCTTCGACTTTGTCGCTTCGCGGCTACGCTCAGGACGAACGGAATCGAAACATCATGAAGAAGATGAACACCACGTCCGCCACCATGACTCCGCGCGAGATCGTGCAGGAGCTCGACCGCCACATCGTCGGCCAGCACGCGGCCAAGCGCGCCGTCGCCATCGCCCTGCGCAATCGCTGGCGCCGCATGCAGCTCGAACCGGAGCTGCGCGACGAGGTGATGCCCAAGAACATCCTGATGATCGGCCCGACCGGCGTGGGCAAGACCGAGATCGCGCGACGCCTGGCCACACTGGCCAATGCGCCGTTCGTGAAGGTCGAAGCCACGCGTTTCACCGAAGTCGGTTACGTCGGCAAGGACGTCGAGCAGATCGTGCGCGACCTCGCCGACACCGCGGTGAAAATGTACCGCGAGCAGGCCAAGCAGCGCGTGCGTACCAAGGCCGAGGAAAACGCGGAGGACCGCATCCTCGATGCACTGCTGCCGCGCCGCGCGACGGCGACACCGATGTTCGGTTTCCAGGGCGATGCCCAGACCAGCCTGGAGGAGGCCACGCCACAGACCGAGGCCGACGACAGGACCCGCGGCAAGCTGCGCAGACAACTGCGCGCCGGCGAGCTGGACGAGCGCGAGGTCGAACTCGACTTCGCCGCGAACGTCGGCGTCGACATCATGGCGCCCCCGGGCATGGAAGAAATGGGCCAGCAGCTGCGGCAGATGTTCTCGCAGGTCGCCGGTGCCAAGACCCACAAGCGCAAGGTGACGATCAAGGCCGCCCGCGTGCAGCTGATCGAAGAAGAGGCCGCCAAACTCGTGAACGAGGACGACGTGCGCGACGCGGCGATCGAAGCCTGCGAACAGCACGGCATCGTCTTCATCGACGAGATCGACAAGGTCGCCAAGCGCGGCAACGCCGGCGCGACCGGCGGCGATGTCAGCCGCGAAGGCGTGCAGCGCGACCTGCTGCCGCTGGTCGAAGGCTCCACCGTCAGCACCAAGTACGGGTCGGTTAAAACCGACCACATCCTGTTCATCGCATCGGGCGCGTTCCACCTGGCCAAGCCCAGCGACCTGATCCCCGAGCTGCAGGGTCGCTTCCCGATCCGCGTGGAGCTGGGCGCACTGAGCAAGGATGATTTCGTGCGCATCCTCACCGAGCCCAAGGCGGCGCTGACCACGCAGTACATCGAACTGCTGCGCACCGAGGGCGTGACGCTGTCCTTCACCGCCGATGCGGTCGATCGCCTCGCGGCCATCGCCGCGCAGGTCAACGAGCGCCAGGAAAACATCGGCGCACGTCGCCTGCACACGGTGCTCGAGCGCCTGCTCGACGTGCTCAGCTTCGAGGCCCCCGACCGCGACGGCTCGTCGGTGACGATCGACAGCACGTACGTCGACGCGCACCTGGGCGAGCTGGTGCAGGATCCGGACCTGAGCCGGTACATCCTGTAACCGGACCGGTATCGCGCATAAAAAAGGCCCCGCATCGCGGGGCCTTCTGTTTTGGCGGCCGTGATTCAGCGCAACACCGGACTCGCCGTCATCGCCGCATGGCGCGCCGTGACCTGCTGGACTTCCTGTACGGCCGCGATATCCACCGCGCGCAGGGATTCCTGCAATGGCGGCGGCGTGGCAGCGAGATCGACCTTGGTCCAGAAGCCGGGCGTCTTTCCCACTACCCACGCATTCCCATCGTGCACGGCTACCTTGTCGAGCTGTTGCTCGTCGCGGATGCCGCACTCTCGCGTCCTGGCCAGTGCGTGTGCAGTCATCTCCGCGGAGGTGCCGGGCGGCAGCTGTCGCTGGATCGCGTCATACAGTCGACGGTCTGCGTGGTCCCGCGGAAAGTCCGGGGTAACCGCTACCGGCAAGACGGGACTGACGTGCTGATGGCTATTGATGGTGTGCTGGAAGATGCGCGCCACCGGCGGCTGGGCGCTGCTGTCGAAGTAGCGCTGCTGCCCCGTGTTGCCTGGCCCCAGGTCGATTCCCTTTTCTTCGAGCAGCTTCTCGGACAGGCGCAGTCGCGCCATGTCGAGTGTCATCTGCGGTGATGCGGCTCCCGCATGGGGCGGGTTGACGACGCGTTCCACCTGCGCGATGTACCCAACCGACGAGGCCCCGTAATAGTTCACATAGTCCGCGTTGCCACGTGGCCCCAATCCGCCTGGTTGTCGCGGCGGCTTGTCGAAGTAGTTCTTGCCCATCCCCTCGATATTGGCCGCGGTGCTGGCAAGCGTCAGGTCGGGGGCGAGCGTCAGGTTGGGCTTGATGGCGTAGGTGTAGGGAGGACCATTGGGGCTCCGGTCGATGAAGTCCTCCATCCGGCGGGGCTGGAACTGGTAGATATCAGCGAGCGTCGGGTTCGGGTTCTGACTTCGGACGGCGCCGGCCACGGCGTTCCAGCCGGCGATTTGCGCGCGGGCCTCGTCGTCGCGATTGGCGGCCAGCTTCCTCTGCAGGGCCGTCGTGTAGTCATGTACGGGCGCGTGGCCCGACGCGACTTGCGACACGTCCTGTGCAAACCGGCTTGATGCGGTGGCAGCGCGGCTGGCATTGAGTCCGTGCTGCAACTCATGGCCGAGAACGAACGTCATCTCCCCGACGCTGGGTGGTGTCGTGAGCCTGGACAGCGGCAGCCGCATTTCCCTGACGGCGGGATCGTACTCGCCGCCGGCGTTGGGATTGGTCAGGGCAACGATGTTGGTCAGGCGCCCATGGGCGACGCCTGAATTGACCTGGTCGATCAACGCAGGACTGGCATTGATGATGGACTGAAGGTTGTGGAACTGATCAGGCGTGACCCCGGGCTGTTGCGAGAACCGGGTCAGTAGCGCCTGGGATCCGGCGCTGAGGCTTGGCATATCGTCATCCTTTTCGATTACCAGACAAGAACCATCTTCACGCAGCTGCGACCGCTGCCTTTTTCTTCCGACCAGGTGTGCTCGCCTTCCGGATAGGCCTCCACCCGCATGCCGGGGCGATTGAACTCATGGCTGGCAAGACGCCCGTGCTCGGCGTGGTAGGGCGTAGAGACGAAACCGGCCGCCTGCAATGCCGAGGAAAATGCAGCGAAATCGACGTCGCAAATCGATGTCATGGCAGGCGAGGTGCCGGGTGCACTGTTGAAGCTGAAGTCGAAGCGCGGTTGGCCCGTCGATGTCGTCTCATTCATCTCCATGCCGTACCACCAGTCCGGCGTCAGTTGTTCGCCGAAGCCCCAATGGCCGGGCCCGATTGTCTTGAACGGAACGCCCATCGCATCGCTCAGGTGCTTGGCGGTGAAGTCCCTGACCGATCGGGTGGAACGGAGCAGATCGACCAGACGCAACAGGGCCCGGTCGGCGGCCAGTTGGGGGTGCGGAACAGGAGTGGCGGTTTCCGTCTTCATGTTGGAGTGCTCCGGGGCAGGGCGATGGTCCGGCGATACATGCGTACACGCCGACAATGCAACGCTGCCGAGTACGGGAAGCAGCAGGGAGACGAGTTTCGGAATCGTATTTCTCATGCGCACGGAGCCTATTCCCCGCACCTGAGATAGCGCTCCACCTGTTCGCCTTCTGGCTGCACGATCAGCGCGCCACCATCGAGCGAAATTGTCTGGATCACCTTCGCAAACTGGGTGCCGAGATAGTTCTCCTCGGACTCGATGGTCCATGCACTTGCCCCGACGGACTTGACCTCCAGCGGGCGCAAGGCGACTTCATAGCCGGTCAGCAGATTCGCCGTAATCCTGATCCTGCCTTCGCCATCGGGTGATTGGCACACGTCAGGCGAAACGGCCCAGAGTCCAAACAATGCCTGCGGAAAGGGAATGGTTGGCTCGTCGAATGGTGCAGCCTGGACCTGGGCGGTTGCAGGCGTACTGGCTTGATCGTGAGGGCCGGCGGCCTCCGCTCGGGTAGACCCACTGGCAACGGGGCGATTCTGAACCGGGTGATCCTGCGAGCAGGCACTGAATGCCAATGCAGACAGGGCGATCAAGACAAGCCTGGGCGTGCCAAGGGCCGGTGAAACACGAAAATGCATGATGGATGCTCCTTATCCGTTTTGTGTTGAAACTGCCAGCAACAGGAGCAGGCCGAACCGGCCTGCTCCTGTTGCACTCGATCAGGCCGAAGCCGGTTCCGGCGCATCCTTCGGCGCGCTGCGCACGAAGCGCTTGCCCAGCAGCTTGCGCAGGGCGTCGGCACCTTCGCCGTCGTCGTCCTGCACCGATGCATAGACCTCCAGTGCGCCGGACATGGCATCGCTGCCATGCGCGACCACCGCGTTGTGCACCTGCTCAAGCAGTTGGGTCAACTGCAGCTCCAGCGCGTGCAGGCGCTTGCGCGAGTCCACGTCGCGCTGCAGCTCGTCGAAATCGAAACCGCGGCGCAGCAGGTCCAGGTTCTGCTTCGCCACCTCGACCGCCTTGTCGACGAAGGCGACCGAACCGTCGCCCATGCGCACCGCGCGTTGGCGCTGGTCGCCGGTGGTGACCGACAGCGCGTCCTTCACTTCCTGCTGCAGCGTGCCGAGCGCCAGGCCGATGGCGTTCCACTTCTCCGCGCTGACGTGGCGGTTCCCGTAGTTCTGAGTCATGTGTCCTGCCTATTCCGTTTGGATGTTGCATTCCATGGCCGACGCCTCATGCGTCGGCCCGCGGACTCTAAACAAGGATCCGTGCCGCGCGCCAGAGCGGGCGCCGCCCACCTGGCATCGCCGCAAGCGCCCCGGGCGTAAGGCGAGCCTTGGCCCGCCAGTCCCCGCCACCCCAACGCCGGTCACCGCGCCCGCGCGAAATCCCTCCCCGCCAGGCCACCCTCTGCCGAGACCCGCCGGAGCATCTCGCCAGACCCTGCGAACCCTCTGCCTTCCACCTGCGCGCATCTGCCCAGACCCAGCCGGCGTCTCGCCAGACCCGGCCAGCATCTGCCCAGACCTGCGCAGTCTCTCGCCAGACCCGGCCAGCCTCTGCCCAGACCCGGCGCGCCCCTCGCCAGACCGTGCCAGCCTCTCGTCAGCCCTGCGCAGCATCTGGCGAGATGCCTTCGACCATCTGGCCAGACCCTGGCCGACCCGCGGGAGATGTTTGCAAGCGCAAGCGAGAGGGGAGCGGCATCTGGCGAGATGCGCCGCGGTGTCCCGGCGCCCGTAGGGCGGTCTTGGCCCGCCTGATGGCTGACTGATCCGAAGGGGCGGTGCATGGCGTCTCAGGCCCAGCGACGCTATGCGGTTATCCAGCAAGGCACCACGCCACTGGAGCACACCGCCTTGAACATCACCGTCACCATCCACACCGAGACCCGCCAGCTCGCCGATGCCAGCCCGGACTGGATCATCCAGCAGATCAACGGCCGTCGCCGCGAGGGTCTCCTGGTCTGCGTGCGGGTCAGCATCGGCACGCCCGACCTGCACATGGCCCTGGCCACGCCCACCTGCAGTTCCGGCTCCGGCGGACGCCCGCCCACGCCACGCGAACGGGCGGTACTCGAGCTGTGGCACAAGCACGGTCTGGACGAACACGACTACCAGGCGGCGCACGTCGTCGCGTTCATCAAGCAATTGCCGCACTTCCTGTGACGCTGTGCCTGCCGCGTCCCCTGACCGGTAGATCCTCTGACGCATTGGCGTGGCGGCAACGAGTGCCGAGCGTTGCTGCACTCCCTACAGCGCCGTCAGGATCGACGCCCAGTCACGCTGCTTTGGCATGACGAAGTGGAATTTTTCTCCGGCACGTCGTGCCCACAAGTCGCCGATGTGCCGTTTCTCGACTTGGTCCTTGTCGTCGTACAGGTGTGCGCCCTTGTATTCGATGACGAGGGCGTGGCCACTTTCCATCCTCACCAGGAAGTCCGGGTAGAAGCGATGCTTCGAGGTCGGCAACGAGAACGCGCCGGGCTTGCGCTCCACGTTGCGGACCCAGTCCTTCACGCCCTTCAGTTCGTTGGCGATGAAATTCGCACATTCGAATTCTTCGCCCTGCGACTTGAGGTTGCCGATCTGGGGGAAGAAGTGCTTCGGCAAGTTCACGTAGCCGTTGTACTGCCAATCCCACGCGTAGCGACCGGACGAGTAAACACATTGCAGGCGTTCGTCGGCACTCAATCGCTCCTCGTCCTGTAGCAGGGAAAGGAAGCGCTGTTTGTGCCCCGTCGCGCGCGCCGCGCCGATGCGTGCGGCCAGCACGTCACGCAGTCGCGCCTTGCGGTAGGCAAGCTCGTCCATTGCGAAACCGCGCGTATCCAGCAGGTGGCGCAGTGCGCCCGACAGCCATGCCGCGATCTCGTCCGGATCGATGTCCGCGCCGATCAGGCGCTGCTCCAGCCACCACAGCAGGTCGGCTTCGCTCGCCGACTCGCGCACGCCGAACAGGCCCATCTGCACCTGCAGCCGTTCCAGCGAATCGAGCTTCAGCTTGCCGGCATCGGTCATCCCCAAGCGCTTGCGCTGCAATTCCTCAAACTGGCGCGGGAAGGCGATTTCGTCCAGCAGCGCGTCGACGTCCGCCAAGGCCAAGGTGCCTTCCAGAGCCGGTGCGTCGTCCAGGTTGCCCAGCCAGTCGCCCTGTTTCCATGCCAGCAAGGGCAGGGCGAAACTGTCGCCCTTCTCGGAAGGCGTTTTCTCGGGCGGTTCGGCAGGCGAGAGCAATCGCGCGAAGGCGTTCTCGATCGCCTGCACCGCAGCCTCGGACGGCATCGCGGCCTTCAGCGCTTTCTGTTCGGCGGGCGACCACTCTCCGCGCAAGGTCAGGCTGCCGGTTTCCGGTGAAACATCCAGCTTGTTTTCGATGCGCTTGCGCACCGCATCCGGCGCCTGGCTGAAGTCTGGCAACTGCAGCACCCGGTCTTCGCTGACCGGCAACTCGATGCTGACGCTCTGCTGGCTGCGCAGCAGGTCGCCTTCCTTCGGGTCGGGCGTGTGGATCAGGTCCTTGACGTCCTGCCGTTCGAAGCCGGCATGCACCAGGCCGTCGCGCAGCGTGTTGGCCACGGCGAGGATGTTGGTGGAGACGGCGAAGGCGTAGGCCCGGTTCAATTCTTCGTGCTGCTTGCGCGTCACGTTCGGCATGCGCAGCACGCGGCCGAGGATCTGCTCCAGCGCGGTCTGCGTGCTGCTGCCGCGGAAGCTCAGCAACACATAGGCTTCCGGCCAGTCCCAGCCTTCGCGCAGCTTGTCGGCGGTTATGACGAAGCGCAGCTTGGCCGGGTCGATGCCATCGAGTTCGTCCACGCCGGTGGCGGAGCGCGCGATCTGTTCGACGGGAGTGTTGAAGTCGTCCAGCAAGGCCTGACGGACCTTGTCGACCGTCATCGCATCCGGGTTGTCCTTCTGCTGGCGCTCGGCCTGCAACAACATGATCGGACGCAGCGCTTCGCCGGTTGCTTGTTTCTCCGCATCTGCCGTTGCCTGCAGGCGGTCCAGGCAGGCGATGGCCTCGCGAAGCGCGATGCGCCAGTCGCCGTGCGCAGCCATGTCCACCGGCAGCTTGATCATGTGCGCGCCCTGAAGCGTGGACGCTGACACCGAATACAGCACGTTGGATGGCTGGTTAAGGCGATCCGGCGTGGCGGTCAGTTCCAGCACTGCGCACGGGTCCAGCCGTGCCAGCGTGTCGAAGGCCAGTTCGGTGCCCTGGTTATGCGCTTCGTCGACGATCACGAAGGGCCGGCGCAGCTTCAGCGCCTCCACCAGTGACCAGCCTGGCTGTTCGACGCCGCGGAAGTGTTCCATCAGCGCGCCGTTCGGCTTGTACACGGCGAGCCTTGCAGTGTCTTCCTGCTTGAACGCCTGCATGGTGGCGACGACTATCGTGTCCTGGCTGTCGAACACCGAGGGTGGCGTGGACAGGGCTTCGTCGATGTCGAGCACGGCGACGTTGCCAAGCTCGGCGCGCAATTCGTCATGGAGCAATTCGCCCGGCGTGCGCAGCACCCGCAACGTCTGCGTGCGAATGGCGTCGCTGGGCACCAGCCACAGGGTCAGGCTCGTTCCAGCTGGCAGCAGGCTGCGCTTGAAGCGGGCGATGGCATGGCCGCCGATCAGGGTCTTGCCGCCGCCAGTGGGGATGCGCAAGCAGACCACGGGCACGTCGGCCTCCGCCAACGCTGTCGGTGCGTGGTACGGGATCTTCAGCTTGAAGTGCTGCTGCGTGCACTGCTCGTAGGCGTCGCGGCTGGCGTTGCGCGTGCCGGGCGTGGCTTCGTTCGCGGCCTTGTAGGCAAGCAGGAAACCCTCGTAGGCATCAAGCACCTGTTCCTGATACTTCTTCAGCAGGCTCATGGCTTCACCCGCAGGTCGTAGGGCAGGTGCTTGAAGCGGATGCCGAGTTTGCGCAGGCGTTCCTCGCCGATGGCGCAACGGGCGGCATAGACCACGCGCGGGCCTTGGTGCGGTGCCAGTTGTTCCAGCAACGGCGTGGTGAGGACGTTGCCGCCGTCGATGGAGCGATCCTTGAGGATGCCGTTGTAGAGCAGGTATACGGCGCGGCCTTCGTGCACGCCGAGCAGGGGGCTGCCGGTATCGGCCTTGCGCTTGCTGGCACGTTGCGGCGGCAGACCCATGCCGGTTTCCATGAACCAGGCGAAGTTGGCCAGTTCGGCGAAGCGCACATCCTTGTCGATGTGGCCGCGCGAGTCGAACAAGGACTTGCCGAGTTTGCAGAACTGGAAGCCGCCGCCGAGTCCTTCGACCATTTCGCCTTTTGCGTTACTGTAGCCGCTAGCGACGCGTTTGACGCGCTCGGCGGTGACGTTCTCCACGATGCCTTCGTCCATCTCGACGAGAATGAAGCGGCGGTTGCCGCCATCTTCGAAGTTCTGTTTCAGCACTGCATGACCAGTGGTTCCTGAACCAGCGAATGAATCCATGATCAGGTCGCCATCTGATGTCGAGGAGCGGATCAGATAGCGGATAAGTGCTGAAGGTTTTGGGTAGTCGAAAGGCGAGCTCTCCAGGTCGGAGAAGACCTCACGCAGTTCATCAGTCGCATCTTCATTTGTTCCGACTCCGTCGTCTGGCACTAGCAAGGAAGAAGGGGCTTTGAACTTGCTGGATTGATCATGCCTCGCGACATTGATGCGGAAGTCCTTGCTGAGCACGAAGATGCTGCCTGCACCAAGCTCTTCGTCAACGAGGTCTTGTCCCCAACGCCAGCGCCCTTCCACTGAGAATGGCGTGGTTACGACGCCATTTTCCACGTGGATGTCGTCGACAAGATTGACGGCCAATTCGCCCTTGTCTTCGGCCTTCACGCCTCGCGGGACGAGGCTGTCTCCGAAACCCTTCCCGACCCTGATCTTTCCGGCCGGAAAGCGAAGTGTGCTTTTGTTGTTTGCGCGATTGAGGAGCGGAACCATCTTTTCCGCGTAGGCAGGAGCGCCGTACAGCTCAACTTTGGACGTCCCGCCGCGATAGGCAACGATGTATTCCGTGACCTTTCGGAACTCCTTGCTTAGGTTGCTGCCTTTCTTCTTTCTTTGCCAGGTGAAGATCGCAAGGCGACGCTGCCGCCCGAACACTTCATCCATGAGAGTCAGGAGATGATTGACTTCAACATCATCGATGCTGACGAAGATAACGCCGTCGTCGCGAAGGAACTGCTTCAGCAGCACCAAGCGCGGATACATCATGCAAAGCCAGCGATCATGGCGATCCAGCGTCTCGCCTTCCTTGCCGACGACTTCGCCCAGCCAGCGGCGGATCTCCGGACTGTTGACGTTGTCGTTGTAGACCCAGGCCTCGTTGCCCGTGTTGTACGGCGGATCGATATAGATGCACTTCACCTGCCCCGCGTAGCGCGGCAATAGCGCCTTGAGCGCAAGCAGGTTGTCGCCCTGGACGATCAGGTTCCCGCTGTTGTCCGCGTTGCAGGAAAGCCCGGGCACCGGTTCCAGCAGCCGGTATGGCACGTCCTGGTGGTGTTTCACCACCGCGGACTTCCCGATCCAGTTCAGTACCGGCACTAGCGCAGTCCCGTCCGCGGGGACGCCTGCTGGCGGCCACTGGCGACGATTTCCGGCAATGGGTCGAGCAGGAGCTTGGGCATGGACCCGGCGGATGCGCGCAATGAGCCCCAATGAAAGCAAAACTTTCATCAAAGTGAAAGTAAAACTTCCTTTGCGCCCGCGACAGGCACCTAACGTCCCGGTCCATGAAGGACGAGAAAGCGGAATTTTCAGCGCGCCTGCGCGCCGCCCTGAAGGACGCCCACATCGAGGCCAGCGCTGCGGTGATCGAGAAGCGGTTCAACGCGCGCTATGACGGCCCGTCGGTGACCGCGCAGGCGATCTCCGGTTGGCTCAATGGCAAGGCGATGCCGCGACAGGACAAGATCCGGGTGCTGGCCGCGATCGTCGGCGTGGATCCGCATGTCCTGCAGTACGGTGGCAAGCACCGCGTGGGCGAGGCCCGAACCGACTGGGCGGAAGCGATGGGCCCGCAGGACCGCGCGATGGTCGATGCTTTCCTCAGTCTGTCGTCCGCTCAGCGCAAACTGGTTCGGGACATGGTCGCTGCTCTCGCCGGCGTGGCGGGTACCAAGGGCTGATCGCACGCCATCGAGCCGCCCCGCCCGTCGTGCGGACCGAGGGCAGGGTGCTGATGGGTGCGATCCAGAGCCTCAGGCTCCTTGGAGCATTGCGAATGCCTGCTGTCGCAATCCCTCGCTCGCGGCTGTCGTGTTCGCGGCGAAGTGGCAGTCCACTACACGATTCTCGCCAGGCACCCGTGCGCTATTTCTCTTGTGGCGCATCCGCGGTTGCAGGCGGCCCCCGCGGATCGTCCTTGGGATCGATGTAGTTGATCTCGAAGGGGCCCATCGCCTGCACCTGCACGATCATGCCGCCCTTCGTGGACGCGGCGTGGTGCATGTGGGCAGGCAGCACCACGTAGTCGCCCGGGCCGAAGTTTTCCGAATGCGCCTGCGCGCCTTCGTCCATCGACAGGGTCGCGTCGCCTTCGAGCACCGTCACGTGTTCATCGGTCGGATGCCAGTGCTTGGGAATCCGGTAGCCCGCCGGCGCCTTGAGGCGCAGGGTGAACGGGCCTTCCTTTCCGGGGTCCCCGGACAGCACCGCCGCCTGGGCGCCGGGTGGCAGCGAGGGCGGGGCGTCGCCCCATTGCAGGGTGGCGGCCTTGACCATGACGTGATTGGCCATCGGCGCCGCTGGGTCGGCGGCGAGGGTCAGCGTGGGCAGCAGCGCCGCCAGGAGCAGCATCGAACGGTTCATGGAGAGTCTCCGGTTTCGGGCGCGATCCCTCGCAGCGGTCCATCCGCGTGGACGGAGCCGGCCCCGCTCCCTCCCGGCCGATGCCGGGCGGTACCGTCAGACGCATTCTTCGCGGGAAGTGTTAACGCGATGCGATAATCCCGGCATGAGCGAACACAACGACAAGACCACCACCCATTTCGGCTTCCGCGACGTCCCCGTCGCCGAGAAGCAGAAGCTCGTCGGCGAGGTGTTCTCCTCCGTCGCCGGCAAGTACGACCTGATGAACGACCTGATGTCGCTGGGCGTGCATCGGGTGTGGAAGCGCTACTTCGTCGGCACCTGCCAGGTGAAGCGCGGCGACCGCGTGCTCGACCTGGCCGGCGGCACGGGCGACATCGCGTTGTTGCTGCGCGACCGCGTCGGCGCGACGGGCAGCATCGTCCTGGGCGACATCAACGGCGAGATGCTGAAGGTCGGTCGCGATCGCATGACCGACCGCGGCGTCGTGTCGGGTATCGAGTTCGTCGAGTGCAACGCGCAATCGCTGCCGTTCCCGGATGCCAACTTCGACCTGGTGACGATCGCGTTCGGCCTGCGCAACGTCACCGACAAGGACGCCGCGCTGCGCGAGATGCACCGCGTGCTCAAGGTCGGCGGCCAGGCACGCGTGCTGGAGTTCTCCGAGGTTACGGCTGCGTGGTTCAAGCCGATCTACGACTTCCACTCGTTCAACATCCTGCCCAAGCTGGGCAAGCTGTTCGCGAACGACAGCGACAGCTACCAGTACCTGGCCGAATCGATCCGCAAGCATCCGCCGCAGGACGAACTGAAGGCGATGATGGAGTCCGCCGGATTCGCGCGCTGCAACTACCGGAACCTGAGCGCCGGGATCGTGGCGATCCACACCGGCTACAAGGTCTGACTGCAACGGCCTGGGCGGCTTCCTGTCGCGGCGATAACGGGCGCCAGGGCGCGCGCTGTCTGGTCCGGAAAGGTTAGGAATTACCCTGAATAATTGCCGTCATTCCCGCGAAGGCGGGGATCGAGTGCCTTTGTTTTCAATGGCTTGAAGTCGCTGGATCCCCGCCTTCGCGGGGATGACGAATAAAAGAGTTGACCGGGCGCGGGGGCGCTAAACTGCGCCCTTTCCGCCCCGCAGGCCCATTCCATGCGCCACCCGATCCGCTATTCGACCCTGATGCTGTCCCTCGCCGTCGCGCTGGCTGCCGCCGCCGGTTGCCAGAAGGAGGCCGCTTCGCCCGTGAATGACTCCGCCCAGCCCGCCGTCGCCGCGCCGGCTACCAACGATGCGATGACGCGCATCGACGAGCACTCCTACGCGCAGCCGGACAAGGTCAAGGTCAAGGATCTCGCGCTGGAGCTGACGGTCGACTTCGACAAGAAGCAGATCGATGGCGGTGCCACGCTGACGCTGGACTGGGCGGACAAGAAGGCGACGCAGCTCGTGCTCGACACGCGCGACCTGGCCATCAGCAAGATCGTGGGCGAACGCAGCGATGGCAAGTGGGAAGACCTCAAGTTCGCGCTGGCGCCGGCCGACAAGATCCTCGGCAGCAAACTCACCGTCGAGACGCCGCAGCGCAACGCACGTGTCCGCATCAGCTACACCACGTCGCCCAACGCATCGGGCCTGCAGTGGCTGACCCCGGCGATGACCGAAGGCAAGAAGACGCCTTTCATGTTCAGCCAGTCGCAGCAGATCCATGCGCGTTCGTGGGTGCCGCTGCAGGACACCTCCAGCGTCCGCTTCACCTACACCGCGCACGTGCTGGCACCGAAGGACGCGATGGTGGTGATGAGCGCCGCGATCGAGCCGGGCGTTGCCGACAAGAGCGGCGACAAGGGCGACAAGCGTGATGGCGACTACACCTTCAGGATGTCGCAGCCGATTCCTTCGTACCTGTTGGCGATCGGCGTCGGCGACCTGGTGTTCAAGCCGATCAGCAAGCGCAGTGGCGTGTGGGCCGAACCAGCCTCCGTCGACAAGGCGGTGAAGGAGTTCGCCGACACCGAGAAGATGATCGAGACCACCGAGAAGCTGTACGGTCCCTATCGCTGGGAGCGGTACGACATGCTGCTGCTGCCGCCGTCGTTCCCGTACGGCGGCATGGAAAACCCGCGCATGACGTTCCTGACGCCGACGGTGATCGTTGGCGACAAGTCGCTGGTGTCGCTGATCGCGCATGAGCTGGCGCACAGCTGGTCGGGCAACCTGGTGACGTTCGCCACCTCGAAGGACGCGTGGCTCAACGAAGGCGTCACGTCGTACGTGGAGAACCGCATCATCGAGGCGCTGTACGGCAAGGAACGCGCCGACATGGAGAACGTGATCGAGCGCAACGAGCTCAAGCAGGAGTTCACCGAGGAAAACAAGGCGCTGCAGTCGCTGGCCGGCACGCCGGGCGTGCTGAAGGATCCCGACGACAACCTCAGCTCGACCGTCTACACCAAGGGCGCGTGGTTCATGCAGTTCCTGGAGCAGCGCTTCGGCCGCGCGGATTTCGATGCGTTCCTGCGTGGGTACTTCGATCACTTCGCGTTCCAGTCGATTTCCTCGCAGCAGTTCGCCGACTACGCCAAGGCCAACCTGCTGGAGAAGTTCCCGGGCAAGGTGACGCAGGGCGAGTTCGACGCGTGGCTGCATGAGCCGGGCGTTCCGGCCACCGCGCCGCAGACGACTTCGGCACGTTTCGATGCCGTCGACGCCGCGCGCAAGGCATGGCTCGACGCCGGCACGATGCCCGCGAAGGACGCCAGCGCGAAGTGGACGACGCAGGAGTGGGTGCACTTCGTCGAAGGCATGCCGGAAACGCTCAAGCCGGAGCAGCTCGCTGCGCTGGATGCGGCTTACCACTTCACCGGTACGCCCAACGGCGAGATCGCGCAGCGCTGGTATCCGCTGGCGGTGCGCAGTGGCTACACGCAGGCGAACGCGGAAATCGCGAAGTTCCTGGAACGCGTCGGCCGCCGCAAGCTGATCATGCCGACCTACAAGGAACTGGTGAAGACGCCCGCGGGCCTCGCGCTCGCCGAGGAAACCTTCGCGAAGGCCAAGCCGGGCTACCACCCGATCACCACCGGCTCGGTGGAGACGGTCATCGCCGACGCGAAGGCTGCGGCTGCGAAGTCGAAGTAAGTTGATCAGCTCCGTGGACTGCGGTTCCGCCAGCTTTGGTCGAAATGGCGCAGTCTCCCTCCCTTTCGCGCAGCGAAGGGGAGGGTTGGGGTGGGGTACGAGCGCGCAGCGCGAGTTGCTCTTGGTTCCTGTAGAAGCAAACGCCAAGGCACCCCCTCCCAACCTCCCCCTTGCGCTTCGCGCAAAGGGGAGGGGTTGTCCTGCCAGTGCCTTGCACCGGTGGCGCGCACCGAAGAAGGCGCAATCGTGAAGACGCGCTTCCTCCGGGGATGTGCGGGCGTTGCGCTTGCGGTGGCGATCATCGCCACAGCGGTCGCCGTCGACCCTTATGCCCTGGTCCGCATCGAATATGCCCGCCAGCGCGTTGCCGCCAACCTGTCGCGAGAAACTATCTACGTCGCCGGCCACCGCTGGGTCTACGCCCACAACGATGACGCGCCCGCCGGCGCACCCACCGTTGTGATGCTGCACGGCTTCACCGGCAGCAAGGAAAACTGGTATCCCGTCGCGGCCCGCTTGCGCGGTCGCTACCGCCTCTTGATCCCGGACCTGCCGGGTTGGGGCGAGAGTGAACGCAAGCCGGCGACCGACTACGGCTTCAATGCCCAAGCCGGATACGTCGATGCCTTCATCCGCGCGCTTTCGCCGGGGCGGCCGGTAGTGCTGCTGGGGCATTCGATGGGTGGCGGTATCGTACCGATCGTGGCTGCACGTTATCCGCAGGATGTGAAAGCGGTCGGCCTGCTCGCCGCGGCGGGCGTGCGATTCCGCGACAACCAGTTCGGTCGCGACGTGCTGGCCGGACACAATCCATTCGCCGTCACCGATGCGGGGTCGCTGGATCATTATCTCGACATCCTTTTTTTTGATCGCGCCGCACGACCGTTCATCCCCTGGCCGGCATCGACCGGTTTGATCCGCCGACGCCGCGCTGACGGCGACTTCGAGCAATCGGTGCTCGATCACATCGGCCGCGGCGATGAACGCTTCGCGCCGGGAGAAGCCGCGGACGCCGTACGCCAGCCGGCACTGCTGCTGTGGTGTCGTCGCGACGCGGTGATCGATGCCAGTGCGATGGCGTTGTACGCTGCACGCATGCCACAGGCGCGACAGGTGATGCTCGATGGTTGCGGCCACCTGTCGCTGATGGAGCGCCCCGGTGAAGTGGCGGCTGCGGTGGAAACACTGGTCGATACGATTCCGAACGAAGGTCCACGATGATCAAAGACACGCAACTCAAGCGCGCGCAATTCCATGGCGCGCAACTCGAACGCTTGCATTTCAGGGGAGGGTCACTCGCCCTGGTGCTGTCCGCCGCATTTGTGCTCGCTGCGTGCCAGCCTGCGGAAGATCCCGCTGCTGCAGCCGCTGCCCAGGCGGCACAGGCCGCCGCGAAAGAGGCCAAGGCCGAGGAAATCGGCAAGGCATTCGACTCGCAGTTCTCGCAGCACAACTGGGAACTGGCGCGTGCGCACGGCGAGGAGCTGATGCTGACCTATCCGGACAGCCCGGTGACCGCGCGCATCAAGCCGCAGTTCGAGGAAGCCAAGGCCAAGGCCGATGAAGCGCGCGAGAAGCTGCGCCTGGCCGCGCTGTGGGATTACGCCAGCCAGCCGGTGAAGGGTGGCGACCAGTTGTCGGCTGCGCTGTATTCCAAATCGGCGGTGAACGTCGGCGGACCCAGTCCGTATCCGGTGCGGCTGATCTTCCGCGACCATCCGTCGTGGGGCACGAGCAGCTACCTGGTGCTGGAGAACGGCGACTTCGATTGCTATCGCGGCTGCAAGGTGCAGGTGAAGCTGGACGACAAGCCGGCGAAGGCGATGGCGGCGTCGCGTCCGGATACCAAGGAAGCGATCGCGATGTTCATCGAGGACGAGAAGGCGCTGTGGAAGATGGCGCGCAGCGCGAAGACGATGACGATCGAGTTTCCGGTCAAGGCCGGTGGCAAGCGCACGGCGGTGTTCGAAGTGGGTGGGCTGAACGCTTCGAAGTTGCCGAAGTGGTGAGTAAGTTGCGCTGCCGGGGTGCGGTTCGGGTGTAGTGGGGAACTTTGCGGCGGGGTGGGCGTGGGTTCGCGCTAGCGCGATGGTGGAAGGCGCGGTGGTTTGTCTGTGCAGGCCGCCCGCGCGGCCTCGTTAGATGTCGAGACTTGGGTTTGGTCGCGGGCGGGCCGCCCGCGCGGCCTCGTTGGCGCCGAGGCTAAGGGGTTAGTCGTGGGCGTTCACGCGATTCGACTGCCGCGGGAGTAAGCTCCGGTCACGGCGGCGACACCCACCCGGGGTAGTCCCGCCTGGTCGGCGCGATGCAGGATGCGCGCGCCGCGTCCACCAGCGGCGCCGCTGCACGGGACGATGGGCGGATGCCTCGCGGAGGCCGTCATGCTTTCCCCACGCCTGCACAACCTGCTCGATGAGCACCATGCGCCATACCAGGCATTCGCCCACGACCGCACCATCACCGCGCACGAAACCGCCGCGGCCACGCATATCGGCCAGCAGCAGTTCGCCAAGACCGTGATGCTCAAGGTCGATGGGCGCCTGGCGATGATGGTGATGCCCGCTTCCTACCGGATCGACCTCACGCGGCTGTCGCGCGCACTCGGCGGCGACGTGGTCGAACTGGCCAGCGAGAACGAGTTCAAGGGTGCCTTCGCCGATTGCGAAGTCGGCGCGATGCCGCCGTTTGGTCATCTGTACGGCATGCCGGTGTACGTGGATTCACGCCTGGCCCAGCAGCCGGAAATCGCGTTCAACGCGGGTTCGCATACCGATGTCGTGCGGATGCCGTACGAGGAATTCGAGAAACTCGCCCAGCCCGAACTGCTGTGGCTGGCACATGTGATGTGACGGCCTGATGTGACGGCATGATGCGACGGCAGGCGCCGTCGCTCGAGGTTGCCGGCCAGACTCCCGCAGGGCGGGAGCGTTCGCATGCGCTATTCCGCGGCAGCGGCCTGTGCGACTGCGCTGCCCGGTGCCGGCAGCGGCAGGCGCCGGCGGAATTCGCGTTGCAGCAGCACCAGGCTGATCACTGCCTGCAACGCCATCGTCGTCATCGACAGCAGCCACAGGTGGTGCAGCTGGAACCAGGGCTGGCGCGACATCCACACGGCGGGCAGCACGAAGGTCAGCAGGCGGCTGGAACTGCTCAGGAATGCAGGCAGCGTGTTGCCCAGCGCCTGGAACATGCCCGAGCAGGTGAACACCAGTCCCGAAGCCAGGAAGTTCCAGGAGATGTAGGTCAGGAACTCCGTCGCTACTGCAATCACGCCGGTGTCGTGGGTGAAGCCACGCACCAGCAATTCCGGCCGCCACTGGCACAGCAGTGTCAGCGTCACCATGATCGTGCCGCCGAACCAGGCCGCCGTGCGGAAGGTGTCCCGCGCTCGCTGCGACTTGCCGGCGCCGACGTTCTGGCCCGCGACCGGCGCAGCGGCGAACGCGATCGCCATCACCGGCAGGAAGATCGCCTGCATCACCCGCGAACCGATGCCGAATCCGGCCTGCGCATCGGCGCCGAAATCGCGGATCACCCAATAGATCACGCCCATGTAGACGAAGAGCAGCGCGAACTCGCCGCCCGGCGGCAGGCCCACGGCCAGGATCCGTCGCCACACGGTGGCACGCATGCGCATCAGCGCGCGATCGAAGCCGACGTAGTGTTCGAGCCGCACGAAGTACAGCGCCATCAGCACCACGCCCACGACTACCGCGATCGAACTGGCCAGCGCCGCGCCGGCGACGCCCATCGGCCGCCCGGTGCCCCAGCCGGCGATCAGCACCGGCGCCAGCACGGCGTTGAGCACAACGGTGATCAGCTGCACCACCATCGTCGGCTTCGCGATGCCTGTGCCACGCAATGCCGAGCCCATCGACACCAGCGCGAACTGCAGCGCGAGACCGGGCAGGAACCAGTGCAGGTAGGTGATGCCGGCGGCCGTGGTCGCCGCGTCCGCGCCCAGCGTGCGCATGTACGCGCCGCTGAATGCCGAGCCGCCCACCGCGACCAGCACGGCACAGCCCAGCGACAGCAGCAGGCTCTGGTTGAAGATCAGGTTGGCGTCCGCCTGGTCCTTGCGACCGGCGGCATGCGCGATCAGCGCCATCGTGCCCACGCCCAGCACCTGCGTGAGCGCCATGACGATGAACTGCACGTTGCCCGCGGCGCTGACGCCGGCGATCGCGGCGTCGCCGAGCTGGGCGACGAAGTACAGGTCGATCATGAAGTACAGCGTCTGGAACAGCAGGCCGATCGCAATCGGCGCGGCCATCCGCAGCAGGTGCTTCGGAATCGAGCCTTGGGTCATGTCGTGCATGGGGATATAGCGATCGGTGGGTTCTTCTAGGGTCGCATCCAGTGAATGATTCCGCCAATTTCCATGCACGGCGCGATGTCGCTTGCCCGGGACAAAAACCGCCTACTGGAAAAAAAGCGCCCTGTTAGCAGGGCGCAAGGTTCCGATTCAGATTTTTCGCTGGCGGAGCAGCCAGCCATAAAACCCCGATACGGCGCGGTAGTCACCGGCTGAGAGCTCGTGTTGGAAAGCCTGTTGCATTGTTGACCCGGGGGGGCATCCTGCGTTCGAACAGTAGGCCGCTACCTCTAGCGAGTTGGGGCCGCACCCGCCGGCCTCCCCGCAGCTGATGAGCGTCGATGCCTGAGACCAGGCTGTCATCAGTTCGGTCATTCCAAATTCCTTGCTTCCGTTAGGAATCGCCTCCGCAAGCGGGAACTGGCCCGTCTCGAGCAATATCTGCCCGGCTGAAAACAGCTGGGAATAGTCGGGCGCGGTACGTATGGCCGCCATCGATTCACTCGCGGCCACGCCTTTCCCTGACTCTCTCAGCACCTTGGACAAGTCCTTGATTGGTCCGGCGATTTTGTATTTCGAATAGTCGAAGCCTTCGCACAACTTGACCACTCGTGCGACGGCCCAGGCTCTTGTTGGATCAGCTTGAGAGTTTTCACCCAGTGCTCCGTGCGGGTCGAAGTCGTCGCCACACACAAGTGCTGCCCGCTCGATCAAAGAAATCATACGAGGGTCGCTTATCTCGCCGCTCGGGCCGGCTACAGCTTCGATGGCTGTTGCCAGCGAAGCCCCAGAATCCAGAACCGCGTATAGGCCATCCTTGGCTGCCTTTGGCGCGAAGTCTGCATCGTGAAACGCCTGATTTGGCAGGGTGTCGCTTGTGCTGGAAGGTTCGGCTAAGGAAGCATGTGCTTCAGTCGACTCGCTTCGGTGCTGACTCCAAAGGAAGTATCCGCCGAAAGCAGTCGCAACCATTGAGCCGAGGATAATTGCTCGCCTTAGATAGTTGGACATGACAGGAGGCTTCCTGGAACTGGGGCGGGGCTGATCGGATCGGAAAACAGCGGGGAGGTAATCTGCCAGCGTTCTGTAGAGCCGTCGTCGTATCTGACCCTGACCAATGCGCCACTAGTGAATATGGGCTTGCCCGTGGCAAGCCGCGCTGCCTGGGTCCTGGTAATGTCCACGGCCGCATGGAGGTGCCGGTCCATTACGTCCGACTGCAATTGGCCTCATATGGATTGTTGGCCGTATCCAAGGCGCTTCCCACGAGGCTACTGGTTCCCGTATTGATGCCTCCACCGGCACCACCCTCTCCCATTCCCCCCCCCGCCGCTTCCTCCCTCGCCGGTCCCCATGCTGTCGGTCAACCAGCAGTTTGCTGAACTTGACCCATGACGGTGCCGTATACGCATGTTATGGCGGCATTCGCATCAGTGGCTGCGAAGGTGAGTCCCAAAGCTAAGGCCGTTAGAACGTTGCTGTTCCTCATCGTAACTACACTCCATGTAGATTGGATTGCCCCCAGATTGGGGCGGGACATTTGGCCATGAGGCACACGGCCTGGCAAGGCAGCGCAGCGCGGCCAATGCAAGTGCATTACCCAACAAAAAGCCCCGCCGGAGCGGGGCTTTTCTATTCGTTGCCGAACCCGCAGCGCGGGCCGTCTCGATTACAACGCGTAGCCGAACTGCTGCCTGAACTGCTCGGCGAATTCCGCGTAGTCGAAGCGCTGGTTCTGCGTTCCCGGATGCTCGACCTTCAGCGCGCCCATCAGGTTGCCGATGCGGCCGATCGTCATCCAGTCGTAGCCCTTCTCGATGCCGAAAATCAGGCCGGCGCGGAACGCGTCGCCGCAGCCGGTCGGATCGGTGACGCGGCGTTCGTGCGCGGGCGGGATGTCATGCGTCTTGCCGTCCGCGTGGATCGTCGCGCCCTTGGGGCCGCGGGTGACGATGTATGCCTTCACCTTGCCGGCGATTTCCTGCTCGCTCCAGCCGGTGCGTTCCTGCAGCAGGTTGGACTCGTAGTCGTTGACGGTGACGTAGTCGGACTGGTCGATGAACTCGCGCAGCTCCGCGCCGTTGAACAGCGGCATCGCCTGGCCCGGATCGAAGATGAAGGGGATGCCGGCCGCGGCGAATTCCTTTGCGTTCTGCAGCATGCCATCGCGGCCGTCGGGGCTGACGATGCCGAAGGTGACGTTCGGCACGTCCTTCACGTGGTTCTCGTACGAACGCATCATCGCGCCCGGGTGGAACGCGGTGATCTGGTTGTTGTCGTGGTCGGTGGTGATGAACGCCTGGGGCGTGAACAGCTCGTCGATCACCTTGACCCGATCGAGCGGAATGTCCTGTTCAGCGAACCAGTCGCGGTACGGGCCGAAATCCTGGCCGACGGTCGCCATCGGGATCGGGTCGCCGCCGAGTAGTTTCAGGTTGTAGGCGATGTTGCCCGCGCAGCCGCCGAACTCGCGGCGCATGCGCGGCACCAGGAACGAGACGTTGAGGATGTGCACCTTGTCCGGGAGGATGTGGTTCTTGAACTGGTCCGGGAACACCATGATGGTGTCGTAGGCCAGCGAGCCGCAGATCAGGGCTGCCATCGGGTTTGGTCCTGTTTCATGGCCCCGGGGCAGGGGCCGTTCGGGTGGCGGTCGGCGCACCGATGGTCTGGCGGCGTCCGGAAGGCGGGTAGGGTAGCCGCGGGCCCCTTCCCAAAGCCAGCGCCAGTGCCGGTTTTGAGGAAAATTTCCTTGTTTGGACAATGGCCTGGGCGTAGGCTACCGGGTTCCTTGTGCCCCTTCCCCCCACGGCCAGTTCCGCTGGCAATCACGGCTGATTCCTGATGTTCAAGAAGTTCCGCGGCATGTTCTCCAATGACCTGTCCATCGACCTGGGCACGGCCAACACCCTCATTTATGTCCGCGGGCAGGGAATCGTGCTGAACGAGCCGTCCGTGGTCGCCGTGCGCCAGGACCGCGTGATCGGCGGCAACCGCTCGGTCGCGGCGGTGGGTTCGGAGGCCAAGCAGATGCTCGGCCGCACCCCGGGCCACATCAACACCATCCGGCCGATGAAGGACGGCGTGATCGCCGACTTCACCTACACCGAGGAAATGCTCAAGTACTTCATCCGCAAGGTGCACAAGTCGCGCTTCCTGCGCCCCAGCCCGCGCGTGCTGGTCTGTGTGCCCTGCGGTTCGACCCAGGTCGAGCGCCGCGCGATCAAGGAATCGGCTGAAGAAGCCGGTGCGCGTGAGGTCTACCTGATCGAAGAACCCATGGCCGCCGCCATCGGCGCCGGCATGCCGGTGACCGAGGCCCGCGGTTCGATGGTCGTCGACATCGGCGGCGGCACCACGGAAGTCGCGGTCATCGCCCTGAACGGCATCGTCTATTCGCAGTCGGTCCGCATCGGCGGCGACCGCTTCGACGAAGCCATCATCGCCTACGTCCGCCGCACCTACGGCACCCTGATCGGCGAAACCACCGCCGAGCGCATCAAGCTCGAGATCGGCTGCGCCACGCCGCAGAAGGACCCGCGTTCGATGGAGGTCTCCGGCCGCAACCTCGCCGAGGGCGTGCCGAAGATGGTGAAGCTCAATTCCAACGAAGTGCACGAAGCGCTGCGCGAGCCGCTCGCGGGCATCGTGGCGGCCATCCGCCTGGCGCTGGAGCAGACCCCGCCGGAGCTGTGCGCCGACGTCGCCGAGCGCGGCATCGTGCTCACCGGTGGCGGCGCGCTGCTGCGCGACCTGGATCGCCTGATCAGCGAGGAAACCGGCCTGCACGTGCAGGTCGCGGATGATCCGCTGACCTGCGTCGCGCGTGGCGGTGGCCGTGCGCTGGAACTGGTGGACATGCACGGCAACGAGTTCTTCGCGCCGGAATGAAAAAGCGGGAGACGGCGCGCGGAAAGCACGACTTCTGCCACACACCGTCTCCCGGTTTTACGTCAATGATGCTGTGCCCCGCGTCGCGCGTTCGCCACGTCGACCATTTCCACGATCCCCTCCGTTGATCCCCTGACGTGCCTTCCTACGCCGGTCCTTCCACCAGCCGCTCCGGTGACCTTGCTGGCACGCTGCAGCTATTGGCGTACCTGGCGCTGGGTGTGGTCCTGCTGGTGCTGGACCACCGCGGCGGCTGGCTCAGCCGCGTCCGCCAGCAGGCGCAGACGCTCGTCCAGCCGCTGCGTGCCGTGGCGGGCATGCCCGGGCAGGTAGTCAGGACGGTTTCCAACGACGCCGGCACGCTCGGCCAGCTCACCGTCGAAAACCGCCGCCTTCGCAACGAACTCCTGGTCACCCGCGCGCGCATGGCGCGGCTGGCGACCGTCAATGCCGACAATGCCCGCCTGCGCGCCCTGCTCGGCGCTGCGGAGCAGGGCAGCCTGGACGTCCAGCTGGCGCCGATACTCACCATCGACCTGGATCCGACCCGCCAGCGCCTGGTGCTCGGTGCCGGCAGTGGCGACGGTGTCCGCGTCGGCCAGACCGTGATCGACGCCGGTGGCGTGCTGGGCCAGATCATCGAAGTCGGCCCGTTGCAGTCCACGGTGCTGCTGCTGACCGATCCCGACCACGCCATTCCCGTCGCCATCGCCCGCAACGGCGTGCGCCTGGTGGCTTACGGGACCGGCCGCGTCGACCAGCTCGCGCTGGCCAGCGTGCCGCTGTCGAGCGAGGTGAAGGTCGGCGACGTGCTGGTGACGTCGGGCCTGGGCGGGCGCTTCGCCGCCGGCTTCCCGGTCGGCACGATCACCGCGCTGCGTCCGGACGAGAGCCGCGCCTTCCTGGTTGGCGACGTGAAGCCTTCGGCCGAACTCGACCGCGGTCGCGACGTGCTGCTGCTGCGCACGTTGCCGTCGCGGCCGGTGATCGGGCCGGGCACCGTGCCGGCCGCCGCGCCGGTTGAAGGAGCGGCGGCGCCAGTTGAAGGAACTTCGGCGCCAGTTGAAGGAACTTCGGCAGCAGGCACCACGCCGGGGCAAGCAACGAAGGCGGCTGCTGGCGCGCCTGCACCCGCACCTGCTGCGGGAACGAC
Source organism: Lysobacter fragariae (assembly GCF_054779775.1). Classification (NCBI taxonomy): domain Bacteria; kingdom Pseudomonadati; phylum Pseudomonadota; class Gammaproteobacteria; order Lysobacterales; family Lysobacteraceae; genus Lysobacter; species Lysobacter fragariae. Next base: position 46,486 of record NZ_BAAGXP010000013.1, on the reverse strand, counting down.
GCATGCAGCCGCATCGCGCACTGCGCAGCCTGCAGCGACCGGCCCCGCGCGCCAGATTTCATCGCCGGCTGCTGCAACGTCGACCGGCACGCCGCCGCGCACGCCGCAGGCGCCCCCGCCGCAACCCGAACCCGCCGCGGAGCACCGCTGATGCGCGCCCGCTCCTCCCCCTGGATACTGCCGCTGAGCCTGCTCGTCGCGCTGTTGCTTGGCCTGCTGCCCATGCCGAGCGTGCTGCAGCAGCTGCGACCCTACTGGCTGGCGCTGGTGCTGGCGTACTGGGTGATGGAAGACCCCGACCGCGTCGGCCTGGGCTTCGCGTTCCTGATCGGGCTGGTCGCCGACCTCGTCATCGGCAGCCTGCTGGGCGAACAGGCGCTGCGACTGGTGGTGATGACCTTCATCCTGCAGCGCTTCCGTGCGCGGATGCGCTTCTTCCCGTTGTCGCAGCAATCGCTGGCCATGGGCGCGCTGCTGGTCAACGACCGCATCGTCACCGTCGCCATCCACTGGCTGCTGGGCGTTCCCAACCTGTCCGGTGCGGCGTGGTTCGGCCCGCTGGTCGGCATGCTGCTGTGGGTGCCGGTGTTCGCGCTGGTGGACGGGCTGCGGCTGGGCTGGCGCCGGCGCTGATGTCCCTGCGTCCGCGCCGCCGCTTCATCAAGAACGCTGCGATGGAGGCGGAGCAGTTCCGCCGCCGCGCGTTCGTCGCCTTCAGCTGCGTGATGCTCGCGCTCGCCGGACTGGGGCTGTGGTACTTCCGCCTGCAGGTCTGGCAGCACAGCGAATACGCCACGCGCTCGGAAGCCAATCGCATCAAGCTGCGCCCGGTGGTGCCGGCGCGCGGGCTGATCTACGACCGCAAGGGCCGCATCCTGGCCGACAACGTGCCCGCGTTCCGCCTGGACGTGACGCCGAAGGAAGCCGGCGACACCAGCAAGTGGCTGCCGGAGCTGGCGAAGATCGTGTCGCTGTCGAAGGAAGACATCGACAGCTACGAAGCCAACCGCTTCGTCGCGCGCGGCTTCAAGCCGGTGACGCTGAAGCTGCGCATCAGCGAGGAAGAAGCCGCGCGCTTCGCCGTCGATCGCTGGCGCTTCCCCGGCATCGAGCTGCAGCCCTACCTCAATCGGCGCTACCTGTACGGCGAATTGTTCTCGCACGTGATCGGCTACGTCGGCCGCGTCGATGCGGCCGACCTGAAGGAACTCAGCGACGCCGATGCCGCGCTCAGCCACGTCGGCAAGACCGGCCTGGAGCGCTATTACGAACAGGCGCTGCGCGGCACGGTCGGGTTCGAGAAGATCGTCACCAACGTCGATGGTCGCCCGATGTCGTCGGCGGGCCGCGATCCGGCCAAGCCCGGCGCGGACCTGCGCCTGAGCATCGACCTGGACCTGCAGCAGGCGATGGTCACCGCGTTCGGCGACAAGGACGGGGCGGCGGTGGCGGTGGATCCGCGCACCGGCGAGATCCTCGCGATGGTCAGCCTGCCCGGTTACGACACCAACCTGTTCGTCAACGGCATCTCGCATAAGGACTACCGGTCGCTGATGGACAACCCGTCGCGGCCACTGTTCAACCGCAACGTGCTGGGCGGTGGCCCGCCGGGTTCGACGGTGAAGCCGCTGATTGGCCTGGCCGGCCTCGACAGCGGCCTGCGCACGCCGGAAACCAAGGTGTTTTCGACCGGCACGTTCTACATTCCCGGCCAGCGCCGCGGCTGGCGCGACGCACACGGCGGCGCGGGCTGGACCGACCTGCGCAAGTCGATCTCGCACTCGGTGAACTTCTACTACTACAAGCTCGCCTACGAGATGGGTATCCAGAAGTTCGATACCTACATGTACAAGTACGGCTTCGGCGAGAAGACCGGCATCGACCTGTCCGGCGAAACCGTCGGCGTGGTGCCTTCGCCGGAATGGAAGGCCAAGCGCAGCAAGGAAGGCTGGTACCCGGGCGAAACCGTCAATGCCGGCATCGGCCAGGGCTACTGGGTCGCGACCGCGCTGCAGCTGGTGCGCGGCACCGCGGCCATTGCCAACGGCGGCAACCTGCGCCGCCTGCACATCGTCGCCGACCGCCGCGATGGCTACGACCAGCCGTGGCGCGCGGTGCCGCAACCGGCGCCGACCCGCATCACCGACAACGCGTCGAACCTGCGCGCAGTGCAGGAAGGCATGATCGCCACGATCCACGGCGGTGGCACCGGCGCGGCGATGGCACGCGGTGCGCCGTACATGATGGCGGGCAAGACCGGCACCGCACAGAAGATCAGTCGCAAGGGCAGCGTGAGCTTCGATCCGCATTCGCTGCCGTACAACCTGCGCCACCAGGCGTTGTTCGTCGGTTATGCACCGGCTGACAACCCGACCATCGCCATTGCGGTGTCGGTCGAACACGGTGGATTCGGCGGTACCGCCGCGGCGCCGATCGCGCGCAAGGTGTTCGACGCGTGGCTGCTGGGCAAGATGCCCGAACCGGAAGTGGCGACCACGCCGCACCCCGCACCCAACACGCCGCCGCCGCCCGATGAGGATGCGGTGCAGCTGGTGGTTCCGGACGCGGGCGGCCCTCCCGCGGCAACTGTTCCCGCAACCACTACGCCCGCGCGCCCGGCACCGGTTGGCGTCGCGCCGACGCGGCCGCAGGCCGTGAAGCCGCCGGCGACGCCGGCAACCCAGCCGCCCGCCCGACGGACGCAGGAGCCGACGCGATGAGACTGCTGCTGCGCTGGCTGTTCGACATGTTGCAGCGCTTCACGCGCACGCTGGACCTGCCGTTGCTCGGCGCGTTGCTGGCATTGATGGCGATCGGCCTGGCCGTGCTGTACAGCGCCGGCGACCAGTCGATGCGCCTGGTGGTGGCGCAGGGTTCGCGTTTCGCGATGGGCCTGGGCGTGATGTGGGCGCTGTCGCGGTTGCCGACGACGCAGCTGCGCAACTGGACGCCGTGGGTGTATGGCCTGTCGCTGGTTCCGTTGCTGATCGTGCTGGTCGTCGGGCAGGGCAAGCACGGCAACCTGTGGATCAACCTGGGCGTGTTCTATTTCCAGCCGGCCGAAGTGCTCAAGCTGAGCCTGCCGATGATGGTCGCCTGGTACCTCAATCGCCGGCCGTTGCCGCCGCGCTTCAGCGTCGTGCTGCTGGCTGCGGTGATCATCGGCGTGCCGACGGGACTGATCCTGCTGCAGCCGGACTTCGGCACGGCGATGCTGGTGGGCATCAGTGGCGCGTTCGTGCTGTACCTGGCGGGCCTGCCGTGGTGGTGGTTCGGCGCGGCGTTCGGCGCGGTCGGCGCGATCGCACCGATGGCGTGGTTCTGGCTGCTGCGGCCGTACCAGAAGGACCGCATCCTCACCTTCCTCAATCCCGAATCCGACCCGCTCGGCACTGGCTGGAACATCATCCAGTCGAAGATCGCGATCGGTTCGGGCTACTGGACCGGCAAGGGCTGGGGCGAAGGCTCGCAGTCGCACCTCAACTACATTCCCGAGCACACCACCGACTTCATCTTCGCGGTGCTGAGCGAGGAGTTCGGCTGGCTGGGCGTGATGACGGTGCTGGCGCTGTACCTGTTCGTCATCGGTCGCTGCCTGTGGATCGCGGCGGGTGCGCGCGATGGCTATTCGCGGCTGGTGGCCGGCGCGCTGGGCCTGGCGTTCTGCGTGTACGTGATCGTCAACGGCGGGATGATCGCCGGGATGCTGCCGGTGGTGGGCGTGCCGATGCCGTTGTTGAGCTACGGCGGGACGTCGGCAGTGTCGCTGCTCGCGGGGCTGGGCGTGGTGATGGCGGTGCAGGCGCATCGGCCGGTGCATGCGCGGTGAGTTGCCCAGGCGCTTGCCTGAACCACGCATTCATCTGAAATCAAAGGGTTTTTACTCCTGGAACCCCGTGCTACCCTCGGCCGCAATGAGCCGATGCCCGTATTCCCACGCGTGGATGGCACTGCCTTTCGCGCTGTCGCTAACGCTTGCGGCCTGCGCCACGCAGGCAACGCCGCCCACTCCCACGCTTCCTGCACCGCCGGCAACGGCCGTGGCTGGCGCCATCGCCTATGCGCCGTCGCATCCGCCGAGCGCGGAGGAGCGCATCGCGTTCGTGAATGAAACCGCCAGCAAGTACGGCATTGCGCCGCCGGTGATCGAGTCGGTGCTCGCGCGCGCGCAGATCCGCGAGGGCACCATCGCCGCGATGTCGCGTCCGGCCGAGACCAAGCCGTGGCGCGATTACCGTCCGATCTTCATCACCCAGCAACGCATCGACGGCGGCCGCGCCTTCCTCGCCGAGCATCGCGACCAGCTGGCGAAGGTCGAGGCGAAGTACGGCGTGCCGGCGGAAGTGATCGTCGCCATCATCGGCGTCGAAACCAGCTGGGGCGCGAACACCGGCAAGACCTCGGTGCTGGACGCGCTGTACACGCTGGCCTTCAATTACCCGCGCACCAACCTGCCGGAAAAGATCGCGCGCGAGAACCAGCGCGAAGCCTTCTTCCGTGACGAGCTCGGCCAGCTGTTCGCGCTCGGCAAGGACACCGGGCTCGACGTCACCACGCTCACCGGCAGCTACGCCGGCGCGATGGGCTGGGGCCAGTTCATGCCGTCCAGCTATCGCCTGTATGCGGTCGACGGCGATGGCGACGGACGTCGCGACCTGTTCAACGACGTCGACGATATCTTCGCGTCGGTCGCCAATTACTTCGTGGTCAAGGGCGGATGGATGCGTGGGCAGCCGGTGATGGCGCGCGCGAACTACACGCCGGGCACCGTCGCGCTGGTGGATTCCAATGGCGAGCCGGTGCATTCGCTGGCAACGCTCGCGCAGGCCGGCTACACGCCGCTCGCTCCGGTGCCCGCTGGCATCACCGGCGCGCCGATCGTGCTCGATGGCGCCAACGGCGACGAATACTGGCTGACCTTCCGCAACTTCCGGGCGATCTGGAGTTACAACAACTCCATCCGCTACGCGACCGCCGTGTACCAGCTGTCAGAAGCCATCGCCGGTCGCGACGTTGCCGTGGAAGCCGCGCCCGTTCCGGCAGGGCCGGGCGCATGAGGGCGCTGCTGCCGGCAGCGCTGGTGCTGGCCCTGGCCGCCTGTGCCGGGGTGCCGAAGAAGTCTCCGCCGCCGCCCACGGCCTCGGTCGGGAAGGGCGAGGATCGCCCCGCGACGGCGTCGTCCAAGAAGCAGTCGCCCTACGCCGCGGCACAGGAAGATCCGGGCACGCGCGGCCATTACGTCGCCGGCGGCCTGTACGCGCCGCATGTTGCCGACAGCGTCCCCGACGACATCCCCGATGTCGATTCCATTCCCGAGCCCGAAGTCACCGACGAGCCGCGTTCCAGCGTCGGCAACCGCAAGTCCTACGCGGTGCTGGGCAAGAAATACCAGGTCCTCGACAGTGCGCAGGGCTACGTGGAAACCGGCGTCGCTTCGTTCTATGGCAAGAAGTTCCACGGCCGCCGCACGTCCAACCTGGAGGTGTACGACATGTACGCCTTCACCGCCGCGCACAAGACGCTGCCGCTGCCCAGCTTCGCCCGCGTGACCAACCTGGACAACGGCAAGTCGGTGGTGGTGCGCGTCAATGATCGCGGGCCGTTCCACGCGGGCCGGATCATCGATCTGAGCTATGCCGCCGCGACCAAGCTCGGCTACGTGAAGAACGGCACCGCGCGCGTCGAAGTCCGGGCGCTCACTTCGGGCGAGGACAAGCCGGAGTACGCCGGCGCCGCCAACAATCCGCCGCCGTCGAAGGATGGCACCAGGGACAGGAAGCCGGCGAAGGCCGACGCGGCAATCGCCACGCGCAAGCCCGCCGACGACAGTGCGATGGACAAGCTGCTGGCGGCGATGCCGATCGCGACCGCGTCTGCGGCGGAGACCACGTCGACCAGCGGGCTCGCCAGCGCGATGCCAGCCTCGCGGTCCGCACCGTCGGCTGCCGATTACCGCTTCGACATGCGCAAAGACGGTCGCACCATGACCGCAAACGAATTCGAAACCTGGATGAAGTCGCGACAGGTGCGCGTGGCCACCGGCAAGCCGGGGACGCCGCAGGCGACGGCGGTCCCGTCGGCACCGGTCGCGGGCTCGTCGGGTCCGGCTTCGGTGGCCGCAGCCGCTCCGCCCCCGCCGGCACCGGTCCAGGCCGCCGCAGCGGTGGCCAGCACGGTGCAGGGCGAAGACCGCGTGACCCTGCAGGTCGCGGCCTTCTCCGCGCGCGACAACGCCGACCGTGCGCTGCGGATGCTCCAGGGCGCCGGAATCGATGCGGCACGCCTGCTCGACGGCAGTGCCAACGGACAGAAAGTCTGGCGCCTGCGCGTGGGGCCGCTGGCCGCCACGACGGCGCCGGAACTGGCCGCGCGCATCGTCGGTCTGGGCTTTGGACAGCCGCAACGGGTACGGGAGTAGCATCGCCTCGTCCGTTCGCAGCGAAGGATCGCGGCCTCTGGTTTTTTCTACAGATTCAGTCATGGAGCAGGCCAACGCGCTGCTCTAGGATTTCCGCCTTTCCCGCAATTCACGGGCCGGCCATGGCCGGCCTTCCGGAGTCGTACAGATGAAAGCCCGTCCCATCGTTGCCGCCGCGCTCGTGGCCGCATCCGCCCTGGTCACCTCCGTGGCCGGTTTCGCCGTCGCCCAACAGCCCGCCCGCCCGGCCGTCGCACCCGCCAGCGACGCGATGCCCGTTCCGCCGCCGCCGAAGATCACCGGCACGGCGTGGGTGCTGGTGGATTACGCCAGCGGCAACGTGCTGGCTGGCGAGGGCTACGACACCCGCCTGGAACCGGCCAGCATCACCAAGGTGATGACCAGCTACACCATCGCGGCCGAAGTCGCAGGCGGCAAGGTCAAGCCGACCGACGCGGTGATGATGAGCGAGAACGCCTGGCGCACCGGCGGCGCCGGTACCGACGGCAGCTACAGCGGCTTCGAGGTCAACAAGACCGCGCCGCTGGAGCAGATGGAAAAAGGCATGGCGATCCAGTCCGGCAACGATGCCGCGATCGCCCTGGCCGAGCACGTCGCCGGCAGCGAGGAGAGCTTCGCCGCGCTGATGAATGCCTATGCCGCGCGCATCGGCATGAAGAACTCGCACTTCGTCAACGCGACCGGCCTGTCCGCGCAGGGTCACTACTCCACCGCGCACGACCTGGCGCTGCTGGGCCGCGCATTCATCCGCGACTTCCCCGAGACCTACGCCTACAACAGGATCAAGGAATTCACCGTCGGCCCGATAACCCAGCCCAACCGCAACCGGTTGCTGTGGCTGGATCCGGCGGTCGACGGCATCAAGACCGGCCACCATTCCGGCGCCGGTTACTGCCTGATGGCATCGGCACTGCACGGCGACCAGCGCCTGATCAGCGTGGTGATGGGATCGACCTCCGATGACCAGCGCACCACCGACAGCCAGGCGCTGCTCAACTGGGGTTTCCGTTTCTTCGAGACCCACAAGCTCTACGACGCCGGCAAGGCGATCGCCAAGCAGAAGGTGTGGAAGGGCACTGCCGACGAAGTCCAGCTCGGCCTGTCCGAGCCGATGCTGGTGACGGTGCCGCGCGGCAAGTACAACCGCCTCAAGCCGTCGATGGACCTGCCCAAGACACTCGTGGCACCGATCGCCAAGGGCCAGAAGGTCGGCACGGTGAAGGTGATGCTCGACGGCAAGATCATCGCGCAGCGTCCGCTGGTCGCGATCACGGCGGTGGAGCAGGGCGGATTCTTCAAGCGCCTGTGGGACGAGCTGTGGATGTGGTGGGAGTCGGAGTGACTTCGGGCGTCCGGGTTGGCGCGTAATCGCGGCCCGGCCCCGGTTGGGGCGCTAAGCGTGGGCTACCTCAGCGTGGCCCCCGCACCGGCAACAACACGTTGAGCGACCAGGGCTGCCTTCGGGCGGCCCTGTCTGCTTTGGACCGCCAGCGCCGCCGACACGGCGCCGATGACAACGGGCGACCGTGGTTTGACGATCCGGGAATGCGCCCCGGCGCCGGACTAAACCCGCAGGAAGTACGGAATCGCCATCAGCGCGGCGCCAATCAGGACCATACCCCAGGCGCTGGACACGAAGTACGGGAACACCATCAGCGCGATGCCGCACACCAGCGCCACCGGGGCCTGCTGGCGCCGGCCGTAGATGAAGTAGCCCAGCCCGATCGAGCTGAACACCACGCCCCACATCAGTACCGCAAAGTCCATCGGTTGGTCCGTCGGCGCGATTGGGCGCATCCTACGCTCCCTTGGATTGTCCGGCCCCGCACCCATATCGCGCCGATGGAAATCAAGTCCGAAAACGCCGAGCACGGCTTCCAGTTCCCCGGCACCTTCGAGCTGTCCGCCATGGGCGCCGCGGACAAGAACCTCGAAACCGTATTGCCCACCCTGCTGCTCGATGCCGGCATCGGGGTCGTGCAGGAGACAGTCAGCTGGAAGCATTCGTCCAATGGCCGCTATGTGTCCGTGCGGATCAGCTTCCACGCCGAAAACCGCGAGCAGTACGACCGTGCCCACGCCGTGCTGCGCGAGCATCCGGAAGTGAAGTGGACGCTGTGACCGCCCGGCAGCACGGGAGCACCTGCGCATGAACGCGAACGCCTGCCTGGATGTGTTGCCGCCTGCGGACGCGGCGGCGCCCGTGCCGGTAGCGCTGGCGCGCGACCTCGGGCGTCAGCCGTACGAGCCGGTCTGGCGCGCCATGCAGGCCTTCACCGACTCCCGCACCGACACCACGCCCGACGAACTCTGGCTGGTCGAGCATGACCCCGTCTTCACCCTGGGCCAGGCCGGCAAGCCCGAGCACGTGCTGATGCCGGGCGACATCCCGGTCATCCACGTCGACCGCGGTGGCCAGGTGACCTACCACGGCCCCGGCCAGATCGTGCTGTACCCGCTGCTGGACCTGAAGCGGCTGAAGGTGGGGGTCAAGGAGTACGTCTGCCGGGTCGAGCAGGCCATGATCGACACGCTGGCCGACTGGAACATCCATGCCCAGCGCCGCGACGGTGCCCCCGGCGTCTACGTCAACGACGCCAAGATCGGCGCCCTCGGCATCCGGGTGCGCCGGGGCTGCACCTTCCACGGCCTCGCCTTCAACATCGCGATGGACCTGGAGCCCTTCATGCGAATAAATCCTTGTGGATACGCGGGGTTGCAGGTGACCTCGATGCTAGACTTGGGCGGCCCGTCCAGCCTGGACGCGGTCAAGCCGGTGCTGGTCCAGCACATCGCCCGCCTGTTCGGGCTGTCGGTGGAAACCGCCGCGGCGCCCGAACTCCCCGCCGTCGCCTGAGTTGCCCATGTCGTCCGCTCCCGATTCCTCCGCTCCTGGCGGCTCGCTGAAGTCCATTCCCCTCGCGGTCGTGGGCGGCGATGCGCCGGCCACCCTTCAGCCGACCCCGCTCCAGGAAGGCGTGAAGCAGCTCGGTGGCGACAAGATCAACCGCTCGCCGGTGCAGTTCGCCGACGCGCCGGTGCTGCGCAAGCCCTCGTGGATCCGCGTGCGGATTCCGTCCGGCAACTCGGTGCAGCAGCTCAAGGCCAAGCTGCGCGAGAACCGCCTGGTCACGGTGTGCGAGGAAGCCAGCTGCCCGAACATCCACGAGTGCTTCAGCCACGGCACCGCGACCTTCATGATCCTGGGCGAGGTCTGCACGCGTCGCTGCTCGTTCTGCGACGTCGCCCATGGCCGTCCCAAGCCGCCGGACGCCGGCGAGCCGCTCACCCTGGCGACCACCGTCGCCGACATGGGCCTGAAGTATGTCGTGGTGACCAGCGTCGACCGCGACGACCTGCGCGATGGCGGTGCCCAGCACTTCGTCGACTGCATCGCCGCGATCCGCGAACACAGCCCGAAAACCAAGATCGAAACCCTGACGCCCGATTTCCGCGGCAAGGGCCGCATGGACCGCGCGCTGGAGATCTTCGCCAAGGGTCCGCCGGACGTGTTCAACCACAACATCGAGACGGTGCCGGATCTCTACACCAACGTGCGTCCCGGCGCCGACTACCAGTGGTCGCTGACCCTGCTGCAACGCTTCAAGGCGCAGCACCCCGACGTGGCGACCAAGAGCGGCATCATGCTCGGCCTGGGCGAGACGATGGAGCAGGTCCAGGCGACGCTGCGCGACCTGCGCGCGCACGACGTCGACATGATCACCATCGGCCAGTACCTGCAGCCGACCGCGCACCACCACCCGGTGATGCGTTACTGGACGCCGGACGAGTTCAAGGAACTGGAAACCTTCGGCTACGCGCTGGGCTTCACCCACGTGGCGTCCGGCCCGCTGGTGCGCTCGTCGTACCACGCCGACCGTTCCGCGATAGAGGCCGGCGTCGTCGCCTCGGCGTAAGCGCCGGGACGAAGCCTTCGCGGAAGCGTAGGGCGGGCTCAAGCCCGCCGCTGGTGTGGGATGTCGCGTTCAGGCTGATCTGTGCTTCACGAGGATTCGCCGGAGGGTGCCTCGACGGGTGCCGGCGGGATCGCGGATGGCGGGCTTGAGTCCGCCTTACGACCACCGGAGCACCTCATGGAATCGGCTCTGATCGTCGCGCATGCTGCGCGCCGCCCCCTGCGGCCGTGCACATTGCTGAACGCTTTCCACGCCGATTCATGGCTGTATCCGGGAAATCGGCCCGACGGCACGTTCTGATGCGTCCATGGCAGTGACAGCGCCCGCAACTTTCGGCACTGTGGGGCGGTCGAATCCCGCGACATTCTTGATCCGGGCCATACCGGCCTGCGAGCCCCCGCGATGAACTCCAAGACCCCACGCTCCTTCCCCGCACCTGCCAAGGTGCTGGTCGCCTTCCTCCTCACCGCGCCGCTGGTCCTGCTCGCCGCCGATGGCGCCGGCTCCTCCGCACGGCTCAATGGCGCCACTGCCGACCAGTCCACGGCGGCCGGCCTCGTCTATGGCCTGCTGTCCGACAGCAAGTACGCTTACCGCCCGCGCGCGCTGGACGACACGTTGTCGGCCGACATGTACAAGCGTTACCTGGAGTCGCTGGACGGCAGCAAGCAGTTCTTCACCGCGCAGGACATCGCGAAATTCGACGCGTACAAGTTCAAGTTCGATGACGCGATCAAGTCCGGCAAGCTCGATCCGGCCTACGCGATCTTCGCCGTTTACCGCCAGCGCTTCGACGCCCGCGTGGCGTATGCGCGCAGCCTGCTCAAGCAGGACATCTTCGACTTCACCGGCAGCGACAGCTTCCAGTACGACCGCGAGGACGCCCCGTGGGCTGCCGACAACGCCGCGCTCGACACGCTGTGGAAGCAGTCTGTCCGCAACGACTGGCTGCGCCTGAAGCTGGCGGGCAAGAAGCCGGAGGACATCCGCAAGACGCTCGACAAGCGCTACAACAACATGGCCAAGGGCGTGGGTGAGCTGAAGGGCGAGGACGTCTTCCAGACCTTCATCAACAGCTACGCCAACGCGATCGATCCGCACACCGATTACTTCACCCCGCGTTCGGCCGACAACTTCAACATGACGATGTCGCTGTCGCTGGAAGGCATCGGCGCGGTGCTGCAGAAGCAGGACGACGTCGTCGCGATCCGCGAGATCGTCCCCGGCGCGCCCGCCAGCAAGTCCGGCAAGCTGAAGCCCGGTGACCGCGTCGTGGCCGTCGGCCAGGGCGAGAGCGGACCGATGGATGACGTGATCGGCTGGCGCATCGACGACGTCGTCGACAAGATCCGCGGCGCCAAGGGCACCAAGGTGCGGCTGGACGTCATTCCGGCCGAAGCCGGCCTGGACAGCCATCCCAACCGCGTCGTGCTGGTGCGCGACAAGGTGCGCCTGGAAGACCAGGCGGCGAAGTCGGAAATCATCAACCTGCCGGCGACCAACGGCGCGCCCGCGCGTCGCGTCGGCGTGATCAAGCTGCCCGGCTTCTACCAGGACTTCGAAGGCCGCCGCCGCAACGATGGCGACTACGCATCGGCGACGCGCGACGTCGCCAAGCTGCTCGCACAGTTGCGCACGCAGAACGTCGAAGGCGTGGTGCTGGACCTGCGCAACAACGGCGGTGGTTCGCTGACCGAAGCCATCGAGCTCACCGGTCTGTTCATCGATCGCGGCCCGGTGGTGCAGGTGCGCGAATCCGGTGGACGCGTCGGGGTGGAAGGCGACACCGATGCCGGCATCGCGTGGGAAGGCCCGCTCGCGGTGCTGATCAATCGCGGTTCGGCCTCCGCGTCGGAAATCTTCGCGGGCGCCATCCAGGACTACGGTCGTGGCCTGATCATCGGCGAGACCACCTTCGGCAAGGGCACCGTGCAGAACCTGTTCGACCTCGACCGCTGGCCGGCGAATGAGAGCGCGCGCTTCGGCCAGGTCAAGTTCACCATGGCGCAGTTCTTCCGCGTCAGCGGCGGCAGCACGCAGAACAAGGGCGTGGCGCCGGACATCGCATTCCCGGTCACCGTGGATGCGAGCGAGTTCGGCGAAAGCACCTACGACAACGCGCTGCCGTGGACCCGGATCGCGGGCGTCCAGCACACGCGCTACGGCAACTTTGCGCCGCTGTTGCCGAAGCTGGAATCCATGCACGCCGCACGCGTTGCCAAGGACAAGGAATTCCAGTGGTGGAGCGAGGACGTCGCCCAGTTCCGCGTCGATCGCGCCAAGAAGTCGGTATCGCTCAACGAGGCTGATCGCCGCGCCGAGCGTGACCGCGACGTCGCCAAGCGCAAGCAGCGCCAGGAAGAACGCAAGGCACTGGGCCTGGCGATCGATCCGCTGGCCGACGACAGCGCCGATGACGGCCTGGCGTCGAGCGAGCGCGACATCGCCAAGGACGCGGCGCGCGAGAAGCTCGCCGAACAGCGTCCCGATCCGCTGCTGCGCGAATCCGCTTCGATCCTCGCCGACGCCGTCCAGCTGCTGAACAACGACGGCACGCTGTCGGCGCAGGTGCTGCCGGAGGCCTCCAAGCCCGGGCATTGGGCGGACTGACGGGGCATTTCCCAGGCTGCGCCCGGGAAACCCCACCCTGCGCTGCCACACCCCCATTCGCGCCTGCAGCGCGAATCGCCCCCTGACTCAGGGGGCTGTGTGCAGCGTGGAGGCTGGTCGCAAGAATCGGATATCGGGCACCTTCGGGTGCCCGTTACGCTTGGGGCCATGAACGCCATGGTCAAGAAAACCACCGCCTTTGGAGCCGGGTCGCAGGACAGGCTCGAGCTGGCCCGCAGCCTGCTGGATGCCGGCGAGCCGTCGTTGAACGAGCTGGCGGTCGCCGTCGGGCTCAGCCCATCGCACCTGCAACGCCGCTTCACCGCGCGCTTCGGCATCAGTCCCGCCGAATACCTCGCGCAGCGCAAGCTGGGCACGTTGAAGTCGGCATTGCGCGGCGGCAGCGATGTCAGCGCCGCGTTGTACGACGCCGGCTACGGTTCGCCTTCGCGTGTCTACGAGCGCGGCGCGGCGAAGCTGGGCATGACACCGGCGCGCTACCGTGCCGGCGGCGTCGGCGAGGACATCCGCTGGAGCCTGATCGATACCGCATTGGGCACCGCACTGGTGGCGACCACGCGACGCGGCATCTGCATGGTCGAACTGGGCGAGGATCCGGCACTGCTGGAGGCGAAGCTGCGCAGCGAATTCCCGCATGCCACGCTGGATCGCGTGGATGCCGGTCGTGACGAATTCCTCGCGCCGCGCCTGCGCGCCGTTGCCGATGCGCTGGCGGGAAAGCAGGCGCAGGTCGACATCGACCTCATCGGTACGGTCTTCCAGAAGAAGGTCTGGGACGCGCTGATGAAAATCCCGCGCGGCCAGACTCGCAGTTACGCGGAAGTCGCCGCGCAGCTGGGTGCGCCGCGCGGCGCCCGCGCGGTGGCAAGCGCCTGCGCGCACAACCGCGTCGCGATCGTGGTGCCATGCCACCGCGTGGTGCGCGGCGATGGTTCGCTGGGCGGTTATCGCTGGGGGCTGCCGCTCAAGCAGCAGGTGCTCGAGCGCGAAAAGGCCGCGTGACAGGTCGTCTTGGGTGGCGTTGCCGATGCGCTGTCATGACGAAGATGAATGGCCTCGCGGCCGATTCTTCATGGCGCTGCCCCGCGTCCCACAGGCAGGAAGCGATAGGGACCAGGTAGACGTGCTCAGCGCTTGCGCCGCGTGGGCGGCCGTGTCGGCAGCGCCAATCCCAGCTTGACCGGCTCGAACACCATTCGCGTTTCGTAACGCTTGAGGTTGTCGTCGCCGCCGAACAAACGCTCGGCGACTTCGCGCGTATGCGCGAGGCCGGTGGTGGCCAGGACCACCAGGTAGTCCCATTCGCCGGCCAGCACGTAGCACTGCTGCACTTCCGGTGCCGCGCGCAGGCGGGTGTAGAGGGTAGCTGCGTGCCGCGCCGATTCGCGCTCCAGCGCGACCAGCACCATGGCGAGGGTGATGTTGCTCAACTGAGCGGGATTGAGCACCGCGACCTGCCGCATCAAACCGCTGTCGCGGTAGCGCTTGATCCGGCGCTGTACCGCGCTGGCCGACAGGCCGACTTTCTCGCCCAGTTCGGTCAGGGTCACGCCGGCGTCGCGCTGGAGGAGCTCCAGCAGGCGATGGTCGAATTCGTCCAGGGTGAGGGGTGCGGACATTACGCAAAATTATTGCGTTCATGCGCATGTTTTTTCAACCGTGATGCTTGGCGCATCGATACGATTTTTCCATCACGTCGATGGCCGATCGCAAGGGAACCCCACATGATCCCGCTGGACCAGTTGTTGCTGTTCGCCGCCACCGCGCTGGTGATGGTGCTCACACCCGGGCCGAACATGGTGTACCTGGTGTCGCGGTCGGTGAGTCAGGGGCCGCGCGCCGGAGTGATTTCCCTGTTTGGCGTGGTCGCGGCCTTCCTGCTGCACCTGTCAGCCGTGGCCGCCGGGCTGACCACGCTGTTCATGGCGGTGCCGCTGGCGTATGAGGCGCTCAAGCTGGCCGGTGCAGGCTACCTGCTGTACCTGGCCTGGCAGGCGGTAAAGCCGGGCGCCCGTTCTCCGCTGCAGCCAGCGCTGCTGCCGCCGGACTCTCCGGGCAAGCTGTTCCGCATGGGCTTTCTGACCTGCCTGCTCAATCCCAAGGCGGCGGTGCTGTACCTGTCGATCCTCCCGCAGTTCATCGATCCGCATCGCGGTTCGGTATTCGCACAGAGCGTTGCGCTGGGCGCCTTGCAGATCACGATCAGCTTCACCTTCAATCTGTTGATCGCGCTGTCGGCTGCGGGCATCGCCTCGTGGTTTTCGCGCAAGCCGACGTGGATGGCGGCACAGCGCTACATGATGGGTGGCGTGTTGGGCGGGCTCGCGTTGCGCATGGCGCTGGAACCGCGGCGCCTGGCCTGACCTGGGCATCGAGGGCCGGGCACAAGGAGAACAGTGATGAACGACGCGACATTGCAGGCGCTGGCCGATTTCCCGCGGTTGCTGGCGGCGCACTATGCAGCGGTACCTGCGGGTTTCGCGCACTGGGCGCCCGCGTCGTGGGAGGGCATTCCGAGTGAGCACTTCACGCCCATCGAACAGCTCGCGCACGTGCGCGACATCGAGATCATCGGCTACCAGGTGCGCATCGATCGCACGCTGCGCGAGGATTGCCCGCTGCTTGCCGACATCGACAGCTACGCGCTCGCGGCGCAGCGTGGTTACGCCACGAATACCGATGCAACCAGGGCGCTGGAGGAGTTCAGCGTGGCGCGCCAGCACACCGTGCGACGACTTGCCACACTGTCTGATGAGGCGCTGTCGCGGCGTGCGATCTTCGACGGCGTGGGGCCGGTGACGGTACGTGGCCTCATCCATCATCTGTGCAGTCACGACCAGCAGCACCTGGCGGGATTGCAATGGTTGCTCGCACGCATCGACGCGGCGCGCCTGGAAGGAGTGCGCCCGGAAGGAGCGCGCATGAAAGGCGCACGCATGGACGCGACGCATATTGAACCAGCGCGCACGGAGGCAGCGCATACGGAAGAAGCGCGCATCAAGGCAACTTGAACGCATCCCCTGCAATTTCGTCAACGCAACCGGCCCCCAGATCATGAACACCATTGCAGCACCCGCGCCACGCACCGCCTCCGCGCTCGCCGTTGCACTCGCGCTGGCATCGGTCTACGTGCTGTGGGGTTCGACCTACCTTGCCATCCGCTTCGCGCTGGAGGGCTACCCGCCGTTCCTGCTTGGTGCGATTCGCATGACCATCGCCGGATCGCTCATGTACGCCGTGCTGCGCTGGCGCGGCGTCAAGCCGCCGACCCGCGCGCAGTGGCGCACGCTGGGGGTGCTGTCGATCTGGATGGTCGTGCTGTCGAACGCGATGGTGAATCTGGCCGAGACCCAGGTGAGTTCCGGCCTGGCCGCGATCGCGGTGGCGTCGATGCCGCTGTTCGCTGGCGTGTTCGCGATGCTGCGCGGACGGCATCCGTCGCGGATCGAATGGGTCGGGCTGGTGGTCGGATTCCTTGGCGTGATCTGGCTCAGCGTCGGCGGTGAGTTGTCGGGATCGATGCTCGGACTCGTGTGCCTGATCATCGCGCCGCTGGCCTGGGCGTGGGGATCGATCTGGAGCCGCGACCTCGACCTGCCCGAACCCTTCATGGCCGCGGCCGCGCAGATGCTGATGGGTGCCGCGTGGCTGTACCCGCTCGCGTTGCTGAAGGGCGAGCGACTCGTCGCCATGCCGTCGATGGGCGCAACGGCGGCGTTGCTGTACCTGGTCGTCGCGGGCTCGATCTTCGGTTTCACCGCGTATATCTGGTTGCTGCACCACGTGCGGCCGGCGCTCGCGACGAGCTATGCGTACGTGAATCCGCCGCTGGCGGTGTTGATCGGCGCGCTCATTGGCGGCGAAACCTTCAGCGCCCGCGACCTGGGCGCGATGGCGGTGATCCTGGTGGGCGTGGTGATCATTACCCTCGCGAAGGCGCGCGCTTCGGCGCCGTCCGCGCCGGCGTCGCCCGCCAAGCCTGTCGGCGACCCGGCAAGCGAACCCGCCAACGAGCCCGTCGCATGAATCCGGCCACGGAAAACCGCACGGGCCTGTGGGTCGCTGTTGCATCGTTCGTGCTGTGGGGCTTGATGCCGTTGTACTGGCACCTGCTCAAGGCCGTGCCGTCGTTGCAGGTGGTCGCGCACCGGGTGGTGTGGAGCACGCTGCTGGTCGTCGCGTGGCTGGCATGGAAGAACGGCCGCGCCTGGCTTCGCACCGCCCTGGCACGACCGCGCGCGGCGTGGATGCTGGCGCTGAGCGGCGCGCTGATCGGCTTCAACTGGAGCCTGTACATCTGGGCGATCAACGCCGGCCACGTTGTCGAAAGCAGCCTCGGGTATTTCATCAATCCGCTGTTGAACGTCGTGCTGGGTGTTGCTTTCCTGCATGAGCGCCTGAGCCGCGCGCAATGGGCGGCGGTTGCACTGGCGGCGCTGGGTGTTGGCTGGCTCACCGTGCAATTCGGGCAGCCACCGTGGATCGCGATCTGCCTGGCGTTGTCGTTTGCGTTGTATGGATTGCTGCGCAAGCTGCTTTCCATTGATGCCGTCACCGGGTTGGGCGTGGAAAGCGTCTACCTGTTTTTGCCGGCACTCGTTGTCCTGGGCTGGGGCGAAACGCAGGGGCAGGGAGGTTTCCTGCCGCTGCCGGGTGCGCCAGGTTGGGGCCCAGGTGTGGCCGCGCTGCTCGTATTCGGCGGCGCGCTGACGGCGTTACCGCTGATCGGTTTCGCCTTCGCAGTGCGGCGCGTGCCGTTGTCCACGGTCGGCCTGCTGCAGTACATCGCGCCGACGCTGCAGTTCCTCACCGGCGTGTTTGTGTTCCATGAAGCCTTCGGCCAGGATCGCCTGGTCGGCTTCCTTTGCATCTGGTCGGGGCTGGCCGTGTTCGCGGGCGAGAGCCTGTGGCGCAGTCGCCGATCTGCACCGATGGAATCTTCGCCGTTGAAGTCAGCACCGGTGATGCCGGTACCGGCGGTTTCGGTTGCTGCGGACGAAACCCGATGAGTACGGTCGACATCCACCGCGCCGAAACCGACGCCGACATCGCGGCGACGTTCCCGGTGATGCGCCAGTTGCGACCGCAGCTCGAACAGGAGCGCTACGTCGCGAAGATGCGCGACCTGCAGGCAAGCGATGGCTTGCGGCTGCTGGCCTTGCGGGTCGATGGCGAGGTTCGCGCCGTCGCCAGTTACCGCATCATGAACATGCTGTATTGCGGACGATTGCTGTACGTCGACGACCTGGTCACGGACGAAGCGACGCGTTCGCAGGGCCATGGCGCGCAGCTGATCGCCCGGCTGAAGGAAGAGGGCCGGGCGCAGGGCTGCAGCGAGATCCAGCTGATCTCGAACGTGAAGCGCGAGCATGCGCACCGTTTCTATTTCCGCGAAGGCTTCGGCATCGAGTGTTTCCACTTCCGGGCCAGGCTTGCGGAATCCTGACCGGATCTCGCTCCGCGTCGCGCATTCGAGCTGCTGAGAAAAAAACAGGCCGCGATCGCTCGCGGCCTGCTTCGTGTCCAATTGCGTCGTTGGACTACGCCGCGCGCAACGCCGTCGTCACGGGCATTCGCGCCGCCCGCCACGCTGGCAGCAGACCGCCGAAGAAGCCGATCACCAGCGCGATCATCAAGCCGGTGCCCACCAATGCTGGTGTGACCTTGAATGCGAACACCACCTGGGTGAAGTTCTCGCCCAGTGTCGATACCGAGAAGTTGTTGAACAGCAGGTAGGCGATCACCGCACCCAGCACGCCGCCAGCAAACGCCAGCACCAGCGACTCGATCATCACCGACGCCAACACCGGCATGCCGCCGAAACCGATCGCACGCAGCGTGGCGATTTCCTTGGCACGCGTAGCGACTGCCGCATACATGGTGTTGAGCGCAGCGAAGATCGCACCCAGCGCCATGATGAAAGTGACCACGCCAGCCAGGAAGCCGATCTGCTTGCGGAAGTTCTTGGTCTGACCGCTGAAGTACTCCTGCTGGCTCTTCACGTCGACGGTTAGGCGCGGATCGGTCTTCAGGCTGTCCTGCAACGTCTTCTGGCCGTTCGCGCCGTCCAGGCCGACCAGCACCGAGCTGTAGCCGCCGCGGTTGAACGTCGTCTGCGCGACCTCCGCATCCGCCCACAGCTCGCTGTCGTAGGCGTCGCCGGACTCGAACACGCCGACCACGGTCCAGTCCGAACCGCGCATACGCAACGTCTTGCCGATCTCGGCGCCCTGGAACTGACGGGTGACGCCGCGACCGACGATCAGTTCGCGCAGGCCGGTGCGGAACTTGCGGCCTTCGACGATCTTCAGCTGTGGGCGCAGCGCGAACGCGTTGGGCTCGACGCCGCGCACGGTGATGTTGGCACCGTTCTTCTCGTCGCCCTGGCGCACCAGCTCGGCGATCACGATCATCTCGGCCGAAGCCAGCGGCTTGCCGTCGGCGCCCTTGCGGATGCCCGGGGCCTGCTTGATGAGCGTGGCCGAATCGCGACCAAAGCCGGAATTGAGCTCGGCATCCGAGCCGCCACGCAGGATGATCGCGTTGTCGGTACTGCCAGTCGACGACAGCGTCTTTTCGAAGCCGGTAGCCATGGCGAGCAGCGCGGTGAACACGGCGACGACGCCGGCCAGGCCGACGACGATCACCAGCGAGGAGGCCCAACGCTCGGGAATGCTCTTGAGGTTCAGGCCGGTGATAGCGGTGATTTGACTCAGCATGATGTTCTCCTCAGCGTCCGGCCAATGCGTCGACGATCTTCAGGCGGCGTGCGCGCAGTGCCGGCAGCAGGCCGACGGCCAGGCTCATCAGCACGATCGCGATCAGGCCGGTCATCCACACCCAGCCGTTCACGCCCAGCGCGAACTGGCCGCCGGTGCCCTTCTCGATCATGGCGCCGAACAGCGTCGCGATGGACATGCCCACGACGCCGCCGAACAGACAAAGCGCGGCGGCTTCGGCCAGCACGAAGCCCAGCACGGTGCCGTCGGAGAAGCCCAGCGTCTTGAGTACCGCCAGTTCCGGAATGCGCTCGCGCACGCTCTGCGCCATGGTGTTGCCCACCACCAGCAGCAGGGTGAAGAACACGGCGAACAGGATCCAGCGCACGATCATGCCGATGTCGCCGATCTGCTTGATGAATCCGACGTTGAAGTCCTTTTCGGTCTGCGTCTTGGTCTCGTCCGGCGAGTTCTCGAACATCTTGTCGACGGTGCTGCTGATCTTCGCGCCATCGGCTCCGGGAGCCAGTTTCAACATGAAGAAGTTGGTGCGGCCGTTGCTGAACTGATTGGCCTCGTCGAAGTAGTCGTGGCTGATGAAGACCGTGTTGGTCTGCTTCTGCCAATTCTCGTCGCTGCCGTCGTAGATGCCGACGAGGTCAAAGGCCCAGGCCTTGCTGCCGTCCTTCTGCGGGTAGATGTTGGAACGGATCGGGATCTTCTGCCCGATCTTCCAGCCGTACTGATTCGCGACCTGGCGGCCCGCGATCATCGCGGTGCGGGTATTGGCGAATGCCTTCCATTGCGCCTCGGGCATCACCCATTCCGGGTACACGTCGTGCTGGCGTATCGGGTCGACAGCGAACACGAACAGGGGCGTGTTCTCCTGCCACACGCCGCCGAACCACTGCATGTGCGCGACGCGCGCCACGCCCGGCACGGCTTCCAGCTTGGGCATCATGCTCAGCGGGATGGGCTGGGTGAACGACACGCGCGCCTGCGTCACCAGACGGGTGGCGCCGATGAAGTCGGCGCCCGCATCGAAGATGTGGTTCACCGACTGCAGCAGGCCGAACAGCAGGAAGGCCATGATCACCGACAACAGCGTCAGGAACGTACGGGTCTTCTTGCGGAACAGGTTGGCGAATACGAATCCGGTCTTGGTCATGGGCTGATCCTCCGGTTACCGGTGCGCATCACACGCCCACGCTCTGTTCGGCGAGGCGGCCCTTGTCGAGGTGCAGGGTGCGGTTGGCGTACTCGGCGGCGAGCGGATCATGGGTGACCATGACGATCGTCTTGCCGTGTTCGCGGTTGAGCGCCTGCAACAGCTTGAGGATCTCGTCGGCGGTGGCGCGGTCTAGGTCGCCGGTCGGCTCGTCACAGACCAGCAGGTGCGGGTCGGAGACGATCGCGCGGGCGATCGCGACGCGCTGTTCCTGGCCACCGGAGAGTTCGCGCGGCTTGTGCTTGGCACGATCGGCCAGGCCCACGACCTGCAGCGCGACCTGCACGCTCTTCTTTCGCTGCGCCGCGGACAGCTTGGTCAGCAGCAGCGGCAATTCGACGTTGCCCTCTGCTGTGAGCACCGGCATCAGGTTGTAGAACTGGAACACGAAGCCGACATTCTGGCTGCGCCAGTGCGCGAGCTGGCCGCCCTTGAGCGTGTCGATGCGCTGGCCGTCGACGCTGATCTCGCCGGAACTGGGCGTGTCGAGGCCGCCGATCAGATTGAGCAGCGTGGTCTTGCCGGAACCCGACGGACCCATCAGCGCGACGAAGTCGCCGCGCGGCACGTCGATGTTGAGGCCGTGCAGCACTTCCACCTTCTGCTTGCCGCGCTCGTACGACTTGGTGACGTTGTGGATGCGGATCATCGCGTCGTGCTTGCTCATGTCGCTCATGTCGTTCATTGCCTGCCTCGATCCTTTCGACGGGTTGTTCGTGGTTCGCACACATCCGGACCGGTTCTTGCAGGCACGGCGTGCGGAGTCCGGATTATTTGCTTTCGGAGATCTCGACTTCGTCGCCGTCCTTCAGCGTTGCCGGCGCCTCGGTGATGACCTGCTCGCCGGCGCTGACGCCCGCCAGCACCTGGCGGTTGTCGCCGAGGTTGCCGCCCAGCTTCACGGCGCGCCGTTCGGCCTTGCCGTCATGCAGGACGAAAACGATGTCCTGGTCGCCGTCCTTGCGCAGCGCCGCGGCGGGCAGCTGCGTGCGCGGCGCGGACTGGGCGACGGCCGCGGCTTTCTTGTCTTCCTGCTCAAGGAACGACACGCGTACGCCCATGTCCGGCACGATCCGCGCGTCCTTCGACTTCAGCGCGATGCGCACCTTCACCGTGGCCTTGGCGCGGTCGGCGGTCGGGATGATCGCGATCACTTCGGCAGGAATGCGCCAATCCGGATAGGCGTTGAGCACGGCTTCCACCGGCATCTTCGGCTGCACGCGGCCGATGTAGGACTCGCTGACGTCGACCTCGACCTCCAGCGAATCCATGTCGACGATGGTGCCGATGCCGGTGCGGGTGAAGCCGCCGCCGGCCGACAGCGGCGAAACGATTTCGCCCGGCTGCGCCGCCTTCGCGATCACCACGCCGGCGAACGGCGCGCGAACGATGGTGTTGTCCACGCCCTGCGAAGCGATACGCAGCCCGCTGCCGGCCACCTGCGCGTTGCGCTGCGCGGTCTGCACGCGTGCACGCAGGGCGTCGCGCGTGGCGATGGCGGTGTCGAACTGCGCCTTCGAGACCAGTTGCTGCTTCACCAGTCCTTCGAGGCGCCGCGCGTTGGCTTCTGCTTCGGTGAGCTGCGCCTGCACCGCGGAAATTTCGCTGCGCGATGCCGCCAGCTGCGAAGCGGCGAGGTCACGCTGTGCATCGGCATCGATCGGGTCGAGCGTGGCCATGATCTGTCCAGCTTCGACGCGCTGGCCTTCCTCGATCAGAACTTCGCGCACCTTGCCGGTGATCTTGGACGACACCGTGGCCATGCGCCGCGCGACGACGTAGCCCGTCGCGTCCAGCACCGAAGCGCTGCCACCATTGTCGAGGGCAGTGACACTGGCGGTGCGCACCTGGATGGCGTCGTCGCCACGCAGCAGCGCCCAACCGATCCCGCCCGCCAACGCGACGGCAACGACCCCGATGACGATCCACTTGCCGCGACCAGTGTCGGCCGGAGGTGGCGCGCTGCGATCGATGCGCAGTTCCTTGAGCAGATCGGCGTTGTTCATTCCATCCTTCATTGCGTTGGCTGCAGGCGGCGCACCGCGCTTCGGGCGCCGGACAACGACGAAGTTTCGCCGTAGTGGTGCGGCGGACGCTACCTGCCGGAAGTCAGTTTCTCGCGCTGCGTACTCTGCGGCGCTCCTGTCTCACCCAGTGTGACGGCTCCCGCCGATGCCGCCAATCTCACGCAGGGTGAGGGTTCTGGCGACATATCGGGGCTGGCGCCCCTGCTGCGACCGAAGTGAATCCGCAATTCCGGGACAATCCGGAGTCAGGGGGGGCCTGATTGCGACCGGATCGCGCCCGGCCAGCCCGGTATCGCTACGATTTCTGGCCTCGCAGCCCCATGCGTGGTGAAATGCTCACCGAAGCGGGGGTACCCCGCCGGCTCGCCGGCGGTGGTTGAGACAGACCCTTCGAACCTGATGCGGTTGAGACCGCCGTAGGGAAGCTTCGCGGAGCGGCCTCGATCCGTCCCGCGCCGCCGCTTCGTCCGCGCCGCGATGAGCTTCCGGCTGCCATTGAGTCCAACGCGCCGCAGCGCGGAGGGCTTCGCAGCCGACCCACGCGCCGCTTTCCCACGCAACGAAACCGGACGAAACAGATGAACGCGGTTCCCACGCTTGATAAAGGCAGCCAGCTCCTCCAGCAGGCCGAACAACTGTCGGCCGACGTCACCCGCCCGATTCCCGGCTCGCGCAAGATCCACGTCGAAGGCTCGCGCCCGGACATCCGCGTGCCGATGCGCGAGGTCGCGCTGACGAAGACGCCGACGATGTTCGGTGGCGAGGACAACGCGCCATTCGCGATCTACGACTGTTCCGGTCCGTACACCGATCCGGAAGCGCGTATCGACCTGGCCAGCGGCCTGGCGCCGCTGCGCGCGCAGTGGATCGCCGAGCGTGGCGATACCGAGCGGCTGCATGGCCTGTCGTCGGAATTCGGTCGCGCGCGCGAACACGATCCCAAGCTCGACGCCGTGCGCTTCGGCGAGCGCCCGCTGCCGCGCCGCGCGCTGGCCGGCGCCAACGTCTCGCAGATGCATTACGCGAAAAAGGGCATCGTCACGCCGGAGATGGAATACATCGCGATCCGCGAGAACCAGCGTATCGAGGCGATCCGCGAGGCACACCTGCTGCGCCAGCATCCGGGTGAAACCTTCGGCGCCAACATCCAGAAGCTGATCACGCCCGAGTTCGTGCGCGATGAAGTCGCCCGCGGTCGCGCCATCATCCCCAACAACATCAACCACCCCGAAAGCGAGCCGATGATCATCGGCCGCAACTTCCTGACCAAGGTCAACGCCAACATCGGCAACTCCGCGGTGTCGTCCGGCATCGCCGAGGAAGTCGAGAAGCTGGTGTGGGCGATCCGCTGGGGCGCCGACACGGTGATGGATCTGTCGACGGGCAAGCACATCCACGAGACGCGCGAGTGGATCATCCGCAATTCGCCGGTGCCGATCGGTACCGTGCCGATTTACCAGGCGCTGGAGAAGGTCGATGGCAGGGCCGAGGAACTCAACTGGGAGATCTTCCGCGACACCCTGATCGAACAGGCCGAGCAGGGCGTCGATTACTTCACCATCCACGCCGGCGTGCTGCTGCGCTACGTGCCGCTGACCGCCAAGCGCGTCACCGGCATCGTCTCGCGCGGTGGTTCGATCCTGGCGAAGTGGTGCCTGGCGCATCACAAGGAAAACTTCCTCTACACGCACTTCGAGGAAATCTGCGAAATCATGAAGGCGTACGACGTCGCCTTCTCGCTTGGCGACGGCCTGCGTCCGGGCTCGATCGCCGACGCCAACGATGCCGCGCAGTTTGGCGAACTGGAAACGCTAGGCGAATTGACGAAGATCGCGTGGAAGCACGACGTCCAGACCATGATCGAAGGCCCCGGCCACGTGCCGATGCAGCTGATCAAGGAGAACATGGACAAGCAGCTGCGCGAATGCGGCGAAGCGCCGTTCTACACGCTCGGCCCGCTGACCACCGACATCGCGCCGGGCTATGACCACATCACTTCCGCGATCGGCGCGGCGATGATCGGCTGGTACGGCACCGCGATGCTCTGCTACGTCACGCCGAAGGAACACCTCGGCCTGCCCAACAAGGCTGACGTGCGCGAAGGGCTGATGGCGTACAAGATCGCCGCGCACGCAGCGGACCTCGCGAAGGGGCATCCGGGCGCGCAGGCGCGCGACAACGCGTTGAGCAAGGCGCGCTTCGAATTCCGCTGGGAAGACCAGTTCAACCTCGGCCTGGATCCGGAGCGTGCCCGCGAGTACCACGACGAGACGCTGCCGAAGGACGCGCACAAGGTCGCGCATTTCTGCTCGATGTGCGGCCCGCACTTCTGCTCCATGAAGATCACCCAGGACGTGCGCGACTACGCCGCCGAACACGGCGTCGAAGCGACCGCGGCGCTGGAAGAGGGCATGGCGGAGAAGTCGAAGGAATTCCTCGCGCAGGGCGCCGAGGTCTATCACCGGACGTGATCGGGTCGGGCTAGGCCAAGCCAGGCCGACCGCATGCGAGTTCGCCGGACCCGGCTGATCTGGTCCGGCTGGCCGGAGCAAGCAGCGCCGCGCGCTCGCCTGACAGCGCACGCGGCCGGCATTCGTACGGTTCGGTTGCCGGTTGCGAAGCCGGTGCTGTCACTTTCGCGCCTGTCGCAGCCCTTAGAATCCAGAAGGTGCAGGCGCCTCCCTGCAACGCACTGGTACGGCGAGGTCCTGCTTCGCCATACCAACGGCACAGGCTGCGCCGCGTCCGATCCCGGCATCATCCGCAGGATTCATGACCAGATCTCCGCAGCCAGCCACGTCGTTGTCGTCCGCCCGCTTCCGCGTGGGCGACTGCACCGTCGACATGGCGCTGCGCGAAGTCACCGCCCCGGGCGCACGTCGGCCGCGCCGGCTGACGCCCAAGGCGATCGGCGTGCTGGCGCTGCTGGTGGAGCACGACGGCCGCGTGGTCAGCCGCGACACGCTGCTCGCGCGGGTCTGGCCGGGCACGCTGCCGACGGACGACGTGATCACCCAGGCGATCACGCAGCTGCGCAAGGCCTTCGATGACGAACGCGGCAATCCGCGCTACATCGACACCATCGCCAAGCACGGCTATCGCCTCCTCGCGCAGGTCGAGTGGCTCGAAGGCGAGCACGCGCCAGCGACTGCGGCTCCCGCGACCGATGCTCCGGTGGCGGCTGCGGACGCGGTTCCCTCACGCGAAATCGAATCCATTGCCACCACGGCGGCGGGGCGTAGCAACCGGAACGCCGTCATCGCCGCGATCGCGGTCATCGGCGTACTGCTGGCCGGAGTTCTGGCGTGGTGGATGCTGGGTCGCACGCCACCGCGCCAGGTCGGAGCATCGGGCGCCATCGCGCCCGCGCAGGTAGCGTCACCGTCCTTCCGCCTGATCACCTCGGTGCCGGGCATCGAGGCCAACCCCAGCCTGTCGCCGGATGGCGCGCAGGTGGCCTACTCGGCGATTCCTTCCGGCCAGAAGCACTTCGCGATCCTGGTGCAGACCAGCGATCCCAGCGCGCCCCGCGCGCTCACCCATCCGGACGATGCGGACGACAGCGCGCCGACCTGGTCGCCCGACGGCCGCCAGATCGCCTTCCTTCGCGTGGCGTCCGGTCGCGACTGCAAGGTGCTGCTGATGCCGGCCAACGGCGGCGTGGAGCGCGTCGTGGGCGCGTGCGATCCGCGCAATCCGCCGAGCTTCGACTGGAACCACGATGGCGATGGACTGGTGTTCAGCAGCCGGGGCGTGCCGCATGCCGGCGTGGGTCTGCGCACCCTCGACCTGACCAGCGGCGCATGGCAGCTGCTGGACTATGGCGCCACCGCGCAGGACGTCGACTTCGCGCCGCGCTATTCCCCGGACGGACGCTGGATCGTGTTCGTGCGCAACTCGCCGGTGGGCGATCTGTGGCGCATCCCCGCCAGCGGCGGTACCGCGCTGCGGCTGACCCGCTTGCACGCGGACGTCCGCGGCTGGGACTGGACGCCGGACGGACGCAGCATCGTGCTGGCGCGCTGGAGCGGCAGCGAAAGCCGGCTGCTGCGCCTGGACCTGGCGCACGGTGGCAGCGTGCAGGACCTCGGACTGGCCGACGGCCTGGAGCCGGCGATCGCCGCCAACGTGCCGGCGATGGCGTTCATGAACGCGCGCAGCTACTTCGGCATCTATCGTTTCGCCCTGCCGGGTGGCAACGCCGGCGAACGCCTGTTCGCGTCGTCCGGCCGGGATCGCCTGCCGGTGATTGCGCCCGACGGCAACCAGCTGGTGTTCACGTCCGACCGCTCCGGCGAATTCTCGCTCTGGTGGACCGACCTGCGCCGTGCCGACTCGTTGCGCCCGATCGAAGGCCTGCGGCCGGAGTCGTGGCACCCGCCGGACTGGTCGCGCGACAGCCTCCGGGTACTGGTGGTCGGAAGCGGTGCCGAAGGCTCCGGCCTGTACGAAGTCGTTCCGGCCAGCGGCCGGGTCGCCCGGTTGCCCGTGCCCGCCAGCGAGGTGGTGCAGGCGGCGTACGCCTCGGCGGACGGCGATCGCGTACTGGTGATCACTGGCGCCGACGAAGGCCGGCTGCGCCTGGAGTTGTACGACCGCAGCACCCAGCCGTGGCATCGCGACGCGGCGATCGACGACGTCGCCGTGGCCAGGGTGGATCACGCCCATGCCCGGGTCCTGTTCACCCGCCCGGGCCGGGCGGGCCTGTGGCAGGCGGATGTCGGCCTGGGCGCGGGCAGCATCCGCCTGCTCGATCCGATGGCGCCCGATCCCGCCCGTTACCGGTCCTGGTCGGTGGCGGAGGACGGGGCGATCTACTTCCTGGAACGCGGCTCGGACTGCGCATCACTCCTGCGCCGGGCGGGCGACCCCTCCTCGCCGCGCTGCCTGGACCCGATCCGACGCGCAGGGGGCAACGGCTTCAGCCTGAGTCCGCGCGCCGACGCCGTGTTCCTGACGCTGTCGCAATGGGATGGCGGCGACATCGGCTTCATGAAGCTGCCACAGGCGCCTGAAGTGGTCGGCTCCCGTTGATATAAGTGACTGACTGGAAAGGCAAAAGACCTTTCGGAACTCCATCGGCAAAACATTCGGATGGATTTCGTACAAAAGTTCGGCAAATTTCCGGCGGCTTCGGCCCGGCTCCGGCAAATCCATATCCATCCCGGTAACGAGGTGGGTTTATGGAATCGCTGGTGTGGGCAGATCGCGGGCAAGTCCTGCAGCAACCCGACGTGGCCGCGCTCGGCCAGACCTGTCGGATCGGCGTGGCGCGGTTGGGCAGCGTGCAGTTGGACCAGGGTGGCCTGTCGGTGTGGTTGCAGCTGCGCGGCAGCGCGTGGGTGGAAGCCCGCGAGGGCCGGTTCCGGCTGCAGCGCGGCGAATGGATCGCCTTCGATAAGGAGTCCCGCCCGCTGGTGCAGAGCGACCGCCACGGCCTGTGCCTGGGCCTGCACCTGACGCCCGCCGCACTGCTGGCGGTTGCGAAGATGACCGAGGGCACCCTGTTTGCCGGACGCGGCCGCCTGTCGCGCCGTGACGCACGCATCGCCCTGCGCCTGTGGCGCGAAGCCTCCGTCACCGGCGAAGGCGAATCGATCAACGCACTGCGGCCGCTACTGCTGCACCTGATGTCGGTCCAGCGCGAACTCACCGCGCCCCTGTCGCGTTGCCCGGGTCGCTCGCGCCTGCGCAAGCGCCAGGTGTTCGGTCGGCTGCAACGCGCGCGCCTCTACCTGGAAGGCAACAGCGACCGCGTCGTGCGTGTGAGCGAACTGGCCGAACTCACCAGCTTCTCCAACTGGTATTTCTCCAAGACGTTCCAGAGTCTCTACCAGGAAAGCCCGCAGGCCGCGGCCGCGCGCCTGCGCATCGAGCGCGCCGCCGGCCTGCTGCGCGACACGACGATGATGATCGGCGAAGTCGCTGCCGCCTGCGGCTTCGACAACTGCTGCAGCTTCGCGCGTGCGTTCCGTGCGCGGCATGGCGTGTCGGCATCGCATTACCGCAAGTCCGTCGGTTCCTTCGCCGCCAAGGCCAGCTGATCCGCGTGACGGGCGCCTGCGACGGACTCGACATCGTTCTCAGGCACCAGAAGGAATACCGGCAACGCGGCTGACAACCCTCCAGCCGTGTTGCCGGTTGCCACGACTCCGCATGGGGTCGTGGCTTTTTTTTGCCCTATGAACGCCAACGAGGCGCATTGAACGGGCACCGCGAAACGAAGAAGGCCGCCCTAGGGCGGCCTTCTTTTCGACGCGAACTTTCCGACGCAGATCCGTCGCGATCAGAACTTCGGCTTGTCCGATTCGGCGTTGTAGCGCTCGATCGACTCGACCAGGATCTGCTTGGCTTCCGCCGTGCCGCCCCAGCCGTTGAGCTTGACCCACTTGCCCTTCTCGAGATCCTTGTAGTGCTCGAAGAAGTAGGCGATGCGGTCGCGCCAGTGTTCCGGCACGTCGGCGAGGTCGTTGATGTGGGCGTAGCCCGGATAGACCTTGGTGACCGGCACGGCCAGGATCTTCTCGTCGCTGCCGGCTTCGTCTTCCATGCGCAGCACGCCGACCGGGCGCACGCGGATCACGGAGCCGGGGATCAGCTGCAGCGGCATCAGCACCAGCACGTCGGCCGGGTCGCCGTCACCGCACAGCGTGTGCGGGACGTAGCCGTAGTTGCACGGGTAACGCATCGGCGTGGACAGCACGCGGTCGACGAAGATCGCACCGGAGGCCTTGTCGACCTCGTACTTGACCGGCTCGGCGTCCTTGGGGATTTCGATGATGACGTTGATTTCTTCCGGCGGGTTCTTGCCGGTGGGGACGAGGTCCAGGCCCATTGCGATGCTCCGACGTCTGCGCGCCCGGCCCGCGGGGCGGGTAGGGCGGATTGGGGAAGGGTGGGCGCGGATTCTAACCGGCCGCGTGCTGCGGCGCAGCAGCGGGGGCGTGGGACGGGCCTTGACCGCCGCCCGCGGGCGCGCCGCCGATCGGGGAACACCACCGGGCGGCGGCGATGGCGGGTCAAGACCCGCCCCGTGCGATGCGCGGTTCGCACCAGTGATTCAGGCAACTGCCGGCGCCTGAAAGAAAGACGGCGACCCTGAGGTCGCCGTCCCGTATTTCGACTGATCGCTGCAGCTATGGCGCTGCAGTCACAGCCGTGAAGTTACAGCCACGAGGCCAGCAACGGCACCAGCAGCAATGCCACGATGTTGATGATCTTGATCAGCGGATTCACGGCTGGGCCGGCGGTGTCCTTGTAGGGATCGCCGACGGTGTCGCCGGTGACCGCGGCCTTGTGGGCCTCGGAACCCTTGCCACCGAAATTGCCGTCCTCGATGTACTTCTTGGCGTTGTCCCACGCACCGCCGCCGGTGGTCATCGAGATCGCGACGAACAGGCCAGTGACAATCGTGCCGATCAGCACGCCGCCCAGCGCCTTCGGACCCAGCAGCAGCCCGACGACAACCGGAACCGCGACCGGCAGCAGCGACGGCACGACCATTTCCTTGATCGCCGACTTGGTCAGCATGTCGACCGCCTTGTCGTACTGCGGCTTGCCGGTGCCTTCCATGATCCCGGGGATGTCGCGGAACTGGCGGCGGACTTCCTCCACCACCGCGCCGGCCGCACGGCCGACCGCTTCCATCGCCATCGCGCCGAACAGGTACGGGATCAGGCCGCCGATCAGCAGGCCGATGATCACCATGTGGTCGGAGAGGTCGAAACGCAGTGCCTCGTAGGCGACGCCAGCGGCGGCCGCCTTGGCTTCGCCCACCGCATTGAGGTTGTGCGTGTAGTCGGCGAACAGCACGAGTGCGGCCAGCGCAGCCGAACCGATCGCGTAACCCTTCGTCACCGCCTTGGTGGTGTTGCCGACGGCGTCGAGCGGATCGGTAATGTTGCGCACTTCCGGCGGCAGCTCCGCCATCTCGGCGATGCCACCGGCGTTGTCGGTGATCGGGCCGTAGGCGTCGAGTGCGACGATCATGCCCGCCATCGACAGCATCGACGTGGCGGCGATGGCGATGCCGTACAGGCCGGCCAGCGCATGCGCCCCGTAGATCGCGACGCACACCGAAACCACCGGCAGCGCCGTCGCCTTCATCGACACGCCCAGGCCGGCGATGATGTTGGTGCCGTGGCCGGTCGTCGACGCCTGCGCGATGTGCCGCACCGGCTTGAACTGCGTGCCGGTGTAGTACTCGGTGATCCAGACGATAGCGCCAGTGAGCACCAGGCCGATCAACGCGCACCAGTACAGGTTCATCGAGCCGTAGGTCGAATCCGCCATCAGCTGCTGGGTGATCGGGAAGAACGCGACCGCCGCCAGCACCGCCGACACGATCACGCCCTTGTACAGCGCGCCCATGATGTTGCGGCTGCCGTCCTTCACCTTGACGAAGAACGCGCCGATGATCGAAGCGACGATCGACACGCCGCCGAGCACCAGCGGATAGAGCACTGCGTTGTGGCCGGCTTCATTGAGCATCAGGCCGCCCAGCAGCATGGTGGCGATGATGGTGACCGCGTAGGTCTCGAACAGGTCCGCCGCCATGCCCGCGCAGTCGCCGACGTTGTCGCCGACGTTGTCCGCGATCACCGCCGGATTGCGCGGGTCATCTTCGGGAATGCCGGCTTCGACCTTGCCCACCAGGTCCGCGCCGACGTCCGCGCCCTTGGTGAAGATGCCGCCGCCCAGTCGCGCGAAGATCGAGATCAGCGAGGAGCCGAAGGCCAGGCCGACCAGCGCGTGCAGCGACTGCTCCATCCCAAGGCCCATGTGCTTGTAGAGCACGACGAAATAGCCGGCGACGCCGAGCAGGCCCAGGCCGACCACCAGCATGCCGGTGATCGCACCGCCGCGGAACGCGACGTCCATCGCCTTGCTCATGCCGGTGCGCGCGGCTTCGGCGGTACGCACGTTGGCGCGCACCGATACGTTCATGCCGATGTAGCCGGCGGCACCCGAGAGCACCGCGCCGATCAGGAACCCGATCGCCGTCTGCCAGTTGAGCGCGAAGCCGATGACGAAGAACAACACGGCGCCGGCGATGCCGATCGTCGTGTACTGGCGATTGAGGTAGGCGCGCGCGCCTTCCTGGATCGCGCCGGCGATCTGCTGCATTCGTTCGTTGCCGGCGGGTTGTGCGCTGATCCAGCGCGCGGAAAAGATCCCGTAAAGGATCGCGATTACGGCGCAGACCAGCGCCAAGGCCAAACCGTACTGCTCCAGCATGAACCCTCCCCCGAGTGGACAATTATGGAATTTCTGGGAAAACCGCAGGTTTTAACGTGGCGTCGCAAGCGGTCGGAAAACACGCCCAACGAGGCAACGGCCCGACTATGGCACATTTCCCCGGGATGAACGGGAGCGATGCGTGACGGGGATCACGGCCGCGTGTTGCGCACGAGGACGATGCCCTTAACTGCGCCGGCGTCTGGAAGCATCGGCGCGGATGCATCGCGCGCGCCGCGCGGGGAGAGGTTCAGGCCGCCTGTGCCAGCCTGCGCGCGTTCCGGGGCAGTGCCCTGCGTCCAGGAGTTGTGATGCGATTGATCCTTGTGCTGGCGGCGCTGGCGAGCATGGGTGCGAACGCCGCCCAACCGACGCCGGAAATCACGCGCCCCGTCGGCACGCCCATGGCCGATGGCGTGGTCCACACCGTACGCGGCATACCCGAAGCCTGCGCGCGCCTGGAGGGCGTGTTCACCGGCGATGCGACGCAGCCGTACCGGTTCGCCCCGGTGAAAAGCCATCCCAACTGTCAACCGCGTGCGCGCTATGTCGCCTTCGACAAGGCGAAGCCATCGCGGGAGAAGGGCTGGAAGCTCAACGACGTGATCCGTGTCCCCAGTGGGCAATGTCCATCACTTCAGGCAGTCGTGCATGTGTGGCGCAAGCCGGTCCAGGTCAGGCCGCCGGAACTCGATGCGCAGGGCCGTTCACGCATCTACTTGCAGGATGCCAACGAACAGGCGAAGGCGCGGGGCGCGCCGAAAGTAACGATGTATGCCGCGCAGATGGAGCTGGAAGGCAAGGCCTGCGGAGGCTGATCTGGCTTGAACGTGGGCAGGTGCATGCTGCCGCTTCGAATGAGCAATAAGTTCGTTCGCGATCGTCGAAAACTACAAGGGCCGACGAAGCGGCCCTTGTAGTGCAGCAGCTGGCCTAGCGCGAGGCGTCGTTTCCGCTCGCGGACGTGTCGGCCGACGCAGGTGTCTCTGGGCCGGTAACGGGTGCCGTTGCGCCGTCCGCAGGCGTCGTTCCCGACGCATTGACCGCATCGGTTGTGGCTGCCGCCGCCGGGGCGCTTGCGGGCGCCGCAACGACGGTGGAAGTGGTGCCACCTTCAGATGCCGCAGGCGCTGCGGCGATATTGGCCAACGGATTCACAAGCGCCGCCGGCGTGGCAGCAACCTTTTCCGGAGCAACGTGGAACTGTTCCTTGGCCAGCAGCTGCACGCAGGTCCAACCCAGGCTGCTGGTCACGTCCTTCAGCAACTGCGCGCCATTGGCCTGGAGCTGGTCACGCGACGGAGGGTTTGCATTTTCGTGCGTGTTTGAATTGCACGCGGCATTGCTGACCTGTCGGCTGGTCTTTGTGTCGATCAACTGCACCTGGACGCTGTAGGCGACCCAGTACGAATTCCAGTCCGTCGGGAAATAGGCATACATCCATCCGCCGGAGCGCACGTCGAGGACGTAGTCGGCCTCGGGGTGCAGGGTGGCAATTTCCTTCGGCTTTGTTGCCTTTGTTGCAGTCGCATCTGTTGCAAGCAACTGCACCCCATAGGCATCGCGCAGCGCTGCCGTCAGGTTTGACCGAACGATTTCGGCTGGATCCACGACGTGGTTCTCGTCGACGAGCTTGTTGCCGGCGGCAATCATGGCGCCTGCGCCGAACAGGCCGAAACTTGCCTTGCCGGCGGTCATCGCGGTGAAGCTGGGGCGCTCATGCACGGTCAGTGCAATGGTCTTGCCACTCAGTGCGGTGGCGTCGGCTTCCGCAAGCGGAATCATCTTGTCTTTTGCTGCTGCAGAAAAAGTTGCGGCCATGAGCGCGCATGCGAGCATCGTTTGCTTCACGCAGGATTCCCCTAGTAGTTCTGAACAGCCATGCAGCTTCCTTCCCCTGGTGCATGGCCGAGATGGCGCACAGCATTCCGGCCGGCCGCGAAATTGAGCAATAACGCCGCGCGCCGTGTCAATCGAGTAACGTTCTGTGACGAAAGTCGGGAACCTCGCCTCAGCCGTTGAAGCCAGCCAGCTTGCGCTTCACCGCAACGTTGCTGAGCACCACGTATTTCGGCAGCCCATCACGCCCGTACGGCGGCGGCGCCTCGCCGCGGATCAGCGGCTCCAGGTAGCGGCGCGCGGCGTCGGTGATGCCATGGCCGTCCTTGCGGATGAAGTTCGCGGGCATCTTCTTTTCATGGTTGGCGATCTTCGCCAGCGGCGCGGCTTCGATCTTCCAGCGGTAGGGCGCGTCGCTCGTGCGCACGATCACCGGCATCACCGCGTTCATGCCTTTCAGCGCGAACTCCACCGCGGCCTTGCCGACGGCCTGTGCCTGCGCGAGGTCGGTCTTCGAAGCAATGTGCCGCGCCGAACGCTGCAGATAGTCGGGCAGCGCCCAATGCACCTTGTAGCCGAGCGCGTCTTTCACCCGACCCGCGAGGTGCGACGCGACGCCACCCAGCTGCGTGTGGCCGAAGGAATCCTTGCCGCCGCCCGCATCGGCGACGAAACGGCCGTCCGCGGTCTGGATGCCTTCGCTGGCGGCGACGACGCAGTAACCGACGCGCTCCACGGTCGCCTTCACCCGGGCGAAGAAATCCGCTTCGTCGAATGGACGCTCCGGGAACAGGATCAGGTGCGGGGCTTCATCCGGACCGTTTCCGGCCAGGCCGGCGGCCGCGGCCAGCCAGCCGGCGTGGCGGCCCATCGCTTCATAGACGAAGACCTTGGTTGAGGTGTCGGCCATGGCGGCGACGTCCAGCGCGCACTCGCGCACCGACACCGCGGTGAACTTGGCGGCCGAGCCGAAGCCGGGGCAGCAGTCGGTCACGGCCAGGTCGTTGTCGACCGTCTTGGGCACGCCCACGCAGGTGAGCGGGTAGTCGAATTCGGCCGCCAGCTGCGACACCTTCAGCGCGGTGTCGGCCGAATCGTTGCCACCGTTGTAGAGGAACCAGCGCACGTCATGGGCGCGCAGGACGGCGAGCAGGCGCTCGTACTTCGCCCGGTCCTGTTCCAGCGATTTCAGCTTGACCCGGCAGGAGCCGAACGCACCGCCCGGGGTATGGGCCAGGGCGCGGATGGCGGCTGCGGACTCCTTGGACGTGTCGATCAGATCCTCGCGCAGGGCGCCCAGGATGCCGTTCCGGGCGGCCAGCACCTTCACCTTGTGGGCGCGGGCGGTCTGGATGACGGCCGAGGCGGTGGCGTTGATCACCGCGGTGACACCCCCGGATTGCGCGTACAGGAGGGTGCCGCCGGTGGTGTTTCCCTTGCTCTGTCCCTTGGCCATATGAATCAATGCTCCAGGCTGGATGCGGTAAGCTGGCCGCCTTGTTTTTCGTCCCCGCGACGGCCTGCGGCAGTGTAGCGCCGGCCCCCGCGCGGTATTGTCATCCCGAGCGCAGCGCGACCGGCCGCAACCCGATTCACCGGTGCGCTCGGGATGACAATTCCTCAGGAGTAGATGTTGATGCGATTGGTATTGCTCGGCGCCCCGGGTTCCGGCAAGGGCACGCAGGCCGCCCGACTCAAGGACCACCTCCAGGTGCCGCACATCTCCACCGGCGACCTGCTGCGTGCGGAAGTCGCCGCTGGCAGCAAGCTGGGCCTGGAAGCAAAAGAGATCATGGCCCGCGGCGAGCTGGTCAGCGACGCGATCCTGCTCGGCATGCTCGAGGACCGTTTCTCGCGTCCCGACACCGCCAACGGCTTCATCCTCGACGGCTACCCGCGCAACCTCGCGCAGGCCGACGCGATGGGCCAGCTGCTCAAGCGCATCGGCCAGCCGATGGACTACGCCGTGCAGCTCGACGTGCCGACCGAACTGCTGGTCGATCGCATCGCCGGCCGCGCCAAGGCCGAAGGCCGCGCCGACGACAGCCCGGAATCCGTGCGTACCCGCCTGCAGGTCTACAACGACCAGACCGCGCCGGTGATCGATTACTACCGCCAGCAGGGCCAGCTCACCGTGGTCAATGGCGTCGGTTCGCTGGACGAAGTGTTCGCGCGCATCGTCGAGGCGATCGTGCCCGCGCACGAGATCGGCTGAAGTCGTTTGTCCCCCTCTCCCGCATGCGGGGGAGGGTCGGGTGGGGACATTCCTCCACCCTGTTGCTATCCGTTACTCCAGCTCCCGTCGAGGGAGCACTGAAGCCGCCTGCGAACCGCTTCGTCCGGCGTTGTCGCGATCCTGCAGAGGTTGCCGCTCTTGAAACTCCACATCCTTGGCATCGCCGGCACGTTCATGGGCGGCGTCGCCGCGCTCGCGCGCGAACTCGGCCATGAGGTCGAAGGCAGCGACCAGAACATCTATCCGCCGATGTCCACGCAGCTGGAGCAGCTGGGCATCGCGCTGCGCCAGGGTTATGCGGCGCAGAACATTTCCGCCAACTGCGACGAGATCGTGATCGGCAATGCGCTCTCGCGTGGCAACGCCGCGGTGGAGCAGGTGCTGGACGAAGGTCGCGCCTACAACTCCGGTGCGCAGTGGCTGGCCGAGAACGTGCTGCCTGGTCGCGACACGCTCGCCGTCGCCGGCACGCACGGCAAGACCACCACCACCACGATCCTCACCTGGCTGCTGCAGGCCGCCGGTCGTGAGCCGGGCTTCCTGATTGGCGGCGTCGCCGAGGACTTCGGCGTGTCCGCGCGCCGTGGCACGGGCCGCGAATTCGTGGTCGAGGCCGACGAGTACGACACCGCGTTCTTCGACAAGCGCAGCAAGTTCGTCCACTACAAGCCGCTGGTGGCGATCCTCAACAACCTGGAATACGACCACGCCGACATCTTCCCGGACGTTGCCGCGATCCAGCGCCAGTTCCACCACCTCGTGCGTACCGTGCCGCGTCGTGGCCGCCTGATCGTCAATGGCGAGGACAGGTACCTGGCCGAGGTGCTGGCGATGGGCTGCTGGACGCCGGTAGAAACGTTCGGCCTGGATGCGAGCCTGATTCCGTCGTCGGCCGTCTCGCAGTCGCACGGCGATCGCGCCGATGAAGGATCCGCTGCCCGCGCGACGTTCCACTGGACCGCGCGCCTGATCAACGAGGACGGCAGCGCGTTCGCTGTCGTCCACGACGGCAACGAGATCGGCGAAGTGCATTGGCCATTGCTGGGCCGCCACAACGTGATGAACGCGCTGGCGTCGCTTGCCGCCGCGAATGCGGTGGGCGTCGACGTGAAGTCGGTGTTGCCGGCGTTGGCACAGTTCCGCAGCGTGAAGCGCCGCATGGAAGTGATCGGCCAGGCACGGGACGTCACGATTTACGACGACTTCGCCCATCACCCCACCGCGATCGCGACCACGCTCGCCGGATTGCGCGCGAAAGTCGGCAATGCGCGGATCGTGGTCGCGATGGAGCCGCGCAGCAATTCCATGCGCCTGGGCGCACACGCCGACGCACTGGCGCCGTCGCTCGACATCGCGGATGTCGTCGTGTTCCTGCATCGCCCGGAACTGGCCTGGGATGCGGGCAAGGTCGTGAGCGGCCTGCGGGGCGAGGGCGTCGCGGTGCCTGATGTCGACCATCTCATCGCGGTGCTGCGCGAACGCGTCCGCGCCGGAGACCACGTCGTGTTCATGTCCAATGGTGGTTTCGACGGCGCGCCGCGGCGTTTCCTGGCAGCGTTGCGCGAAGGCTGATCCGGGCGCCGGGCCAGTCCCGTCGCATCTGATTGCACCGCGCTTGCCGGTGAATTCTGCTGCGCAGACCGTGGTTTAGACTTTGGCCATGCCCGCTACCGAGAGCCTCAGCCTGTTCCCGCTTCGCACCGTGCTGCTGCCGGGCGCCGCGCTGGGGCTGCGTGTTTTCGAGGCCCGTTATCTCGATCTGGTGCGCGACTGCGGACGCAATGGCCGCAGCTTCGGCATCTGCCTGATCCTGCAGGGCGAGGAAGTCGGCGAACCCGCCACTGCCGCGGCGTTCGGTACCGAGGCGCTGATCGAAGACTTCGGACAGGGCGACGACGGCCTGCTGACGCTGCGCGTGCGCGGCACGCGGCGCTTCCATGTCGAGCGCACGCGCGTGCGCGACAACGGCCTGCAGGTCGCCGACGTGCGCTGGTGCGATGCCGATGCCGCCGATGTCGTGCGTCCCGAGCATGGCCTGCTGCCGGTGCTGCTGGAGTCGATCATCGAAAAAGTAGGTGGCGAATACGCCAAGGCGGCGCGCGCGTCGTTCGACGATGCCGCGTGGGTCGGTTGGCGATTGGCCGAACTGCTACCGCTGCACGAATCGCATCGGCAGGAGCTGTTGCAGTTCGACGATCCCCATGCTCGCCTCGATCGGCTGCTCACTTTGGTGTCGTAAGGCGGGTTTTAACCCGCCGTTTTGTGTTCCGGCGTCGAGGCTGGTTTCTCGATTCCCACGCGGCGGGTCAAAAC
The DNA here is from genome assembly GCF_054779775.1 of Lysobacter fragariae. NCBI lineage: Bacteria > Pseudomonadati > Pseudomonadota > Gammaproteobacteria > Lysobacterales > Lysobacteraceae > Lysobacter > Lysobacter fragariae. The sequence goes on along the minus strand of NZ_BAAGXP010000013.1, from coordinate 7,900 downwards.
CCGCCCTGCGGGACTCTGGGCAATTCACCGTGATGGCGGTCTGAAACCGCTCTACTTCGTGCGCAGGCGTATCACTCTGCCGCCGCCATCGGGATGCGCCGCCTCGACCTGCTCGAATCCCTGCAATGCTTCGCGCACGCGCGCATGTGCCGCGCCGCCGTCGGCGACCGGCAACCACAGCGAGATCGTGCGCAGCGGTTTGCGGAACTGCAGCGTCTGGGCCGTGCCCATCCACAACGATGTGCCATCGGACAACGTCGCCGGCGCGGGCCACAGGCGCAGCACCAGGCGTTCATTGGCACGATTGCCCTCGTGCACCAGAAGCAGGGCTTCCGGGCGCGCATCCAGCGTCGCGGGCAACACCACCTGGTCGCGCACGGGTCGCTTGTCGTCGAGCAGTCCCAGCGCCGTCACCCAGTTGGCTTGCGGCTGTACGCGCCAACCCTGGGCTTCCAGCGCGCGCTGCAGCGGCGGCAGCGGTCCGGCGACCTGCACATCCAGCGGCCAGCGGCGGCGGGCGTCGCCCTCGTTGCGCTGCGCGGGCAGCATCGTCCAGGCGTGCTGCCACCAGTCATTCGCCGCGAGCGTGGTGGTCGGAGCGGCGGCCGCGAATTTCGCCAGCATGTGGTCGGCATTGCGCGGCGCGTGCCACAGCGCCGCGATGGCAAACACCAGGTAGAACGCGAACGCCAGCGGCCGCATCCAGAACGAACGCGCGACGTGGCGGCGATATGCAATGCCCAGCGCCAGCAGCCACGCGATGCCGAACAGCGTGCCGCCTATCAGGTCGCTCGGCCAATGCGCGCCCAGGTAGAGGCGGGCGAATGCGACCACGGTGGTGACGACGCCCGCGAGCAGGTACGGCCACACCCGCTGGCGGCCCGGCAGTTCGCGTGCGATCAGCACGGCGAAGAAGCCGAAGACAATTGTCGTCATCGTCACCGCGACCGAAGGGAACCCGAATCCCTGTGGCGCCGTCGGCGGACGCGGCATGTCGATCAGCGCTTCCAGTCCGTTGGTGAACACCAGCCCGAACACGATCGCCGCGATCCAGTGCGCCGCGGCCATCCAGCGCTTGCGCCACAGCAGGTACAGCAATGCGACCAGCGCGGCGGGGCCCAGCACCTGCGCGTCGCCCAGCGTCGCCAGGCCGGCCATGAGGCGGTCGGCGAGCGGATTGCGCAGTTGCCACATGAAGTCGTGCACGGTGTGGTCCAGCGCCAGCGGGCCACCGGTCGCCAGCAACGACGCCAACAGCGTGAACCACGCCCAGCTGATGGCCAGCAGGCACACCGCAAGCATCAGCAGCGACGGGGATTCGGGGCGGTTGGGGTCGATCAATGCCTCGGCATACGGCCCGAGGTGTGGATGCGCGCGCGTCCACTTCAGCGCGCGGGCCAGCAGGTTGTCCGCGTGTCCGGCGAACCAGCGCCACGTGTACAGCACGCAGGCCCACACCAGCGCGACTGCCAGCGCCAGTCCGGCCAGCACCAGCGCCAGGCGATCGGCGACCGCGGCGACAGCGTCGTAGGAGGCCCCGAGTGCCCAACCCGGCGCCAGGAACAACGCCGACCAGAGGAAGCAGGCGGACAGGTTCGGTGGCACGTATTTGCGCAACGGCATCCGCAGCATGCCGGCGATCGCCGGCACGAACGGCCGCACCGCACCGATGAAGCGCGCGATGAAGATGCTGCGCATGCCCTTGCGACGGAACAGCGTCTCGCCGCGGTCCAGCCAATCCGGGTAGCGCACGAACGGCCAACGCTGCCTCAGCTGCGGGCCGTAGCGATGCCCGATCCAGTAACTTAGGCCGTCGCCGCAGAACGCACCGAGCGTCGAACACACCAGCGCATAGGGACCATTGACGTGGCCCAGCCCGGCCAGCGTCCCTACCGCGAACAGCAGCGGCAGCGCGGGGACGAAGAAGCCCAGGATCACCAGCGCGTCGCAGAAACCAATCAGGAAGGTGACAGCGCCCGCAGCGAGCGGATGTGCGCTGATCCACGCGCTGGCGCTTTCGATCCAGGTCAAGTCCATGCCCGGATTATGGCGGGGCTGGCTTGCAGGCGATACCGCGGCGCCCGCGGTGCGAGGAAACCTGCACGTGCCGGATAGTCGCGCATGGTCGCCATGCGGCGCTTTTCGGATTCGCCACCCGCGCGACGTAAACTGGCGCCATGGCATCACAACCCGTTGAAATCGCCGCGCTCAAGGCCGACAGCTTCGGCCGCATCGCACTCATGCAGGACGGCGACGGCCTGTTCGTCCGCCGCGACCTGGTGCACGTGCCGCTGTGGCTGCGCCTGCCGGCGTGGTGGCTCGCGCGCCGCGAAGCCCAGGCGTTGCAGCGGGTCTGCGGATTGCCGGCCATGCCGCAACTGCTGCGCTGGGATGGCAGGCGGCTGGATCGCAGCTACCTCGACGGCGCGGCGATGTACCAGCGTCCGCCGCGAAACGACGTCGCGTACTTCCATGGTGCGCGGCGGTTGCTGCAGAAGCTGCATCGCAGGGGCCTGGCGCATAACGACCTGGCCAAGGAAGCCAACTGGCTGGTGCTCGCCGATGGCTCGCCGGCGATCATCGATTTCCAGCTCGCCACGCGCGGCCGCCCGCGTTCGCCGTGGATGCGCCTGCTGGCGCGCGAGGACCTGCGCCACCTGCTCAAGCACAAGCGCACCTATTGCCCGCAGGCGCTGACGCCGGTGGAGCGTCGCGTGCTCAAGCGCCACTCGTGGTTGCGCGAGGTGTGGTTCGCCACCGGCAAGCCGGTGTACCGGTTCATCACCCGCAAGGTGCTGAAATGGGAAGACAACGAAGGGCAGGGGCCGAAGCCGTAGCCGGTAACGGAATTGCCCTGGTGTTGTGCCGCCTCTTTGGCGCTTTCCTTGGATCGTCATCCCCGCGAAGGCGGGGATCCAGGGACGTTCTCTTGGAAACAACCGGCAACAAAGGCGCTGGGTCCCCGCCTTCGCGGGGATGACAAACACAGGCAAGATCCACCTGAATCCCGAATCCTAATCAGAAGCCATGAAATACCTCCACACCATGGTCCGCGTGCGTGACCTCGCTGCCTCGCTCCGTTTCTATTGCGACGGTCTGGGTCTTGTCGAAACCCGTCGCATGGACAACCCGGAAGGCCGTTTCACGCTGGTGTTCCTCGCCGCGCCCGGCACGCCCGATGCCGAGGTCGAGCTGACCTGGAATTACGACGACGAGGACTACGGCTCGGCGCGCAACTTCGGCCATCTCGCCTTCCGCGTCGAGGACATCTACGAAACCTGTGCACGCCTGCAGGCGATGGGCTACACGATCAATCGCCCGCCCCGCGACGGCCACATGGCCTTCGTGCGCTCGCCGGACCTGGTTTCGATCGAGCTGCTGCAGGACGGCCACCTGCCGCCGGCCGAGCCCTGGGCATCGATGCCGAACACGGGCCGCTGGTAGCCGCCATTCCCGCGCAGGTCGCGACTGCGCTTCGGAGTCCGGCGGCCGGGGCGGATGGACATCGGGCAGAACGCGACAAGCGCAGCGCCCCGCAATCGGCGAAAATCGCCACTTTCCCGCCACGCTGCCCCGATGACCACTTCCGCTGACCTATTTGCCCTGTCCGAACGCTATTTCCTGCCGGTGTACCGCCCGCGCCGGATCGTGCTCGATCACGGCAAAGGCTCGCGCATCTGGGATCGCGATGGCCACGAGTACGTCGACTTCGGCGCCGGCATCGCGGTGAATGCACTGGGCCATGCGCATCCAGCCCTGATTGCCGCATTGACGGAGCAGGCCGGCAAGTTGTGGCACACCAGCAATGTCTTCGTCAGCGAACCGACCCTGCGGCTGGCGGAAGAACTGGTGTCCGCGTCGCGCTTCGCCCAACGCGTTTTTTTCTGCAACTCGGGTGCGGAAGCCAACGAAGCTGCGATCAAGCTCGTGCGCAAGTGGGCTGCCGCGCAGGGGCGACCACCCGAGCGCCGAACGATCCTGAGTTTCCGTGGCAGCTTCCACGGACGCACGCTTGCTGCCGTCACCGCGACGGCGCAGCCGAAGTATCACGAGGGTTACGAGCCGTTGCCGCCGGGCTTCGCCTACAGCGATTTCAACGACCTCGCCGCCGTCGAATCGGCCATGGCCGCGGGCGATGTCTGCGCAGTGCTGGTCGAGCCGGTGCAGGGCGAAGGTGGCGTCACGCCCGCAACGCCGGAGTTCCTGCGTGGGCTGCGTAGCTTGTGCGACCGCCACGGCGCGTTGCTGGTTTTTGACGAGATCCAATGCGGCATGGGACGCACCGGGGAGCTGTTCGCAGCGCATGCGTTCGACGTGACGCCCGATGTGGTGACGTTGGCGAAGGCGCTGGGCAGTGGCTTCCCGATCGGCGCGATGCTGGTTGGTGCGAAGGCGGCGGACGTGATGCAGTTCGGCGCGCACGGCACGACGTTTGGCGGCAATCCGCTGGCCGCGGCCGTGGCGCGCGCGGCGCTGCGCGAGCTGTCATCGCCCGACATGCGGGCGAATGTCGCGCGCCAGTCGCAGGCCATCCGCGACGGCTTGACTGCCATCGATGCGGAGTTGGGTCTGTTCTCCGAAGTCCGTGGCATGGGACTGATGATCGGGGCGCAGTTGCGCGAGGCCCATGCCGGCAAGGCGGGCGAGATTCTCGATTGCTGCGCCGAACACGGCCTGCTGACGTTGCAGGCGGGGCCGGACGTGTTGCGATTCGTGCCGGCGCTGAACATCAGTGATGCCGATGTCGCGGAAGGCATGTCGCGGTTGCGCGCGGCGCTGCGCGCATTCGTGACCGCGTAAGCGCGAAACACCGTCCGCCGGTTCAGGGTCGGATGTTCCTGGGTGTGCAAACCAAAAAAGCCGGCGTCGAAACGCCGGCTTTTTCGTCGCGTAAGGTGTTGATTCGCGCGGAATTCAGCTCGCCACTTCCGCAAACGCTTCGCGTGCCGCGGCCAGCGTGTGTGCGATTTCCGCCTCGCCGTGCGCGCTGGACATGAAGCCCGCTTCGAACGCCGACGGTGCCAGATACACGCCGCGCTCGAGCATCGCGTGGAAGAAGCGGTTGAATCGGGCGGTGTCGGACGCCTTCGCGTCCTCGAAACTTTCCACTGCACCCTCGCGGAAATACAGGCCGAACATGCCCGGCGCGCGCGTGGTGGTGAAGGCGACGCCGGCATCGCGCGCGGCCGCCTCCAGTCCATCGCACAGCGCCTGCGTACTGCGTTCCAGCGCGTCGTGGAAACCGGGGGCGCGGATCAGGTCCAGCGTGGCCAGGCCCGCTGCCATCGCCACGGGATTGCCGCTGAGCGTGCCGGCCTGGTAGATCGGGCCGCTCGGCGCCACCTGCGCCATTAGGTCGCGACGGCCGCCGTAGGCGCCCACCGGCATGCCGCCGCCGATGATCTTGCCGAACGTGCTCAGGTCCGGGCGGATGCCGTACAGCTGCTGCGCGCCGCCGAGCGCGACGCGGAATCCCGTCATCACCTCGTCGAAGATCAGCAGCGCGCCGTGCTTCGTGCACAGCTCGCGCAGGTGCTGCAGGTAACCGGTGCGCGGCAGGATGCAGTTGGCGTTGCCGACGATGGGTTCGATGATCAGGCCGGCGATTTCACCGCCGACTTCGTCGAACAATTTCGTTGCGGCATCGAAATCGTTGTACGGCAGGGTGAGCGTCAGATCGGCCAACGCGGACGGAACGCCCGGCGAATTGGGCAGTCCCAGCGTCATCACGCCGCTGCCCGCCTTCACCAGGAAGCTGTCGCCGTGACCGTGGTAGCAGCCTTCGAATTTCACGATGCGCGACCGCCCCGTCGCACCGCGCGCCACGCGGATGGCAGAGAGCGTGGCTTCGGTGCCGGAATTCACCATGCGCACCATTTCGCAGCTCGGCGCGATCTGCGTGATGGCTTCGGCCATCGTCACTTCCAGTGCATTGGGCACGCCGAAACTCAGGCCGTCGCGCATCGTGCGGGCGACCGCATCGAGCACCTGCGGGTGCGCGTGGCCGGCGATCATCGGTCCCCACGAACCCACGTAGTCGATGTATTTGTTGCCATCGACGTCGAACAGGTACGCGCCCTCCGCGCGCTGCGCGAAGAACGGCTCGCCGCCGACCGATTTGAACGCGCGTACCGGCGAATTGACGCCGCCAGGAATCAGTTCCCGGGCGCGGGAAAACAGGTCGTGCGAGCGATCGTTGTTCATGGTCTTCAGGAAATCCGGAAAAGGGCGGGTCTGCTCAGTCGAAGCAGGCCAGGTAGGCGCGCGTGGCGGCGGCCGGATCGGGCGCATCGAATACGCCGCTGATCACGGCGACCAGGTCCGCGCCGGCTTCGACCAGCGGGCGCGCATTGTCGGGGGTGATGCCGCCGATCGCCACCTTGGGCACGGGCAGGGAGGCGGCTTCGCGCAGGAGTTCGAGGGTGGCGCGGGGTGCGTTGGGCTTGGTGGGCGAGGGGTGGAAGGCGCCGAACGCCACGTAGCTGGCGCCGGCGAACACGGCCTGGCGCGCGAGCCGGAGCTGGTCGTAGCAGGAGGCGCCGAGGATCGCTCCTCCGCCCATGTCATGCCGCGCAAGCGCGAGCTCGCCGTCGTCCTGGCCCAGGTGTGCACCACCGGCGCCGATGGCGGCTGCAAGGGCCCAGTCGTCGTTGATGATCAGCGGGACCTCGAAACCGCGGCACAGCGGCTGCAGGGCCAGCGCCTGCTCCGCGCGCAGGTCGTCACTGGCCGCCTTGTTGCGGTACTGCAGCCATGTCGCGCCGGCGCGCAGCACGGTTTCCACGCGCGACAGCAGCTGTCCGGTGTCCGGCTCGTCCGGGGTGATGGCGTAAAGGCCGCGGCGTTTCCAGCGCGGGTTCATGCTTGAGCATCCTTGGTCCGGGGGAGACAATGCGCGCTCCGCCAACGCGCATAGCCTGCATTATCGACCCATGAGTGAAGTTGCCGCGACCGTTACCTACCGCACCTGGATGTGCGTCGTCTGTGGATTCATCTACGACGAAGCCAAGGGACTGCCCGAAGAGGGTATCGCTCCGGGCACCCGCTGGGAGGACATCCCCGATACCTGGACCTGCCCGGACTGCGGCGTCACCAAGGACGACTTCGAGATGATGCAGGTCTGAGTCTTCAGGGCTGGGGAATTCCCGGCCCGAACTTCATTTCCACCCCGTCCTTCAGCCGCAGCCGCGCCGCCTGGCCGGCATTGAGTTCCAGCACGTAGCGCGCCGGCGCCGTGCTGGGGTAGGGCGGGCAGCCGTTGCCCAATGCGCACGGCGGAACGTCCCGCTGCTGGGTGACCAGCTTGCGGGCATTGTCGAAATACAGGATATCCAGCGGAATCTTCGTGTTTTTCATCCAGTAGGCCTGCATGTCCTGGGTGTCGTGGATGAACAGCATTCCGTGGTCGGCGGCCATGCTCTCCCGGAACATCAGGCCCATTTCGCGCTCGGCGTCGTCGTCAGCCAGTTCCACCGAATAACGGTGTCCTCCCAGCTCCACCCAGTTGCCCGCCCCCGCACATCCGGCAACGGAGAGGGCGGCGCTGGCCAGCAGGAGCAATCGCATCAGGGGCATCGTCGAGGTTCCGTTTGCAGGGGTGGCTGACCATCTGCGACGAGCCGGCGAGGCGTCAAGAGCCGGACGTTGAAATTTTCGTGTTTCAACCCCTTCCCAAAATCATTGTGCGTGTGCACAATGCGCGCCCCGCCGAGGTGGACGAAGTTTCCTTCGACGGGGCGCACTGAAGGGGTTACGAAAACGGTTGACGGTTTCGGAACATCCGGTAAGATGCGCGGCCCCGCCAACCGGGACGCTCTTTGGGGCAGAACGGCGAGGCAGGGGAGGCGAAAAAAGGGTGCGGTGAGGTGTTGACGGCCCGGAAATTCGCTGTATGATGTGC
>NZ_BAAGXP010000012.1:0-319208 GCF_054779775.1 Lysobacter fragariae | reverse complement strand
GAACGGTTACGGCGAGAGCCGTCCGCTGGAAGCGCTGGGCGATGCAATGCCGGGCTGCAAGAGCGAGAAGAACCGCCGCACCGAGCTGAACGTCCAGAACTGAGTTCTGCATCAGCTGCAGTAAACGCGAAGCCCGGCCAAGTGCCGGGCTTCGCTTTTTTGTGCATTGGTTCGCGGTGATATGGGATCCATGCAAATCCGAAATCAGATGCAAGCCAATTCGGGCTTCGCGCCTGTGAAGCGTAGTGCCGACGTCGATCACTCTAGGTGATCCAGACTCCGCAGCCAGCGATCCGCAATGATCGCGAAGCCCCGAAGCTTCAGATTCCGAAACCGAAGTCGCGCTGGTCGCGGTTGTCCCCCCTGTACGCCCGGCCTAAACTCGCCGGACAGGGTGCCTCGTAGCCGGCATCGCAATGACGGAGAAGCCCATGCAACGCGCACTGATTGGATTGTCGGTCTGGTTCCTCGCTGGCGTCGCCCACGCCCAGATGCCGCCCGACTGCAGCGCGTTGCCGCGTCAGGGTCTGCCCGTGCAGCCGACGCTGCTGGCGCCGGCGTCGCCTGAACTGACCGCGCCGACCCACCAGCTCGGTGCACCGACCGGCGTACTGGCACAGGCCTTCGACGAAGCGCTCGCCGTGGACAACGTGCTGCTGCGGATACGCAGCGAGAGCTGCATGCAGCTGGCGAAGGCGACCGTGCCGTCGGCGCCGGCGGCGATGCCGTCGTCCACCGACCCGGCCGCCTACCAGCCCAAGACCCAGTACGACAACACACCCTGGCGTTTCAACATGAGCCAGAACGGCAAGCGCATGACTGCTGACGAATTCAGCGCCTGGATGAAGGCCAAGGGCGTGCGCGTGGCCAAGGGTGCGCCGCCCGCAGGGGAAGCCGTTCCTGCCGAAAAGGCCGAAGAAAAGAAGTAAGCCGGAACAGGTTGGATCCCGCGATGGCCGGATCACCGCGCCACGGCTTGGCCCGCGTGCTGTCCAAGCGAGGCCTGTGTTCACGCACGGAAGCCGCCCGCTGGATCGCTGCGGGCCGCGTTCGTGTCGACGGCCTTATCGTCCGCGACCCGGAGTTTCCGATCAGCGCCGATGGCAGGCAGCGGATCGAGGTCGACGAGCAGTCGCCCGAAGCCACCCAGCGCCTGTACGTGATGCTCAACAAGCCTCGCGGGCTGCTGACCACGGCGCGTGATGAGCAGGGGCGCGACACGGTCTACCGTTGCTTCGACGAAGCGCAGCTGGACGGCGTGCCGTTACCGTGGCTGGCGCCGGTGGGCCGCCTCGACAAGGCGAGCGAGGGGTTGCTGCTGTTCTGCAACGACCCGCAATGGGCCGCGCGCATCACCGATCCGGAGACCGGCCCCGACAAGACCTACCACGTGCAGGTCGACACGATTCCCGAGGCCGCATTGCTGGACCAGCTCGTCACCGGCGTGACGGAGGAAGGCGAGGCATTGCGTGCGAAGTCGGTGCGGATGCTGCGCCAGGGCACGCGCAACGCGTGGCTGGAGATCGTCCTGGACGAAGGGCGCAACCGCCAGATCCGACGCCTGCTCGCGGCCTTCGATATTGCCGTGCTGCGCCTGGTGCGGGTCGCCATTGGCGGCGTGCAACTGGGCGAACTCGCCAAGGGCCAATGGCGCCCACTGACCCCGGAAGAGCTCCGCGCCCTGTCCAGCTGAGCAACGCGCCTACGCCCCCCGTGCACCGCAGCGCAAGCGCGATGCACGTCGCAACACCGGAAATTCCCGGTGCATGCATCACGCGGAACTGTGGCCGCATGCACCTTTTGCAGCGACTCGACTCCCCGTCGTGGCCCTAGACTTTGAAATCGCAGGGGGCTGCAAAAGGGGAGAAAACTGATGCGCGCTATTGTCTTGGCCCTTCCGGGCTTGCTGTTGTGTGGCCTTGTCTCGGCGAAAGAAATGCCGGCTTCGTCCATCACTCGCATCGACGTGACCGGAACTGCCTCGCCAGTCGCCGCCAAGTCGTGGTTGTCGGGTGAGCAGCTCGCCGCGCGTCGTCCGGCGAAGAAGGCGAGTGCTGCAAAGAAGCCGCCGGCACCGGTGGAAAAGAAGACGGCTGCCGACAGCAACCGCTTCAACATGACCCAGAACGGCAAGCAGATGACTGCCGACGACTTCGACAAGTGGATGAAGGCGAAGGGCATCCGTGTTGCTGGTGGTGCACCCGCGGCCGGCTCCAGCGGCGCCGCTGCTCCGAGCAAGTAAAAGCAGGCGGGCTACCTGGGCCTGTCAACGCGACCTGCCGGATTGCGTTAACAGGCCCTGGCTTTCCCGCCTTTGCGGGTCACTGGAATCGAAGCGACGAAGGCGACGCAGCGAACCCGCGTCGCGTCGCGATCAGGCCTTCAGTACACCCAGTTCGTGTCCGATGCGGATGAACGCATCGATCGCGCGATCCAGGTGCTCGCGGGTGTGTGCCGCGCTGATCTGCGTGCGGATGCGCGCCTGGCCCTTGGGCACGACCGGGAAGAAGAAACCGATCGCGTAGATCCCTTCCTCCAGCAGGCGTTGCGCGAACCGCTGTGCCAGCGGCGCGTCGTACAGCATGACCGGCGAGATCGGATGCACGCCCGGCTTGATGTCGAAGCCCGCTGCCGTCATCCGTTCGCGGAAATACCGCGTGTTCTCCTGCAGCTGCTCGCGCAGGTCGCCCGCCGCGGCGAGCATTTCGAACGCCTTGATCCCCGCGGCCACCACGTGCGGCGGCAGCGAGTTGGAGAACAGGTACGGACGCGAACGCTGGCGCAGCAGCTCGATGACTTCACGCTTCGCGGTGGTGAAGCCGCCCAGCGCGCCACCCATCGCCTTGCCGAGCGTACCGGTGAAGATGTCGATCTTGTCCATCACGCCTTTCACTTCGGCGGAACCGCGGCCGTTCCTGCCGAGGAAGCCGGTGGCGTGGCATTCGTCGATGTGCACCAGCGCGCCGTACTTCGCCGCGAGTGCGGTGATCTCGTCGAGCGGCGCAATGAAACCGTCCATCGAGAACACGCCGTCGGACGTGACCATGATCGTGCGCGCGCCGTCAGCCTTGGCCTGATGCAGCTGTTTCTCCAGGTCGGCCATGTCGCAGTTGGCGTAGCGGTACCGCTTGGCCTTGCACAGGCGCACGCCGTCGATGATCGAGGCGTGGTTGAGCGCGTCGGAGATGATCGCATCAGCTTCGTCCAGCAGCGGCTCGAACAACCCGCCGTTGGCGTCGAAGCAGGCGGCGTAGAGGATCGTGTCCTGCGTGCCGAAGAAGTCGGCGATCGTCTTCTCCAGCTGCTTGTGCAGGTCCTGCGTACCGCAGATGAAGCGCACCGACGCCATGCCGAAGCCGTGCGTGTCCAGCGCGTCCTTCGCCGCGGCGATCACGTCGGGATGATCGGCCAGACCGAGGTAGTTGTTGGCGCAGAAGTTCAGCACCGTGCGGCCGTCTTCGAGCGTGATCTGCGCCGACTGCGGCGAGGTGATGATGCGCTCGGACTTGAACAGGCCGGCGGCGCGGATTTCGTCGAGGGTATCTGTGTAGCGTTGGGTAAGGGACATGCTCTTCGCTCGTCATTCCCGCGAAGGCGGGAATCCATGGACTTTCTTTTCAGAAGCAGGCGCCGGTCCCGGCAGGGAGGGAATCCGGACGATGCCTGGTTGCTTCGACATCGAAGGCAACGCCCGTGGATTCCCGCCTTCGCGGGAATGACGGTGGATGGATCAATTCCAGCTCAGCACGACCTTGCCGGCCTTGCCCGATTCCATGAGCTCGAAGCCCTGCTGGAAATCGTCGATCGGCAACTGGTGCGTCAGCACCTTGCCGAGCGGGAAGCCGCCCAGCACGAGCTGCGTCATCTTGTACCAGGTCTCGTACATCTTGCGGCCGTACATGCCGTGGATGGTGAGGCCCTTGAAGATGATCTTGTCCCAGTCGGCGCCGGCGCCCTTGGGCATGATCCCGAGCATCGCGATCTTGCCGCCGTGGTACATGCAGTCGAGCATGTCGTTGAAGGCGCGCGCGTTGCCGCTCATCTCCAGGCCGACGTCGAAGCCTTCCATGTGCAGGTCGGCCATCACGTCCTTGAGCGAGGTGTTGGCGACGTTGACCACGCGCGTCGCGCCCATGTCGGCGGCGAGCTTGAGGCGGTAGTCGTTGACGTCGGTGACCACGACATTGCGCGCACCGATGTGCTTGCAGATGCCCGCGGCGATTATCCCGATCGGGCCCGCACCGGTGATCAGCACGTCTTCGCCGACCACGTCGAACTCCAGCGCGCAGTGCGCGGCATTGCCGTAGGGATCGAAGAACGCCGCCAGCTCGCTCGGGATCTGGTCGGGGATCGGCCACAGGTTGCTGGACGGCATCACGATGTATTCGGCGAAGGCGCCGTTACGGTTCACGCCGATGCCGACGGTGTTCGGGCACAGGTGCTGGCGGCCGGCGCGGCAGTTGCGGCAATGGCCGCAGACGATGTGGCCTTCGGCCGACACGCGCTGGCCGACCTTGTAGCCGGTGACGCCCGGGCCGAGGTCGACCACGCGGCCGACGAATTCGTGGCCGATGACCAGGCCGGGCTTGATCGTGCGCTGGCTCCACTCGTCCCACAGGTAGATGTGCAGGTCGGTGCCGCAGATCGCGGTCTTCTCGAGCTTGATCAGGACTTCGTTCGGGCCCGGCGACGGGATCGGCACCTGTTCCATCCAGATGCCCTTGGTGGCTTCGCGCTTGACCAGCGCCTTCATCGTCGACATGGGATTCGCCCTGTGAGGTTTCATGGGAGCGGCCGCGGCGGGCGCGGCGCGAGGCCCGAAATTATACGCGCCGGGACCTTGCCGACCCTGTCGGCGACGCTACTGCGTGCCCTCCACGGGCCGACGATTGCCGGCCTGCTGCGTTCAGGACCGGTCGCCGCTCGGCGCGGATGCGGATTTCCCGCTCACCCTGAGCGCAGCCGCGTAGCGTCCTTCGACTCGGCCTGCGGCCTACGCTCAGGATGAGCGGATCCCGAGGGCTGCGATCCAGAGCTCGGAGCTCCCGGCCGGCCGCAGTAGATGCGGATTTCCCGCTCACCCTGAGCGTAGCCGCGAAGCGGCGAAGTCGAAGGGCGGCCTGCGGCCTACGCGCAGAATCCGCGCTGCATTCGGGATACAGGGCCCTACACCGGCAACGTGTACTCGAACGAGTACGAATGCGCGCCGTCCTTGGCGATCTCGATCAGCAGGCTGCCGCGCAGCCCGGCCAACGCGTCGGTGCCGCTGCCCGGTACCACGGTCACCGACAGCGAGCCGTGGCCGTTCTCCATCACGCCGTTGTGCTGGAACATGAAACGGCCCCCGCGGCCTTGCAGCGAACCGATCACATGCTCCACCGCCACGTAGCCGGCCGAGCCCGTACTCGGGTCGCCGGCGCTGAGCATCTCCACGACGCTGCTGGCATCCAGGTCGCCGTGGAAGCGCTTCTCGAAGCGGATACGTCCGAACGCGGCATCGCCGCCGGCATCGACGGACTCCATCGCGGTGCGCTTCACGTCGAAAGGGCCCTTGGCGAGCTGGCTCATGATGCGATTCCCTGTGCGGTGAGGACGCCATGGTTCCACGCTTTCGCGCCACGGGGTAGGCGTCGCTTGCGGACACCGCGTTCAACCGCCGTGGCGGCGCGACTGCTTCGACATGCTGCTGGTTCGGCGACTTGTCGCGAAGCCCGCTGCGCTCACGCGTTCCACGCGGGGGCATTCCACACGGCGAGCACCCCGGATCGTTCTGCTACGCTGGCCCGCCGTCGATTTCCCGCCGCCGCATGAAGATCCTCCTCGCCCGCCACGGCGAAACCCCGTGGAACGCCGAAGGCCGCTACCAGGGCCAGGAAGACATCCCGCTTTCGCCGATCGGCGAATCCCAGGCCCGCGCACTCGGCGACCGCCTGGCCGAAGCCCGCATCGATCGCGCCGTCGCTTCGCCGCTCAGCCGCGCCCGTCGCACCGCGCAACTGGCGCTGGGCGAGGAGCGCGCCGGCATGCTGACGCTCGACGAAGGCCTCATGGAAATCGCCCACGGCACCTGGGAAGGCCTGCTCGCCGAGGAAATCCGCGCGCGCGATCCCGAACTCATGGACGCCTGGCGCAACGCGCCGCACGAAGTACTGATGCCGCAGGGCGAATCGCTGCAGCACGTGCTCGATCGCGCGTGGCCGGCGCTGGAGCGCGCCTGCGCCGGACTGGGCGCGCACGAGACGCTGCTCGTGGTCGCGCACGACGCCGTCAACCGCGTCCTGCTGTGTCGCATCCTCGGCATCCCGCTGGCGAACCTGTGGTCGTTCCGCCAGGCCCCGACCACGCTCAACCTGCTCGAAGGTCCCGACGTCGACCATCTGGAAGTCGTGCGCCTGAACGACTGCAGCCACCACACGCCGCTGTTCGGCGAGGCCGTGCACCGGGCGTTGTAAAGCGCGGTGTAAATCCGCGGGCGCGCGCCTCCCGTTCTCGCGGTGGGAGCCTGTGGACATGCCCTGTCATCCCGAGCGCAGCGAGGGATCTGTTTTTCGCGACGAAATAGCAGATCCCTCGCTGCGCTCGGGATGACATTTGACTTGTTCAGTGATCGAAAGACGGGCGTCGCCCGAAGTCGTGAACAAGAGCGACGCGGGGCTCGCTTCCCCGCCTTCAAATGCGTCGTGCGGACCGGTCCGGCTACGTCGCTGGCTGGGCGGGTCGAGACCCGCCCTACAATTGCGCCCATGCAACGCACCCTCGCCGACTGGCTCGAGTACATCGAGCGCCAACATCCAAAATCCATCGAACTCGGCCTTGACCGCGTGCGCGAAGTCGCCACGCGCATGGGCCTGAAAAAGCCCGCGAAGAACGTCATCACCGTCGCCGGTACCAACGGCAAGGGCTCCACCGTCGCCTTCATCGAAGCGATCGCGCGATCCGCTGGCTGGAAGGTGGGCGCGTACACCTCGCCGCACCTGCTGGCCTACAACGAGCGCGTGCGGGTCGATGGCGACGATGCCGGCGATGCAGATCTTGTCGCCGCATTCGAAGCGATTGAAGCCGCGCGCCTGCAACCGGCCGCAATGGCGAAGGCAACTGGCAAGCGCGTTGCGTCCATGCGCCGCCCGCAGACGGATGCCGGCATCGCCGGCCCCGATGTCGCGCTGCCCGAAACCACAAAAGCACTGACCGAAGCCGCGCCGACCGAAGTCCCGCTGACCTACTTTGAATTCGGGACGCTCGCTGCGTTGTGGCTGTTCGCGCGCAGCGGTCTTGACCTTGCGATCCTCGAAGTCGGCCTCGGCGGGCGCCTGGACGCGACCAACATCGTCGATCCCGACGTCGCCGTGATCACCACCGTCGACCTCGACCACCAGGACTGGCTCGGTACGGATCGCGAAACTATCGGCCTGGAGAAGGCCGGCATCGCCCGCGCATTCAAGCCGTTGGTGCTGGGCGACGACGATCCGCCCGCCAGCGTGCTGCGGCATGCCTACGCGATCGGTGCGTCGGCGGTCCGCGCCGGCTGCGATTTCCTCATCGAACCGGAGCATCGGACCCTGTTCGAAGCGCCGGTCGAAGGCTGGCGCTGGCGCGAAGTGGGCTTTGCCATCGACCTGCCGATGCCCGCGCTCGCCGCGCCGGTGCAGGTGCGCAACGCCGCCACCGCCATCGCCGCGTTGCGTGCACTGGGCAAGACGCTGCCGCGGGCGGCGATCGTGCAGGGCGTGTCGCAGGCGCGCGTGGCGGGCCGGTTGCAGCGCTTCGAGCGCGACGGCGTGGACGTCGTCGTCGACGTCGGCCACAACCCGCAGGCGGCGCGTGAACTGGCGGCATGGCTCGCCGCGGCGCCGCCGACGGGTCGGACGCACGCTGTGTTCGCAGCGCTGGGCGACAAGGATGCGGCCGGTGTCGTCGATGCCCTCGCGGATCGGATCGATACCTGGCAGCTGGGTGGACTGACCGGCAGCGGGCCGCGCGGGCTGGACGTCGATGCATTCGCGGCGCGCCTGGCCGGGACCGTGGCCGGCGAGGGGGCGCGCCATGCCGATGTCGCGGGCGGGTTGGCTGCGGTGCTGGCAGGGGCACGGCCGGGTGATCGGGTGCTGGTGTTCGGGTCGTTCCATACCGCGGCGGCGGCGTTGGAGTGGTTGGCGAAGCATCCGCTGGGCTGAATCCTTGCCCGTTGTGTCGGGTCGGCCGCCGGTGCGGCATCGTCCGGTGAGTCGTGTGCCGTTGCCGCGTTCCGGGCCGCCGGCTCGGCATTGTTGGTGTCCGGTTTTCGGCTGGGTTGCGGGCCGGCTTTCGGCGACTCGAGTCGGTCCGACGGTGACTGCAGTCGGCATTCCGGCGACTCGAGTCGGTCCGACGGCGACTGCAGTCGATATTCCGGCGACTCGAGTCGGTTCGGTGGGCGACTGCAGTCGGTATTTCGGCGACCTGAGTCGGCCGGGTGGCGACCCAAGTCGTTGTTCCGGCGAGCTGAGCCGATACGTTAGCGACGGCGGTCAGCTACTCCAGCGATTCCAGTCGGGATAGGTACGTTCCTCGACCAGACCGGGTCAGCGAGACGTCTCCATTCAACCTTCCTGCGGTCTGGGGCGTGGCGCGGGCGGTATAATTCGCGCGCCCCTTTCCCCCGAGGCTCCGATTCGATGGAACCCGCCCTGAAGCAGCGAGTGGTTGGCGCGTGCGTGTTGGTAGCCTTGGCAGTGATTTTCCTGCCCATGCTGGTCAAGGGACCGGCGCCCGAGAGCGGTGTATCCGATGTGCCGTTGAAGCTTCCCGACGCTCCGGCCATCAATGAAGGCATCGAAACCCGTGAACTGCCGCTGGTGACGCCCGGTTCGGCGCCGGCCAGTGGCGTCGTCGGCATGGACGCGAGCGCGCCGGCCGACGCCGGTGCCAATCCGGATGCGGCCGAACCCGCCGCCGGCATGCTCCCCGCCACCACCGCCGGCGGCGATTACGCCGTCAGCTTTGGCCGCTACGCCACGGTCGCCGATGCCGACCGGGTGATCGCCGCGCTGCGCAGCGCGCAGCTGCCCGGCTACCAGGAAGCCACGACCGAGAACGCTCGCACCCTGTACCGCGTGCGCATCGGGCCCTTCACGACCCAGGCCGATGCCGAAGCCGCCCGCCTGCGCGCCGCGCACGTGCGCGACGACGTCGGCGCCAAGGTCGTGGTGCTGAACGCGGACGCCTCGGCGCCGGCCGACACTGCGCCCGCCGCGACGCCTGCGTCGCCGCCGGTCGCCGCTGCGACCCCCGCTGCGCCGAAGGTCGAACCACTGCCCGAAACCAAGCCGGCGACGATCGCGGCCAAGCCGGCCGACACAAAGCCGGCGGCCACGAAGCCGGCTACCAAGCCCGCCGCACCCGTCGCTACCGCACCCGCCAAGCCTGTCGCGACAACGCCGCCGGCCACGACCAGGCCTGCACCGCCCGCCGCCGCAGCCACCGGCTTCGCCGTGCAGCTGGGCGCGTTCGGCAACGCCGATGAGGCGATCAAGCTGCGCGACCGTGCGCGCGCCGCCGGCCTGCGTGCGTTCGTCGATTCGGTGCGGACCGACAAGGGCGTGCTCAGCCGCGTGCGCGTCGGACCGGTGATGACGCGTGCGGAGGCGGACCAGTTGAAGACACAGGTCGCCAGCAAGCTCGGCGTCGGCGACGCCATCGTCAAACCGCACCCGTAAGGGTCCGGTGCGGCGGCAGGCATTCGGATCGAGGCAGCAATGACGGCGCTGGACTGGGTGTTGCTGCTGGTGGTCGGTGTCTCCGCGCTGTTGGGGCTGCTGCGCGGCGTGATCGGCCTGGTTGCCTCGCTGCTCGCATGGGCGTTGGCGGGCGTGGCGGCGCTGGCGTTCGGCGGCGACGTCGGCCGCAGCCTGGTGACCGACGGCCAGCTGGGCTGGGGCGAAGTGCTCGGCGGCTACGCCTTGAGCTTCCTCGTGGTCTGGATGGTGGTGGCGCTGATCGGGTGGGTGGTGAAGCGGGTGGCGGATTCGGCCGGATTGTCTGGCGTCGACCGGATGTTCGGATTGGGACTGGGGGTGGTCCGCGGCGTGTTCTTCGCCTGCGTGCTGCTGCTGGGACTTGGCCTGAGCGACGTCCCGCGTGAAGCCGCCTGGCGCGGTTCGGCCCTGGTGGCGGTGCTGCTGCCGGGTGCGCAATGGATGCGCGGCTGCCTGCCGCCGTGGGCGGCGCAACGCATCGACCTGGAAGGTCGGGGCGCGTCGTTGCAGGCCTCGGTGAAGGAATTGCAGCAGCAGATGCCGCACGGACTGCCGGCGGCGATTCCTGAAGGGCTGATGGCAGGCGTGTTGGCTTCAGGAGAGCCCGCCTCTGGAAGCGCGGCCTCTGGAAAGTTCGCTCCCGAAGGGTTGCCGGAGGCAATCCCCGACCTCATACAGGGTGTGTCGCAACAGGTTTCATCGCGCCGCGCCCCTTCACGATCCGAACCTTCAACAGCACCCGTGCGCGACGACAAGCTCGTGCACTGATCGGATCTGGTGATTCAGCAATTCAAGCCAGATCCAGTTCCAGATCCAACTACAGATCCAACTTCAGATCCAACTCCGATCCAACCCGGTTCCGGTACACCGGAACCACCCAAGC
This sequence comes from Lysobacter fragariae, assembly GCF_054779775.1. Classification (NCBI taxonomy): domain Bacteria; kingdom Pseudomonadati; phylum Pseudomonadota; class Gammaproteobacteria; order Lysobacterales; family Lysobacteraceae; genus Lysobacter; species Lysobacter fragariae. The sequence goes on along the minus strand of NZ_BAAGXP010000012.1, from coordinate 308,591 downwards.
AGGATTCATCGACATGTGCGGCATTATCGGAATCGTCGGCAACACGGATGTGGCCGCCCAGCTCTACGACGGACTGTCCGTGCTCCAGCATCGCGGCCAGGATGCGGCCGGCATTGCCACGGCAGACGGCGGCAAGCTGCGCGTGTACAAGGGCAACGGCCTGGCCAGCGACGTGTTCAGCGAAGACGCGATGCTGCTGCTGCAGGGCAAGTTCGGCATCGCCCATTGCCGCTATCCGACGGCGGGTTCGGAAGGTTCCGACGAAGCCCAGCCGTTCTACGTCAACTCGCCCTACGGCATCGCGCTGGCGCACAACGGCAACCTGATCAACACCGACAAGCTGCGCCGCGAGGTCTTCGAGCAGGACCTGCGCAACGTCAACACCGAGTCGGACTCGGAAGTGCTGCTGAACGTGTTCGCGCACGAGCTGGGCCTGCAGAAGGCGCTGACGCCCGAGGCGGTGTTCAGTGCGGTCGAAGGGGTTTCGCGCCGCTGCGTCGGCGGTTACGCCGTCGTCATCGCGGTGCTGGGCCTGGGCCTGGTCGCGTTCCGCGATCCCAACGGCATCCGCCCGCTGGTGCTGGGCAAGCGCAGCAAGGGTGGCAATGACGAATACGCGGTGGCGTCGGAATCGGTCGCGCTGGACCTGCTGGGTTTCGAGCGCGTGCGCGACGTGGCGCCGGGCGAATGCCTCGTGATCACCGCGCGCGGCGAGCTTTTCGCCAAGCAGTGCGCGAAGCCGCAGAAGCACACCCCATGCATCTTCGAGTACGTGTACTTCGCGCGTCCCGACTCGATGATGGACAACATCTCCGTGCACAAGGCGCGCATGCGCATGGGCCAGAAGCTCGGCGAGAAGATCCTGCGCCTGATGCCCGAGCACGACATCGACACGGTGATCCCGATTCCGGACACCTCGCGCGACGCCGCGCTGGAAATCGCCAACGTGCTGGGCGTGAAGTACCGCGAGGGCTTCATCAAGAACCGCTACGTCGGACGCACCTTCATCATGCCGGGGCAGGGCCAGCGCGCGAAGTCGGTACGTCGCAAGCTCAATCCGATCCCGCTGGAATTCAAGAACCGCGTCGTGCTGCTGGTGGACGATTCGATCGTGCGCGGCACCACGTCGCAGCAGATCGTGCAGATGGCGCGCGATGCCGGCGCGCGCAAGGTGTACCTGGCTTCCGCCGCGCCGCCGGTGCGCTATCCCAACGTGTACGGCATCGACATGCCGTCGGCAGAGGAACTGGTCGCGCACGATCGCACCGAGGAAGAAGTGCAGACGCTGCTGGGTTGCGACTGGCTGATCTACCAGGACCTTGCCGACCTGGAAGAGGCCGTGTCCGGGCCGAAGCACCGCATGGAGCATTTCGACTCCTCGTGCTTCAACGGCGACTACGTCACCGGCATCGAGGAAGGCTACTTCGACCGAATCCGCCAGCTGCGTTCGGACGAGGCGAAGAAGACGCGTCGCGCGTCCTGATTCATTTGTTTCGTTCCCGCGAAGTCGGAATTTCGACGGCGCTGCCGGTCAACCCGGTGACTTTTGTTTCGCGGTTATTCAATGAGCAAAAGTCACTGGGCTCCCGCCTTCGCGGAAGTGACGAGCAAGGGCAACAGCCTTGAGCAACCTCTTCGACGCCGCCCGCGATTGCCTCGATGCCGCTGATCCCGCGGCGAAAGTCGAGCGCACCTTCGCTGCCGCCGCGGCGTTCGCAAACGGTGAGCTTGGCGTTCCCCAGGACGCTGAGCCGCCGCAACTGATCCGAATGCCAGGCCGCCCCGAGCGGCCGGTGCTGGTGCCTCCGCGCGACCTGCCGCGGCGCGGCTTCGGCACGAAGGAAGGACTGGCGGCCTTCATCCACGCCGTCGCCCACATCGAGTTCAACGCGATCGATCTGGCGTGGGATGCGGTCTACCGCTTCCGTGGACTGCCGCCGGCTTTCTACGCTGACTGGGTGGGCGTCGCCAACGACGAAGCGCGTCATTTCGTGATGCTGCGCGGGCGCCTGCAACAGCTGGGTTACGACTACGGCGCCTTCGACGCCCACAACGGCCTGTGGGAAATGGCGGAAAAAACCGCGCACGACGGCCTGGCGCGGATGGCGCTGGTGCCACGCGTGCTGGAAGCGCGCGGGCTGGATGTCACGCCGGGCATGATCGCCAAGCTGCGGTCGCTGGGTGACCATGCGACGGTGGCGATACTCGAAGTGATCCTGCGCGAGGAAGTGGCGCACGTCGCGGCGGGCTCGCGCTGGTACCGCTGGTATTGCGAACGTGCCGGCGTGGAGCCGCGCTCGCGCTTCCGTGACTTGCTGCGTGAATACGCAACCGGCGTACTGCATGGCCCGTTCAACACCGATGCGCGGCTGGCGGCGGGGTTCGACGAAGAAGAACTGCATGCCTTGCAGGCGCAGGCCGACGCAGCAGCCGGACGACGGTAGGGTCGGGAAGGTCGGCCGTCGTGAAGTCCACGGGCAGGTCGATCATCAGGGGCTTGTTCATCGCGGGCTCATCGCCAGCGGCAGTATGGTTACCGGTAGCGAGATCAGCTTCCGTCAGATCACCACCCGCCAACACCGGCGACGCCAGCATCCGCCGGTCCCGATGGAGTCCGCCCATGCGCATCCTTCCCGTTGTACTGTGCGTCGCCACTTCGCTGCTCGTTGCCTGCCCGCGTTCGACGCAGGTGCCCACCGACACGCCGCCTGTCTCGACCGCGCAATCGCCTGCCATGAAGCCTGCTGCTCCCGCCGCCAACACGCCGACCACGCTGCCGCCCGGTGCGCAGGGCAAGCGCGCGGCTGGCGAGGAGAATGCGCCGGTGACGGCGTGGCGCGGCTTAGGCAACGAACCGTTCTGGAGCGCGCGCGTGGACGGCGAGACGCTGGTGTTCAGCACGCCGGAAGACCAGGAAGGCAAGACGATGCAGGGGCGCCGCGTGCCGTCGCTCGTGGGCTATGTCTTCATCGGTCGCGATGGCGATACCGACTTCAACCTCACGCTGAATCCGGGCGGGTGCAGCGACGGCATGTCTGACAATCGCTACCAATTCACCGCGAGCTTCAGCTACGGCGACACCACCTACAACGGGTGCGGGGAGTTGGCCAAGTAGGTGAATCAAGCCGAGCCGCGAAGCGGCTTTCGGTTTGGATGAATTGTTAGGAGTCGGACGACTACTGCGAGGAAGCTAGAGGCGCGTGAAACGTGTAGCCGGATTGGAGGCGCTTTTCCGCAATCGCCTGGTCCACGCCGAGTAATCTGTCCGGCGCGTACATGTTGTAACCCGGATGATCCTCAAAGAAATATGAGGCTCCTGCAGAAACGTGCAGGTCTGCAACCAGGTAGTTTGTGTTTTTCATGGTACCGAGACTGAGCTTGTGCTCGCCGGGAGTAACTGCAATCCGCGTGAACTCTCCGTTGCGCAGGTCAGCGACATGCTGCCCGTCGAGGAATACGCGATGTGTCCAGGCTGCGCCTTTTAGCGAGCTCCAGCGGTAAATCACCACAGAACCCTTGTCTGAAGCGACGCTCGTGGCAACTTGGAGGTAGGTGGGACCGCCTGAAGTTGCGCAACTGGCTCCTGCAAGAGCGAACAACAATATGGCTGTTTTCTGAATGAGCAGCTTCATTGCACATCACTCCTGACGTGTTGTTTGCAGCGGCAGGTGGGTCGATACCCGCCCTACAGCGTCTCCAGTCGCACGCCGTCGGCATCCACCCGCAGCACCGATCCCTGGTCGTACCAGTCACCAAGCACGATGCGCTGGTGCGCACGGCCTTCGACGGCAAGGTCGTGGATCGCGGGGCGATGGGTGTGGCCATGGATCATCCGCGCGATGCCGAAGCGCGACAGCGTGGCCTCCACGGTTTCCGGGGCGACGTCGGTGATCGTTTCCATCGTGCCCTTGTCCTGCAGTCCCGACTGGTGCGCCTTGCTCGCCGCGCGCGCCTGCTGCGCGAACGCCAGGCGCGCCGCCAGCGGCTGCGACAGGAACTGCTGCTGCCACGCCGGATTGCGCACCTGGGCGCGGAACTGCTGGTAGGCGACGTCGCCGGTGCACAGCAGGTCGCCGTGCATCAGCAGCGTCGGCTGGCCGTGCAGTACGACGACGGCGGGATCGGACAGGATCCGCATGCCGGCGCGGCTGGCGTAGGCATCGCCGAGGAGGAAGTCGCGGTTGCCGCGGATGAAATGCACCGGCACGCCACTGTCGCGCAATGCGCGCAGCTCGCTCGCGACGAAGGCGCCAGTGTCGGAGGGGTCGTCGTCGCCGACCCAGGCCTCGAACAGGTCGCCGAGGATGTAGAGCGCATCGGCGCGGCGGGCGTCTTCGCGCAGGAATCGGCCGAACAGCTCGGTGACCTGCGGGCGCTCGGCATCGAGGTGCAGATCGGAGATGAAAAGCGTGGTCATCGGCGGATTGTAATTGCTCGTTGTCGGTTCCCGGTTGGCGGTTGGTGCCGGGTAGGGTTCCTGGAGAGCGCTTCCAACCCGTCGCGACCAACCAATCAGCACCCACTGACGACCGAAACCGCCTTTCCCCGCGCAAACGGCTAAAATTCCGTCCCTTGCCCGTTTCCTTGTCCCCGCGATGACCCGCACTCGTTTCGCCCCCAGTCCCACCGGCTACCTGCACATCGGTGGCGCCCGCACGGCGCTGTATTGCTGGCTGGAGGCGCGCCGCCACGGCGGGCAGTTCATCCTGCGCATCGAGGACACCGACCAGGAGCGCAGCACGCAGGCGGCGATCGACGCGATCCTCGATGCCATGCAGTGGCTCGGCCTGGATTACGACGAAGGTCCGATCTACCAGACCCATCGCCTCGCGCGCTATCGCGAAGTCGCCGAGCTGCTTGTCGCCTCGGATCATGCGTACTACGCGTATGAAACCAAGGAAGAACTCGAAGCCATGCGCGAAGCCGCCATGGCCAAGAACGAGAAGCCGCGCTACAACGGCGCGTACCGCGAGCAGAACGCCGGCCATCGCGATGATCCCAACCGCGTCATCCGCTTCAAGAACCCGCTCGACGGCGTCGTGGCGTGGGAGGACAAGGTCAAGGGTCGCATCGAGATCAGCAACACCGAGCTCGATGACCTGGTGATCTTCCGTTCCGACGGGTATCCGACCTACAACTTCGCGGTCGTCGTCGACGACATCGACATGGTCATCAGCGACGTCGTGCGTGGCGACGACCACGTCAACAACACGCCGCGACAGATAAACATCTACGAAGCGCTCGGCAAGCCGGTGCCGCATTTCGCGCATCTGCCGATGATCCTCGACGAGCACGGTGCCAAGCTGTCCAAGCGCACCGGCGCGGCCGACGTGATGCAGTACCGCGATGCCGGCTACCTGCCGCATGCGCTGCTGAACTATCTGGTCCGCCTGGGTTGGTCGCACGGCGACCAGGAAATCTTCTCGATCGCCGAGATGACGTCGCTGTTCGACCTGAAGGACGTGAACGCGAAGGCGTCGCGCCTGGATCCGGCCAAGCTCGGCTGGCTGAACCAGCAGTACCTCAAGAGCGACGATCCGGGCGAAGTCGCAAAGCACCTCGAGTGGCACCTGCGCAACAGCGGTTACGACCTCGACAAGGGGCCGAAGGCCGCCGACATCGTCATCGCCCTGCGCGACCGCGTGCAGACGCTCAAGGACATGGCCGAACGCGCCGCGGTCTGGTTCAACCCGCTGACGCAATACGACGAAGCGGCCGTCACCAAGCACCTCACCGCCGCTGCACAGGCGCCGCTGGCCGATGCGCGCGAGCGCCTGGCGAAGCTGGCGTCGTGGACCGCCGAATCGGTTTCAGCAGCGCTCCACGAGACCGCCGAAGCGCTCGGCCTGGGCATGGGCAAGGTTGCACAGCCCATGCGCGTGGCGATCACCGGCACCCAGGTCAGTCCGGACATCTCCCACACCGTCTACCTGGCGGGGCAGGGCCAGGCGGTGGCGCGGATCGACGCAGCCCTTGCAAAGCTGCCGGCCGGGGCATAAATCAGGGTCATGGCCCACTCCCACGCCTGCACCGACCCGAAACACCATGTCCACGATGGCGACGGCTTCGTGCGCGAGGTCGAACGCGCGTGCGAGCAGCGCGGCCTGCGCCTCACGCCCATCCGCGCGAACGCGCTGCGATTGATTGCCGCGGCCGGCCGGCCGATCAAGGCCTACGACCTGCTCGACCAGATGAAGGCCACGCATGACGCCGCCGCACCGCCGACGGTGTATCGCGCGCTGGATTTCCTGCTCGAGCACGGCTTCATCCACAAGCTCGCGTCGATCAATGCGTTCGTCGGCTGCCACCATCCCGGCAGCGAATCGCACGCCGTTCCTTTCCTGATCTGCGACAGCTGCCAATCGGCGACGGAACTGGAGGATGCGGCGATCGTCGCATCGCTCGATGCCGCCGCGCGTGCTGCGGGCTTCACGCCGCAGGCGCAGACGCTCGAGGTGCACGGTTTGTGTGCGAACTGCGCGAAGCAGGCTGCTTCCGCCTGAGTCAGGTGGAGTGGCTTGTTCCTGGTGGCGTGCTTTTAGCTAACGTGCTCTGAGCTGCGTGCTGTGAACGAGCTGTCCTGACTGTGACTCAGGCCGTCGCCACCTGCATCACCGGCTTCGACTCGCGAATGGGCAGGTTCGCAGCTGCCGCCAGCAAGGCGAGCACCATGTCCGCGTACCACATCCACGTGTAGCCACCGAAGCGCTCGACGACGAGACCGCCGACCCACGCACCCAGGAATCCGCCGATCTGGTGCGATAGCAGCGTGAGTCCAAACAGCGTGCCCAGATAGCGCGGACCGAACAGCTTGCCGACCAGTCCCGCCGTGGGCGGCACCGTCGCCAGCCAGGTCAGGCCCAACCCTGCGGCGAACAGGAAGAACGTCATCGGTGTCGGCGGCGACACCATGTAGACCGCGATCAGCGCGGCGCGGCTCGCGTACATCAGCGCCAGCAAGTACTTCATGCGGAAGCGCTGGCCGAGCCAACCGATGCCCAGGCTGCCACCGATGTTGAACAGGCCAATCAACGCGAGGCTGATCGCCGAGACGCGCGGCGACAGGCCGCACATCGCGATTTCCGTCGGCAGGTGCGTCACCAGGAAGGCGATGTGCACGCCGCAGGTGAAGAAGCCGATATGCAGGCACCAGTAGCTGCGGTCGCGCAGCGCGATGCCCAGCTGCTCACGCAGAGACATGCCGGCGGGAGCGATGGTCGCTGTCGTCACGTGCGCGACCGGTTCGCGCCGTCGCAGCGGCCATGCCAGCGGCAGCGTGGAAAGCGCCGTCACCGCGAGCGTCCACATCGCCGCGGCCCAACCGAACGCACTGATCAATGCCTGCACGAACGGCGCGAACAGGAACTGGCCAAGCGAGCCGCCCGCGTTGATCACGCCACCGACCATCGAGCGCTTTTCCGCCGGAACATGCTGCGCCGTCGCGCCGATCAGCACTGAGAAGCTGCCCGCGCCCGCGCCGGCTGCGGTTAACACGCCGAGCGTCATCATCAGGCCCCACTTCGAATCGAAGAACGGCACCAGCGCCGTGCCCGCGACCAGCAGCAGTCCACCCACCACCAGCACGCGCCCCGGCCCCTTCTGGTCCGCGATCGCACCGAACACGGGCTGCACCGCGCCCCACACGAATTGTCCGATCGCCAGCGCGAAGCTGATCTGCGCGATGCCCAGGCCGGTCGACTGGCCGATGGGACTCACGAACAACCCGACCGACTGGCGGATGCCCATCGTCACCATCAGCGTTGCGGTTGCGGCCAGCACCAGCGGCCAATAGCGGGAGGAATGCGCGGTCGGATTCATGCGTGGCCTTCGATTTGCTGCAGGGCGTTGTCGAGGTGGTCGTGCAGGGCGCCGACACCCGTCGGCCCGAGCATGGCGTCAACGGCGTCCTGCGCCTTGCGCCACAGCGGCAGTGCAGTATCGAGTGCGTCTTTCCCTGCACTGGTGACGCTGATGCAACGCTGGCGTGCATCGGTGGCGCCCTGGACGAGTGCAATCCAGCCGTTGCCGACCAGTGGCTTGAGGTCGCGGGTGAGGGTGGTGCGGTCCATGCCCAGCTCGCGCGCGAGGCTGGTGATCGGACGCGGCTCGCGGGAGGCGCGGCGCAGGATCGAGTACTGGTTGATGTTGAGTCCGGCCGCGGCGAGTTCGCGGTCGTAGCGCTGGCTGACCAGGCGCGACAGCTTGCGCAGCCGGAAGCAGGTGCACAGGCCGGGAGTGGGCTGGGAAGGTGTGGGCGGGGAAGGCAGGGGTCGAGACATAACGTGTATATACACTCTTTTATCTGGAGAGGCACCTCCCGGGAACGGTCATCGCCACCTGAATGGATCGAACGACAGTGACTAACGTCCTATTGACCCCCAATTCGACACGAATGTTATGTTATTACATCCCGACAACGACCTATTCGGCTCATGCGGAAATCCCTGCTCACCCTGTGCGTGCTAAGCGCGCTCGCGACGTCGCCGGCCTTCGCGGCCGATCCCGACACCGACCGCCGCATCGAAGCCCTGGAAGCCCAGGTCAAGGCACTGCAGGCCCAGCTTGAGGCACTGAAGTCGCAGCCGATCGCGGCCACGCCCGCAGTCCCGGCCACTCCGGCGACGGCATCCAGTAGCGAACAGGCGGAGATCGACGCCCTCGCGGCAGGTCCGGAGGAGGCGCCCGCCGACAGCACCGCCGACAGCACCGCGTCGGTCGCGGCGTCCGCTGGCACGACCAGCGCAAGCGGCGCCAATGGCAACGCCTTCAATCCGGCGATCAGCATCATCCTCAACGGCAGCTACTCGCATCATTCGCTGGACCCCGATGCCTACAGCCGCGCCGGTTTCCCGCTGGTAGGCGAAGGCGGTCCCAGCGCCAACGGTTTCTCGCTGGGCGAAAGCGAGGTGTCGTTGGCCGCCAACATCGACGACAAGTTCTACGGCCAGCTGACCGTGGCGATGGAAAGCGAGGACGGCGAAGACCACCTCGGCGTCGAAGAGGCGTTCATCGACACCACCGCGTTACCCGCGGGTTTCAACATGCGCCTGGGCCGCTTCTTCTCCAACATCGGCTACCTCAACAGCCACCACGCGCACACCGACAACTTCTTCGACCGCCCGCTCGCCTACCAGGCGTTTCTCGGCGGCCAATACGGCGACGACGGCGTGCAGCTGCGCTGGGTTGCGCCGACCAGTACCTTCATCGAACTCGGCGGCGAAGTCCTGCGCGGCCAGAACTACCCCAGCGGCGGTGCGCAGCAGGGTGGCCTGGGCACGCGCACGCTGTTCGCTCACGTCGGCGGCGATGTCGGCACCGAAAGTTCGTGGCTCGCCGGCGTGTCGATGCTCAACACGAAGGTCGAAGGCGGCGAGGACGGTTTCAGCGGCGATGCCAAGGTCTATGTCGCCGATGCGACGTGGAAGTGGGCGCCGCAGGGCAACTTCAAGGATGGCGGCGTGACGCTGCGCAGCGAGTATTTCCAGGATGATCGCAGCGGCAGCTTCACCGATCCGGAAGACGACACCCTGGTTTCGCCGTGGGATGGCAAGCGTCGCGGCGGCTATGTCGAAGCGGTCTATCGCCTCAACCGCATCTGGGACGTGGGCTACCGCTACGACAAGCTGTGGGCGGATTCCCAAGGCCCCTACGCCAGCAATTTCGATCCCTACCGCCACACCGCCGAGCTGACCTGGCGCAACAGCGAGTTCAGCCTGTTCCGTCTCCAGCTCAGTCACGACAAGCCCAACGCGGACGACAGCGACAACGCAGTCACCCTGCAATACCAGACCAGTCTGGGCGCGCATGGTGCGCACAAGTTCTGATCGCAACGTCATTCCCGCTTCGCGGAATGACGGCAAGGCAACGTACTTAACCGCTACGCACTCCATAGCAACACTTCATCGCCGAGGTAACGCGTCAATGAAATTCCATGCACTTTCCGCATTGCTGCTGGCTGCGCTGGTGTCGACGCCTGCGCAGGCGAAACTCAAGGTGTTCGCATGCGAACCGGAATGGGGTTCGCTGGTGCAGGAGTTGGCGGGCGACAAGGTCGATGTCGATGTCGGCACGTCCGCACTGCAGGACGTGCACCAGATCGAAGCCAAGCCCAGCCTGATCGCCAAGGTGCGCAGCGCCGACCTGATGGTGTGCACCGGCGCGGAACTCGAAGTGGGCTGGCTGCCGCAGCTGATCCGCCAGTCGGGCAACTCCAAGGTGGGTTCCGGCCCCGGTTCGTTCATGGCCGCGGCGCAGGTGAAGACGCTCGAGAAGCCGACCGCGCTCGATCGCGCCTATGGCGACGTGCACCCGGACGGCAACCCGCACGTGCAGATGGACCCGCGCCGCGTGCTCGTGATCGCCAAGACGCTTGACGCACGCCTGGCGCAGCTCGACCCGGCCAATGCCGCGACCTACCAGCAGCGACTGGACGACTTCACCAAGCGCTGGCTCGCCGCGATGGTGCGCTGGAAGGCGCAGGCCGCACCGCTGAAGGGCCGCAATGTCGTCGTCCACCACATCAGCTGGGTCTACCTGTGGGATTGGCTGGGCATGAACCAGATCGGCGCGCTTGAGCCCAAGCCCGGCGTGCCGCCGACCAGCGCGCACCTGGCCAGCCTGATCGCGACCACCAAGTCCGGCAACACGCTGGCGATCGTGCGTGCGGCCTACCAGGACGGCAAGCCGTCGGACTGGCTGTCCGAACGCACCGGCGTGCCGGCGGTATCGCTGCCGTTCTCGGTGGGTGGCGATGCGCAGTCGAAGGATCTGTTCGGATTGTTCGATTCCACGATTTCCAAGTTGCTGGATGCATCCCGCACAGGAGCGGCCAAGTGACACTCAACTGGGAAGGCCTCGATATCAGCATCCTCGGTCCGGCGTGCGTCGCGGGACTGGTGGTGTTGTCCACGCATGTGCCGCTGGGCAAGCAGGTGTTGTCGCGCGGCATCATCTTCATTGACCTCGCGATCGCGCAGATCGCCGGGCTCGGCGTGATCCTCGCGCAGTATTTCGGCATCGACGAACACGGCCTGGGCGTGCAGTTCGCCGCGGCCGCCGCAGCGTTGGCCGGCGCCGGTCTGTTGTCGTGGACCGACCGGCGCTGGCCGGAATACCAGGAGCCGCTGATCGGCACGCTGTTCGCGCTGGCCGCAACCGGCGGACTGCTGTTGCTGGCGGACAACCCGCAGGGCGGCGAACACCTGAAGGACCTCCTCGTCGGCCAGATCCTGTGGGTCAGCTATTCGCAGCTGATCCCCGCCGCCGTGCTGTCGGTCGCGCTGCTGGCTTTCATGTGGCTGCGCGGCGGCAGGCTGGCGGGGCTGCTGTTCTATGCGTTGTTCGCGTTGGCGATCACGGCTTCGGTGCAGCTGGTGGGCGTGTACCTGGTTTTCGCCAGTCTCATCGTGCCGGCCCTGGCGACCGCGGGCATGCGGGGGCGCTCCCGTCTGGTAGCGGCCTATGCCATCGGTGCGGCGGGTTACATCACCGGGCTGGGCTTGTCGGCGGTCCTCGACCTGCCCAGCGGCGCACTGATCGTCTGGACGCTCGCGGGCTGCGCCTTGCTCGCCCAGGCCATCCCGGCGGTACGTCGCTCCCATCCGGCGCACGAAGCCGCCGAACCGGTGTTCGACGCGGGTTCGTAACGGAATCGACTGTTATAATGTAACGAATGAACGACGTCTTCCGCCCCGTCCGGTCCGGTCACGTTGCCCGCTCGCGGTCCCTGCTGGACCGCCTGGGGGCGACCGGGTCGCTGCTGTGCGCGATCCATTGCGCGCTGCTGCCGCTGCTGATCGCGGCGCTGCCGTCGCTGGGCGTGGCGACCTGGCTGGGCGACGACTTTGAGCGCGGTTTCGTGCTGTTCGCGACGATGCTGGGGCTGTTTAGCGTGGTCTGGGGCTATCGCCGCCATGGCGCGGTGCGTGCGCTGGGCCTGCTGCTGCCGGGTCTTGCGGTGCTGTGGATGGGAGTGCTGTACGGGCCGCTCCACCATGCCCTGGTCCCGCACGCGTTGGCGATGACCCTCGGTGGCACCCTGGTGGGGCTGGCGCACATGGCCAACCTGCGGCTCAACCACAGCCACGTGCATGACGCGAGCTGCGTGCATTGACCATGCTGCGCACTGGATCAATCCCAAAGTTTGCTTCGCAAACTTTGGGCTGCAAGCTACCGATCCCCGCCCCTTCGGGGCGCCCCCTTACCAAGGGGGCTTCCCTCCAGCAGGTGGGCGAGGGGCTGTGGTCTTCGGAGCCCGGTCGGGCGGCGCGTGGTAGACTTCGCGGTCTCGCGCGACCCGGTTCGACGCGATTTCTAGCAACCGCCGCACCGCCGTGCGGACTTTGACAGCTTCAGGAGCACGAACATGGGTAAGGGCGATCGCAAGACAGCCAAGGGCAAGCGCTACAACTCCAGCTACGGCAACGCCCGCAGCAGCAAGGCCGTGACCAAGGCTGCCGGCACCGCCGCTGCGCCGGTCGCCAAGAAGACCGCGACCAAGACCGTCGCCAAGGCTCCGGCCAAGAAGGCCGTGGCCAAGAAGACCGCCGCCTGAGCGGGTCCTTCGCGCCGTAAGTAAAAAAGCCCCGCATTGCGGGGCTTTTTTTTGCCACATGCCGGTATCGCGGACGGGCCAGCGCAACGCGCCATCAGTGCGTGGCGATCCGCTCCACTTCGGTCCAAACACGCAGCAGATTGCCGCCGAGGATCTTGCGGATATCGGCATCCTTGTAACCACGCGCCTGCAGGCCGGCCACGAATGCCGGGTAGTCGGCGACGGACTTGAGTTCCGCGGCCAATGCGCCGTTCACACCGTCGAAGTCAGAACCGATGCCGACGTGATCGACGCCCACCATCCGCACGATGTAGTCGATGTTGTCGAGCACCTGGGTGATCGAGGTCGGCTTGAGCTGCGGAAACCCGGGCTCCGGTCCGCTCATCCTCTTGCCGGCTGCCTTGTCGCGACGGTACGCCTCGCGGTCGCGCAGGAACTGCGAATACACCTGCGCGGATTCGTCGTCGATGAAGATGCTGCCGAACGGCACCTGCACCACGCCGCCCTTCGCGGCGATCGCCTTGAGGTTTTCGTCGCTGAGATTGCGCTGGAATCCCGGCGTGAAATGCCGCATCGCCGAATGGCTGGCGATCACCGGCGCACGGCTGAGCTCCACCGCCTGGGCGATCGCGGCTTCGGACAGGTGCGAGACATCCACCATGATCCCGACGCGGTTCATCTCTTTCACGACCTCCACGCCGAATGGGCTCAATCCGTTCCAGTGCGGCGCGGTGTCCGTCGCCGAGTCGCTGATGCGGTTGTTGCGGCCGTGGGCGAGGGTGATGTATCGCACGCCGCGCGCATGGAATTTCGCCACGTTGGCGATGTCGTCCACGATTGGCGCGCCGTTCTCCATGCCCATCGCCAGCAGCACCTTGCCGCCGCGCTTCAGGCGCGCGACGTCGCGCGGTGAGCGTAGCAGCGCGAATTTATCCGGATGCCGTTGCACGAGCGCTTCCACCTGGTCGATCAGCATGTGCGCGCGCTGCCACGCCTTGCCGGCATCGTCGTCGTCGGCGGAGGTGTAGATCGACATGAACGGAATATCGAGGCCGCCTTCACGCGCGCGCGGGTAATCGAATTCCTTGCCGGGAGTGGCCAGCCCCAGGTCGTCCCAGTGGTCGAACAGGCCTTCGGGCGCATCGATGTGGGTGTCGACGATGATCGCGTCCTGCGCGAGGCGTCGGGCGGCGTCAGGCGCCTGTGCAGCGGTCGCTGCGCCAGTCAGCAGAAGGAGTACGAAGAGCGCGGGTGCGGACGGCTTCATGTGTTCTCCAGGAATGGATCGGCGATTGTTGCTTGTCGTTCCGAGCGCAGTGAGGACTCTGCGGTGTGGCGCTGGTCACCTGCTTCGACGGCCGCGGTGCGGCATCGACACAACAGGTGCCCGCTTGTGTCGCCGGCCGGCTCCTCGCTGCGCCCGGCGCGACAGTTCATCTCGCGACACCGCCAGCGTACACCGCGTGCGCCAGTCGTCCGCCCAGCCAATAGCAGAGTTCGGCGGGGTGTCCTACATTCCAGTGCACGAAGTCCGCGCGCATGCCAACGCGCAGCACGCCCCGATCGGCCAGGCCGAGGGCGCGCGCGGCGTGCACCGTCGCGCCGCGCAGGGCTTCCTCCGGCGTGAGGCGGAAATGCGTACATGCAAGCTGCATCGCCTGCCGCAGCGACAGCAATGGCGCCGTGCCGGGGTTGCAGTCGGTGGCCACCGCCATCGGCACGCCGTGCTCGCGGAACGCGTCCAGCGGCGGCAGCTTGGTCTCGCGCAGCACGTGGAACGCGCCAGACAGCAGCACCGCGACAGTGCCGTGATCCGCCATCGCGCGCACGCTGTCGAGCGAGGTGTACTCGACGTGGTCCGCGGACAAGCCATCGAACTGCGCAACGAGCGCCGCGCCGCCGAGGTCGCTGAGCTGGTCCGCATGCAGCTTCACCGGAACGTTGAGCGCACGCGCGGCCTCGAACACGCGGCGCGTCTGCGCGGGAGTGAACCCGATGCCTTCGCAGAAAGCATCGACGGCATCGACCAGACCTTCGCCATGCAGTCGCGGCAGCCATTCGACCACCGCGTCGATGTAGTCGTCCGCGCGGTCCTTGAACTCGGCCGGCAGCGCGTGCGCGGCGAGGTAAGTGGTGCGCATCGTGACGCCCAGCTGCTCGCCGATACGACGCGCGACGCGCAGCATCTTGCGTTCGTTGTCGAAATCCAGCCCGTAGCCGGACTTGATTTCCAGCGTGGTCGCGCCGTCGGCGATCAGCGCCTGTGCGCGTGGCAGCGATTGCGCTAGCAATTCTTCCTCGTCAGCCGCGCGAGTGGCACGCACGGTGGAGAGGATGCCGCCGCCAGCGCGTGCGATTTCTTGATAGGTCGCGCCTTGGAGGCGCAGTTCGAATTCGCGTGCGCGATCGCCGGCGAAAACCAGGTGGGTGTGGCAGTCGATCAGGCCAGGCGTGACCCAGCCGCTACCTTCGATGACCTGGCGTGCCAGCGAACGCGGGTCGCCGGGCAATCCGTCGCGAGGGCCGACATGGGTCAGGACGCCGTCGCGCCATCCCAGGGCGGCGTTGGTGATCTCGCCGTAGCCGGTGGCGGCATCCAGCGTCGCGAGGTGGGCGCCGAGGAGCAGGCCGTCGAAAGGGAGTGCGGTGGTCATGGTGGAGATTCTAAGGGGTGCGTTGGCGCGCGCCGACCCGGTGCGTATCCCGGGCGGTGGAGAGGAGCCGCCACCGGCCGCATGCGTGGCGCCACGCATTCGTGTCGAGTCGATCATGCCGAGTCGAGGAGCCGCCGAATGAGCGAGAATGCCGCGATGAACACCCTCGACGCCGCCATGCTGTGGACCCCGGCCGGATGGAAGGCCGGCGCCGGATTCGATATCGACGCCCAAGGCCGCGTGGCCGCGATCCGCGCCGCGCAGCCCGGCGATCGCTGGATAGTCCCCGGCATCGCCAACCTGCATTCGCACGCATTCCAACGTGCCATGGCCGGCATGGCCGAGCGCCAGACCAATCCCAGCGACTCGTTCTGGACCTGGCGCGAGACGATGTACCGTTTCGCCGCGCGATTCGATCCCGATTCGCTGCAGGCGGTCGCCGCGCAGCTGTACGCGGAGATGCTGGAAGCCGGTTACACCACCGTGTGCGAATTCCACTACCTGCACCACGCACCGGACGGTCGTCCGTATGCCGATCCGGCAGCGATGTCGAAGGCGCTGATCGCCGCGGCGCAGGAAACCGGAATCCGGCTGACGTTGCTGCCGGTGCTGTACATGACCGGTGGTTTCGACGGCCGCGCGCTGGGCGAGCGACAGCGGCGTTTCGGTCACGACGTCGATGCCTATCTCCGTTTGCTCGACGCGCTGCGTGCGCAGGAAGACGCCACGATGCGCGTCGGCTGCGCGTTGCACAGTCTGCGCGCGGTGCCGGCCGATGCCATGCGCGCGGTGCTGGACGCGCTTCCCCGCGACAGCCGCGTGCATATCCACATCGCCGAGCAGGTCGGTGAAGTGCAGGATTGCCTCGCTCTGCGCGATGCACGGCCGGTGGAGTGGCTGTTGGCCAATGCCGACGTCGATGCGCGCTGGACCCTGGTGCACGCCACGCACCTGGACGATGCCGAAGTGCAGGGCATCGCGCGCAGCGGTGCGACGGTGGCGATCTGCACCACGACCGAGGGCAACCTGGGCGACGGGCTGTTCCCGTTACGCGCATATCTCGATGCGGGCGGCGCGTGGGGTGTGGGCTCGGATTCGCACATCTCCGTTTCGCCCATCGAGGAGCTGCGCTGGCTCGAATACGGCCAGCGCCTGATCACGCGCCACCGCAACATCGCGGTTGGTGCCGATTCCACCAGTGTCGGCGAGACGTTGCTGCGCGGCGCGATGGCCAGCGCGCCGCGGTCCAGTGGCCATGCCATCGGCAACCTGGCGGAAGGCGAGTGCGCCGATTGCGTCACGCTCGACATGCAGGCGCCGCAGTTTGCCGGTGCGCACGTGGACGATGCGGTGGATCGCTGGATTTTCAGCGGTAACCGCAACCTGGTGGATGCGGTGCATGTCGGTGGCCAGCAAGTGGTTGCCAACGGCCTGCACCGGGATCGCGACGCGATTGCCGCGCGCTATCGCAAGGTGATGCACGAGCTGCTGTCGGCCTAACCAGAGCGGTTCTGCGGGCTTGGGGAGGCTGACGAACTCTTTGCTCGTCAAATTCCCGCGAAGGCGGGAGCCAACGCGTTCGAAGTCGCTGGATGACCGGCTTCGCCGTTGTGAAGCGCATCCCGCCTTCGCGGGATGACGGTAATTTTTTATTGTTCAGGCCCTCCTTGGCTTCACAGTTTCCTGCGCTACGAAAACAGATCGTCGCCGCGCGGCAACGCACCTTCCAGCTGAAGCAGGAACTGCTTGGTGGGCAAACCGCCACCGAAGCCGGTCAGGCTGCCATCGGCGCCGATCACGCGGTGGCAGGGAAGCACGATCGGCAGCGGATTGCGCCCGTTCGCGGCGCCGACGGCTCGCGTTGCCGTCGGTCGACCCACGCGTGTGGCGAGTTCGGAATAGCTGATGGTGCCGCCGAACGGGATGTTGGCCAGTTCCCACCACACCTGCCGCTGGAAGTCGGTGCCGCGTGGCGCAAGCGGCAGGTCGAAGTCGCGACGCTCGCCGGCGAAGTATTCGCCCAACTGCTCCTGCACCTGTCGCAGCACGGCGACATCGCCTTCGTGCCAATCCGGGCCGCCCGACATGGGGTGGCGCGGCGCGTGGAATTCGATCAGTTGCAGTCCGTCGTTGTTGCCCGCGATCAGCAGCGGCCCTACGGGGCTGTCGATATGGCGAAAGATCACGCGCGCACTCATTCGACCACCCCCGCCTTCTTCGTGGCGCCCATCGAATCCTTCCAGAGCTGGATCACCGAATACGCCCGCCATGGGCGCCACGCTTCCGAGCGCGCGTTGAGGGTCTTCGCGGTCATGCGTGAACCATCGTTCGGCACAGCACGTTGCAGGACCAGGTCGTCGGCGGGGAACGCATCGGGATGCCCGAGCGCACGCAGGGCGATGTAGTGCGCGGTCCAGGGGCCGATGCCCGGCAGCTCGATCCAGCGCGACGTGAAGTCATCCAGCGTGCGTTCGGGCTTGAAGTCGATGCGGCCATCCAACAGTGCCTGCGACACCGTGCGTACTGTCTGCGCGCGGGCGCGGGTGAGTCCGACGCTGACCAGGTCGGCATCGGCCAATGCATGCGGCGTCGGGAAAAGATGGTCGAGTCCGGTGGCGAGGGCGGCAGGCAGCGGTTGTCCGAAGCGTTGCGACAGCCGCGCCGCGATCGTGCGCGCGCCGGCGACGCTGATCTGCTGGCCGATGATCGCGCGCACCGCGATCTCGAAGCCGTCCCAGCCGCTGGGAATCCGCAGGCCGGGGCGCCGCTCCAGCAATGGACGCAGGCGAGTATCCACCGAGAGCGCATCGGCAATCGCACGCGGATCGGCATCGAGATCGAACATCCGCCGCAGCCGATTGACGATTTCCAGCATCCGCGATGCTGGCGCGCCGTGCAGTTCAAGCTTCAGGGCGTGCTCGGCTTCGCCCTTGGGCTTTGCGGGCCATTGCGAAACGCGCAGCCAGCCTGCGTTGTCGGTTCCATTATTCGCGTCCGGGGCAAACACGCGCGAGTAACTGTCCGCATCGACGACTTCCACGCCGGGCAAGGCGCGACCACGCAGGAAATCCAGCATCGCCACGAAGTCGTACGGCGGCCGGTAACCCAGGCGCAAGGTGAGCGTTTCGCCCGGGGCTTCCACCCGCTGCTTGCGCAGGTCGCGCGGTGCCATGCGGTAGGCCTCAAGGAACGCGGCATTGAAACGACGCAGGCTGCCGAAACCGGACGCCATCGCGACCTGGGTGACCGGCAACGCGGTTTCGGTCAGCAGCTGCTTGGCGAAGAGCAGGCGCCGCGTCCCCTGCACGCCGATCGGCGGCACGCCCAGGCGTTCAACGAAGAGGCGACGCAGTTGCCGTTCGCCGATGTCCACGCGTTGTGCCAGCGTGGCGAGAGGCTGCTCGTCCAATGCGCCTTCGTCGATCAGCTTCAGCGCGCGCGCGACGACGGCGTCACCGCGTCGCCATGCGCCGTCGGCGGGGGAGAGCTCCGGTCGGCAACGCAGGCAGGGCCGGTAGCCGGCGGCTTCGCAGGCGGCGGCGCTGGCGTAATAGGTGACGTGCTTGGCCGTCGGCGCGGGGCAGACGGGCCGGCAATAGATCTTCGTGCTGCGTACCGCGCGCCGCGCCTGCAGGCAGGTGTTCTCGTCGGGAATGCTGGTGGTCGTGGCGACGGTGGCGGGGAGCGACGTCATGGCCACAGGCTAGCACCGGCTGGGCGGCCCGGACTGGCCGGTTTCGGACATCGTCATGGGGGCAACGTGCCAGCTCGACGCGGTGCGCGGATCGGCTAGTGCGCCAGCGCCGCTTCCAGCGTCGATGCATCGCCGTCGCTGGGTTGCGGCGCGATTCCCAACAGCCTTGCCAGCAGTGGATACACGTCGACGTTGTCGAACGCAGGCAGCACCGCGCCCGCGCGGAATGCAGGTCCGTTGGCGATGAAGATCGCGCGCATTTCCATCGATTCCGGCGCGAAACCATGCGCCCCATATTCCATGCCGTACCGGGGGCGCGACAGCCATTCTCGCGGCACCGCCTCCCAACCCACATCCATCTGGCACACGATCGGCGGGATGCGCGGATGGGTCCCGTAATGCCAGCGCGGCGGCATTTCGCCCTTGCGCCAGCATTCATAGTGTTCATGGCGGCCGAGCAGATTTGCTTCGGCTTCACTCGTGCGGCCCGGAACGGGCTGGAAGCCGATGACTTCGCCCGTCGTCACGACGGTCGCGTATGTCGGCGGGACAAAGCCTTCCACTGCAAGCGTGTTCCCTGTGGGAACCGTCGCCATGCCATGGTCGGAGACGATCACGACATTGACGTGATCGCGAAGCCGCGCTGAAGCCAGCCCGTCCAGCAATCGACCGACGGCGGCATCGACATCGGCGATGGCGGTGCGCGTGACGGCAGCATCGGGACCGGCGTCATGACCCACATGATCCAGCACGGACAGGTACAGCGTCGCCAGCCGTGGCCGTCGCGCCGCCGGTGTGTCGAGCCATGCCAGTACGCGCGCGACACGTTGCCCTGATGTCATCGCATCGTCGTAGGGCAGCCATTGGCGTGGGTGGATGCCGCCGATCGCGGCTTCGCTGCCGGGCCAGAACAGCGTCGCGGTGCGCAGGCCGGCGCGTTCCGCGCCGACCCATATCGGTTCACCGCCCCACCAGCGCGGCTCCTGCACGGCGCGTGTCGAATTCGACTTGAATTCACCCAGCGCCGGATCGGTCATCGTGTTGTGCACGATGCCGTGGTGGTCCGGCCGCAGCCCGGTCACCAGCGTGTAGTGGTTGGGGAAAGTCAGCGTCGGGTACGACGGATTCATCCATTGCGCGCGCACGCCCGTGCTGGCCAGATGCGACAGGTTCGGGGTGAGACCGCGTTCCAGGTAATCGGCGCGGAAGCCGTCGAGCGAGACCAGCAGCAGGGAATCCGGGACATCCGTATGCGCGGGAGGTGTCGACGCACAGGCGGACACGAACAGCGCCAGCAGCCAGGCGAACACGATGCGACCGGGCGGGCTGGCGAAGGGCAGGCCGGCGAATGGCCCACAGCGGACGGACCCGGAAGGGAAGGGCGCTGGCATCCCCCGATGATAGGACCGGTTTGGCGGCATGCCGGTGACAGGACTTCTGGCGCTTGGGTTCACGGGCGGCGGCAGGGATCATGCGACGCCTCGAGGAGACATCCATGCGCATTGCTGCCGTTGCTCTTTCCGCCGCCGTGCTGGCGTCGACGTCCCTGCTCGCGTCCTTGCCAGTATTCGCCGCGACTCCTGCATCAGTGCCCACGGGCACCGATGAATGCGCCGTGTGGAACCGCGAACTGGCATTTGCCCGGTCCGTCGCCGACCACGACGCCACCGCCTTCGCCGGACACATCAGCGAACAAGCAGTGTTCGGCCCCGGTCGCGCGCAGTCGCTGCGCGGACCGGTCGCAGTGGTGAAGGCGTGGGCGGGCATCATCGACGGCAGCGCCGTGCGCCTGCAGTGGTATCCGGAACGCGTGACCCTCGCGTCGCCCGACCTGGCGTGGTCCACCGGTCCCGCGTTGTATGAGGACCCGGATCCGAAGGCGACGGTGCGCTACCGGCTGGGTCACTTCCATTCGGTCTGGCGTCGCGAAGCCGATGGCGCATGGCGCGTCGTGTTCGACGATGGCATCCAGCCGCAGCCGGCGACCGACGCGCAGGTGGAAGCATTCCATGCCGGACGCAGCGGTTGCGGAAACTGAACGAATCAGGCATCCGCGACAGTCGTTGGCGAGCGGCAGGCGCGAGACTGACAAGCGGCTGAATTGGCCCGCCGGGGCACATGCCGCGGTGGCACCGGCGGCGTATGGTTGCCTTGCGGAACAGCCGTGCCGAACAGGGAGCACACCATGAATCGCAGGCCCCTTTGCCTACTCGGCCTTCTTCTCGCTTTCGCCGCAACGGCGCAGGCGCAGCAAGTCACGACGCACGAGCCCAACGCCGCCGACGAACAGACCACGCCGACTACCGACGAGCAGAACCAGCCCAGCCAGGACCAGGCGAAGTCGAAGCGCAGCGACGTCCGCGACCATCACTGCCTGCAGTACACCGGCACGCTGATCCGACCGCGAGGCGACCGCAAGAACCGCGATTGCATCTGGACGTCCGGCCGCGTCTACACGCAGGAAGACATCCAGCGCACCGGCGCGTTCAGCGTGAGCGAAGCGCTGCGAATGCTGGATCCGTCGATCTACTGAGCGGACAGGTTGTGGATATCGAACGCCCGGCGATGCTGGGCGTTCTGCTTTGGTGGAATGTCGATGCTTCGATTGGCATCGCGCTTGGCTCAAGCCTTCAACCCATCCAGCAGCCGTTGCAGTGACGCATCGTAGAACCGGCGGAAAGGCGCTTCCTCCAGGCTGAAACGACCAGCGCGATACAGCGCTACCAGTCCGTGCGTGTGCGCCCACAGCGTCATCGCCACGTCCCATGCGTCGTCCTTTCGCAGCAGGCCGGCCTGCATGGCTTCTGCGACGGCTTCGGCCGCCACGCTGAGCGTCGGCGACAAGCCCGCGCGGAAGTCGTCCGGGTAGCGTCGCGCGTCGGACCGACGGGCGGAAAACGCGTGGTCGAAGAGGTGCGGATGCGACAGCGCGTAGTCCAGGTAGATCCGCTGCAATGCGATGACGCGCGAGAGCGCATCGCCGCCACGGTTGCGCGCCAACCAGTGACGCGAGATCTCATCGAAGCTGTCGTCGCTGATGCGCTTGAGCAACGCCTCGCGATTTGGGAAGTGGCGGTAGATCGCCATCGCCGAGAGGTCGCACGCCTGCGCGACGCGACGCATGCTCACGGCCTGCGCGCCATCGCGTTCGAACAACGCGCGCGCCGCACGCACGATGCGGTCTGCGGTGCTGGCTTGGGCGGGCGGTCGGCGGGACGTCATGTGTACAGCGTACACAAACCGGCTGGGGATGGCAGGAAATCGCAGGTTTACCCGTGAATTCGCGCTCCGGATGCGGCGCGGCAATAGCTGTCGCACAAATGCCGGCGCGATAATTTCCCTACTCCGCCACACGCAGGAAGCCTCAATGTCCACCCGTCGCGATCCGTCCCGCCAGATCCGCGCCCCGCGCGGCAACACGCTCAACTGCAAGTCGTGGCTCACCGAAGCCCCGTACCGCATGCTGCAGAACAACCTGGATGCCGAAGTCGCCGAGAATCCGGCCGAACTCGTCGTTTACGGCGGCATCGGCCGTGCCGCGCGCGACTGGGAAAGCTACGACGCCATCCTCGAGTCGCTGCGCAACCTCGAAGACAATGAGACGTTGCTGATCCAGTCCGGCAAGCCGGTCGGCATCTTCCCCACGCATCCCGATGCACCGCGCGTGCTGCTCGCCAACTCCAACCTGGTGCCGGCGTGGGCGAACTGGGAGCACTTCAACGAGCTCGATAAGAAGGGCCTGATGATGTACGGCCAGATGACGGCCGGTTCGTGGATCTACATCGGTTCGCAGGGCATCGTGCAGGGCACCTACGAAACCTTCGTCGAAATGGGGCGTCAGCACTACGGCGGCAGCCTCAAGGGCAAGTGGATCCTCACCGCAGGACTGGGTGGCATGGGCGGCGCACAGCCGTTGGCCGCGTCGCTCGCCGGTGCGAGTTCGCTCACCATCGAATGTCGCCAGGCCAGCATCGATTTCCGCCTGCGCACGCGCTACGTCGACGAACAGGCCACCGACCTCGACGACGCGCTCGCCCGCATCGCGAAGTACACCGCGGCCGGCGAAGCCAAGTCGATCGCGCTGCTCGGCAACGCCGCCGAAATCCTGCCGGAAATGGTGAGGCGCGGCGTGCGTCCGGACTGCGTCACCGACCAGACCTCCGCGCACGACCCGGTGCATGGCTACCTGCCGATCGGCTGGACCGTCGAGCAGTGGCTGGAAGAACAGAAGGCCAACCCGACCAAGGTCCGCGACGCGTCGAAGAAGTCGATGCGCGTGCACGTCGAAGCCATGCTCGCTTTCCATGCGCAGGGCATTCCGACCGTCGACTACGGCAACAACATCCGCCAGATGGCGAAGGACGAAGGCTGCGCGAATGCCTTCGATTTCCCGGGTTTCGTGCCCGCCTACGTGCGTCCGCTGTTCTGCCGCGGTGTCGGCCCGTTCCGCTGGGTCGCACTCAGCGGCGATCCGGAAGACATCTACAAGACCGACGCGAAGGTGAAGGAGATTATTTCCGACGATCCGCACCTGCATCGCTGGCTCGACATGGCGAAGGAGCGCATCAGCTTCCAAGGGTTGCCGGCGCGCATCTGCTGGGTTGGCCTTGGCCTGCGCCACAAGCTTGGCCTCGCGTTCAACGAGATGGTGCGCAACGGTGAACTCAAGGCGCCGATCGTGATCGGTCGCGACCATCTCGACAGCGGTTCGGTGGCATCACCCAATCGCGAAACCGAGGCAATGCGCGATGGCTCCGATGCGGTATCCGATTGGCCGCTGCTCAACGCAATGCTCAACGTCGCCGGTGGCGCGACGTGGGTGTCGTTGCACCACGGCGGCGGCGTGGGCATGGGCTACTCGCAGCACTCCGGCGTGGTCATCGTGTGCGACGGCACCGCCGAAGCCGACAAGCGCATCGCCCGCGTGCTGTGGAACGATCCGGGTACCGGCGTGATGCGCCACGCGGATGCGGGCTACGACATCGCCAAGCAGTGCGCGAAGGAACAGGGGCTGAAGTTGCCGATGCTGTAAGGCACTTCGTCGTGCGGTCGGCGGAAGTCGGCCGCACGGTGCAGCTCCGGAGATCCGGGGATTCGGGCAGGCGTCCGCCACCAGCCTGGTGCGGCCGCGAATACAGCGGCGTCAGGGAGCGGTATCGATCACTCCCGGATGTCATGTTTGGGCCAAAGGGTGAAAGGCGGTGCTCGCCGCTGGTGTCGCTGGTTGCGGCGCGGTTTCCCGTTCTCGGCGCCGCATTCGCCGGGAACGCTGCTCGAAGCTGACGCTCCGCACAACGCAATCGGCATGGCCCCGCTCGATCTGGCGCCGCGTGCTTCGGGTGTTGCACCCTACGCACGGCCCGAGACCATCGAGAACGTTCATGCGTTTCCCACGTGCCGTGCTTTTCCTGTTGCTGCTCGCAGCCTGTGCGCCCAAGCGGACGCCCGGGGATGTCCGGGCGGAGTTGCTGCGCAAGATGCCGATCAGCCTCCCGGACCGCGCTGGCTGGGCGCGCGACATCCAGGCGGCGCTGGCGGCGCAGGAAATCGTCCCGAGCAGCGAAAACCTGTGCGCCGTGCTGGCGGTGATCGAGCAGGAGTCCACCTATCGCGTCGATCCCCCGGTGCCGGGCCTGGCGCAGATCGCACGCCGTGAACTGGATCGCCGCGCGGAGCGCCTGCACGTGCCCGCTTTCATGGTCGACGCGGCATTGCAGCTGCATTCGCCCGACGGACGCACGTATGCCGAGCGGATCGCCGCGCTGCGCACCGAGCAGCAGCTTTCCGCATTGTTCGAGGAGATGACCAATCGCGTGCCGCTGGGGCGGCGACTGCTGGGCGGCTTCAATCCGGTCCACACCGGTGGACCGATGCAGGTGGATATCGGCTTCGCGCAGGCGCATGCGCGCGGCTATCCGTATCCCATCGAGGGATCGATCCGGCACGAGGTTTTCAGCCGTCGCGGCGGACTGTACTTCGGCATCAGGCACCTCCTGGGCTACCCGGCGCGCTACACGCAGCCAATGCATCGGTTCGCCGATTTCAACGCGGGCTGGTACGCAAGCCGCAATGCCGCGTTCCAGCGGGCAGTCGCCCTGGCGTCGGGACATGCGCTGGTCTACGACGGCGACCTGCTGCAACCGGGTGCGTCGATGGACGCCCCGGGCGCAACCGAAATCGCGATCCGTTCGCTACGGCCGCGGCTGTCGATGGACGATGCCGCGATTCGACGCGACCTGCGCAGGAGCCACGGATTGTCGTTCGAAGACACGGCGCTGAGTCGTCAGGTCTATGTGCTGGCCGAGGCGAAAGCGGGCGGGGCACTGGCGCGGGCGCGGGTGCCGCAGATCGACCTCAACAGCCCCAAGATCACGCGCAAGCTGACGACGGCGTGGTTCGCGGACCGCGTCAACCAGCGATGGAAGCGGTGCATGGCGCGTTGAAGCCTGCACGGTGGCGTCAGGCGACTTGTTCAGGTGACCCAAGCGGCATCCGGGTCCGGCATCCGGCAGCGGATGGAGGCAGCAACTCGGCCGGCAGGATTCCCCCACGCAGCGCGCGCTTGCGGTCCGGGCTGAGTTGCTTGATCGCGTACTCGGCGCTACTGGCCGAGGAGCGGTCCGGCAACTCGAAACGTGCAAGCAGGCGCGCAGGCGGATGCGATCGCGTGTAGCGCGCGCCCTTGCCTGAAACATGCAGCGCGTAACGCCGGTCGACATCGGTCGCGATGCCGGTGTAGATGCTGCCGTCGCGGCATTCGATCAGGTAGACAAACCACGCGCTCATACAGGTCAGTCTGGCGACCCCACTCAGGCGCGATTCCGACGCGCATCGCTGTCGATGCGGCGGTAGGCCCTGCCGCCGCAATGATCGGGTCGGTCGGCCAAGGCTATTGCTGATGGATATTGGCATTCGCGACGGATAGCGCCGCGAATGCCAGGTGCTCCTTGGAACAACGGGGTGACCATGGCGTGGTCACCCCGCATTGCGGCCTGGTCTTATCGACCCGGCACGCGACAGCACTGTGCGGTGCCCTCGACCGTGATGGTGCCTGCGGTCTTATTGGTACCCGAGCAGAAAGCTGCCGTATCGCCGGAACCATTCCTGTAGAGGCCATTGATCGCCCAATCGGCCTCCTGGAAGCCGGGCGTCCTGCACCCCGCGCCAGCGATGGTGTAGCCGGCGGCGCAGGCGGGAATCTCGATGTCGAAGATATCGTTGCCGGCGATGTTCTGGCTGACGAAAGTCGAGGTGCAATCCAGCGCGGTGGCGGTCGGCGGAGCGAAGTAACCGACGATGTCGGCTACGAAGTGCGCCTGCGAGTTCGAGTAGATCGTGAAGTCGCTCGTCGTCAGCGGCGTGGGAATCTTGGTGATGACGGTATTGCTGATCAGCTGGCCGGCCTGCCAGGTGATGGTTGCCGCCAGCGGCTTGGTGGTGCCGAAGGGGTAAAGCGTCGCGAAGCCCTTGGTGGTGGGATTGGTCGCCGCCAGGCTGATCACCACGGCGCTGGCGTTGAGCCCCAGGGTCCCGCAGTCGGTGGCGCTACCGCCCTGGCTCGTGAAGTTCGCCTGGTTGACCGATACGAAGTCTCGAGAGCCGCCGGCCGCGATGGTGCCGCCGGCCAGTCGCGTATCGAGGATGCGGCAGGGCTGCATGGGCGTGAACACCAGGTCGCTGGTCGTGCTGCCCAGGGACTCGGTGACGGCGAGGGTGCCTGCCTTCGCCATGCGGGTGATGACGGCTTCATCGGCGAGCTTGCGACCCGTGCCCGACAGCTCGGCCATGGCGCCTTCGTACGTGTTGCGCTTGAGGGCGTTCTGGAAGTTCATCCCGTCAACCGTCGCGAACGTCGGGATCATGCGCTTCGACCACGTACCGACCGGAACGCCGTAGACGCGCTGGACGTACACGCCCCACTTCAGTACGAACTGCCGGGCCATTCCGCCCCGTTCGCGCGGCGACAACGCCGTGGCCGGAGCCGAAACCATCGCCTTGGTGGCGGTGTTGCCGGTGGTGCGGTGGGTGGTGCCGGAGACGGTTTGAGCGTCCGCGGCGGATGCGCCAACAGCGAGCAGCCCAATACAGAAAATACGCGCAACGTGAGACATGTACTCCCCCAATGGAATGAACCGAGGGCCGAGTATAGGGGGCAGCGGGGGAATTGTGAGTGCGGCGTGAAGCGCGCTGCGCTGCAGCAATTTTCCTGGCAAGTACCGGGGAGCTGGTCGGATTCGAGGCGGTGGCGTATGGGTTGGACTGGATTTTCCCTGGGCGACCCGCGTCGGTGGGGGGCCGCCTGCAGTCTTCGATCAGGTCGAAAACCCCGCGCGTGTAGCCACGTCGCGAGACGTGTCAGGGACGTGCCGCGGATCAGTATCGCCTTGCTCAATGCGAGCGATGCTGGGCTTCACCGCAAGGGGCCGGCCGGGTAGCGGCAGTCATGCAGTTGCTGGTGGCCAGTGGCCGCAAGCTGCGGATAGTTCGCCGGGAGCCGGTATCGGTAGCATGGCGCCATGGGTGAAACCGACCTCGACAATCCGTTCTGGGCATCGCTGCGGACGCGGCATTGTGACGTGGCGCTGCGCAGTGGCGTCGCCGCGCGTTATCCGGCGCAGTACGCGCCGTTCCTTGGCGTGGCGGGCGTCGATGTGGATGCGAGCAGTGCTCTCGAGTCACTGGTTGCGCCCGGCGAGAGCGTTTACCTGCTGGGGGTGACCCCCAGCATCCCCGCCGGTTGGCGGCTGGAAGCCTTCCGCCCGCTCGCGCAGATGATCTGCCACGCGCCGCTGGACGTGATCGAAGGTCCGGAGATCGCGCCGCTGACACTGGATCACCGCGCCGACGTGCTGGCGCTGACGGCGCTCGTCTACCCGCACTATTTCCGCGAACGGACGATGGAGATGGGGCGCTACTTCGCCATCTACCAGGACGGTCGCCTGGCTGCGATGATCGGCGAGCGATTGGGCACCGATGAATTCACCGAGATGAGCGCGATCTGCACGCATCCGGATTTCAACGGTCGCGGCTACGCGCGCCGATTGACCGCCATGTTGACCAACGACACCCTGCAACGCGGTCGTACCCCGTTCCTGCACGTAAGCCACGAGAACGCCCGTGCGAAGGCGCTGTACGAACAGATCGGCTTCCGTCATCGCCGCGACATCGGATTCTGGTCGCTTACCCGACAGTGAACCAGTCGCGGTGGACGACGGGTCGGCGCGGCACGGTTGCCACCATTCAAAGGACGAACGATGCAGCTTTCCGGTCTCTACCTGTACCCGATCAAGTCTTCATCACCGCTGCCGGTCGAGGCCGCGCAGGTCGAGCCCCGCGGGTTGGTGGACGACCGCCGCTGGATGGTCGTGGATGAAACCGGTCGATTCATCACTGGCCGCCAGCAGGCACGGCTGACACGTGTGCGTGCGCAGCCTTCTCCGGGCGGTCTCCAGCTGGAAGCCCCCGGCGTGCCGGCGCTGTCGGTAGCGCTGCCCGAAGCCGAGGAAACCATCGCAGTCACGGTGTGGGACGACACCGTCGATGCACGACCTGCGGGCGTGCAGGCGGACGCGTGGATCAGCGCCTACCTGGGCCAGGCCGCGCGGCTGGTGCACATGCACGCGTCCAACCGGCGCGCCGTGGCACCGGGCTATGCGCAGCCGGGCGACGAAGTCAGCTTTGCCGATGGCTTCCCGTTGCTGCTGATCACGCAGGCCGCACTCGATGGCCTCAACGAACGATTGGCATCGCCAGTGTCGATGCTGCGGTTCCGACCCAACCTGGTGGTATCCGGCACGAACGCGCATGCCGAGGACGGCTGGAAGCGCGTGCGCGTCGGCGAAGTCGAGTTCGACGTGGTCAAGGCCTGTACGCGTTGCGTGTTCACCACCGTGGACCCGGAGCGCGGGGAACGCGATCCGAGCGGCGAACCATTGCGCACGCTGACCACCTATCGCCGTACCGAACGCGGAGTGACGTTCGGTCAGAACCTGATTCCACGTGGCAGCGGAGTACTCAGGCGCGGTGATGTCGTGGAAGTGCTGGGGTAGGGCCTGGTAACACTATTGGCATTCCGCGGGCGCTAGCGTCCAACGTCCGGCTCAGCGACCGCCGCCGCCGCCGCCACCGCCACCGCCACCCGAAGAACCGCCGCCGCCCGAACCCGACGAGCTTCCCGGTGGCGTCGATGCCGACGAGATCTGCGAACTGAGGCTGCTGCCAATCGACTGGGTGAGGCTGGCGAGGTCGTTGGCGCCGCCACCGCGGTACCAGGAAATCGCTGAAGTGGTCGCTGCCGCCGCCGTTACACCGACGGCCAACGTGAACTGCTTCGTCCACGCATCCTCCACTTCCAGCGCCACGGCGTAAGGCAACAGGCGCTCGTAGCGCTCAGCATCCAGCGTGGGCGGGCCGTTGGGGCCCTGCATGCGCGCGATGTCGTCGCGTTCGGCGACGCCCAGATACAGCTTCAATCCCTCGATCTCGTCCAGCAGCTTGCGGCCTTCCTTCGTGGGCGCCTTCACCAGCACGCCGAACACGATCAGGACGACGAGCATCAGCACCGCAGTCGCGATGATCGCCAGCACGCCCGCGCCGCCGCTGACGATCAGCGCCAGAACGATGCTGCCGACAGCAATCACCACCGCGAGGAGGATGCTGCCGATGTAGCGGTTGAACATCCGCGGCTGGAACTGCTTGTCCAGCGACTGCATGTGTTCCGATCGCGCGCCGGAGATGGTGGTCGCGTTGCTGTCGTCCAGTTCGATGCGCTCACCCGCTGCGAACAGCTTGGCCAGCAGCCCGGCCTGCGCGGGACTCGGCATGGTCTTGCCGCCCTCGACGCGCTGCAACCACCACGAGTCGGTGAGGAACCCCTTCTCGCGCTCGATCAGTACATGCCCGCCAACGGCGAGCTCCAGCAGGTCGGCAGAGAAACAGCGCGGGTCGTAGCCCATCTTCTGCATGAAGCGCAGGCCGGCGGGCGTCTGGTTCTCCGGCGGGTCGTAGCGGGCGATGATGACGCCCTTGGCGGGATCGCGCCCGACCTGGTTCCAGCGACGCCAGCAGAATGTCACCAGTCCGACCAGACCCAGCAGCGCGACCAGTGCGCCGCGGTTGTCCTTGAAGAACCAGAAGAATTTCCGTGCCCGCGTCGGTTCGGCGATCAGGCCCTTGGGGAAGGTCAGCACCACGGTGAAGCCTTCCTGCGGCGCGAGCGGACGCGACAGGCGCCAGCGTGCGATGCCCGGTCCCGGCGTGATCGCGACGTAGTCGTCGCCCTTTTCCCCGAACGCGCCGGTGTAGCCCTCCACGTGCATGTCCGACACCGCTACCGCCGTTGGCAGGCGGGCTTCGACCTTGCTGCTGGCGATCGGGAACATCCAGCCATTGCCGATCGCGTTCCAGTAGAGCTCGTCGTGGTCCTTGAAGAACCCGATCTGGCGCGTGGTGCGGTAACGCAGCGTGTAGG
This sequence comes from Lysobacter fragariae, assembly GCF_054779775.1. NCBI lineage: Bacteria > Pseudomonadati > Pseudomonadota > Gammaproteobacteria > Lysobacterales > Lysobacteraceae > Lysobacter > Lysobacter fragariae. Next base: position 278,220 of record NZ_BAAGXP010000012.1, on the reverse strand, counting down.
TGAATTGCCCGGGCACCGGGAGGAAGTCGTCGTTGCCGGTATTGATGCGCACGCCGTTGGCGATGTCCTCGATGAACCAGGGCTCGGTGCGGCCGTCGCGCTGCACGTCGAGCATCCTGAAGTCGACCACCACACGATTGCCGTAGCGATCCTTGTAGCGCGTCGGGAAGTCGCGATAGATGCCGCGGCGGATGTTCGTTCCCTCCGCGATGACGGTGATGCGTTCGGTGACGTCCAGGCTGCCATCGGCGTTGATGTCGATGCTGCTGTCGTAGGCGGTGATGCGCTCCTCCGCGCTGACCGGAGCGACCACAAGCGCGGTGAGCAGCAACAGGAAGAGGCGCAACGCGAGCGTCCTTGTCACGAAAGCGGTCATCACGAAGGCGGTCTTCATCACGACAGTTCCACCTGTACCGGGGCGCGCTCGGCATCACCGGTCTGGAAAAACTCCGCCTCGCGGAAACCGGTTCCACGCGCCACTAGCACATCGGGAACACGCTGGATGCCGTTGTTGAGATCGCGAACGGCGCCGTTGTAGAACCGGCGCGCGTACTGCAGGTGCTCTTCCACCTGGACCAGGTCGCGCTGCAGCTGCGCGAAGTTCTCGCTGGCCTTGAGGTCGGGGTAGGACTCCTTCAGCAGCAGCACGCGGCCGACAGCCTGTTCCAGTTGCGCTTCCACGGCGCCCAGTTGCGCGGGGCCCTTCAGGGCGACGGCCTGCGAGCGCAACTGCGCCACGGTGGCGAGCAGGGCGTGCTCGTGGCCGGCATACGCCTGCACGGCCGTCACCAGCGAGGGCACCAGGTCGTGGCGGCGCTGGAGCTGCACATCGATATCGGCCCAGGCGGTTCGCACCTGGTTGCGCAGGCGGACGAGCCGGTTGAAGGCGAATACCGCCCACGCCAGCAGCGCCACGAACAGCGCCACGATTGCCAAGGTCATGCGGTTCCCCCTTCCAACATGTGATTTCCTGCTGCCGGCGGTGATCTTACCGACGACTGCGACGGCGGCCGCGACTCGCCTAGGCCGCGATGACGCGGATCTCCACGTCGTCCAGTGTCACCAACTGGCCTGCGTGGATCTTGCAGGTCTTGCGCAATTCCACCGCGCCATCGACCCGGACGACGCCGCTGGCGACCAGCTGCTTGCCGGCACCGCCGCTGTCACACAGGCCTGTCAGCTTGAGCAGCTGGTTGAGTTCGACGAAGTCGCGGTCGAGTTCGAATTCGATCCGTTGCATGGGAAGGCGCCAATGAAGAGGTCAGGCGGCAGCGTCGCAGCGTATTCCGAGACGCGCAAGCCGACGGGCGGTGCCCCGCGGGCTTGCCGGTCTGTGACGCCGCCCCCATTTGCAACGTGACCATACGCTACCGTCGTTTGCGGGCTGCCGTCGGGGCCCCGACAATGCCTGACCGCTGGGAGAACCACCTTGGAAACAGTTTCGAAAGAGTCCGCCAACCTGCGCAAGCTGTGCGCGCAGTTTGCCAAGCCGCACCTGGGCCGCGCCGTATGGCAGCTCATCAACACGCTGGTGCCGTTCGCGGTGCTGTGGGCCCTGATGGCCTGGAGCGTCGTTGACTCCTGGGGCTACGGCTGGACCCTGCTGCTCGCAATCCCGGCCGCCGGCCTGTACGTGCGCACCTTCATCATCCAGCACGACTGCGGGCACGGCTCGTTCTTCGCCGACGCCAACACCAATGACCTGGTCGGCCGCTGCCTGGGTGTAGTGACGCTGTTCCCCTACGGCTACTGGAAGAAGACGCACGCGATCCACCACGGCACGTCCGGCAACCTGGACCGCCGCGAGATGGGCGACATCGAGACCCTGACCGTCAGCGAATACAAGTCGCGCAGCTGGCTGGGCCGCTTCGGCTACCGCCTCTATCGCAGCACCCCGGTGCTGCTGGGCATCGGCCCGCTGTACCAGTTCGTGCTCAAGCACCGCTTCCCGTTCGACCTGCCGTTCACCTGGAAGAAGGAGTGGGCCAGCGTCCTGCTCAACAACCTGGTGCTGCTGCTGGTCGGAGGCACGCTGGGCTGGATCATCGGTTGGCACACGGTGCTGATGGTGCACCTGCCGATCGTGCTGATCGCCGGCGCCGCGGGCGTGTGGCTGTTCTACGTGCAGCACACCTTCGAGACCGCCTACTGGACCCGCAAGGAAAACTGGGATTCCAACCAGGCCGCGGTTGCCGGCAGCTCCTTCTACGACCTGCCGCGCGTGGTGCATTGGTTCACCGGCAACATCGGTTACCACCACATTCACCACCTCGCCAGCCGCATCCCCAACTACCGCCTGCGCGAAGCGTTCGAATCCAGCCCGGCGCTGCAGGCCGCGCCGCGCCTGACGATGTGGTCGAGCCTCAAGTGCGCGCAGCTGAAGCTGTGGTGCGAGGAAACCCAGCGCATGGTCGGTTTTCCCAAGCGCATGCATGCCTGATCCTGCATGGCAGTGAAGCAACGAGAGAGCGGGCGAAAGCCCGCTTTTTCTTTGCCTGCCCTATTTACTCGCGCTCCGACACGGCGCACAGTCCGCCGGTACGCGCGCCTGCACGGCAGGTGGCGCGCATGCCGGCCGCGCACGATGCGCGAACGGCAAGGGGACAAGCGAAAGGGAATTTGATCGACGCAGCGCAATGCGCGTCGACAGGCATGGCAGCCTGGCCCGGATGACGGAACAGGCAGTCACCAAGGACGTTCGATCCCGCACTCGGGTCGGACGATTCACTACCGTTGCACCATGGAGGGGAAAACATGAAACGTTCCGCAATCTTCCTGCTCGCCGGGTTGTCCGGCGCCGCAGGCCTGGCGACCTATGCATTCGCTGACGGCACCACAGCCACGCCGCCAGGTTCATATCGGCTCAGCTGCTATGGCGCGTCGGTGGCCAACGATGCGCTCTCGGCGACCTGCCAGACCTTGCAAGGCAACTACCAGGCGGCGTCGCTGGGCAACCTGTCGCAGTGCGAGAACGCCGTGATGAAAGGCGGCGACATCGGCAACATCGACGGCAGCCTGGTCTGCATCCCGAACCTGCCCCAAGCGACGAGCGAGCCGTTCCCGCAGTCGGAAACGACCATCAACCAGTGGGTGTACGGCGGCAACAGCGATGCGATCAACCGCCACGGCTGGTCGATCTGGGCCGGCCTGACGTCCTTCACCGGCTCGGTCAACGGCACGCCGGTGCGCGCGTTCGAGACGTGGACATCGCCCGGCAACATGATCTTCCGAATCCAGTCCGGCCTGGGCGTGGACGCGTTGCGCGGCCAGGTGATGCTGCAGAAGGCGCAGCTGCTTCGCCCTGCGCGCAGGTTCGAGCTGGATCCGCCGCGCCAGTTCCGCAATCTCAAGCCGAAGCTGAAGGCTTCGCAGGCCACACAGGTGAACGACGGCGATACCAACATCCTGGTCTCGGTGGCCTACAACCCGGCCGCGGCGCAGCACGCGATCACCAACAAACTGTTCCTGCAGAGCACGCTCAACACCTACCTGGAGCAGGGCTACAACCAGATCCCGGTGTTTCCCGCCGCGGCCATCACCACCAAGCCCGTTTTCAAGGTCATCCAGAAGAACGAAGCCAACGGCAACGTGACGAACGGCATCTACACCATGCCGGGCTGGCCGGGCACGCCGTCGCCGGCGGTGACGTTCCCGGAATCGAGCTGGAACGCCTGCGTCTACATCGACCTCAACGGCACCCAGAGCGGCAATTCGATTGACCAGGGTTGCCAGGGCAGGACGCCGGCCAGTACCTTCCAGCTGAGCGACTTCATCCACTACACGCTCAACGCCGCGGAAGCCGCCGACGCTTCCAGCGACCTGGGCATTCCCGTGTCGGCAGGCGACATCGCGATCCTGGTTGGCATGCACGTGACCTCGCGCGAAGCCACGCGTTGGACATGGCAGACGTTCTGGTGGTCCGCCAACGACTCGCAGCCGTATCTGCCGAGCTCCGCCACCATTGCCGCGGCACGTCCGGCCGTGCTGGATCGTGCCGCCGCGCATTACGCGATGGCCGTGGCCTACCAGATGGTCTCGCCGGCGCAGCCGATCATGGGCGGCAAGAGCGTGGGTGCCCCGGTGTATGCGTACAACCCGCACCTGGAGGCGGGCTTCGATCCGTCGGTGTTCCAGACCACGGCGACGATCAACGACAACGGCCAGACCATCACCAACCAGTACGGCGTGCAGACCAACTGCATGAGTTGCCATGGGCAGTCGATGTACCAGTCCACGCCGGGCTACTACGCAGGCAACAACGCCGGCAATCGCGAAACGCCTTACGCGGCCGACTACTACTTCGGTTTGAACGATCCGATGTTCAACAACAAGCTGCAGCTGGATTTCGCGTGGTCGGTGCTGGGAAGCCTGGTGCTGGATGACGACAAGGGGATGGCGAACGCGGGCAGCAAGCCGAAGAAGACCATGAAGGCGCGCAGGCAGGGAAAATGAAGCGCAGTGTCATGGCGCATCACGTGCAGTGAAGGAAGCGGGCTTCGGCCCGCTTTCTTTTTGCGCGCTTTCCCGGCGGCGAAAATTAGCGGATCGACAGGCGGATGCGACGACCGCGCCAGGACAGCACGACGCCATCGCGCGCGATCGCTTCCACTACCGCTTCGCCTATCCGGTCGCCTTCGCTCACGCGATTGCCGTCAACGATGGCGAAGCGATTGGCGGCGTCCGGTGCCCACATGTGCATGCTCAGCTTGAGTGGCGGCAGTTGCTGCCGATCCTGGCTGGACAGTTCGGACAGGCGCACTGGCACATCGGGGCTGGTGAAGACGGGCGTTGGCTCGGGCTGTACTGAGGCGGCCGGAGCGGGCTCCGTCGCGGCGACAGCGGTGCCCTGCGGTGCGGTCGTCATGTCCGGTGCTGCGGACTGGGGCTCGTCAACTGGAGCCGTGCCGGCCGGTTCCGTGGACGACGCACTCGCGGTAGATGCGGGTGGCACGTTCGTCTCTTGTGTCGCAGGAGTCACGGTCGTTGCGTGCGCCGGCGCAGGAGGCGTCGCTTCCGATGCCTGCATTGTTGAAGCCACGGACCGCGGCTCGCGATCCGCCACTGCAGCACGCGGATAGGGCATGCCGCTGTCGGGTACGCGAGTGGTTGACGCCGAAGCCGTCGCGACTCCGGACTCATCCGCAGGCGGTGTCGAAGTGCGGTTCGCCCACCAGAACAGCAGTGCGAGCGCGACGGCGGTACCTGCACCGATGCCTAGCGTCCACGGACCGCGCAACGTGCGCGATGCGGCCACGCGTGCGGCACGCGCAGCGGGTTCGGTGTCACTGAGCAGGTCCGGTGTCTGGCCGCGACGTCGCTCGGCCTCGGATTTGCGCAGGGCTTCCAGGATCAGTGACATGGTTACTGCAACTCCCGGAGCAGGCGCGGACCATCCTTGTCCTGTGCCGCGAGCGCCATCAGCGTTTCGGGACCAATCACGCCATCGCTGGCCAGTCCGCGATCTGTCTGGAAGCGGCGTATCGCGTCCTGCATCGTGCCAGGCGCGACGTCGGCCGCGGCGAGATAGCGCGGTGAGAGACGTTCACGTACCCATGTTGCCTGCGGTGCGTTGTCGGCCAATGGCAGCGTCAAGTGGGCGGGGCCACGCCACACCGCCGCGTAGTCGCCGTTCCAGATGCGCGCCAGCTGGATGCGATCGATGTCGAACGGAGCGTCCGCGACCCGCAGTCGCACGCGCAGCGCGTCGGCGCCGAGCAGGACCGCGGGCACCTCGCGCGCACCGTCGCGGAGCATCAGCAGCACCGGACGATCCTGCGCCACCAGTCGATCCAGTCGCGCACGACCACGCAGGCAGTAGGCGTTGTTCGCGATCGCGAATGGGCAGGCCGACGCCAACGCCGCATCGCCGGTCATTGACCATTGCTGCAACAGATGCCGCCAGGCGGCGCTGGGATCGGCAGAAGCCAGCGCGGCCGGAAGTGCCACCGGGTCAAGTGCTGGCAAAGCGGGCGATGGCGAAGCGGGCGCCGATGGCAGCTGCGGGTTGGCGCGTGCTTCGGCAACCGCGCCAGCTGCAGTGGCTGCATCATCCGCGGACGAGCCGGACGAACGCCACGAATACAGCCCCACGAGGACGACCGCCGCGACGCCCGCTGCCAGCGGAAGCCAGCGACGCGCCGGCCATTGCGTCGCCTGGGGTGGCAGCGTCTCGCGCGCAGCGCGATCGACCGTGCGCGCATCGATGCGCGTGTCGTCGTGCGCGTACCCGCCCAGCAGCGCGCGCTCGGCGATCACGTTGATCAGGCGCGGCACGCCGCCGGAATGATGATGGATGCGGGCGATGGCCTTGTTGTCGAAAGGCAGGTGCAGGCCACCGGCGACACGGAAGCGATGGCGCAGGTAAGTCGTCGTTTCGGCGGCATCCAGTGGCGTCAGGTGGAAGCGTGCGGTGATGCGTTGCGCGAGCTGGCGCAGGTCGGCGCGCGCCAGCATGTCGCGCAGCTCCGGCTGGCCCAGGAGGATGATCTGCAGCAGCTTCTGCGTGTCGGTTTCCAGGTTGGTGAGCAGGCGCACCTGCTCCAGCGCCTCCACCGACAGGTTCTGCGCCTCGTCGATGATCAGCACCACGCGCAAGCCCTGCGCATAGGCTTCCAGCAGGTAGGCGTTCAGCGCGTCGGTGAGTGCCTTGACGCTGCCGCGCCGGGCTTCGATGTCCAGGTGCAGCTCTTCACAGATCGTCTCCAGCAGTTCCACCGGCGACAGCCGCGGGTTCAGCACCAGCGCGACGCGCGTGGGTACGCTGTTTTCAAGCTGCGGGATCTGTTCCAGCAGCAGGCGGCTGAGCGTGGTCTTGCCGGTGCCGACTTCGCCGGTCAGCTGCACGAAACCGCCGCCGCCGCCCTGGCCGATGCCGAACAGCAGGTGCGCGAGCGCATCCCGATGGCGCTCGCTGAGGAACACGAAGCGCGGATCGGGAGTGATCGAGAATGGCGGCTCCTTGAGGCCGTAATGCTCGAGGTACATGCGCAGTCGGGGCCGGGGCGAGGATGGCTACGAGAATAGCCGAACACCCGGGTCTGTTAACGCAATTCCAGCGGCTATTCCGCCGCGCCCTTGCCTTCGGCGGTGCCCAGCACGTCCGGCTGCAGGCGGTGCGGCGTGCCCAGGAACGGATGGATGAACACGGCGGCCAGGATGACGAACACGCCCAGGTAGAACTGCGGCGTGAGTTCGCGCTGCTCGCCCAGCAGGGCGATGGCGAGCACGATGGCGTACACCGGTTCCAGGTTGACGGCCAGCTGCTGTGCGAAGGCGCTCATGTGCCGCAGCGCCACCAGCGACAGCGTGAACGGCAGCAGCGTGCAGGCCAGCGACAGTGCCAGCAGCAGGACCGCGTCGCGCGTGCCCGGGAGCACCAGCAGGTCGCCGGCAAACGCTGGGAACAGCAACGGCATCACTGGTGCCAGCAGCGTCAGCACCAGCGCGCCCGCGCCCAGTTCCAGCGCGGTTACGGTGAGCGGGTCGCCGTGTTCGACCATGCGCTTGTTGAGCGATCCGAAGATCGCCACCAGCAGCGCCGACAGCGCGCCCACGGCGATGCCCAGGCGCATCCCGTGCGGCACGCCGCCGACCACCAGGACCACGCCGGGCAGCACCAGCAGGCCGAGTGCGACCTCGCGCTTGGACAGGCGCGTGCCTGTGACCCAGGGTTCCAGCAGCGCGACGAAGACGGTACTGAAGGCCATGCACGTTGCGCCCACCGATGCGTTGGACAACTTGATCGCGCCGTAGAAGGTGAGCCAGTGCAATGCCACCAACGCACCGATGCCCGCGTAGGCCAGCATCACCCGGGGCGACATCGCACGCAGTCCGCGCCACACCCTCGGGATCACGGCCAGCGCCGCGACTACCAGCAGCATGCGCCACCACACCAGCGGCAGCGCGGGCAGCGATATCAGCTTGCCCAGGATCGCGGTGAAGCCCCATAGGAGTACGCAGAAGTGGATCTGCAGGAAGGCCTTGCGGGATTCGGTCATCGGCATGCGGGCATTATCCCTTGGGATCGCGTTGTAGAACTTGCTGCGTTGTGTCCTTGGGACTCATTGGAGACGTTCTGCAGACGGCTGGCGTGTTTGCGGGGAAGGTTCCCCGGTCGAGCTGGCTACGCACGCCGCGGTGGGCGCGCGTCGTGCGCTGTCGAGGTGCAACAATGCTCCAACAAGCGGGAGTGGGACCGATGCGCAATGCCGTGGCCTGTTTCGGATTGGTGTGCCTGGGGTGGCTGGCGGCTGCCGACGCTGTCGCTGCCTGTCCGCCGTCGGGATCGAGTGTCGACTCGTTGCAGACGTTGAAGGTAAAGCAGTTCCAGGTCCGGGAGGACGCGACGCGCGACCGCCTGGCGATCGGATTGCTGGATTGCCTGGGCGATCCCGATCCGGACCTGCGCGACGGCATCGCCTACGAGGCATTGTCGACCTGGATGCGCGGCGAACAGCTGCCCACTGCGACATTGCAGACGCTGTACGACCGGTTGCTGCCGATGCTGGCGCAGGAGGATGCGCAGGGATTCCGTCGGCCGTTCGCCGCGCTGGTGTTGTCGGAGCTGGCACGCACGGACCGGATCAATCCGTGGCTCACGACGGATGCGCGCGCTGCGCTGGTCGTCGCTGCGGCGGATTATGTGAAAAGTGTTCGTGACTATCGCGGTTTCGTCGACGGTGAGGGCTGGCGTCACGGCGTGGCGCACGGCGCCGACCTGCTGCTGCAGCCGGCAGCCAATCCGGCTGTCAGCGACGCGCAACTGGAACGCCTGCGCGATGCCGTGGCCGCCCAGGTCGGGGCAGGCAATGCGCACGCCTACATCCACGGCGAACCGGCGCGCCTGGCGCGGCCGGTCTTCTACATGGCCAAGCGCGGGCCGTGGAATGCCGACCAGTGGCAAGGCTGGTTCGCTACGGCGGCATCACCGGCACCGCTGCCGGACTGGAATGCGGCCTTCGCCAGCGAAGCAGGGCTGGCGCGGCGCCACGACGTCGACGCCTTCCTCACCGCGCTTTATGTGCTGGTGCAGGAGCAGGGCGACGAAGCCCTGCGTGAACGCGTCCTGCCCGGCCTGCGTGCCGCGCTCAAACAGATGCCCTGAGGACCCCGACCCGATGACGACACCCTCCCGTTCGACGATGCGCTGGTGCGCCGCTGCCGTTGCTTTGCTGGCGGCATTCGCGCTGGTCCTGCAGTACGTACTGCTGGTGCGTTCGACACTGCAGACCATCGGCCCGCTGTTGGCCACCGTGCGGTACCTGAGCTACTTCACCATCGTGTGCAACACAGCGGTCCTGCTGGTCGCCGCCACCGCGGCGCTGCGGCCTGCGTCGACGCAAGGCGACGAGCGTCTGTTGGTGCGTGCATCCACACGTGGCGCCGTGGCGATGTACATCGCGATCGTGATGGGTATCTACATTGCGATCCTGCGCCATACGTGGGATCCGCAGGGTGCGCAGTGGGTGGCCGATAGCAGCCTCCACTACGCGGTCCCTGTGACATACCTGCTGTGGTGGCTGGCCTGCGTGCCGCATGGCGCATTGCTCTGGAGCGATCTGCCGCGCTGGCTGCTGATGCCGCTGGTCTACGTGGTGTGGGTTTTCGTGCGGGGATACTGGGTGCACGAATATCCGTATCCCTTCGTCGATGTCGATCAGCTCGGGATTGCCGTGGCTCTGCGCAACTGCGCGGGTATTTTCGTGCTGTTCCTGGGCGTCGGCGCGGTCGTGATCGGACTGGATCGCTGGTTGGGGCATTCGCGCAAAGCGATGGCGACGTCATGAGCCAGGCGCTGATCGAACACCTGCGCGACCTGTTCGAGCCGCTGGGTCCGATCTCGGCGCGGGCGATGTTCGGTGGCTACGGGGTGTACTTCGACGGAATGATCATCGGCGTGATCATCGACGAGGCGCTGTACCTGAAGGTGGATGATGAGACACGGGCCGATTTCAGCGACGCCGGTTGCGCGCCCTTCGTCTATGGCACGAAGGACGGCAAGCCGTTGCAGATGGGTTACTGGTCGGTGCCGGAAGAAGCGATGGACTCGCCACAGGCGATGCGACCCTGGGCACGGCGGGCGATCGATGCCGCGCTACGCAAGCCGCTCAAGCCCAAGCGCACGAAAGGGGCCAAGGCGGCCGACCGGCCGAAGAGCCTCAAGGGCCCTGCCAGGAAAATCTGAGCGTCTGCTGCAGGTGGCCAGGCTAGGGACGGTCTGCACTACTCAGCTTCGTCATTCCCGCTTGACCAGCCTTCGGCTGTTGTAAAGCGCTTCGCGGGGATGACGGCAATTATTCAGGCCCTCCTGGTGCAGTCCGGTCACTGCTGCGGCAACGACAGCAGCCAGTCGACGAACGCCTGCGCCGCCGGTTTGAGTCGCTTGTGCGAGGGATGGACCACGAAATAGCCCCAGCGTGTCTTGATCGCCGGACCAGGCAGGCGCACCAGCGCGCCTGAAGCCAGGTATGGCGCGACGATTTTCTCGCGGGCCAGCGCCGCGCCCAATCCATGCACCGCGGCGTTCAACGCGGCCGTCGTATCGCTGAAGCGGTAATGCTCCTGCACTTCCACGCCGTGTACGTCGGCCGCGCGAAACCAGTCGTGCCAGCCTTGGCGGGCCAGGTCGGTGATCAGCGGCAATCGTGCGATGTCCGCGGGTGTACGCAGGGCATCCACGCCGGGCAGTTTCGGTGAGGCCACCGCGAACAAGGCGTCGTCCATCAGGTGGTAGGCGGTGAGTCCCGGCCAGTGGCCCGCGCCGTGGCGGATCCCCAGGTCTGGGCCGCCGTCTTCGAAGCGGGTCAGCGCGATTTCGGTATCGATGGTCAGGCGGATGTGCGGATGCGCGGCGGCAAACAGCGGCAGGCGCGGCTGCAGCCAGGTGTAGGTGAGCGAGTGCAGGGTAGTGACGTGCACGCGTTCGAGGTCGTCGCGGGCAATGCGCAGGCTGCGGACCACGCCTTCGATATCAGCCATCGCGCTGCCAGCCGCGTCGGCCAGCTGTCGACCTTCGGCCGTCAGTGCGACGCCGCGCGCGTGGCGCTGGAATAGGGTGACGCCCAGCCGCGCTTCCAGCTTGCGCACGTGGTGGCTCACCGCGCTGGCGGTGAGGTGCAGTTCTTCCGCGGCGTGGGCGAAATTCTGGTGCCGGGCGGCGGATTCGAAGGCGGCGAGGGCGGGTAGCAGGTCGGCGCGAAGGGCCATCGGGGCACCTGTGGCAATGTCCAGTGCGAAGGTTGCGGATCGGATCTATCAAGCCACAAATCTGGCTTGTGTCTCCCTCCGAAAGTATGCGCTTGTGCGGGCTGCGCGTGTGCCCAGAATGGTCGGGAGCCGACAACCAGATTGTCGCCCCAACCTTCCGGGAGTAGCGCCATGGGCAGACTCGAAGCGATCACACCATCCCTGCTGGCCGCGCAGGTGGACGACATTCCACCGGTCCAGGTCGGCGTGGGCTGCCTGCGTCGCGACCTGTCCAGCGACGGCAGCGTCCGGGTCTGGGTCGTGGACATGGCGCCCGGCGCGGTATGGCCGTATGTGGACGACCACGACACCGGCGAACACTACCTGGTGGTGAGTGGCGAGGTGATCGAAGGCCGCACCCGCTACGGTGCCGGTACCTACGTACGCTTCCTGCCCGGCAGCAGCCATCGTCCGAAAACGGATAGCGGCGTGCGCCTGTTCGGGTTCAATCTGGATCCCGCGGCCCTGATCGCGGCGCGCGAGGCCTCCAACCGCGCCAGCCGGTTCAACTACAGCCAGGGCTGAGATCCATCTTCTTCAGAGCTTGGCCTCTTCAGGCTTTGCCTGCTTCAACGAGCAACGCACTCCTGTTTCCACGCACTCCCCCAACGCGCACTCCCCCAATTGGAATCACGATGAACACCGTCGCCACCCACCAGCCGATCGCGCCTTCGAGCGAAGCCGCCTGGATCACACCCCTGGAAATCACCGTGCTCGGCGCGATCTGGGGCGCCTCGTTCCTGTTCATGCGCGTCGCGGCCAAGGACTTCGGCGCGATCCCGCTGGTGGAAGTGCGACTGGCGCTGGGGTCGCTGGTGCTGCTGCCGTTCCTGTGGGCGGCGCGGCGACAGTTCGCGCAGCCGCGGCTGTGGGGCAAGTTGGCGATCATCGGCGCGATCAATTCCGCCATCCCCTTCATGCTCTTCGCTTGGGCCGCGCAGCGCTCGCCGGCGGGTGTCGGGGCGATCTGCAACGCGATGACGGTGCTGTTCACCGCGCTGGTGGGTTTCCTGTTCTTCGGCGAGAAGATCGGCATGAAGCGCGCCGTCGCGCTGATCACCGGCTTTGGCGGTGTGGTCGTGCTGGCCAGCGGCAAGACCGACGGCGCCAGCATCGGCTGGTCGGTGGTCGCCGGCGCCACTGCGGCGTTCCTGTACGGGATCGGCATCAATCTGGTGCGTCGCCACCTGACCGGCCTGCCGCCGGCGGCCGTCGCGGCCGCGACGCTGGGCATTTCCAGCCTGCTGACGCTGCCGTTCGCGCTGTCGCAATGGCCGACCACCGCGATCCCGCTGAAGTCCTGGCTGGCCGTTGGCGGGCTGGGCGTGCTGTGCACGGGCATCGCCTTCGTCATGTACTACCGCCTGATCGCGCGGATCGGTGCCAGTCGCGCGTCGACCGTGACCTACCTCGTGCCGGTGTTCGCCGTCGCGTGGGCATGGGCCTTCATCGGCGAACAGCCGACGATGACGATGGCCATTTCCGCCGCGCTCATCCTGGGCAGCGTGGCGATGAGCCAGCGTATTGCGAAGTAGCCATCGCAGGCGCATCGTGACCGTTCGATCCCAGGCCGGATGCCTCGCGCATCCGGCATTGCGGGAGTGACGCAGAAGGGAGCGGCATGATGAAGGGCATGATCGCGCGCATGTGGCACGGCAGGACCCCGATGGCGAAGGCCGATGCCTACGCCGCCTTCCTGGACGCACGGGCGATGCCCGACTACCGCGACATACCCGGCAACCTCGGCGCACAGGTGCTGCGTCGTGACGACGGCGATGTCGCGCACTTCGTCACCTTGAGCTACTGGGAAAGCGAGGACGCGATCCGGGCCTTCGCCGGCGACGACCTGCTCAAGGCCAAGTACTACCCGGAGGACGAAGACTTCCTGCTCGAGTTCGAAGCGGAAGTCGTCCATCACATGGTCATCTCGGCGGGCTGATTTCGGCAGGACACGTCCCGGCAGGACATACCTGCCCGTTTCAGAACATCCCGTGCTCGTTCGGCGAGGCTTCCGGCACCGGCTGGCCCAGATCCCACAGCTCAACGACCTTTCCGCCTTCAAAGCGGAAAAGGTGTACTACGGCCGCGCCGCGATCGTCAGGCGCCTGCCGGACATGCGAATGCACGGCGACCAGATCGCCGTCTTCCAGCGTGCGCTGGATGTCCAGCACCTTGTCGGGATTGCGCGCGGCGTTCTCGTCCATCGCAACCATCAGGGACTGCGCGTCGCCGGGGAACCACGGGTTGTGATGGCGGAAATGCGGGCCGGCGTACAGCGCGAAGGCCTCGTGCGCGTGGCCAGCGGCAGCCAGCTGCAGGAAATGCGTGGCGATCTCGCGGGGTTCGGCGGTGGGCGTGGTCATGGCGGCCTCCTCGCAACGAAATCCCGCCCGGAGGTTACGCGGTCTGCTGTAAACGCTCGATCAGCGCCATCGCCGCGGCTGGATTCCGCTCCTTGGCAGCGCTGATGAAGAAGACGAAGACATCGCGCTGCTCTGCAGGCGGCTTGCCGTTGGCGGTGACGTGCGGCAGGTCGTCCGGTGCGTTGCCCTGCGACCACAGGCGCGCGCGATGCGTCCAGCGATCCAGTTCCTCGGCCGTGTAGCCGGTGTCCATTTCGCTGCGTGAGCGCATCAGTCGCGCGTAGACGAAATCGGAGGTGATGTCGGCGAAGGACGGGTAGTCGCGCGAATCGGTGAACACGGTGCCGAGCTTGCGCTCGCGCATCAGGGCGATGAACCGGTTGTCGACGAATTCCGAATCGCGAACGTCCAGCACGTGGCGCAGGCGACGACCGTCGAGCGAATCGGGGAGAAAATCGAGGAAGGCGATGAAGTCGTCGCGTTGCAGCTTCGTGCCGGCGTCGAATTGCCACACCACCGGCCCGAGCCGGTCGCCCAGCGAAGCGACGCCGCCAAGGAAATCCTCGACCTGCGTGCCCGTCTTCGCCAAAGTGCGCGACTGCATGATCCGCATCGGCGCCTTGAGCGAGAACACGAAGCCTTCCGGCGTTTCCGCCGCCCACTTGGCGTAGGTCGTCGGCTTCTGCGCGCCATAGTAGGTGCCGTTGATCTCGATGGCGCTCAACTTGCGGCTGGCGAATTCCAGCTCGCGCCGCTGCACCAGCCCGCTGGGGTAGAAGTTGTTGCGCCACGGCGCGAACGTCCAGCCGCCGATGCCGACACGGATGCCGTCGACGGCGGGCGTCGAACCGCTGAAAAGGTCGGGTGGCAGCTTGCTCGCGGGCATCAGGGGTCCATTCGTCAGGGGGCCTGCTTGGCTTCGCGCTCCGCCACGCGTTGGCGGGCCTGCGCCAGCAGCGCGTCCAGTGCGGCGCGATCAAGATAATCGCCCTTGTGCATGACCGCCATGATGGCACGCGTGGCGTCGATGTCGGTCAGCGGGTTGCGCGCCAGCAGCACGATGTCCGCGACCTTGCCTGTAGCTAGTTCGCCAGACTGGTCGCCATGGCCCAGGAAGCCGGCGTTGTCGATCGTGGCTGAGTGCAGCGCCTGCGCAGGCGTCAGCCCGTAGCGGACGAATTCGCGCAGCTCGTCGTGCAGGCCGATGCCGGGGTAGTCGAAGGAATTCAGGAAGCCGGCGTCGGTACCGGCCAGGATGGTGACGCCAGCCTCGTGCAGCAGCGGCAGCAGCGATGCACTCTTCTCGTAGACGCGGTGGCGACTGGCAATCGCGGCGGCATCGTCCTTGGCAGCGCGCTCCACCCGCCAGGCGTAGGTCGCCTTCAGGCCGGGACCGATGTAGTGCAGGTAGTCGTCGTGCTTGTGGTCGTCCTGGTCCAGGTAGGTGGTGACGCGGCTGCCGTACAGCGTGGGGGTGATCGCAGTGCCGCGTTCGGCGAGCTTGCGGTAGGCGGGCAGGGCGATGGCGGGATCGAAGGTGTCGGCGGCCTGCACCAGCGCATCGCGATAGGGCAGCTTGCCTGCGGCGGATGCCGCTGCGATCTCGCGTTCGCGCGGCGTTCCGGCTTTCAACGCGTAGCCCATGTGCTCGATGGAGCCAAGCCCGGCGGCGCTCACGTCATCCAGCATCAGCGACATCGGTACGTGCGCCGACGTCTTCAGTCCACGCTGCCTGGCTTCCTTCAACGCCGCCAGGAACAGCTCCGGCGACAGCGCGCTGTCGGTGATCTTGACGAAGTCGACGTGCATCGCCTGCAGCTGGTCGAGGGCAGCGCGCAGTTCGGCCTCGTTGCCGACTTCCAGATCGCCGGGCCAGATCGAGCCCTTGCCCTCGATCTTCGGGCCGGAGGTGTAGATCGTCGGGCCGAGCAACTCGCCCTTGTTCACCTGGTCGCGCCATTGCAGCACCTGTTCACTCAGGTCGCCGGCGCAGTCGCGCACGGTGGTGACGCCGTGGGCGATGTAGAGCGGCAGCAGCTCGCGGTTCTCGTCGATCAATGCCGGGCCGCCGCCGAAATGCACGTGCATGTCCCACAGGCCGGGAATGGCGAATGTTCCGTTTGCGGCGACATGGCGAGGAGCGGAGTAACGCTGCGCGCCCGCGGCGTCGGTGATCGCCAGGATGCGCGAACCCTGCACGACGATATGGCGGTGTTCCTGCAGGCGGCCATTGCGTACGTCGACGACGGTGGCATCGTCGATGATCGTGTCGGCCGCGATGGTGCCGGTTGCGGACGCTGGTGCGACCAACGATGGCGAATGCGCGCAGGCGGAAAGGAATGCGCAGGCGAGCAGCACGCTGCGGGAAGGCAGGGAAAGCGTGATCTTCATCGCGACCGGGATGGAGTGAGGGCCGCGGCGATAGTGCGCCCTGCAACGCACGGAATCCAACGTTCACCCGCATGGGGGAATCGGATGCCCGCAAGCGGCAAAGTCGCCGCTTGCGAACCGCAAAACACAGGGTGGTAGCGCAGGGTGGTGCGGTCGGCCCGCGCACGTCTTCGCGCGCGGGCCGGATGCCATCACTGGAGTGATGCAATCACTGGATCGGTTCGTCCAGCATCAGCTCACGCGCGAAACGCACCGGCGGCGAGCCATAGGACAGCAGCTTGTCGTGGTAGGCCTTGATGTCGAACGCGGCGCCTTCGCGCTTCTGCACTTCGTTGCGCAGGTCCATGTGCTCGCTGTAACCGACGAAGTAGGTCGGCAGCTGTGCCGAAGTCAGCTCCGCGCGACGCCACTTGCCGGCGGCTTCACGCTCCTGCTGGAACGTGGTCACGGTCATCAGCTTCATCGCATCGGCTTCGCTCATGCCGTCGACGTGGATGGCCTGGTCGAGGATCGCATTGGCGAACGCACGCAGCGCCCACTTGCGCTGGATCAGCTGCATCAGCGGATCGTTGTTCATGTAGCCGGCGTCAGCCATGACCTTCTCGCCGTACATCGCCCAGCCTTCGATGAAGGAGCCCGAGCCCAGCACTGCACGCAGCGTCGACGGATGCTTGTTGGCATGCGCGATCTGCAGGTAATGGCCCGGCATCGCTTCGTGGATGCTCAGCTCGTGGATGGAGCGGGTGTTGTACTCGCGCAGGAAGGAGTCGACCTGCTTCTTGTCCCAGTCGTCCGGAATCGGCGACACGGCATAGAAGGTGTCCAGGCCCTTGTCGAGCGGGCCGGGCGAGTCGCAGTAGGCGACGGCGACGCCGCGCTGGAATTCCGGCATCAGGATGATCTGCACCGGCGTTTCCGGCACGCTGACCAGGTTCTTCTCGCGGGTGAACCTGGTTGCTTCGGCGGTTGCGGCCTTGGCAAGCTCGACGACCTTGTCGCGTGCGGGGCGATCGGCGTAGGCCAGTTCCAGGGCGGCTTCGATGGTCTTCTGCTGCTGCTCGTCGTTCGGCGCGTCAGGCATTTCCTTCGGCGCGTTCGGCTTGTCGGCCAGTACCTTGCGTGCGATGTCGTACATCTCCGCACGCGTCTGCTTGATCGCGGCTTCGGCGCGGGTGCGGATTTCCTGGCGGCTCAGCGGCGAATTGAGCGCGAAGGCGAGCTTCTCGTCGTACAGCTTCTGACCGATGCGGAAATCGCCCTTGGCGTTCGGGACCAGGGTCTTGTCGAGCCAGGTCTGGTTGTCGGCCACGGCTTTCTTCAGTGCTGCTGCCGCGGCGTCCAGGCGCTTGCGGTCATCGCCGCTGAGCTCGTTCGCGTGCGGCAGGATCATGTCGTCGATGATGCTGGTGACGCCGGCGTTCTGCTTCGAGACGGTTTCGGCGTGGATCTTCGGCACGCGCGTCGGGTCGAGGTTCTCGCGCATCTGCGCGAACAGCGCCGGGATCTTCTCCATGCGCGCGGTTGCGGACTTCAGGCGCTGCGGCATCGGTGCGAAATCTCGCGCCATCAGCGTGTACAGCGCGCCGCCGGCGATGCCGTTGTAGACCTGCGGATCCCACGCCCAGCTCTGCAGCGTTTCCATCTGCCAGATGTCGCCGCGGATCTGGTTGCGCAGGATGGCCAGGTCGACCTGGTTCTCGCGCGAGAGCTTGCTGGCGTCGAGCGCTTCGACTTCGGCCAGCATCTTCTTGCTGAAGTCGACGAACTTCTGCCGGCCGGCGGCGCTGAGATCGTCGATACGATCATCGAAATCGTGCTTGCCGGTCTGCGTGGCCGACACCGGCTGCTGCTCCAGCCAGCCATCGAGCCAGCGCTTGGAGACGTCTGCGAACTTCGCGTCGGCCTGTTCGGTGGAGGCCGGCGCGGTGGTGGCTGCAGTGTCGGTGGGGGCTGCGGTTTCCTGCTTCTGGCAGGCGGAGGTGGCGATCAGCAGGGCCAAGGCGATGGCTGATGGAATGGGGCGCAGGCGCATGTCGGTCTCGGTGTCTCGGGAAGGCGGCAGGGCCGCGGCGGCCGGAGGATATCGCCGATGTGGCCAGCCGGGCGCGGGCCGTGGGTCATGCCGGCGGCAACGGCGAAGATCGCCGCCCCTGCCGGAAGGCAGTGTGACGGGCGTGGGTGGACGCTGGTTGACCGGCGAGGGTAGATTCGCTGGATGGGGATGGGCTAACGGGGAAACTCGGGGTCAACGCGTCCCGAACTTCCCGTGGACGGCGGAATCCGGCTAGTGCGTCAGCAGCCGCAGGATTTCCAGCGCCAATCGCCGCTTGCTTGGCGATAGCTGGCGCAACTGGCCCAGGGCCTGGCTCTCGTGTTCGTCGCGGGCGTAGTCCTCGATGATCACTGCCGAATTGGCTTCGCATTCGTCGAGCTGGCTGGGTCCGCGGCCGGTTGCCAGCCATTCGAACCGCGCGCTGGTTTCAAGTGCGATGTGCACCAGATGGTCGACGCTGGGAGTCGTTCCCGCGGGATGTTCCCACTGCGTCACCGCGCTGCGCTTGACGCCCACGCGCCGGGCGAGCTCGGCCTGGGACAATTTCGCCAGGCTCCTGGCTTTTCGGATCCTTCCGGACAGTGCGGTCATCATCGCCTCCGCGATATCAGTGCCAGGAACAACTCCATGTCGCGCCGCCTGATGCTAGCCGCAGCTTAACGGATAGGTACGCTTACACAAATATGTCGCCTATCGCTTTCGCGGGCACTGATCACTGCTGATTTCCGCCCGCTTGTTGTCAACGGCCAGTGAGGCTTGCACAGGCCACGATGCTCCGGCGGTTCCCATCGCGCGCGATCTGTGCGACACAGGCCTGTGCGCGCTCGGATCCGGATCGAAGGTCATGGATGGCCGAATCTCATCGCGTAATGCGAGAGCAAGGTCCAGCAACAAAGCATGCGATCGGTGCCTGCCCGCGGCACCCCGGGGATAAGGATGTTCAGGATCTGGCTGTTCGGCTCGATGGCGATCGCCGCTGACGGTGTTCCCGATGGTTCACAGGGGATCACGGGTCGTTGCGCCAACCTGTTGGCCTATCTTGCACTCGGCCAGGGGCGTTACTTCAGCCGCGCCGAGCTGCAGGAGAACCTGTGGCCTGAACGCGGATCGGCACCGACATGCGGTTCATTCAACACCGCGTTGTGGCGCCTGCGCCGGCTGGTTGAGCAGCCGCCGCTCAAGCACGGTGACCTGATCGTCTCCGACCGCCGCGGTGCGATCGGCCTGAATGGGCCAGCGGGTGTATGGCTGGACGTGGACGAATTCGAACGCCTCGTCGCGCCGGGCTTGAGCAAGGCCCCAGAGCGATTGAGCGATGCCGACATCGCGGGACTGCGTGAAGGCGTCGGCCTGTACAAGTCCGACATCCTGCTGGATGTCAGCGACGATTGGGCATTGCGCGAGCGCGAAAAACACCGGCGCAACTACCTCAATGCGCTGGGTCGGCTGATGCAATTGGCGATGATCCGCCGCGATTACGCCGAGGGCATCCGCCACGCGCAGGCCGTCCTTGACAGCGATGCGCTGCGCGAGGACGTGCACCGGGAGTTGATGCAGCTGTTCGTGCTCAACGGGCAACGCGCGCAGGCGCTGCGCCAGTTCGAACATTGCCGCGAGCTGCTGCGGCGCGAATTGGCGATCCAGCCGATGCGCGAAACGCTGGCGGTGTACCAGCGCATCGCCGACAACGCGATAGGCGCTTCGATGGAAGCATCCGTGCCCACGATCGCAGACGCAACGGAGCTGTCTCTGCCGATGCTGCCGGTGCAGGCGTCGTTGGCCCTTGGCGACGATCAGGCGCAATGCCTGATCCAGGCCGCGCGTCGCAACCTGGCGACGGCGGATTCGCAATTGCAGCTGAGCCTGCAGTTCATGACGCAGTAAGAGCCGCACTCCCACGGCTGCTGCGCTCGTACAGCTTAGCTTGCTCGGCTCCTTCGCATTTGCAATCCATCCCATTCTGGAGACGGGGTGCGGCTGCTGCCGTTCGTGATCCGATCTTTCGTTGTTGGACGAAATCCCGCTATGGCTGGCCTGCCAAAGCGAACGAGCAGACGGGCAGACGGGCAGGTTCGGGCGCGAGGGAAAATACACGAGCAAGAAGCGTGCCGGTCAAGCTCGGCACTGCGCGATGCCTTGAGTATCACCGCAACATCACACGCCCCGCGATTGCCGTGATCGTCGCGTGATCTGGCGGTGATCCCGCGGTGATGTCGCGGGAGCAGGCTCGGCCCAAGTCTGAGCGAAGGACGTGGCCACGATGGCTCTGCTCGAGGACCGCACCGCTGTATTCATCGTTCGCGTCTGGTGCGAGCGCGGTGACGACGACTGCGCCACCAACGAGTGGCGCGGCTCGGTCGAGCATGTGGCATCCGGGCAGCGCGTGTTCTTCCGCCACCTGGAAGCCGTCCAGGAATTCATGAAGCCGCACTTGCGCAGCATCGGCATCGACGCGCAGCAGCGCTTCTGGGAACGCATCTCCGCGGTGATCGACGACGCGCCGGCGCAAGCCACGGCAGATGCGCCCGTCACCGTGCGAGTCGAATCGCCCACCACCATCTCTGCCGCACGCAAGCGCCGCTAGGAGCCTGTCATGTCATTCATCCGAGCCAACCGCGAATCGATCGATGACCGCTTCAGCGTGCTGGGCTTCACCGTCCGCACCGATACACCGCTATTCGAGATCGGACTGGCCACCGATCCGGAGCTGCTCAAGGCGGAAAACCGCACCAAGCGCACCAGCAACAACTTCTTCAGCAGCAGCCTGCTCGGCGCGAGCCGCCAGCGCGATGGGGACTCCGTCTACCTGGTGCCGCCGAACGTGGTCGCTCGATTTGCGGGACAGTCGAAGCTGTATTTCGGTTTGGCGACCTACCAGGAAGGCAACCGTAGCCGGCCGATCGAAGTGCGGATCCCCGACCGTGGTCGCATGTACGTGAACCTGTCCGGCCTGACCGAACGCGGCCTGCGCCGCACCGTGCGCCTGGATAACGGCAATGGTTATGGCAGCGGCTCCAGCGGCAACGGGTTGCAATGGGGCGGCGATGCGGTCGCCAGCGCGGCTTCCCCCGTTGCGGGCAATGGCGCAGGCAACCGGGCGAACGCGCCGGCGGCCGCAACACCGAACCAGCCCGCGCCCTACAACGATGGCTACTCCGACGAGTTGTGGAAGCAGTCCAGCACGTCCACGCCGCCTGCAGCAACGGTGGCGCCAGCGCTAGCACCTTCCGCCGCCGCGCCCATCGCCAGCCCGACGCCGACCAATGGTGGTGGCGAGCCGCACCTGACGACATCCCAGTCCTACAGCCCGTCCTACAACGACCGGCAGCTGCGCAATCAGTCCTCCGCGCAGGCGTACGCGAAGCCGCTGTTGGTCGAACCCTACAATTCTCCCAGCAGTTGGTGGGACAACCTGACCACACAGATCGGGCACTTCGCCCGCGGCGCGATGTGGTTCCTCGGCGTCACCGACACCACGCAGCCGCCGTTCTCGGCGATCTGCCAGGTGCGCAAGCCCGATGGCAGCGCCGAAGGCGCGCATCTGGGCACCGCATTCTTCATTGGGCCACGCCTGCTGTTGACCGCGGCGCACGTGGTCGACGGCGAAAGCGAGCTGATCATCGTGCCGGGCAAGAATGGCGCCGGCACCGGCCGCGCGAACGAGCCCTTCGGTCGCTTCCGTGTCACCCAGTTCCGCAAGCACGGTTCCTACGGCGCCAATGGCGAAGACAACGACATGGCGTTGATCTGCGTCCCGGCTGCCAATGCCGCGTCCGCGCCCAACTATTTCGGCCTGGTCGAGGAGCTGACGCAGAGCCGGCCGGAAGGCGTCGTGGTCAGCGGTTACGCCGCCTGGTGGCATGCTACGTCCACGATCGAGGAATACGTCAACAAGAACATCGACGAGAACCGCCAGCACGCGCACGGCGGCTACATCCGCGAGCTGCCGACCGACGGCACCTTCACCTACGACCTGCAGACCCTCGCCGGCACTAGCGGTTCGCCGGTGTACTGGATCGAGGGCGGCGCGCAACCGGTCGCGCACCTGGTCGGCGTGCATGTCGCCGCCAACGACAACCGCACCAACCTGGGTTGCCGCATCACCCAGGAAAAACTGACCTGGATCCGCCAGACCGCCGCGTCGTGGGGGCAGGCGCTCACGTTCTCGCTGGGTGTGCGCGCGCTGGAAGAAGCCGTCGGCGTCGACGACAACGATGACCCGGAAATCTACGGAATTACCGGCACCGAGCCTGAGAATGCCGAAGCGCTGGTGGCGGCGCAGGGATACGCGGTCCGTGGACTCGACGCGCCGCAGCCCGACTATCCCGGTGCAAGCCGCTTCGCCGCCGCGCACGCCAACAATTTCCGTGTCGGCCGAAAGAACAACACGGCAGTGGACCGCATCGTGATCCACATCACCGCCGGTGGCCCGAAGATCGGCGGCACGATCGCCTGGTTCCAGAACGGCAACCGCATCAACGAACGCACGGGCAAGCGGATTCAGAGCAGCGCGCACTACATCGTCGGTCGCGACGGCGAAGTGGTGCAGATGGTGCGCAATGCCGACACGGCGTGGCACGCCAGCCAGGTCAACTCGAGAAGCATCGGCATCGAGCACAACGCCAACAAGCCCTCGCGCGGCAATCCGCGCGACCTGCCGCCGACCGAAGCGCAATACGAAGCCTCCGCGCGCCTGGTCGCCTGGTTGTGCCAGCAGTACGGCCTGCCTGCCGACCGCGACCACATCGTCGGCCACATGGAAGCGTCGCCGCGCGACAACCACGACTGCCCGAGCTCGTACTGGGATTGGGACCATTACATGGCTTGCGTGCAGATCGCGGCGTCGCAGCTGAGCGCCGCACCCGCGACCAGCCAGGGCGTGCGCGCGCTGGGCAGCGTGGCCCACGCGCTCGACATCATCACCCCGTACTACGACCCCGCCGATCCCGCCAGCGCATTGGTCTGCCAGGCCGATGCCTTCAGCCTTGCACGCGAGGAATGGTTTGCCGGCGTGCCCAACACGACGATCTTCCCGCACTCGGCAATCTGCCTGCTGGAGATGAAGAACGCGTCTGGCGCTGTCGCCAGCCGTGGCACCGGTTTCTACATCGGCCCCAACCGCATCCTCACCTGCGGCCACAACCTGTTCGATGCCAACTACACCAGCGTCGACGTGATTCCCGGCAAGAACGGGCAGGGCGCCGGCACCGAACCCTTCGGTCGCTTCAACGTGCCGCGCAGCCAATGGCGGATTCCCACCAGCTACGGCGGCACCAATCCTGCTTACGACCTGGCGGTGATCGACAACGTGCCGAACTCCGCCCCCGGCGGGCAGTGGTTCGACGTGCTGGAGGAACTCAACCAGTCGCGTCCGGAAGGCGTGGTGGTGTGCGGCTATTCTTCGCGTTCGCCGCGCGTACCCGAACTCACCGCCGCGATCGATGGCTTCAAGCAGCATCTGCATGCCGGTTACATCGCCGCACTCGGCCCGGGCGACAGCACCTTCGATTACCCGATCCTCACACTCAAGCGCGCCAGCGGCTCGCCGGTCTACTACATCAGCAACAAGGGCGGCGCCAACAAGGCTTATATCGTCGGCGTGCACACCGGTGGTGCCACCGATGACCTCAACCGCGGCTGCCGCCTGACCACCGCCAAGATCGACTGGATTGAAGGTCGCACCGCATCGCTGTCGCTGGGCTATGGCGGCGCGCGCGGTCTCGATGCAGCCGTCGATGACGATGCTTCGCGGGGTATCGAAGGCCCGATCCCGGACGATGTCGCCACTTCGCAAAGCCTCGCCGCAGTGGGCCGTGCGCTGAGTGCACCAAGTCCCGAGTATCCGCAGGCGAGCCGCTTCGTGCCTGCCGATAGCGGCAACTACCGCACCAGCACCAGCCCCCGCACGATCGAACGTGTCGTCATCCACATCACCGACGGTGGCGCCAACATCAACGGCACCGTGGGCTGGTTCCAGAATCCCGCCGCCAAGGTCAGCGCGCACTACGTGATCGGCCAGAACGGCGAAGTGGTGCAGATGGTCAGGCACAACGACGTCGCCTGGCATGCGCGTTCGGCCAACGGCAACAGCATCGGCATCGAGCACGTCGCCAACGCGCGTGGCTTGAATCCGACGCCGGCGCAGATGTGCGCGTCGGCTGCGCTGGTCACCTGGTTGTGCGACACCTACGGCATCCCGGTGGACCGCACCCACGTCCTCGGCCACTCCGAGGCTGACACGAAGACCACGCACACCGGCTGCCCGAACGCGGTTTGGAATTGGACCTACTACATGGGTCTGGTGAACTCACGCACTTGCTACGCACCCGATGCAGCGACGACCACCGCGCAGGGCTACTACAGCCCGCGTGCGCTGGAAATCCCGCTCGATCCGGGCATCGGTGGCCAGTCGATCGGGTTGGAAGCGCTTTCGCCCGGCGACATCATCGTCTCCACCGCAAGGGCGGCGGTGTCCTACGCGATCCGCGCCGGCACGCTTTCCGCGGTCAGCCACGCGATGATCTATGTCGGCGGCGGCAACATCGTCGAGGCGGTGGGCGATGGTGTGCGCGAAGTGCCGCTCGCCACGGCGATCGGCGACGCCATCCTCGCGGTCGCCTATCGCGATCCACGCCTGGATGCAGCCCGGGCCGCGGTGCTGGTCAATTTCGCCCGTGCGCAGGTCGGCCAGCCATACAACTACGGTGGCGTGGTCCGCATCGGTCATCGCATCCTGTTCCCGTTGCAGTCGCGACTGATCGATGCGATCCGCTCGCTCACCGGCACCGACAGCACCAGCGCGGGTTCGTTCTTCTGCTCGGAGCTGGTGTTCGCCGCATTCGAAGCGGCGGGCATTGCGCTGGTCGCAGCGCCTGCCGGCGACGGAACGCCAGGCGACCTGGTCGCGTTGACGCGCGGCAGCCTGGGCTACGTCGGGCACCTGAAGGCGCGGGATGAGTTTCTCGGCATCGCCCTGGGACTGTCATCGCGTGCACAGTCGTTCCAGGGGGCCAGCGCGCTGGCAGGGGGAAGCGACTATCCGGTGCACCTGATCCCGCAACTGGACAAGAACTCCTGCTGGGCGGCATCGATGGCGATGCTGTATTCGTTCCGCCGCAACATGTCACTCACGCCGGAAACACTCGCGAACGATGTCGGCGCATCGCTGGCTACCTCGTACGGTTGGGATCTGCTGAAAGCGGTGCGGGATCGCTACGGCTTCGAGATGATTCGCCAGCCTGACAATACCAGTCTGTATCACTCGCCGCAGCAGTGGGCGGACTGGCTGGCGACGTACGGTCCGCTGTGGGTGGTGATCGTCGGTGCGCCGCACGCAGTGGTGCTGGCGGGTATTAGCGGCGAACTCGCCGATCCCAACTCGGTGAAAGTGAAGATCCTCAACCCGTGGGATACGCGCGTTGCTTTCGACAACGATGCCGTCACTTTCAACCCGCGCAATTCGGGCTACGAGGACTGGCTCTCGTTCAATCAATTCGCCAGCGACTTCGGCAACATGGCCGAATCCAACTATGGCAACTGGCGTGTGTTGCACCTTCCGGTCAGCGCAGCGAATGCACAGAGCCTGGGACTGGCCGGCACAGGTGTGGTGAGCCGTGCGCAGAACGCGCTGGTCGCCGTGGTCGCCGAGAAAGTGCTTGAGAAGATCGTCGAGAGAGTGATGACGCCGGCGGAACGTGGGCGGATTACTGCCAGGTGGTCGGAGTTCAGTGGCTGGTATCACCCGGGTGGCGCGGCCGTGAATGTCGCGACATCGGCACCGCGCGCTTTGTCGCTTGCCAACCGGCCGCTGATGTTCGATCCGCCGGACCTGCCGATGCCCTTCGGGCCGGGCCTGAGCTTGCTTCCCAACAGCGCGAACTACCAGCAGATGGAGACGCACACCAGCGACGGTGGTTTCGTGACGCCGGACTTCAATGCGGGCGACTACCCGGCGCAATACCAGACGTTCCAGGAATTCATGATCCGCTGGGCCTCGGACGGCGCATCGGTGGGGCTGATAAGCATCGAACCCGGCGAGCGTAAGGCCGCGGAGGACACGCAACTCGACGTCACCGCGCAGATCCAGCCGCAACCAGGGTTGACTCCCGGCGGATACGCGAGCGTCCACATCGTCTTCTTCTATCGGTTCACGGACCACCGGGGGGATGAGCATGCCGCGGAATGGCGAGTCCGTCTCTTCGGCAATGGCACTTCCAATGCCCAGTTTGCCTGGACCCATAGATAGGTCAGCGGACCTCCGGCGATGACCCAGCCTACCTCCAATGCAATTTTTCCTGCGCAGGCACTGGCGCGCGCGCAGGCGGACGGGAGTACGACGCCCGCCGTCAGCACGGAGCCAGTGAAAACGGCCAAGCCGCAGGCCACCGAAACCATCGCCGCGCGTACCGGAGCGATGGTCAATGAGATCGACTTCCCCGGCTTTGTTGCCAGTCTCGTGCACGGTACCTTCGATGCGATCGTGGATGCCTCGATCCGGCAGATGGAGAGCTATTCCTCCCTCGTCGCCGCGGTGGCCAAGACCGTCGACCAGTTCACCGAGGAAAACGTCACGCCCAACCAGGCGCGTGACTGGATCGCCAGCCGTTATCCAGGCGAAGTCGCGTTGCAGTTGCCCGACGGCGGCGAAGTCACCACACCGCAACTGGCGCCCAAGGCCGATGACCTTGCGCCGGCGTGGCTGGCCGATTACGGAATAGAAGGCGAATCGTTGACCACTGAGTTGCTGGAGCAGCGCGTGCTGCCCCAGGTGCGCAACAAGATCGGTGGCGAACGCCACCAGCTGTTGGCGACGATGGTGCTACTGGGCCTGAATCGCGTCGCGGTCCGCGACGGCAGCATCAGTGCCAAGGTGATGTTCCGTGCTGCCGCGCGCGATGCCGCCGGCGTGCAATACGCCACCAGCAGCGACCCGCAGGCGATCGCCAACTGGGGTGAACGCGGCAGCCAGACCTACGGCGCGCAGACCTCGACGATGGTGTCGACGCTAGCCGTCAACGCGCAGAACGAATCCAGCGTGCGCGCCGACCTGTTCGGCGAGGTGAAGTTGAACTTCGTCAGCGAAACCCTGCCGCTGGATCGCATGGTCGAGCCGGCGAAGCTCGCCTTGGTGCAGCGCCATTCACCCGGCATGCGTCCCGCCGCCGCTGCTCCCACAGCGGCCGCACCTGCGCCTGCGACACCTGCAGCCACACCGGCTGAAGGAGGCGCGTGATGCTGCGTGAACTCTCGCAATTGCTGGGTGAACTCCGCGACGGCCTGGGCGCGCTGGAAATCCACGGCAACGTGCAGCTCACCAATGTCGAGATGACCCTGCCGCTGGAACTGCGTCCGGTATTGCGAGACGGCGGTTGCGTGCTGCTGGCCGACGTGCCGCGCTCGCGCGAAGCCAACGAGTGGGTCGCATCGCCATCGAAATTGCGCCTGGCCTGGAACTCCGGGGCGGAGGCCGACCAGCCATGAGCGCGCAGATGCCTCCGCTGCTGCAGGAAGCCGGCGTGCCCCTGGATCTTTTCATCCAGGCACTGACCGAACAGCTCGACAAGGCGCAGGCGTCGATGGCAATCAAGGCGCGCGTGGGCAAGATGCCGCTGACCTTTGCGGTGAAGGACGTGTCGCTGGATTTGCGTGCCTTCGTGCAGATGGTCGATGACGACGTATTCCTGCGCCCGGCTGGCCCCGGCGAGAGCGAGGCCAGCACGATCAAGCTGAGCCTGACCACGATCACCAAGTCGATGGTCGAGGAGAACGCGATCGATTTCAAAGCCGAGGATCCGAAATTCAGCATCAAGGAAGCACTGGGCGACAAGATCTCCGACGACGACCAGCGCCGCCTCGAGCGCATCGGCGTGCGCACGATCACCCAACTCAACGAACTCAAGGCCAGCGCCGGTACCGACGTCATCGCGCGGTTGTCGCGGATGCCGGTGAACCGCCTGCAGCAGGCACTGATGAACGCCGCCGCGCCGCGCGTCACCCGCGTCGACCACAACGAAAGCGAGGGTTCGCGCGTACACATGCAGGCGCCGGGCTTGCGCGCCAACCGGCTGCCGCGAGTGTTCGCCGCGGGACAGAGCGTGCCGGTGGTGGCGGCCCAGGATGGACAGATCGTGCTGCAACCGCTGGCCGTGCAGATGGGGTGCGAGGCGGAAGTGGATTTCGGCGATGGCGAGGTCGCACGCGTACACCTGCGCGAGGGCCAGCTCGGAACCTGGCACCCGCAGGCGGGGAGCACGCCATGAGGCCGTACATCGCCAACCGGTTGCTGGTCACGCTGAAGCTCGGCGAAGTACCCGAGCACCTGCCGGGGCTGCGCGCGGTGCATGGCTACGGCACGCCGATGGCCGAGTATGTCGATCGCGGCGTAATCGACCGGTTGCTACGCCACCACGGCGATGCCTTCCGTGCGGCACGCCTGCACAGTGCGCGCACGCGCCGCGCCGAGCGCGCGGTGAAGGGCGCGCTGCGCTTCGATGACGTGGAACAACTCAGTGGCGTCGCTCGCGTCCTGCGCATCGAAGTACGTGACCCGGAAGGCATGCCTGCGCTGCTGCAGGCGCTGGCTGAGCTGCCGATTGTCGAGCGCGTCAGCGCCGACCATCTGTGTCGCGCGCCATTCGCCGATCCAAGCGGGATCGATGCCAAAAACACTACGCCGTGGGCGGGCGAGGCGATGCACGTGCCGCAGGCGCTCGAGTACGAACCGGGCGATCCCGCCATCGTCATTGGCCTGGCCGACACTGGCGTTGCCATCGAGCACGCCGAGCTGCGCCAGCGCGTGCGCGCGGGATTCGACAGCGTCGACCTGGATCCGGCGACTGTCGGTGGACTCACCCTGGTCGGCGACTACCGTCATCGCGGCGAGCGCCCCCAGGATGAAGTCGGTCATGGCAGTGGCTGCGCCGGCATCCTGGTGGCACGCGGCCGCGATATCCCGCCGGGCGTCGCCGGTACCTGTGGCCTCACGCCCGTACGCGTGCTCGGTGCAGCGCTGGGGCCAGGCGACAAGCGCATTGGCGTGGGCGCGCTCGACAACATCGATTCCGGCATGAAGCGGCTGATCGACCTGGGCGTGAAGGTCATCAACATGAGCTTCGGCACGCCCGAATCCGCTTTGCTCGCCGACGCACCGCGCCCGCACGAGGAAATCATCCGTTACGCATTGGCGCGCGGGGTGATCCTGGTCGCCGCCAGCGGCAATTCCGGCCTGACCGAGAAGTACTACCCGGCCGCGCATGCCGGAGTGATCGCAGTGGGCGCGGTGGACCGGAACCTGCGACCCACGGCGTTTACCACCCGCGGCGAGCACGTCGCCCTGTGCGCACCGGGCCGCGACATCCACACCTGTGGGCTGGATGGCTACCAGTACGCCACGGGTACCAGTTTCGCTTCTCCGTTCGTCGCCGCGGTGTGTGGCCTGCTGGCCGCGCGTGCATCGCGCCGCGCCTGGCCGATCACCAGCGACGACGCACGCGAGGTCCTGATTGAAAGCTCGCGACCGTTCGCCAGCGCCGGTTTCGATGGCTGCGGCCGAGGTGTGGTCGATGCGATTGCTGCTCTGCGCGCATTGGACGCGCGCATCGATCGCCAGATCAGCGAAGAAGAGAACGACACCCCCGATGCAACACCCGCGCTAGCCGCGGCTTGATCCACAGCAACTGCTGCCGAGGAGACTCCGATGGCGACCACCAAGAAAAGCTCAACACGTCCCAAGAAGGCGAGCGCCGCGGCAGCCAAGCCCAACGACGCCCATCGCACGGGTGCGAGTGCCGCGCCCTCCAATACATCTGCCACGCAAAAGCGAGATGCCACCATGAACACCAAGTACAGAATTCTCCTGGTTGATCTGGGCGAGCGCGAGCTCAAGCGTCGAAACGAGCTGCGCAATCGCCGCCAGTACCTGCTCAGCGTCGGCAAGCCGGCGCAGAACGGCGACGGCGACACGCTCTATCCGGGGCTGCAGCCTGAGCAGATCAAGGAGCTGGAACAGATCGAACGCGACCTGGCCAGTGACGTCGTCACCGATCCGTTCTACCGGCAGGTGGCCGCGACCCATCAGGGCTTCAGCAAATGGGAAGACCTGGCGGCCGAGGATGATTTCATCCACAAGTACGGCCTGCTCGGCAGCCAGCGCGAATTCCAGAACGCCCTGGACGGCAGGCTATCGGGCAACGAGCGCGAGATCGCCGCGATGTGCGGCCTGCTGCAGATCGACGGCTACACCGATGCCAAGCGCAAGGGCTTCGTGCAGAAGGTCAGCCAGGCGCAGGGCGAGTATCGCGAGAACCGCGAGCTGTTCGACCAGGCGTACGAAAAGCTGCGCCAACGCTATCCGGTGAAGCTGGGCACCCAGATCGACAAGGGCCTGATCGACGCCGACATCATCGGTTGCATCAATCCGGATGAAAATCCCGATGATCGCCGCGGTGGCAGTTCTGATCGCGCCGAGGGATTCCAGCCAAGTCGCGACACGATCGTCGCCGCGCTCAGTGGCCGTAATGTCGCCGCGGTGGTGCGCCGCCTGGTCGCCGACAAGGTCAGTGCGAACGATCCGTGGTTGGACAGCAGCATCCAGAACGCCTACGAGATGCAGACCGGCGTGGTCGCCGGCGCGCCGGCGTCGGCGATGGAGATCATGCTGCCCGACCTGGACGAAGCCACCGACGTGGAGATCCAGCGCGAGAACCTGCATGCCGCGCAAGCCATCTACTTCGCCTACATGCTGGAAGAGATGCGGCTGCCGCAGGTGGTCGAGCGCATCGTCGAACTGTTCCGCGCGGGCCTGCTCCCGCTGGGACGCGGCAGCGCCGGCGACTATCTCTACAACTACTACAAGAAATCGGCCGACCGAATCACCGAAGGCGAGCGCCGCGACCTGTACATGCGCCTGTTCGGCGCGCCCGGCGGCAATCCCAGCGGCAACGAGCCCAACCGCGACTTCAACGAGCTGTGGCTGCGCTTCGTGTCGGCGGTGTCGTCATTCGCACGCCAGCTCAGCGTGGATCGCCTGCTGCGCACCAACATCCCGGTGGCGGTATCGCAGGAGCAGGTGCGCAAGGCCGGTCGCGACCTGGGCGCCAACCTCTCGCTGCACGGTTACGGCATCGCGTACTTCGCCGCGACCGAGTTGCAGTCGATGATCCTGGAATACCGCGACAAGCTCAGCGACCCGGAAATTCGCGGTGCCTTCGGCGCGCGCGACATGTGGGGGGTGATCGACCTGGTCAACGCCAATTACCTGGGCGGGACGCGGAACACGCATCGCTATCGCACCCAGGCGCGCGCCGGTGCCGTGGTCATCCGCTGGCTGGCCAACAACCACGAGCGCCTGACCGGCCGCTTCGGCGAAGTGATCTCGATGGCGGTGCTGGCCGATCCGCAGCAGCGTGGTAGCGACCAGCCCACCATCAGCCCCAACGATTGGGACCTGGTGCAGGCCTGCGAGCAGTGGCTGGCGGTCGGTGGTGTCCAGGACACCAGCGTCGAGCAGTACGCGCAGCCCAACGAGTCGCCCGTCATCGCCAGCCGGCCTGACATGCAGCAGATGGCGCGCGATGTCATGGACCAGGCAGGCATCAGCCTGCCGGCCATGTGAGCAAGGCGCAGGAGAACGGATATGCCTATCATCGACCAGAACAGAAAGATGTCGGACCTGGTGCGACGCTCGTTGACCCAGGCGTCGCATGCACTGGGTACGCGTGACCCGTTGCCCTATGTCGACGGCCTGATCGAACGCACGTTCTATGGATCCGACAATGACACCGGTTACGCGCAGAACGCGCTGACTCCGGGTGCGGTGCCGTATGAGCCTTCGTTCTCCGAGTCCGAGCCGAATGCGCTGCGTTTCACCATCGAGCCGCTGGGCCCCAACGCGCCCCCGGTTGCGCGGCGCGACGAAGCCACGCGCGAAATGCGCCGGCTCATCTCGCCGATCTTCGGCCGCGACGCGCTGCGCTGGTTCGATTCGCGCAGCGAGGAGTGGCGCGGCTTCGGCGGCCTGAGCTGGATGAACTACGGCGCCTGGTTCGGCAGCGCCTTCGACGAAGACGGACTGTACGCAGCGAAGATCTACTACGAACTGCTGCCCACCCAGATCGATGCGCTGTCACCCAATCTGGCGCAGCTCACGCGACAGGTGATGACGGAGATGCCGAGCTTGATGCCGATCTTCACCTCGATCGGCTGCAAGCGCGACAACGGCAGCCAGCGCGTGACCTTCCTGCACCGCGGTGCGATGCAGGTGGCGTCGCTCGGGCCGCTGATGAATCGCCTTGGCATCGGCCATCAGTTGCCGAGCCTGATGCGCATCGTCGGCGTGGCGCTGGGTGGCCGCTTCGAGCTGCCGCCGGGTGGCGTGCTGGTGGGTGTGCGCGAGACCAACGATGGCGTCGAGCTGAAACTGGAAATCCTGCTGGCGGCGATTCCCGACTTGCCGGCGCGCTTCCTCGACCTGCTCAAGCTTGGCTTGGCCGAACGTCCGCGCCAACTTGCTGCGCTGTCGCGCTGGCTCGATGCCTTCGGCATGGACGATGCGGGCGAGCAGGGCCATTTCTCCGTACTCAGCATCCGCGTCGCGCCGAACTCCGCGGCCCGCATCAGCCTGTACGTGCGGCCGATCGAATTCGAAATGCGCGAGGCAATCGAGGAGGGCAGGAATCTGCAATGACGGCGTCGTCGTCGGCGCACGAATCACCAGCACGGGGTAGAGGTGCCGGGTAGTGCCAGGACCCCTCGCCGCGTCGCGAAGAAGTTGCCTGGTCAGGCGACGGTCGCAGCAAAGGCGTGGAGCACGCCAGGACCTACACGGAATCGGAACAGAAACCGGAGCGCCATCATGTCTTCCATCTTCCCCAGAAACGCCCCGGCCCGTGCCGCTGCCGCTCCCGCGGCCGCTCCCACTGCGAGCAGGGAGCTCCTGGATACTGCCCGCATCAGGGTAAAAGAGTTGCTGAAGAGCAATCCTGAATTCGACCACTTGCCGCCCGACAAGGCACAGGCGCTCGCAAAGGGCATGGTCGACATCGCGACCTATCTGGCCGCGCCGGACGGCATCCGGCTCAATCGCAACCAGCTGGCGCCCGCGGTGAAATCGCTGGCCGATGATAGTGCGCCGCTGCCGACCGAAGACCAGCCCGAGTTCGGCACCGCGCTGAAGACCGGTGTACAGCAGGCCGGCGCGTTGATGCAGGCGGTGAATTTCCCCAATTTCGTCAGCGGCCTGATCGATGGCGTGTTCCATTCGATCGTGACCTCGTCCATCGAGCAGATGGAGGCGTACGCCAAGCTCGTTGCCGACGTATCCAAGAGCCTCAACCAGTTCCGCGACGACAACACGACGCAGAACCAGGGTCGCGACCATCTCGTCGAGCAGTTCCCCGACGTCTTCCAGTTGCAGATGGGCGGTGGTGGCGATTGGGGCGATTTTGGAGGCTTCGGCGACGAGGGCGGCGGTGGCCAGGCGCCGCCGCAACCGCGCGTGGCACTGCGCCCGGACATCGATGAGAAAGCGGCGATCAATCGCATCAACCAGTCACTGCCGCTGGACAAGCCCATCACCCGGCTGGACGACGAACTGGTCGAGGCCCTGCTGGTGCCGGCGGCGCGCACGCAGATCGCTACAGGCCGCCAGCAACTGCTGGCAACGATCGTGATGCTGGGCATCAACCGCATCGTGGTCACCGACGGCAAGATCTCGGCCAAGGTCATGTACGACTTCCAGGCGCGCGACAACCTCAAGTACCGCAACAGCGCGACCAAGTTCGACTACGAGAAGGACGCGTACGGCAACGTGCAGAAGAACCGTGGCTACGAAGGCACCTACGAGGGCAGCAGTGAAGGCGGCAGCTACAGCCGAAGCAAGGATGGCGCCGAGGAGCGCCAGGACGGCAGCTACTACTCCAAGGGTGACTACAAATACAGCGAGCAGCCAATCATCAAGATGATGAGCACCTCGCAGTTGCAGAACGATGCGTCGCTGCAAGCGCGAGCGAGCCTGGCCGGGCAGGTCGAGGTCAACTTCAAGAGCGACTACATGCCGCTGGACAAGCTGGCCAACCCCGAGTCGATCGCCGCGATCCAGATGAACGCGCAGCCGGGCATGGTCAAGACACTGGCGACGAACCGGCCGCCAGCGCCCGCTGCCGCAGCGGCACCAGCGGCGACGCCGGCAGCAGCGCCAGCCGCCACCACGCCGGCCGCGACGCCCACCGCGCCCGCGGCCAATCCCTAGGCCGCGGGCGATCACAGGGCAGCCGCCATGAGCGCGATCATTCCCCGCACAGTTGCAACCGGCGCATCCGCCAACACGACGCCGGCCTGGCTCGACGACGACACCCTCGCCGTGGTGCGGCCACTGGTGAAGGAAATGCTGTTGTCGTCCGAAGGTTTCCGCAGCATGCCGGTTGCCGAGCAGCAGCAGCTGGCGCGCAACATGGTCCGCGTCGCCGCCTACACCGCCAATCCCGATGGGCTGGCGAAGCAGGAACTGACCCCGGGGCAGGGCGTGTTGGCGAAGGAACAGTCCGCGTCGGAAGATCTCAGTCGCGCGCTGTCGGGCGAAGTGGACCAGGCCAAGCGCAAGGCGTCCGAAAAGGTGGGTACGTTCGCGGGCAGTGATTTCGATGCCGGTTCGGTCAAGCAGGGCGCGGACAACTTCAAGAAGTTCGTCGGCTCGGTGGATTTTCCGCAGTTCGTCGGCGGGCTGATCCAGAACGTATTCCAGGCCATCGTCAACGCCTCGATCCAGCAGATGAAAGCCTACGGCGACCTGCTCAAATCGGTGGCGCAGACGGTCGACCAGTTCGCGGCCGACAACATCAGCATGAACAACGCGCGCGACTGGCTGGTGGATCGCTTTCCCGGCGACCTGAAGATTGGCAATAACGAAGACGGCAGTCCACTGGTTGGTGCGGCCAACGAGGAAAAGGCGCAGGAAGTGGCAGCGCGGACGAGCCAGGAACTGGGATTGGCCCAGCCGATCACTGACCTGTCCGATCCCGAGCAGGAAACACGCCTGGTCACCGCGGCACGCATGCAGATGGCGCGCAGCCGGCAGCAATTGCTGTCCTCGATGGTGATCCTTGGCATCAACCGCATCGTGGTCACCGACGGCGCGATCAACGCCAAGGTCGTCTTCGACTTCCGTGCGTCCGACCAGGCGCAGCGCGTCGCTGCGGCTTCACTGTATGACCGCGAGAGCAGCCTCAACCGCAACACCACCGCGGTGGGCGGCAATTGGGGCTGGGGCGGTGCCGCCAGCGTCAACGAGAACGTGCAGTCGCACATGACCACGGTGGGTTCGTCGGTCGACGAAACCTCCGAGTCCAAGCAGGAGATGAAGGCCAAGCTCACCGGTGAGGTGCGGGTGAACTTCAAGTCGGATTACTTCCCGATGGAGAAGCTTGCCTCGCCTGGCATGATCGCCAGCATCCAGGGCAATGCCACGCCATTCAATCCGAATGTTCCGGCCAACCAGCGCAGTGGGAATGCCGCCGCCGCCCCGGCCGGCGGCACGACTACGCAAAACTGACGGGGCGCCACCATGCGTCTCGCCCCGCCACCGCCGGACACCAGCTTCTATCCGAAGCAGCATCACGCCGATCTGCTGCACGCGGTCGCGACGGCGTTGTCCGCACTGGCCACGCACGATGCGCAGGTCGCGCGCGCGCTGGACCTGGGCGATGAAACCATCGACCTGCCACCGGGCGCGCCCAATGCATTGGATCGCGCGTCGTTGCAGGCGGCAGCGCCGCTGTACTTCGCCAGCCAGCTGGAGAACGCGGGACTGCTACCGACGGCGGAGCTCGTCGCCGGCCTCTTCGTCAGCGGCACGATCACGCAACCGCTGGGGCCTACCGCGCAGTTGTTGCATGCCTTCTGGCGCGCTCGCCGCGACCGGCTCGAAGCAGGCGAACGCCAGGCGATCTTCATGCGCGTGATTGAGGCGCCGCATTTCGATGTGCTGATGTCCGGTTTGTGCGGGGCGCTGGTCGCGCAGGCCGACGGCAGTGATCTGCGCGAAGGCGTGACCTTGGCCGCGCGTGCCCAGGCGATGGGTGAATTCCTGGCCCAGCGCATGGACCCGATGGCGGCGATCGCCGCGCGCGACATCGTCGCCAACATCAATACCGCGCTCGGTTTCCTGCGCGACCGACTGTTGCAGGTGGCATTTGGCGTCAATTCGCTGTGGTCGCTGGTGGGCATCGCCCGGCGCAACGCCGATGGCGCACCGGCGGCGAGCAGCGGACAACTACAGCAGTACGTGGACCGCGGTCGCAGCGGCCAGGCCGTGTTGTTGTGGTTGGCGGAGCATTACAGCGAGCAGGTGCCGAAGCTGGATACCGGCAACGCAAGCGACATCGCCGTGCTCGAGGCCGCGCAACGCTGGCTCTCCTCGGCTCCGCTTCCCGCGCGGACGCCCGTATCGACCACGCCACCTACGGCCATCCCGGCCCTGCCGATTGCGGCATGAGGCGACGCGCATGAATGCAGTCGCGCAGCCGCCCTCCGCCAACGTCCCACCGCCGTGGATCCGCACCGCAGTGCGTGATGTGCTGGAGCGCGCGCCGAACTACCAGACGCTATCGGAACCGCAGCGGATGTCGCTCGCGCAATCGATGGTCAAGGTGTCGACCCTCGCCGCCGAGCTCATCGCCGAGGAAGGGCAGGCGCAGGGCGAGATCGAGCGTCGAGGCGATGCAACGCCGGCCGCGCCATTGGCGCGCGCGCAGGAGCAACCCGGTTTTGGCGAATCCGCGAGCCGCGTGGCCGGCATCACCCAGAACGTGCTCAATGCGGTGTCGTTCCCGCGCTTCGTCACCGACCTGGTCAACGGCGTGTTCCGCGCCATGCTCGATTCCAGCGCGCAGCAGATGCAGCAGTACGTGCAGCTGCTCAATGCGGTGTCGTCGTCGGCCGAAGGCTTCGAGCGCACCCAGTTCGGCCTGGCGCAGGTACGGCAATGGGTGGCCGATCATTTTCCCGAATCGATCGAATACGACGCCCCCGATCCGGATGACGGTCCACCCGATCCCGAGGAAGTCGCGAACATCCGCCTGCGCCTGAAGGGCGGCGCTTCGATGCCCGGTCCGGAGGAGATCCGCGCCACGCTGGGCATGGAGCCGGGAGAGTCGCTGGATGCCAGCAACCCCGAGCAGCTGGTGCCGATCGCGCGTCGCTACCTCGCACGCCAGCGCCAGCAGATGCTGGCGACGATGGTGATGTTGGGCATGCAACGCATCGTCATCGACAGCGGCAAGATCAATGCAGCGATGCGTTTCCACATCGACACGCGCAGCGCCGCCAGCGAGGACCGCGGCAGCCAGTTCAGCATGCAGAACCGCGTGCGCGCCGCGGGCAGTTTCGGCGCCGGACCCTGGGGCGTCAGCGCGGAGGTCGAGAACACCATCGGCTATGTGTCCACGCAGCGCTCGCAGAACACCGAGGAGATCAACACCGACCTGGAACTGAATTCCTCGGTTGAACTCAACTTCCGCAGCGACTACCTGCCACTGAACCAGATGGCCGCGCAGGCGCAGGCCGATCGCATCCGCAATACATCGATCAATCCTACTGCGACCCCCGATCCGGCAGCGGAACGCACCGCGCGCCTGCAGGCGCAACTGGGGTCCGAGCGTGAGCGCCGCACCGGCGTCAACACGACGGTCGATGCCGGTCGTGCGCCGGCGCTGTCGACCACGCCGTTGCCGACGCCGCGACCAAGCACCGCCACGCCGACTCCGCCTGCAACGACGACGCCACCGGCGACGACGACACCACCGGCGACGACGACACCAGCCGCGACCACGACACCACCGGCGACCACGACACCACCCGCAACCACGACACCACCCGCAACCACGACACCACCCGCGACCACGACACCAGCCGCGACCACGACACCACCCGCAACCACGACGCCACCCGCGACCACGACGCCACCCGCGACCACGACGCCACCCGCGACCACGACGCCACCGGCAACAACAACGCCGCCGGCAACTACGCCGCGTCGATAGGCAGGACGGGTCGATCCACTTGCAAGATCACAGGGAGGTTCGCATGACACCCGAAGCACTGGTCCAGCGTGCGGAAGCATTCGCTTCGTGGGACTGCACCCCCAGCGAGGCGACTTCGATCGTGCGCGGCATTGAAACGCCCCAGCTCGCGGACTTCCTGAGCGAAGCCCATAACCGATTGGACGCACACGCCAAGCAGTGGGCGCTTGGGCAACCCGATGTACCGAACTGGATCGGTGCGGCGCATCCTCGCGCTCCCTACGAGTTGCGGGAGAAGACCCAGATCCTGGAAATGGAGTGGCGCGCGCGGCATGACTGATGTTGCACGAGCAACGCCCTTCTAGAGCCAGACTTGCCTGGCTAGCCCTCGCGCCCTTGTTTCGTTGGAGCAGAACCTATGCGGCCTGCTTTCCCAGACGACACGTGAGTGCAGCGGAGCAAGCCCCGCTGCACATGGTCACGCCGTTTAGTGCCGTTACTTCGCCTTCGGCGCCCGCACCGGCAACGGCACATTGCACAGGTCGATGTGCCCGGCGGGACGCTTGTACCACTCGTCCCTGCGATTGCGGCGCGCTTCCACCAGCTCGGTGAATGCGGCGGTATCGGTGCGCAACAGTTCCAGCGGCGTGCGTTCGGATTCCGGAACCTCCGAAGCCAGGCGGATCGCCTTGATCGGCGTGCGCTGTTCGGATTTCTCGTAGAAGCCCAGCGCGCCGGTGCCGCGCGGCAGTGTCGACAACAGTTCAATGCCCTGCACGACGCGGCCCACGACGGTGATGTTGCGATCGAGCTGGCGCGGCGACTGGCCCGTCACCACATACAGTTCGGTGCCGTTGCTGGAGTCGGCGGCGACATCGCGGCCGGCGCCGATCATGCCGTAGCAATGCGCCAGCCACAGCTGCTTTTCCTTGGGTGCGCGCGCGGCGGGGAAGCCTGCGGCGAAACCCACTTGCGGTGCCCAACCATCCTTGTCCGGCAAGGTGTCCAGGCGCAGGCCATCACTGGAACGGGAGAACTCAGCGGGTAGTTTCGCCAGTGCGGTGCCCAGCGACTTGCGCTTCTTCTCGTCTTCCTCCGCATCGCCCCATTGCACGACGAAGTTGTCCTGCGAGCGATTGATGCTCAGGCCGTTCCAATAGCCTTCCTTCGCCAGCGTGCGGATATTGCCGACGTGGGCAGGCGCGAAGTCCGGCGCGAGTTCGATCACCACGCGACCGCCAGCCAGTTCCAGGTAGAGCGTGTTGGCCGGGTCGAGTGAGCGCCAATCGGCCTGCTTCGTCGCATCCAGGATTTCCTGCATCGACTTGGGTTTGATCGTGGCCTGGCTTGCAGCTTCGACCTTGGGAGCCTGCTTCTGCACTGCCGCTGGCTTTTGCACGGGCTTCTTCGCGGCATGGTGTTTGGCGGCATTCGAAGCGAATGCGAGTCCCAGCAAGGCGGGCAACAGGACAATACGGTCAAGACGCATGGTGGCTCCTTAGTCGCGGCGGTAATCGCCGTGCATGAATTGCGTGAATTCGCTTTGGCCGGGGAAGCGGTTCTCGATGGTGAAGCGGTAGCCGTCGCCGGAAAACTCATAGCGATAACGGGCTTCGCCGCGATCGGTTTTCTTCTCGAACAGCAGCGTGTCGCCTTCCCAGCGGCCACGCGCGGGATCGGGCGGGAAGCCCATCGAGTCGAACCACCACCACAGCACGTCGCCGGTGCCCGGTTCGATCAGGAAGATGCCGTGGCCACGGAAACAGATCTGGCCGTCCTTCTCCTCCTCGTATTCCTGGACCAGTCCCATCCCGTCGAGGGCCACGCGGCACACGGTGCGACCGATCGCGGTGCCACCGGGGCCCCATGGCGAAGCGGAGAGCTGTTCGTCGCCGAACCAGCGGCCTTCGAAGCGGGAAAACAGGCGCTGGTGTTCCGCGCCGGGCTTGGGCATTTCCATGGTGCCGCTCCGTCAAGAGTGGAGGCCGAGGATACGTGCATCGGTGGGTGCTGCGGAACGCGGCCATCGTGCTGGTAGTCGGGTGGTGGGTCCCTCCCGCATCGTGCAAGGCCGGCGTCAGAGTGGGGGCTGCAAAGCTAGCTCGGGCGATGAAGCTCGCGGCTCGGTCCGCCGAGCGGAAAGCTCGGACGATGACGCCCGCACTCGGTAGCCGACCCCGGAGCCCGGCCGTCCAGCCCAGCCAGGCATGACTGACGGCAGGGAATGACTAATGGCAGAGCCGCTATAGCGAAGTGAGTAGTAGTGTTCGCTTCAAGCTAGTTGTTCCTCCCATCCCCACGGGAAGCCCCGATGACCGACCTCGAAACCCACCTGCGCAAGTTCCAGAAGGAGCTCAGCGCCGGCACCGTCTCCCTGGCCCTGCTGGCTGTTCTGGGCGGCGCCATCGAGCCCATGTACGGCTACCAGATCGCCAAGCGGCTGGAGCGCGAGGGCGAGGGCGTACTCAGCGGCAAGCAGAGCGCCCTGTATCCGGTGCTGCGCAACCTGGAAGGGGCCGGGCTGCTGGAGAGCTTCGTCGAGCCCTCCGTCTCCGGTCCGCCCCGCCGCTACTACCGCATTACCGACCCGGGGCGCGACGCCCTTCGCGACT
The DNA here is from genome assembly GCF_054779775.1 of Lysobacter fragariae. Lineage (NCBI taxonomy): Bacteria > Pseudomonadati > Pseudomonadota > Gammaproteobacteria > Lysobacterales > Lysobacteraceae > Lysobacter > Lysobacter fragariae. The sequence continues at coordinate 237,545 of NZ_BAAGXP010000012.1, read as the reverse complement.
GGTCCGCGGCCTGGCGTGCCACCCGTGATTCCGTCGACGCCGTACTCGAACCGAAGCACTGACCAAAAGGGGAAATGACATGAACTGGAACCTCAATGAACTGCGCCGTTCGCGTCGCGACCGCCTGATCGGCGGCGTCTGCGGTGGACTGGGCCGGTGCACGCCGTGGGCGTCGTGGGTCTGGCGCGCGCTGTTCCTGGCCGCGCTGTGTTTCAACGGCACCGGTGCGATCGTCTACCTGATCCTGTGGGTAGTCGTGCAGGAAGGCGAAACTGGTCCGCAGGTGCTGTAAATCGCCGACTGCAACATCCATACGTCCGCGGCGCTGCCGCGGGATCAAACCCAAGCGTGGATTCCCAAATGAACGCCTCCGTCCTGCCCACCACCATCCCCGAATACCTGGAACAGCTGCGCCGCTCCCTGGCCGGTGCCGACCTGGCCCTGGTCCAGGACGCGCTGTACGACGCGGAGGAATACCTGCGCTCGGAAATGTCCGAGAACCCGAACAAGTCCGAAGCCGAGGTAATCGCCTCGGTTGCCGGCAGCTACGGCGCCCCCGACGAAGTCGCAGAGATTTACCGCGACACCGAAGTGAAGGTGCAGAGCGCCCTGCGTACGCCGGCGACGCGTCCCGCCTCGCCCAATCGCCCCTGGTACAGCCGCTTCTTCGGCGTGATCGCGGAGCCGCGCACGTACGCAGCGCTGTTCTACATGCTGCTGTCGCTGGCGACGGGCATCTTCTACTTCACCTGGGTCGTCACCGGCGTGTCGATGTCGTCGGGCCTGGCAGTGCTGATCATCGGCATTCCGTTCGTGATCCTGTACTTCGGTTCCGTGCGCGTGCTGTCGCTGGTCGAAGGCCGGATCGTCGAGGTGATGCTGGGCGAACGCATGCCGCGCCGCCCGCTCTATTCCACGCGTGGCAAGCCGCTGCTGGAACGGATCAAGGAACTGTTCACCGATCCGCGTACCTGGGCGACGCAACTGTATTTCCTGCTGATGCTGCCGCTGGGCATCGTCTACTTCACCGCGACGGTGACCGGGCTGGCGCTGGCGCTGGGCCTGATCGCGGCACCGGTGGCGGCACTGTTCGGTGGTGCCAACGCAGGTGGCTGGATCGACGATGTGCAGGTGTTCGGACTGCAGGGCGTCGACGCGCTGTGGACGCTGCCGCTGTGCTTCGTGGTCGGCGTGGTGATCCTGTTCGCGACCCTGCACCTGGCGCGTTTCGTCGGCCACCTGCACGGCCAGCTGGCCAAGCACATGCTGGTGAAAAGCGCGCAGCACGACTGAGTCGAGTCGCGAGCCTGCAATGAAAAGGCCCGGTGGAGCGATCCACCGGGCCTTCTGTCATTCCAGCCGAGCCAATTCTTTACAGGTCGGTTTTTGCGGTCACCGGCCGTGCGTACTTCGCGATGAAGTCGCGCACCTGCGGATACACCTGCGTGCGCCAGCGACGGCCGCTGAAGATGCCGTAATGGCCCGCACCTTCGATGGTGAGGTGCTGCTTGTCCTTCTTCGCCATGCCGGTGCACAGCGCGTGCGCCGCGCGCGTCTGGCCCTGCCCGGAAATGTCGTCGAGCTCGCCCTCGATCGTCATGATCGCGGTGTCCTTGATGGCGGACGGATCGACGCGTTCGCCGCGCACGACCCACTCGCCCTTGGGCAGCAGGTGGCGCTGGAAGACGACGTCCACGGTTTCCAGGTAGTACTCGGCCGGCATGTCGAGCACGGCGTTGTACTCGTCGTAGAAGCGGCGGTGTGATTCCGCGTCCTCCATGTCGCCCTTCACCAGGTCCTGGTAGAAATCCCAGTGCGACTGGAAGTGGCGCTCGGGATTCATCGCCATGAAGCCGCCATGCTGCAGGAAGCCGGGATACACGCGGCGGTCGTGGCCGGGATAGTTCGGCGGCACGGCGTGGACGAGGTTGGACTCGAACCACCACAGCGGCTTCTGGGTGGCGAGATCGTTCACCTTGGTCGGGTTTTCGCGCGTGTCGATCGGGCCGCCGAACATCATCAGCGATCGCGGCGTGGCTTCGCCGCGCGCCGCCATCAGCGACACCGCTGCAAGCGTCGGCACGGTCGGCTGGCAGACGCTGATCACGTGCAGGTTGTCGGCACCGATCGTGCGGATGAACTCTTCGATGTAGGCGACGTAGTCGTCCAGGTGGAACGCACCGTCGGTGAGCGGCACCATGCGCGCGTCGATCCAGTCGGTGATGTAGACCTTGTGGTCGCGCAGCAGGGTCTTGACCGTATCGCGCAGCAGCGTGGCGTGGTGGCCGGAGAGCGGTGCGATGACCAGTACGGAGGGATCGTCCTGGAATTCCTGGATCTGGCCGGGACAGTCGGCGAAGCGCTTGAAGCGCAGCAGGCGGCAGAACGGCTTCTTCAGGACCTCGCGTTCGACGACCGGATAGCTGTTGCCATCCTTCTCGATCGAATGGATGCCGAACTCGGGCTTCTCGTAATCCTTGCCGATCCGGTACAGCAGCTCGTAGCCGGCGGACAGGCGCGAGGCCCCGGGCAGGGTCGACATCCAGCTGCCCTGCGCACCGAACATCTTGGCGTTGGCATCGGCCCAGTAATTGAACGGCTGCAGCCAGGCGCGACCGAGTTCATGGAAGTGGTAGAGCAGCATTTCGCGAAGGCCCCTGAACCCGCGTAAAGCGCGTTGATGCGCCGCAGCATAGCGGAAGCAGGCCGGAGGATTGTGAAACGGGTCGCGGATCGGGGCAGAGCGCGTGGCCGGCGGGGCTGGGTGCCCCGCCGGCGGGGTCAAGCTACTTCGCCAGCACCGTGCTGTTGGGCGTGCCGTCGATTGTGTTGTCGATAACCTTGTTGTCGCCGAACGAAATGAGCTGCCCACCGCTCCCGGCGTGCATGCCGTATTCGTTGTTGGTCACCACGTTGTCGGAAATGCGAACGATCGCCATTGGTCCGCTGGCCCAGAGCCCGCCCGCGGCGCCTGCGCCTGCCGCGTTATTGGCGATCAGGCACTCCTGCACCGTGATCTCGGCCAGGTCGGTAGTGCTGAGGGCGTACACGCCCATGCCGGAGTTCCCCGAGACCACCGAATGGCGGATGGAAGCGATGCCGCGGTTCTTCACCTGCAAACCGACGGTGTTGTTCTCCAGTCGGGTGTTGTCGATGGACACCACGGCCGCACCCGAAGCGCCAGGGGCGACCTGGACGCCGCCGCCGCTGGCACCGTTGTTGCCGCTGATCTTCACGTCGCTGAGGAACAGTTGGCTGCCGGCGGCGGGCTGGAAGTCGATTCCGAATCCGGTGAACCCGTAGATCTGCGAGTTCTCCACGTGCAGCGCCTTGCCGGCCAGGAAGCGCACGCCAGCGAGGCCGTTGCCGAAGCCGTTGATGCTCAGGTTGCGCAGCCGGACGACGTCGCCCGCGCCGGCGTTGACCACCACGCCGTTGACCAGGGACGCCAGGATGCCACCCATGTTGCTGCCATCGATGGTGATGGACTTGGTGATCGTGACCGTGCCGAAGCCACCCGGGTCGAGTACGTCGATCTCGCCATTGGCGGCCGTCTTGGAAATGGCGCCAGCAAACGTCTTGCAGGGGGCGGTGCGGCTGCAGGGGTTGGCGTCGTCGCCTACGCCGGAGACCCATGTGCGCGAGGCTTGGGCGAACGCCGCATTGGACAGGGCCATCAGGCCGATGCAGGCCAGTACGCGAAGCACGCGGGGCCCGCGCGCGATGATTTGTCGCTTGAAGTACATGGTGTGTGTCCCCTCTGGATTGGAGCCGGCGTCGTCATCCGTGGCGTCGGCCCTCTCTCCAACGAGAGTCAGGACGAGGAGCGGACATGGCCGCGTCGGTCCGCAAACGATAGCGGGTGGCTTGCCCCGCGGCCAGCTCAGGTCCTGGTCCGGCGTCCGGGCGGCAGCTCAAGGGCGACGGCCCCCGCGCACAATCGCGACGACAACCATAGATGTGAGCCCAATTGCGAGAACCCGGATTTCTCGAAGCGCTGCCGGTAGAACGCCGCTGGCCGGTTGCGGAAATCGTGCTCGTCGCCCTCGGCTTCGTCCTCGCGGGCGAAGGTTTCCAGGAACGCAACGCCGCCACACAGTTCGGCCAGGCCCGGCAGGCCGCGGTCGATTTCGCGCGCCTCCAGGTAATGCAGCACGTCGCTGCACACCAGCAGGTCCACCGGCGGGCAGGGACGCAGCAGGGCGAAATCGCCGAAGCGCGCGAGGTGGAGGTTGCGGCGCGCGCCGAAGCGCGCGATCGCGTATTGGCTGCTGTCGAATCCCATGTAACGGGCCTTGGGTCGCAGCTTGAGCAACGGCGCGCGCCATGCACCTTCGCCGCAACCGATGTCGAGCACCGTGCGGATCGGGCGCTCGAGGTGGTATTCGGCGGTGGCGACGGCAATCGCGACCTTGCGACCGAGGCGGGCGGCGTCGCCGATGCCGCGCTGGCGGTACCAGGTGTCGAAGTAGCGTTGGTCGTAGCGTTTGGTCATCGGAAATCTTTCCGGCAAGGCGAGTGGTTGTCGTGTTGCGGGTGGCGAACGGAAATCCTGGCGGCTGCACTTTTCATCACGGCGGACCATGACGTGATGACGACCACAGCGCGGCGCGGGTCCACGACCCAACCAACGACTGGATTGCCGGCGCCACCTGCGACAGGTGGTGGAACACCCGGGCACAGCGTGACCGCAACGAACACGGTCTCGGCGTGACAGGCGGGGGCGGGGCGTTCATCCTATCGCGACCAGTCACTTCATCAGGCGCGAGGCATGCAGGCTTACTACTGGATCAAGACCGCCCATGTCGTTTTCGTGATGGCCTGGATGGGCGGGGTGTTCTACCTGCCGCGCATCCTGGTGAACATCGCCGAAGCCGGCGACGATGCCGCCGTGCGGGCGCGCCTGGTGTTGATGGGGCGGCGCCTGTACGGCTTCGGCCACACGATGTTCGGGCTGGCGTTGCTTGCGGGGCTGACACTGTGGCAGGGCTATCGGTTGTTCGGCGACGCGTTGCCGCAGATGTTCGCGGTCGGTGGTTGGCTGCACGCCAAGCTCGCGCTGGTGGCGGCGATGCTGGCGTACTTCATCGTCAGCGGGCGCTGGCTCAAGGGTGTGGATGCCGGGCGTGCGCTGCCATCGTCGCGCACGCTGCGCTGGTTCAACGAATTGCCGGTACTGCTGCTGGTGGGGATCGTGTACCTGGTGCTGGCAAAGCCGTTCTGATTCGCCCGTGCCGGGCAGGGCTCGGCACTAGGGTCAACTTCGTCACTCGCGCGGGTGGGAGTCCTGGAACACCGCTTGAGGGGCCTTCGTCGCAGCGGAAGCTTGCCGGGCAGAGCTCGGCACTGCAGGTGTCGGCGACGATCAGCGGGACTGGAATGCCTCGGGCTTTGGCAGGACCACCGGTACCCCGTTGTTATCGCAGTCGCCCGCTTCGCACAGTTTTGCCCGCAGGGCCGGCATCGCCTGCAGCATGAAATGGAAGATCGTGTTCTGTTCCACGCTGCCGCGCACCGCGTCGCTGCCGGGGCCGCGGGCCCAGATGCCGACGTCGTCGCCTCCGTGGGTCTCGTAACTGAGCGGTGAGATCGACTCCTGCATGTAGTCGGGATCCTGCGTGTCGACGTGGGTGAGGTCGGGGCGGCCGTTCTTCGCCGCTTCGGCGCCGTTGAGCTCGTGGCGGAATTTCTTGGGCCCCTCGGGCTGTTGCGCGCTGGCGCCGACGTAACCCGGGCCATTGCTGTAATTGAGCGTCGTGTACGGCAGGCCCAGCGCATCCAGCGCGTATTCGCTGTTGCCGCTGCTTTCGCCGCTCATGCCCTTCACTTTTCCGAGCATCGGGTTGCCGCGCACGGGGTAACCGACAAAGGTCAGCGTGTGCGAGTGGTCGGCGGTGACCAGGATCAGCGTGTCGTCCGCGGACGTGATTTCATCGGCTGCCTTGACCGCTTCGCTCATCGCGATCGCGTCGGTCAGTGCGCGATAGGCGTTGCCGTCGTGGTGGGCATGGTCGATGCGGCCGCCTTCGACCAGCAGCACGTAGCCATTGGGATTGCTGCGCAGGCGTGCGATCGCGGCGCGGGTCATCTGCGCAAGCGAGGGTTCACCGGCGATGTCGCGCGGACGATCGTGCTCATAGGCCATGTGGTCGTAGTTGAACAGCGCCAGCAGCGGCTTGTCGGCGGGTGCCTGCGCCAGCTGTTTCTCGTTCCATACGTAGGCGCCACCGGGATGGCGCTGTTTCCATTCCTCGATGATGTCGCGGCCGTCGAGGCGCTGGCCGACCTTGTCGTCTTCCTCGGGATCGCGCTGCGCGACGGTCATGAAGTTGCCACGGCCGCCACCCATCAGCACATCCGGGCCCGTGCCGTACTTCGACTCGACCATCTGCCGTGCGATGTCGATGCAACCGGTCTGCTTGTCCTGCGCGGAAATCTCGGTGTCGTTTTCCCAGCCGCGATCGGGCACGTGCGCGAACGTGGCGCCCGGCGTGGCGTGGGTGACGCGCGTGGTGGTCACCACGCCGGTGGCGAGTCCGCTGCTTGCAGCCAGTTCCCACAGGGTCAGCACCGGCGCGGCCAGTGCGCCGGCGCAATCGCCCTTCTTCGCCGACTGGCCGATGCTGAGCACGCCGATGCGCGTCTTCACGCCAGTGGCCATTGCGCTCATCGTGCCGGCCGAGTCGGGCGTCTGCGAATTGGTGTTGTAGGTCTTGCTCAGCGCGGTGGCGGGGAAGGTTTCCCAGGACAGCCGGTTCTCTTCGCCGCTGGAACCCTTGCGCTGGCCATCCAGGATGCGCGCCGCCGCGACGGTCGTCAGGCTCATGCCGTCGCCGACGAACAGGATCACGTTCTTCGCACGCGCGGACATCGCACCGCGCTGGGCTGCCTGCGCTGCGCCGTCACGGAACCACCAGGCGGCGGTTTCGCCGTCGGGATGCCGGATCGCCGGGACGTCGACCGCCAGCGCGACGCTGCCCGCGGGCGTGGCGGTACGCACGGTCGAAGGCGAGGCGCAGGCGCCGGCCAGCGTGGTGACCAGTGCCAGGCTGGCGAGGCGGATCCTGTCCTTGCGGAGGCGTGCGGAGCGGGTCGGGATCATGGGCGAATGATCGGCATGCGGTGAAGCCGCCAATTATGCCCAACCATTGTTGTCCGTATGGAATGCGGTCATGCATCCGAGGACTCGTCACCGTGGCGCCGGCTCCGCTAAGGTGCGTTCCTGGCTGGTTTGTGGATGCTGCCGTGATGAAGCTGATGACAATGTGGTTCCGGATCCCGTTCTGGCAGCGCGTGGTGGCGGGCTTCGTGCTCGGCGCGCTGGCCGGCTGGATCTTCGGCAAGGATGCGGAGCGCTGGTTCGGGCCGCTGGGTGACGTCTACGTCAACCTGATCAAGATGATCGCGATCCCGCTGGTGCTGTTCGCGGTGATCAATGCGGTGGGCGCGTTGCACGGGCAGAAGTCGATCGCCGCGCTCGCGGGCCGCACGTTCGTCTGGTTCGCGATCACCGCCGTGCTCGCGGTTGCCGTGGGCCTGGGCGTGGGCTGGTTGATGAAGCCGGGCGTCGGCGTCGACATCGTCACGCTGCAGGTCGCGTCCGACTACAAGGCGAAGGACGTGCCGGGCGTGCTGGACGTGCTGTTCAACATCGTGCCAGCCAATCCCTTCCTGGCGATGGCCGGTGGCGATGCGGCGAAGACCGCTGATGGCATGAAGGTGCTGGTGCCGCGCAACGGCACGATGCTGCAGGTGATCTTCTTCGCCGCGCTGGTCGGATTCGCTTTCGTGAAGCTGGGCGAGAAGACCGCCAGCCTGCGCAAGCTGGCCGGCGAGGCCAGCGAGACAATGATCCAGGTCACGCGCTTCGTGCTGGAGTTCACGCCGCTGGGCACCTTCGGCCTGATCGCGGCGCTGGTGGGCGGCTACGGCTTCGAGCAGCTCAAGCCGCTGGGGCAGTTTGTCATCGCGCTGTACGTGGCATGCGCGCTGCACATCGTGGTGGTGTATGGCGGCATGCTGCTGGCGCATGGATTGAACCCGTTGAAGTTCTTCCGCGGCGCGGCGCCGGCGATGCAGGTGGGCTTCGTCGCGTCGAGCAGCTTTGCGGCGATGCCGGTTTCGCTGCGCAGCGTGACCCACAACCATGGCGTGGATCGCGACTACGCCGCCTTCGCCGTGCCGCTGGGCGCGAGCATCAAGATGGATGGCTGTGGCGCGATCTATCCGGCGCTGGCGGCGGTGTTCATCGCGCAGTATTCCGGCATCGAGTTGAGCTGGTCGCAGTACCTGGTCATCGCGCTGGCTTCGGTGCTGGGCAGTTTCGGCACCGCGGGCGTGCCCGGTACCGCCGTGATCATGGCGACCGTCGTGCTCAGTGCCGCCCACTTGCCGCTGGAAGCGATCGGCTACCTGTACGCGGTCGATCGCATCCTCGACATGATGCGCACGATGACCAACGTCACCGGGCAGATGCTGGTGCCGGTGCTGGTGGCGCGGCAGACCGGATTGCTGGATCGCGACATCTATGAAGCCGCATCGACGAACGTCGGCCTGCCGGAAGGCGATGTGGCCGAGGCGCACGCGGCTTCGGCGGAAGGTGATGCGCGATGAGGCCGATCGTCGTGATGACACTGGCATGCGCACTCGCCGCGTGCGCCAGTCATCCCGCGATCCGCGACGAACCCGCCACCAATGCCCGCGGGCAGGTGGGTATCGAGGACCTGAGTGCGACGGTGGCATCCACCGCGAGGCTCGAACTGGCGGAAGACGAACATTTCCTCGGCGCCTTGCCCGAAGCCGGCAATGCGCCGCCCGCCTATCCCGCGGACCTGCTGTCGCGTCGATTGCCGCCGCAATCGGTGTGCCTGCGCGTGAGCGTCGACGAGAACGGTGCCGTGCCGGCTTCGATCTCCATCCAGTTGCCGCCCGATTGCGTGACCAGTGACGGGGTCGATGCCCGGTTCCTCGATGCCGCGCGATCCGCGGTGGCAGCATGGCAATTCGATCCCGCCATGCGCTGCATCTTTGACCATGGCCGCAAGCCCGACACCGTCACCTGCGACGGCGCGCGGCAGGTAACGCAGGCGGTGAGTCTCACGTACCGATTCGTCTTCGAGCAGCGCGATGGTCGCGGCACGGTGAAGGTGGCGCAGTAGTCCTGGTCGATGCCAGGTTGTTGAACACGCAGGCTTGTTTGCCGCCTCGGGGCCGCTAGGCGCGCGAATAGCGCCACGACACCATGCGGCCATCGCGGTACGGCATCACGCCGTGGAACGCGCGCGGATCGCCGTCGAACACCAGCGGCAGGAATTCGCGGTCGCCTTCCCACATAGGCAGTTCGAAGATGCGGTCCAACGGCACCCATTCCAGCGGGCCTTCGGCGTTGCCTTCGAACGGGGTGCCGGTGAATCCGGTGATCAGGAAGACGAAGCCGAGCCAGTCCTCGCCATGCTTGCCGAAACCGGGCCAGCTGATGGTGCCGCGCAGGGTCAGGGCGGTGCAGTCGATGCCGGCTTCCTCGTGGATCTCCCGGCGCATGCCGGCCAGGACGTCTTCGTCAGGCTCCACCTTGCCGCCCAGTCCGTTGTACTTGCCCAGTTGGTGGTCGTCCGGCCGCGCGTTGCGGTGGACCAGCAGGACCTGGCGACGATCGGGCGAGAGCACGTAGCCCAGCGTGGCGACGATTGGCGTGTACGGCATCGGATTTCTGGCAAGCGGCGGCGCGACAGTGTCGTGCATTTGCGCTTTGCCGACGAGTGTCGAACAGGGCGTGGGGCGAGCCAGGTCATGCCGACGGCACGGACAGGGCATGGAATTCCGGTCGCACGAATAAATAGGGGCCGGAAGTCCGGCCGCGTGCACAAAAAGGGGCCGGAAGTCCGGCCCCAGGGGAAACGCGCGTGCCCGGATGCGGTCGCCGCCTCGCAACCGCATCCAGTACTCGCTCACCAGGTCAACAGTGCCAGGCGAATTTCGTCGCGGAACAGTTCGTTGGCTGCATTGGACTGCGCGTTGGTGTACTGGGTATCGATCGGGCATTCGATGGTCGCGGTGGTGAAGTCCTCCCAGCACGACACCTTCATGTCGGAGATCAGGCTGCCGTACGAATACACCCGTGAGCCCAGGACGCCACCCGTCTTGGTCGGCAAGGAGATCAGGCCGGTGCCGGAGCGCACGATCACCTTCTGGCCACAGCTGCCATCGCCAGCGGGCAAGCAGGTGCCGTAGCTGCCGCCCTTGCCCCAGCGCTTAACCGCCGCTTCGAACTGCGGGACGATCGCCGACTTGCCCAGCTTGCTGGCTTCGTCCTTGATGATCGCGTCCAGCGTCGAGCCAGTGGAAACGCCCGTCGACGGATTGGCCGATTCGAGGAATTCGGTGCGCGCGCTGTTGGTGTTGCTCAGCAGCGTTGAGTTCCACACGCCCTCGTAGATGCGGGCCAGGTCGGCGGCGGAGGTGTCGTTGCGGCGATTGGTCGGATCGTACTTGCCTGTGGAGAGATTCCAGTACGCACAGCCGATGTTGTGTCGCAGCGTCGTGCTGGTGAGCCCCACCGCCGACGCGGTGGCGTTGAACGGCGCGAAGCCACCGTAGCGGATGACCGTGCCGCGGGTTGTACGGTTGTCCGAGATCGCCATCATCTGGTCAAGGCCGGTCTCGAAGTTGTAGTTGAGGCGCGCGTTGGCCGGGGTTTCCTTCGCCGGGTCCGGGCAGGCGTTCTTGCGCTGATCGGCCGTCCCGCTGATGTAGTCGTAGTAAGTGAACGCGGACGCCAGCGTGTCGGTCCCCGCCGCAACGCGACGCATCGCGTGCAACAGATGCAACGACTTGAGCGAACTGGCGACTTCGGCGCGGCGCGACGAATTCAGGCTGACCTTGACGGTGCCGCCGACCTGCTTGAGGTAGGCCTCGAAGATGCCCTTGCTGGGATTGCCGCTGGCATCGAGGAAGGTCGGTGCGTACACGGACCGCATGCGGCGCGTGCTGGCATTGGCATTGTCGATGAAGGCAGCATCGAAGCGGCGGATGCCGCCGGACACGTAGCTCTTCACTTCGACCGGACGTGCTGCGACCTGGTTGGCGTAGTTCACCAGCGCCGCGCCCGAGGTGAAGCCGTACTGGTACCACCAGGCCGATGCATCGGTGCCGGTGTTCCTCGTCAGCACGATGTTGTAGGTGCCGTCGGCATTGCGGTCGAGCTTTACCACGCGGCCGGAGAAAGCGCTGATCCGCGAGGAAACGCTGGCGGTGGACTGGTTGAACCAGAACTGCCATGCCTTTGCGTCGGTGCCGGTGTTGGCGACGCTGACCATCGAGTAGCGCTTGACGCCGCCGGAGTAGTAGCTGTCGAGGTCGACGATGCGCTGGCCGGAGCTGGTGATGTAGGACGAAATCTGCGCCTCGGTGACACCGCTCAGGTAGCCCCAGGCGCGTGCGGCCGTGCCGGTATTGGGCACCATCACCACCGCGTAGCGGATGGCGCCACCACCAGCGTCATAGGGCTCCATGTCGATCAGGCGCGCGCTGTTGGCGGTGAGGTAGCTGCCAACCTGCGCGAACGTCAGTCCGTAATACCACCACCAGCCCGAAGTCCCGTAGCTGCCGCTGTTCTTGACCATGCGCACGGTGAAGCGGGGTGCACCGCTGACGAGGCCGTCCACCTCGATCTGCGTCGGGCGTGCGCCATTGGCGCTGAGATAGCTGCTCACCTGCGTGGCCGTGATGCCGTTGTAGAGCCACCACCCGGTCGGGACGTTGGTGTTGTGATCGGTGGTCAGCGCGTTTGCGTCGAGCGCCGCGTTCGCAGGTTGTGGGCCAGTCACGGCGGCCAGCGCAAGCGCGCAGGAGGCCAGCGTGAGCGGCAGCGAACGGGTGCGGAGTTTGTTGCGAAGAAGCATTGTTGAGTCCTCGGGGGATGCGGCCTCATGCCGCGGTATGCGCCGGAGGAAGGGAAGCCATCGATCATCGAAGGTCCGGCACGTCCAAGGAAACGCATGCGAAATGCGATTCCGGACAGGACACGCTGGAAGAACATGTTGGCGTCATTCTTGCGTTGAAGAGTGCGTTGCATGGTTTCGATGCGAAAAACGCCTTGAATTCAAGATGCTTATGTTTCGAGATGACTGAATGAAATTATCTTGATTGCGAGTCCTGGTGAAGCGTGTTGTGTAAGGATTCAAGTTGCGCAAGTTGCGTGCCAGAAACGATTGCGGCCCGCATCAGCGGGCCGCTCAAGTGTTGCCAACGTAAGATTCGAAATAAACGGACACGCGATTCGTTGCGCGTGATCCATGCGTCACGTCATGCGATACGCTTCCTTCGCGCCCGCGGCCATGCAGCGAACAACGCAGCAGGCACGGGCAACAGCAGGCCAATCGCGGACATCCACAACGGATGCTCGGGCATCGCGATGACCATCGCGCAGACGCCGGCTACGACGCAGAGCGCAACGATCACCGCGGCCGCCCGCGGCCAGGTGCGCGAGATCAGTGCCGCCACGCCACCGCCCAGGAATGCGCCAGCGATCCACGCCAGTACTACGAAGGCTTTCGCCGCCACCGGCTGCGCCGCCATGATCGCGGAAAGCTGGGCCGGGTCGGTCGGATCCAGGCCCGGCGGCGGCGGATAGAGCAGGTGGCCCACGTACTCCACGCCGGTGATCACGACGACCAGGGTGACGATGCCGGCGAGTACACCGAGCAGGGCGAGGAGGATTGCCTTGGCCATTTCTTTTTTCCGCAACGAAGGATCGGCGGAGGATCGCCCAGCGCTTGGCGCGCCGCAAGCGCATGCAGGCCGGATTGCGCGATGATGCCGTGAGCCTTCCCCGGAACCTGCCCATGAGCGGCCAGCAACGCGAACTCACCCTGCGCTTCCTCGCCCAGCCCAGCGACGTCAACTACGGCGGCAAGGTTCACGGCGGCATGGTGATGAAATGGATCGACCAGGCGGGCTATGCCGCGGCAGTGGGCTGGAGCGGTCGCTACAGCGTCACCGTGGCCGTGGGCGGAATCCGCTTCGTGGCGCCGATCCGCATCAGCGACCTGGTCACGGTGTCGACCAAGCTGGTCCACACAGGCACCAGCAGCATGCATTTCGCGGTCGAGGTGCGCGCCGCCGATCCGATGGACACCCAGCCGCCGCGACTGTGCACGCACTGCGTGATCGTCTTCGTCGCCCTGGATGGCGTTGAAGGCAAGCCGGTCGCGGTGCCGCCGCTGGAAATGGCCAGTGACGACGACAAGCGCCTGGCCGAGTACGCGATGAAGGTGATGGAGCTGAGCAAGGGCATCGAGCAGACGGTGGAGCGGTATCGCGCGGTCGATCGCTGATCTGCGCGATCGATGCCGCTTCGGTACCGTTGTTGCCCTGGACTGTATTGATCGATACGGAAAAACAAAAAGGCCGCCCTCTGGCGGCCTTTTCAGTCGGCGAATGCTGGAACTCAGGTTCCGTCCGGACTGACCCGGCGGGCCTGCACGAAGCGACCGCTCCAGTAGCCCTTGTCCAGCTGCGACACCATCACGTTCTTGCCGCGGCTCGGCGCGTGGACGAAGCGGCCGTCGCCGACGTAGATGCCCACGTGGTTCACACGGCCCTTGAGGCCGAAGAACACCAGGTCGCCCGCGGCCAGCTTGGCGCGGTCGGTGATCAGTTCGCCGCTCTTGGCCATGTCGCGCGACACGCGCGGCAGCTCGATGCCCAGGGCGTTGCGGAAGACATAGCCCACCAGGCCGCTGCAATCCAGGCCCTTGTTCGGGTCGGTGCCACCCCAGCGGTATGGCGTACCGAGCAGGGCGAGCGCCTTCTGCAGGACGCCTTGGACCTTGCCGTTGCCTTCGGCCGTGAGCGGTTCGCCCATGGCTTCCTCGGGGAGGTCCAGCGACAGCGGGCTCAGGCTGATCGGAGACAGCAGGTTCTTGACGCCCACCGCCAGCGACAGGGCGCGGCTGGCGAGCGACGGGGATTCGGGCAGCGCAACGCGGGAGACCGGGGCGAGCCTGGGTTTGGCGACGGCGGGCGTAGCGGGTGTTGCAACGGCAACGGTTGCGGCGGGCGCAGCGGCGACTGCGAACGGGGCCGAGTCGTCGTCGATCGGGGTCGCGAGCGCACTCAACGGCCCGGCGCACAGCGCCAGGGCGAGAGAGAGACGGAAGGCAGCCCGGACGGGCTTGAGGGTGGTGGCAGCAGGGCGGCCGTGCTTTCGGGTCGTCACGCAGTCATCACGATTCGGAGGCTGGGAGGGATAATGCCGGCCGAAGCGGTGGGTGTTGTTCAAATATTGTTATAAATTAGTTAATTGCACCGGCCCAAGTCCCAAATCTGGCCGCCCGTCAGTTCAGAACGCGTTTCGCGCCGCTGTAATGGTCCCGCCAGTAGGGGCCGTCCAGGTAGTCCAGCCGTACCGTCCCGCCGGTGCTCGGGGCATGGACGAAGCGTCCCTCGCCGACGTAGATGCCGACGTGGCTGACACTGCCTTTGCTGCCGAAGAACACCAGGTCCGCGGCTGCCAGGCGCTCCGGCTTGATCTTCGGGCCCTGCCAGGCGGCCAGGTCGCGGGAAGTGCGGGGCAGCTTCACGTCGAGCATGTCGCGATAGACGTAGTTGACCAGCCCGCTGCAGTCGAACCCGCTTTCCGGCGTGTTGCCGCCGTACCGGTAGGGCGTTCCGACCAGGCTGATCGCCCGCATCAGCACGGCGTTGGCGCGGTCCGGATCGTCCGGGGCGACCACGGGCCAGTTCCGATGGGGGGCAGGGTGGTTCGATCGGACCGCCTGCTTGCCGCCACCGCCGCACGCCGACAGCGCGCCCAGCAGGCACACACTTATTAATACGGCGATGGCGTTGCCCGCGCGTGCTGGCGCGGGGCGGGGGATGCCGGGATAATGCGCGGCTTCCTGGGCGAGGCTCGGGACAGGCTTCGTCACGGCCCCAGCATGGCCGTTCCCGCCGCCGCCGGCAAGCCGCCGGTGGCCACACTGCCGCCCCGCGGCCCGCACGAGTTCGAATCCGCAATGAAGATCGAGAAAGACCGCGTCGTCAGCTTCCACTACACCGTCAGCGAGCAGGGCCAGCAGCCGCTGGAAAGTTCGCAGGGCCGCGATCCGCTGGTGATCATGATCGGCCACGGCAACATCATCCCGGGCCTGGAAAAGGCGATGGAAGGCCGCGAGAAGGGCGATGCGTTCGAAGTCGACGTCGCCGCCGCCGACGCCTACGGCGAGAAGCGCGAAGGCCTGACCCAGCGCATCCCGAAGAAGCATTTCGAAGGCCAGCGCCTGGAGCCGGGCATGCAGGTGATCCTGCAGACCAACTTCGGCCCGCGCGCCGTGACGATCCAGAAGGTCGGCATGAGCGTGGTGGACGTGGACCTCAACCACCCGATGGCCGGCAAGAACCTGCACTTCGCGATCGAGATCGCCGACGTGCGCGAAGCCTCCGCCGAGGAAGTCGAGCACGGCCACGTGCACGGCGAGGGTGGCCACCAGCACTGATCGCTGCGTTCGCCGCAACGGTTCGAATGACGGCCCGCGCAAGCGGGCCGTTGTCGTTTCAGGGGCCAGTGGCCGGGCACGACCGGGAGGCGATGCAGGAGCGTCCGCTTGGTCGGCTGGGCCGGGGGCCCGGGAGGAGGATGGCGTGCAACGTGCGACCACCCGCCCGTTGGCGACGGACCAAAAAGAAACGGCCCGCAGTGCGGGCCGTTTCCGGATTGCAGTGACGCGATGGATCAGTTGACGCTGACAGCGCTCCACGCAGCGGCGACGGCGTTGTACTGCGCCGAGCCGTTGCCGAACAGGTCGGAAGCGGCGTTCAGCGTGGCAACGCGGGCACCGGCGTAGTTGGTGCTGGAGGTCATGTAGACCGTCAGCGCGCGGTACCAGATCTTCGAAGCGGCGTCGCGGCCGATCGCATTGAGCGCCGTGTTGCCGTTGCAGACCAGCTGGCTCGGGGTGTAGCTGAAATTAGCCGGGACCACCGCGCCTTCTGCCAGCAGGTAGAAGAAGTGGTTCGCCACGCCCGAGCTGTAATGCACGTCCTTCGAACCGATGGTGCTGATGTAGCAGTCCGGGGAAGCGCCGTCGATGCTGGGCTTGAACATGAAGCGCAGCGCCTTGGTGCCGTTCGGGTTGGACTTGTAGATCTTCTCGCCGATCAGGTAGTCGCCCGGATCGTTGGCGTTGTTGGCGTAGTACTCGACCATCGTGCCCATGATGTCCGAGGTGGCTTCGTTCAGGCCGCCGGACTCACCGGAGTAGGTCAGGTTGGCCGAACGGCTGGTGACGCCGTGCGACATCTCGTGGCCGGCCACGTCGAGGTTGACCAGCGGCCCGTAGGTCACGCCGTCGCCATCGCCGAAGGTCATGCAGAAGCAGGCATCCGACCAGAACGCGTTGACGTAGTTGCGGCTGTAGTGGACCTTGCTAAGCGCGCCCTTGCCATCGTTGGCGATGCCGTTGCGGCCATGGACGTTCTTGTAATAGTCCCAGGTCATCGCCACGCCGTAGTGTGCGTCGGAGGCGGCCGAGGCGGAATCGGTGTTGGTGTTGTTGCCCCAGATGTTGTCCGTGTCGCTGTAGATGGTGCCGCTGCCCGCAGTGCCGTTGGCCATGTTGGTGGTGTAGCCACCGCCACGCGTCTGGTCCTTCATCTGGAAGCTGGTGCCGCAATTGGTGGTGCTGATCGCGACGTTGCCTGAGTAGATGCTCTTGCCGGTGCCCGCGGCCGAGGTCGTGCTGGTGCAGGTGCCACCGCCGCCGCCGGGCTTGCCGGTTTCAACGGTGTCCCACTTGTCGATCACGCGGCCGCTCTTGGCGTCGACGATGTAGTGCATGTCGGTCGGGGTCTGGTCGGCCTTGAAGCCGGAGTACACGACTTCATGCGCGAGCACCGGGCTGGCGCCGCGTGCGTACACCACCAGGCGCGAGGTCGGCACGCCGTTGAAGCCGGTGCCGAACTTGGCGCCGGATTCGACGATGGCCTGGTCGGCGCTGATCTTCGGGTTGGTGTCCGGACGGCCGGTGGTCTTCAGGGTCAGGGTGGCCGACTTGAACTGGCCGCCCTTGGAATGCACGACCACGTCGCCGCCGAGAACCGGCAGGCCACGGTAGGTGCGGTCCATGCGCACGTGCTGGTCGCCGTTGGCGTCAATGATGGTGTCGCGGGCGACGAAGGCGTCGGCGTCGGCACGCTTCACGGCGGGACCGTGGGCGTCGACCAGGCCCAAAGCGCGCTGGGCAGCGGCAGAATTGATGTTGGCGGCAAAGGCGGGAGCAGAAGCGGAGAGCGCTGCGAGGACGGCGGCGCTGAGCAGGCGGGACTGCAGGTGCATGTCTGGAAACCCCTGGAAGTTCGAAATGGATTCCGGCGGAGGCGCCGGGCAAATACATTCCGATGCGACCCAGGCCCAGTGGGCAGCGCGGAATGACCTTGTGGCCAGTCCGGCGGCGTCCTGTCGTCGCGGATGGGGCGTTGGGGCAATCGACACTAACGTGCGGAATTTTGGCGTGTCATGCTGCAAGCGCAGCAATCATCGAAAAATGTGACGAGATGCCGGTTTGCAATCGTATCCATTGACCCTGCGTGTCACATTCCACCTGTAATGGGCCAGGTTGGCCCCAAAGATTTTTGCGATGCACAACACAAAAAATGAGGTACTGGTCGTCGGAGCGGGCGTGATCGGGCTCGCTGTGGCACTGGCTGTTCAGGAAACCGGTCGCCAGGTGTGCGTCATCGACGCCGGAAGCGTCGGTGGCGGCGCCTCCCATGGCAATTGCGGGACCATCACTCCCAGCCACGCTCCGCCGCTGGCCGCGCCGGGCATGGTAGGCGTGGCCCTGCGCTGGATGCTGACTCCCGACGCCCCGCTGTACATCAAGCCGCGCTTCGATCCGGCGCTATGGCGCTGGTTGCTGGGCTTCGCCGCGCGCTGCAATCCACGCGACTGGCACGCCAGCGCGACGGCGAAGGCGGCACTGCTCAACGATTCGCGCGCGCGCCTGGCGCACTGGGTGCGCGACTACGGCCTGCAGTGCGAGTTTGCCGAAGCTGGCGTGGATTACGTCTATCGCGACGCCGCCGCCTTCGCCCACGGGCAGGAGGAAAGCGCGGTGCTGGAGGAATTCGGCGTGCCGGTGCGGGCCGTGGACGGCGTGCGTTACGAGGCGCTGGAGCCCGCGTTGAAATCAGGCGTCGCTGGCGCGCTGTGCTTCGACGGCGACGCCGTACTGCGTCCCGACCATTACGTTGCCGAACTCGCGCGCCTGGTCCGCGAGCGCGGCGGCGAGATCATCGAGCACTGCGCGTTGCAGGCGATCGATGTCTCGCGCGACGGCGTCGACGCGCGCACGACGACAGGCGTGCTGAAGGCCGACGAGGTCGTCTTCGCGCTGGGCGCGTGGTCGCCGCAACTGGCCGACGCGATCGGCTTCCCGGCGTTGCGTCGTGCGATGCAGCCCGGCAAGGGGTATTCGATCACCTACACCGCGCCATCGCTGGTGCCGCGACGCCCCATCGTCCTGCGCGAACGTTCGGTGTGCGTCACCGCGTGGGGTAGCGGTTTCCGCCTGGGCAGCACGATGGAATTCTCCGGCTACGACGACACGCTCAACGCGCGCCGCCTCGCCGCGCTCGAACGCGGTGCTGCCGAGTACCTGCGCCGGCCCAGCGGACCGGAACTTCGCGAGAAGTGGTTCGGCTGGCGGCCGATGTGCATAGACGACGTTCCGCTGATCGGCCGCGTGCCGGGCCGCGAGCGCCTGTGGCTGGCGACCGGTCACGGCATGATGGGCGTGAGCATGAGCTGCGCGACCGGGCAGCTCCTTGCCGATCTCATGGTCGGACGCACGCCGTCGGTGGACCCGTCGCGGTACGCGCCGGACCGCTTCGCCTGAATTTACGAACCGACACCTACACTGCACGCATGAGCGACACCTTCATCCTCCATCACGGCACCGCCCCGCTGCTGATCAGCGTCCCGCACGACGGCAGCCAGATTCCCGCGCCGTTGGCGCAGCGCATGACCGATGTGGCACGTGGCGCGCCCGATACCGACTGGCATGTCTCGCGGCTGTACGCGTTTGCGCGCGAACTGGGCGCATCGATGATCGTCCCGCGTTTCTCGCGGTATGTCGTCGACCTCAACCGTCCGCCCGACGACACCTCGCTGTATCCCGGACAGAACACCACCGGCCTGTGCCCAGCCGTGCGCTTCACCGGCGATCCGGTGTACCTGGAAGGACAGGCGCCGACACCCGAGGAAATCGCCGGTCGCGTCGAAACCTACTGGCGTCCGTACCACGACGCCCTGCGCGCGGAACTGACGCGCCTGAAGCAGCTGCACGGCCGTGTGCTGCTGTGGGAAGGGCATTCGATCCGCGGCAGCGACTTGCCATTCCTGTTTCCCGGGCGGCTGCCGGACTTCAACCTGGGGACGTCGAGCGGTGCGAGTTGTTCGCCGCACGTGCAGACGCGCATTGAAGCGTCGCTGTCGGGACAATCGCGCTACGACTTCGTCGTCAACGGTCGCTTCAAGGGCGGCTACATCACCCGCCATTACGGCGATCCGGCCAATGGCATCGATGCCGTGCAGCTGGAGATCAGCCAGCGCATCTACATGGATGAGGAAACCTTCGCGTACGACGAAGCCAAGGCATCGTCGGCGCAGGCAGTGATCCGCCCGTTGCTGGAGGCGGCGCTGGCCGGTTGAACCTTCTTCTGGACGCCGCGGTCAAGGTCGCAGCGCGTAGTGCCACCAGGGCGACGCTGGTCCGCCTTCACGCTGTAGTGGTGTAGGGCGGGTCTCGACCCGCCTGTCGATAACTGCTGAGTGAATGCGGCGGGCCTGGGCCCGCCCTACGCAATTTCGTGATGCGGAAGTCAGGCTTCCAGCGTCGCCAGGTCGCCCTTGGTTTCCAGCCACGCCTTGCGGTCGCCGGAACGCTTCTTCGCCAGCAGCATGTCCATCAGGGCATGCGTCTCGACGTCGTCGTCTGACGTCAGTTGCACCAGGCGACGCGTGTCGGGATGGACGGCCGATTCCCGCAGCTGCGAGGGATTCATTTCACCCAGGCCCTTGAAGCGCATGACGTTGACCGGGCCGGAAAAGCCCTTCGTGCGTGCTTCCTTCTCGCGCTCGATCCTCTCCAGCAGGATGCGCTTTTCTTCTTCGTCCAGCGCGTAGAACACCTGCTTGCCCACGTCGACGCGGAACAACGGCGGCATCGCCACGAATACATGTCCGGCCGAGACCAGCGACGGGAAATGCTTGACGAACAACGCGCTGAGCAGCGTCGCGATGTGCAGGCCGTCGGAGTCCGCGTCGGCGAGGATGATCACCTTGCCGTAGCGAAGGCCGGAGATGTCGGCCTTGCCGGGATCGCAACCGATCGCGACGGCGAGGTCGTGCACTTCCTGCGACGCAAGCACGCTGCCCGACGCGACTTCCCAGGTGTTGAGGATCTTGCCGCGTAGCGGAAGGATCGCCTGGAAGTCCTTGTCGCGCGCCTGTTTTGCGCTGCCGCCGGCCGAATCGCCTTCGACCAGGAATAGTTCGGTGCGTGAAAGATCCTGCGAGGTGCAGTCGGCGAGTTTGCCGGGCAGGGCGGGGCCCTGCGTGACCTTCTTGCGGACGATCTGCTTCTCGGTCTTCAGGCGCGCGGCGGCGCGCTCGATCGCCAGCTGCGCGATCCGCTCGCCCAGGTCCGTGTGCTGGTTGAGCCACAGCGAGAACGCGTCGTGTGCGGCGCTTTCGACGAAGCCCGCGGCCTGGCGCGACGACAGTCGTTCCTTGGTCTGGCCGCTGAACTGCGGGTCGGTCATCTTGATCGACAGCACGAAGGCGACGCGATCCCATACGTCTTCCGGCGCCAGCTTCACGCCGCGGGGCAGCAGGTTGCGGAAGTCGCAGAACTCGCGCAGCGCGTCGGTGAAGCCGGTGCGCAGGCCGTTCACGTGCGTGCCGTGCTGCGCGGTCGGGATCAGGTTGACGTAGCTTTCCTGCACCAGCTCGCCTTCCGGCAGCCACGCGACCGCCCAGTCGACGACCTCGGTGTCCTTCTTCAACGAGCCGACGAACAGGTCCGGCGGCAGTGCTTCCAGTCCGGACAGTTCGCCCTTGAGGTAGTCGCGCAGACCGTCTTCGTACATCCACTCGTGCTTCTCGCCGGTGGCTTCGTCGAACAGCTTTACGGTCAGGCCGGGGCACAGCACGGCCTTGGCGCGCAGCAGGTGCTTCAGCGCGCGCAGGTTGAACTTCGGGGTATCGAAGTACTTCGGATCGGGCCAGAACCGCAGGCGCGTGCCGGTGTTCTTCTTGCCAACGGTGCCGACGATCTCAAGCGGCGACGCGCGGTCGCCATCCTTGAAGCTCATCCGGTACTCGTTGCCTTCGCGCTTGATGAAGACGTCGACATGCTTCGATAGCGCATTCACCACGCTCACGCCGACGCCATGCAAGCCACCGGAGAACGTGTAGTTCTTGTTGCTGAACTTGCCGCCCGCATGCAGTCGCGTGAGGATCAGCTCGATGCCGGGAATCTTTTCTTCCGGGTGGATGTCCACCGGCATGCCGCGGCCATCGTCCGACACCTCGCAGCTGCCGTCGCCGTGGAGCGTGACCTCGATGCTGCGCGCATGGCCGGCCAGCGCCTCGTCGACGGCGTTGTCGATCACTTCCTGGGCGAGGTGGTTCGGTCGCGTCGTGTCCGTGTACATGCCGGGACGGCGCTTGACGGGGTCCAGGCCGGAAAGGACTTCGATATCGGCGGCGTTATAGCGGGAGCTCATGCGTTGTCTGCTGTCGTGTCCGGCGTGATGCGCGGGGCGCCATTAAGCCGCTCCGGCGTCGCAAACGGCGCGACATGTAGGTGAACAGTGACGGAGTGCGCAGGATAGCGTGAACGCAGGCCCTCACGCGGCGTCGCGTGGGTGATTTTCCCTATACGTGAATTCAGGTGGGAGTCGGTGCGCGCTGCCTACGGTCGCCGTGTCGCGAAGAAATGGCGACATCCACGTTCATGCCGCGTCTCGCGCAGCACGCCGTGGAATCCCCCGAAGACCTGCAGGAGATAGGACATGCGCAAGATTCTTTTCACCGCGACGATCGCTGGCGCCCTGATGGCGCCCGTCGCCAACGCCCAGGTGGGCGTCAACCTTGGTGGCGCCGGCAACGTCGGCGTCGGCGTGGGAAGTGGTGCCGGTGGCATCAATGTCGGTGCTGGCGGCAGTGGTAGCGGCCTGATCAACACCGGAGCGGTCTCCCGTTCCGCGACCCGTGCCCGCGAACGTGCACAGGCGCGTGCGGAAGCCGCCAGGCAGGCGGCCGCGGAAACGCGCGGCAGCGTGGTCAGTGGCGTCGCGCAGGACGCGAACGGCGCTGCAAGCGGCGGCGCCCAGGCGGCCGGCCAGGTAGGTGCGGACGGGAGCGCCGTGGCCCGTTCGGGCGCCCAGGCGACCAGCAATGCCGCGCCGCAGGCGGTCGAGTCGGTCGATGGCAACGCGAATGCGGCCAGCCACTCGATGCTGGGTGCGTCCGTGGACGCGGATTCGGGCACGGTCGGGGTCCAGGCTTCGAACGCTACCGCCACGAACGCCAGCACCCACGCAGGCCGGAAGCACCATAAGGCGCCGGCCGGAAAGGCCAAGCCCAAGCCCGAAACCGCGGAGAACGGTGGCGATATCCGCTGATCAGCGGGTTGCACCGATGACGCAAACGCAGGCGCCCGGTTTACCGGGCGTTTGCTTTGCGGTGACCCGGTTCAGGCTGGGCTGCAATGTTTCCGGCTAAGTTGGCGCGTGTCGCACGGCCCCTTGGCCGCGCAGCGGATACTCGGAGGACCTGATGGCCATGCGCAAAGCACTGCTTCCCACCCTGATTGCGGCCCTGCTCGCCGCGCCGCTGGCGTTTGCACAGGCAGCTAATCCGCCTTCGAAGCAGGACAAGGACGCGAAAGCCTCGACCACCACGACCCAGAAGGCCGCATCTGGAAAGGACCAGAAGGCGCAGGACCAGAAGGCCGACCAGAAGGCGCCCGCCCGCAAGCCCTCCCAGCCTGCCCCGGAAGAACAGCCGGACGAGCCCGAGGAAGACGGTCGCTAGGCCTACGCAGACGCCGTCTGCTCCAGAAAAACGCCCCGCCCGCCGGGGCGTTCTGCTATCCGGGCTCTGAAGGCTGCCCGGCAAACTGCAGTGAACGCGGTCCGATAGGCGTCAAACCACGGCGATTGCCGATCTACCTCGCTCCGGACCAGCCACTTCGCCTCCCGTCAAGCTCGCCCCGGCGGTCGCCAATCTGTAAACTGTGGCTTTCCGGGAGCCCGCTTCCCCATGACCCCCCAAAATTCCATAACGCCGCTCGTCTTCGTCACAGGCGGTGTGGTGTCTTCGCTTGGCAAAGGCATCGCCGCTGCCTCACTGGCCGCCATCCTCGAAGCGCGCGGTCTGCGCGTGACGATGATGAAGCTCGACCCCTACATCAACGTCGATCCGGGCACGATGAGCCCGTTCCAGCACGGTGAGGTCTACGTCACCGACGACGGCGCCGAAACCGACCTGGACCTGGGCCACTACGAACGCTTCCTGCGCACGCGCCTGTCCGGCAAGAACTCGATCACCACCGGCAAGATCTACGAGTCGGTGATCCGCAAGGAGCGCCGCGGCGACTACCTCGGCGGCACCGTGCAGGTGATCCCGCACATCACCGACGAGATCAAGCGTCGCATCGACGAGGCCACCGCCGGATACGACGTCGGTCTGGTCGAGATCGGCGGCACCGTCGGCGACATCGAGTCGCTGCCGTTCCTCGAGGCGATCCGCCAGATCCGCACCGAACGCGGCCAGGACAAGGCGCTGTTCATGCACCTCACCCTGGTGCCGTTCATTGCTGCCGCCGGCGAGCTCAAGACCAAGCCGACCCAGCATTCGGTGAAGGAACTGCGCTCGATCGGTATCCAGCCGGACGTGCTGCTGTGCCGCAGCGAACAGCCGCTGCCCGATGGCGAGCGCCGCAAGATCGCGCTGTTCACCAACGTCTCGGAAAAAGCGGTGATTTCCGCGGTCGACCTGGACAACATCTACAAGATCCCGGAATGGCTGCACCAGCAGCAGCTCGACCAGATCGTGGTGGAGCGTCTTCGCCTGGACGGCAAGGCCAAGGCCGAAGCCGACCTGTCGGAATGGAACGCCGTCGTCGATGCCGCCGAGCATCCGGTCGACGAGGTGACGATCGCCGTGGTCGGCAAGTACATCGACCACCAGGACGCCTACAAGTCGCTGGCCGAAGCGCTCAAGCACGGCGGTCTGCGCCAGCGCACCAAGGTCAAGCTGAAGTGGCTGGAATCCACCGAGATCGAGCAGGACGGCGCGAAGGCGCTGGAAGGCGTCGATGGCATCCTCGTGCCGGGCGGCTTCGGTGACCGCGGTTTCGAAGGCAAGGTGCGGACCGCGCAGTACGCACGCGAAAGCGGCATGCCGTATTTCGGCATCTGCTACGGCATGCAGGCGGCGGTGGTCGATTACGCCCGCAACGTGCTCGGCCTGGCCGACGCCAACAGCACGGAAAACAACAAGCAGTCGCAGCATCCGGTGATCGGCCTGATCACCGAGTGGCGCACTGCCACCGGCGATGTCGAGCGCCGCAGCGAAGAAAGCGACCTTGGCGGTACCATGCGCCTGGGCCTGCAGGACCAGCGCATCAAGCCCGGCACGCTCGCCCGCGAGCTGTATGGCAAGGATGTCGTCGGCGAGCGTCATCGCCATCGCTACGAGTTCAACAACCGCTACCTCAACCAGCTCGAGAACGCCGGTCTCGTCATCAGCGCGAAGTCGATGGACGAGACGCTGGTGGAAATGGTCGAGCTGCCGCGTGCGAAGCACCCGTGGTTCCTGGCCTGCCAGGCGCACCCGGAATTCCTGTCCACGCCGCGCGATGGCCATCCGTTGTTCATCGGATTCATCCGCGCAGCGCGTGAGCACAAGGCACAAGCGGGTGGCCGCCTGCTGAAGGAAGCGAACGCATGAAGCTGTGTGGATTCGAGGTCGGCCTCGACAAGCCGTTCTTCCTGATTGCCGGCCCGTGCGTGATCGAGTCGATGCAGCTGCAGCTCGACACCGCCGGCACGCTGAAGGAAATCACCAGCGAGCTCGGCATCCCCTTCATCTTCAAGTCCAGCTTCGACAAGGCCAACCGCACCTCGGGTTCTGCGTTCCGCGGGCCTGGGTTGGAGGAAGGATTGAAGGTGCTGGGCGAGGTGAAGCGCCAGCTCGACCTGCCGGTGCTCACCGACGTGCACGAATACACGCCGATGAATGAAGTCGCGAGCGTGGTCGACGTGCTGCAGACGCCGGCGTTCCTGTGTCGCCAGACCGACTTCATCCAGAATGTGGCCCGCGCCGGCAAACCGGTGAACATCAAGAAGGGCCAGTTCCTGTCGCCGTGGGAAATGAAGCACGTCGCCGAGAAGGCGCTGGCGACCGGCAACACCGACATCATGGTCTGCGAGCGCGGCGCGAGCTTCGGCTACAACAATCTTGTCAGCGACATGCGCTCGCTGAGCGTGATGCGCGATACCGGCTGCCCGGTCGTGTTCGATGCGACGCATTCGGTGCAGCTGCCCGGCGGCGCCGGCGGCAAGAGCGGTGGCCAGCGCGAGTTCGTGCCGGTGTTGTCGCGTGCCGCGATGGCGGTGGGCATCAGCGGCATCTTCATGGAAACGCATCCGCGTCCCGAAGAAGCGCTGAGCGACGGCCCGAACGCGTGGCCGCTGCCGAAAATGCGCGCGCTGCTGGAAACGCTGCTCGAGATCGACCGCATCACCAAGAAGAACGGCTTCCTCGAATCGGCAACGTAGGGCGGGTCTTGACCCGCCACTGCCGGATAGAAAACGGCGGGTTGAAACCCGTCCTACAACTTCAACCAGACTCCCCAAACCGATGACCACGATCGCCAAGATCCACGCCCGCGAAATCCTCGACAGCCGCGGCAATCCGACCCTTGAGGCCGAAGTCACCCTGAGTGACGGTAGCTTTGGCCGCGCGATGGTGCCGTCGGGCGCCTCCACCGGTACCAAGGAAGCCGTCGAACTGCGCGATGGCGACAAGACGCGCTACCTCGGCAAGGGCGTGCGCAAGGCGGTCGACAACGTCAACACGACGATTGCTTCGGCGCTCACCGGCTTTGATGCCGCCGACCAGACCGGCTTCGACAAGCGGCTGATCGACCTCGACGGTACCGAGAACAAGGGCCGCCTGGGCGCCAACGCGCTGCTCGGCGTTTCGCTGGCCAACGCGCATGCCGTCGCCGCGTCGAAGAAGATGCCGCTGTGGCAGCACCTGGCCAACGGTCGCGAGGCCGTGCTGCCGGTGCCGATGATGAACATCATCAACGGCGGCGCGCACGCCGATAACAACGTCGACCTGCAGGAATTCATGATCCTGCCGGTGGGCGTGAACAATTTCGCCGAAGCGCTGCGCGCCGGCACCGAGGTGTTCCACGCGCTGAAGTCGGTGCTCAAGGGCCGCGGCCTGAGCACGTCGGTGGGCGACGAAGGCGGCTTTGCGCCGGACCTGCGCTCGAACGAAGAGGCGCTGGAAACGATCCTGGAAGCGATAGGCAAGGCTGGCTACAAGGCCGGCGAAGACATCCTGCTCGGCCTCGACGTCGCTTCCAGCGAGTTCTTCGAGAACGGCAAGTACAACCTCACCGGCGAAGGCAAGCGCCTGACGTCGGAGCAGTTCGTCGACTTCCTTGCCAACTGGTGCACGCAGTACCCGATCATCACCATCGAGGACGGCATGTCCGAGCACGACTGGGTCGGCTGGAAGCTGCTGACCGACCGCATCGGCAGCAAGGTGCAGCTGGTAGGCGACGATCTGTTCGTCACCAACCCGAAGATCTTCCAGGAAGGCATCGACCAGGGCGTCGCCAACGCGATCCTGATCAAGGTCAACCAGATCGGCACGCTGACCGAGACGCTGGAGGCCATCGCGATGGCCGACGCCAACCGCTACGCGGCGATCGTCTCGCACCGCTCCGGCGAAACCGAAGACACCACCATCGCCGACATCGCCGTCGCCACCACGGCGACGCAGATCAAGACCGGCTCGCTTTGCCGCAGCGACCGCGTGGCCAAGTACAACCAGCTGCTGCGCATCGAGGAAGCCCTCGGTGCCGCCGCGAAGTACGCCGGTCGCGATGCTTTCGTCTCGCTGAAGCGCTGAGGCGAGCCCGGGAATGCGTTGGCTGCCGCTCCAAGTTGGCCGACTCCTGCTGGTGGTGCTGCTCGCGCTACTCGCATTCCTGCAGTACCGCCTGTGGTGGGGCGAGGGTGGCCGCCGGTCGGTGGCCGCCCTGGACCAGCAGGTGCAGCAGCAGAAGCACCAGAACGAAGGCCTGCAGCAGCGCAACGCTGCGCTGGCTGCGGAAGTCGAGGACCTCAAGTCCGGCGAGGCCGCCGTCGAGGAGCGCGCGCGCAGCGAGCTGGGCATGATCAAGCCGGGCGAGACGTTCTACCGCGTCGTTGAACCCGAAGGCGCAGTCAATACGCAGACCGATGCGAAGCCCGCGGAGGGCACGTCGCCTGAAAGCGGGCAAGCGCAATGAATGACTCGGGAATCTGGGCGGTGATCCCGGCGGCGGGACGCGGCACCCGGTTCGGTGGTGATGTTCCCAAGCAGTACCTGCACGCCGCGGGGAAGCCGCTGATCCAGCACGCGTTGGAGGCGCTGCTCGCCCACCCGCGAGTGGCCGGCGCGATGGTCGCACTCGCCGTCGATGACGCGCATTGGCCGGGGTGGGATCGACTGCATTCCAAACCGGTCCTGCGTTGCGAGGGCGGCGGCGAGCGCGCCGACTCGGTCCTGGCCGCGTTGCGCGCCCTGCCGCACGACGTCGGCGACGATGCCCTGGTGCTGGTGCATGACGCCGCGCGACCCAACCTGCGTGGCGCGGACATCGAGCGCCTTGTAGCGGCTGCGCAGGCGAACGCGGACGGCGCCATCCTGGCCGCACCGGTACGCGACACCCTCAAGCGGGCCGACGCGGCAACACGGATCGTCGCGACGCAATCGCGCGATGGTTTGTGGCGCGCGCTGACGCCGCAGGCATTCCGTCGGGGTGCGTTGACGGCTGCACTGGAAAACGCGCGCACTGCAGGCGTCGTCGTCACCGACGAAGCCATGGCGATGGAGCGCATGGGTGCCAGTCCGCAACTCGTCGAAGGCCGCGAGGACAACATCAAGGTCACCACGCCCGCCGACCTGATGTTGGTAGAGTTCCTGCTGTCAGGCAACAGGTAGCGACGAAGGAATGAATATCCGCATCGGCCAGGGTTTCGACGTTCACGCGTTTGGCGACGGCGACCACGTCGTCCTGGGCGGGGTGCGTGTCGCCCATGACCGTGGCGTGGTGGCGCATTCCGATGGCGACGTGGTGCTCCATGCGCTGTGCGACGCGATGCTCGGCGCGCTGGCGCTGGGCGACATCGGTCAGCATTTCCCGCCTTCCGATCCGCAGTGGAAGGGCGCCGACAGCCGGGCTTTCCTGCGTCATTGCAATGCGCTGGTCGCCGATCGCGGCTGGCGCGTCGGCAACTGCGACGTCACCGTGGTCTGCGAGCGGCCGAAGGTCGGGCCCCACGCGGAGGCGATGCGCGAAACCATCGCAACCGATCTTGGAGTCGCCGTGGACGCGGTGAGCATCAAGGCCACCACCAGCGAGAAGCTCGGCTTCACCGGCCGTGGCGAAGGCATTGCCGCGCAGGCGATCGTGCTACTGCTCGCACCGTAAGCGCGGCCGCGCCGTGCGCGCCGCGAATCACCCAGGGCGCCGCGCCGGATGCATTGGCCCCGGTCCCTCAGGAATCCAACCTTGAACGACACCCAGACTTTGCCCCGCGCCCATGGCGACGCCGTGCTCGCCGCGCAGATGCGCGCCACGCCGGAGGACTTCCTCGTCGAGGAAATTCCCGCGTTCGAGGCCAGCGGCAGCGGCGAACACCTGCTACTGACCATCGAGAAGCGCGGCATGAACACTGCCTACGCCGCGAAGCTGCTGGCGCAGTGGGCGCGCATCCCGGAAATGGGCGTCAGCTACGCCGGCCTGAAGGACCGGCACGCGGTCACGCGTCAGCGCTTCACCGTGCATCTGCCAAAGAAGGTCGCCCCCGACCTCGCAGCGCTCGAATCGCCCGAGTTGAAGGTGCTGGAACACGCCTGGCATTCGCGCAAGCTGCCGCGCGGCGCGCTGGCCGGCAACCGCTTCGAGCTCGCGTTGCGCGACGCGCGCGGCGACCGGGACGCCATCGAGAACCGCCTCCAGGCCATCGCCGAACGCGGCGTCCCCAACTATTTCGGCGAGCAGCGCTTTGGTCGCGACGGCGACAACGTCGCCAATGCGCTGGCGATGTTCGCCGGCCGTCGTGTGCGCCGCGAGCAGCGCACGATTTTCCTGTCGGCGGCGCGGTCCGAGCTGTTCAACCGCGCGCTGGCACAGCGCGTCCGCGACCGGAACTGGGACCAGGCGCTGGAAGGCGAGGTCTGGGCGCTCGACGGCAGCCGCAGCGTATTCGGCCCCGAGCCATTCAATGACGAACTGGCGAAGCGCCTGGTCGACTTCGACATCCATCCCACCGGCCCGCTGTGGGGGCGCGGCGAGCTGCGCACTCGCGCGCAGGTGGCCGACATCGAAAACGCGGCCGCCGCCGATGATGATGCGGTTGCGTTGCGCAATGGGCTCGCCGCGGCCGGGCTGGAGCAGGAGCGTCGCGCGCTGCGGCTGCGTCCGCAGGACCTGGCCTGGAGCTGGTTGGACGACACTTCACTGCAGCTGCGATTCGCGCTTCCCCCGGGGGCCTATGCGACGGTAGTGCTGATGGAACTTGGCGAAATCGGCGCGTCCAGCAGGCAATGACACGCCGTTCGTCGGAAATGCACTAGAGGCACTGGCTGCCCGAATCGGCGGGCGTATACCGGAATTGCACTCGACGCGTGCCGGGTGTCGATAGCGCGGCGCACCGCGCCGAGTTTGCCGTCGAGGTGCCACATGAACGCACCAATCACTGCGGCAGTGCTGTTGTCGACCCTGATGTTGTCTGCGTGCGCAAGCATGGAAGAGAAATCGGCGAACGTTCAACCGCGCAAGGTTTCGTCCGTCCTGGACGACAACTACGTGACGCGGGTGGAAACCATTGCGCGCCGGCGCGGTATCCAGGTCGTCTGGGTCAATCCGCCCCAAAAGTCCGTCAACGAATCGGAGGAACCGAAATGAAGACCGTGATCCGGCTTTCTGTCCTCTCGCTTGTCGTCGCCATGCTCGGCGCATGCGCGACCAGCGGCGAGGCCACCACCTACCAGCCCACCAAGTTCCCGAAGTACCGCTACGTCCAGGACACCGAGTACATCAAGTACTACGAGAGGACGGCACAACGCCGTAATTTCGTGCACGTGAACTGGGTCAATCCGCCGATGAAGCGGGTCGCCGTCCAGGAGGGTGACGAGTAATACCTGCTCAGCGCCGTCGCGACGGCGGCGCGAGCAGCACCAGCACCGCTCCGGTGCCGCCCTGTGCGGGCGGCGCGGAGTGGAAGGCCAGCACGTCCGCCCGCTGCCGCAGCAGGCGGTCGACGAGGTTCTTCAGCACCGGCATGTCGCGACTGGCGATGCCGCCCGGTGCGTGCAGGCCTTTCCCGTGCAGTCCCTTCCCATGGATCACCCGCACGCAGCCCAGGCCGTGGTCGCGGGCATCGTGGATGAACGCGCGCAGCAGGGCTTCTGCTTGTCGCGCATCCGCGCCATGCAGGTCCAGCTCCTCCTGCGCTGATATCTCGCCACGCCGCAGTCGCTGGAAAGCGCGCGGCGGGATCGAGTCCTGCCGATAAGACAGCGCATCGCCGGATTCGAGCAGTTGCGCGTCCAGAGCGTGCCTGAATTCCTCACGCGCAGCGGCTTCGTCGCGCTCGGCCATCCCGGCCCGCGGACGGGGCTTGGGCGACGAAGGCGGCGGTGCGGCTTCGGGCAGGCGCCGTACTGGCCCGATGGCCGCGCGGAACAGTTCGGAATCGTCGTCTTTGCCGGACTTCATCGGTCCAGCGTAGCGCGGCGTCTGCGCTTTGTAGAGCGGACTTTGTAGAGACTCGTGGAGCGCGGCGACGTCGCCGCCGCCCTCTTTGCAAGCCGTCGCAGGGTTGCCATCAGCCAGCGCATTCAGGCGCTGCCCGCGCGGAATCGCTTTTGGCGGGCGGTGTGGAGGCATCGGCTATCATGGGGCTCGTTCCTTGGGTCCCCACTGCATCCTCAATGCGCGTTCTGGTCAGTAACGACGACGGCGTAGACGCCCCCGGCATCCGGATCCTCGCCGCAGGCCTGCGTGATGCCGGTCACGACGTCGTGCTGGTCGCGCCTGACCGCGACCGCTCCGGCGCCAGCAATTCGCTCACCCTCGACATGCCCGTGCGCGTGGTCCAGGTGGATGAACGGACCTGGCGCGTACACGGCACGCCCACCGACTGCGTCCACGTGGCCATCACCGGCATGCTGGAGTCCGAGCCCGACATCGTCGTGTCCGGCATCAACAACACCGCCAACCTGGGCGACGACGTGATCTATTCGGGCACCGTGGCCGCCGCGATGGAGGGTCGTTTCCTCGGCTTGCCGGCCGTGGCCATGTCGCTGGTGACGTCCGACCACGTCGGTCGCCATTACGAAACCGCCGCGCGTGCCGCCGCCGAGATCATCGCGCGGCTCAAGGCCGATCCCCTGCCTGCCGACACCATCCTCAACGTCAACGTTCCCGACCTGCCGTGGGACGACCTGGCCGGCTTCGAAGTCACCCGCCTGGGCAACCGGCACCGCGCCGAACCCTGCGTGCCCCAGCGCGATCCGCGCGGCCGCCAATGGTGGTGGATCGGTCCGGCCGGTCCCGAGGCCGATTCCGGCGCCGGCACTGATTTCAACGCGGTACGCCGGGGCTTCATTTCCGTCACCCCGATCCACGTCGACCTGACCCGCTACCAGGCGTTGGAACAGGTCGCCAGCTGGGTGGGTGGCCTGGCCGCTTCGACCGGGAAGGCATCGTGATGATGCGGATGCGACTTCAACCTGAAGCGATCGGGCAGGGCATGACCTCGCAGCGCGTGCGCGACCGCCTGGTCGAGCGGCTGCGCGAGAACGGCATCCGCGACGAACGCGTGCTCAATGCCATCCGGACCGTGCCGCGCCACCTGTTCGTCGACGAGGCGCTCGCCACGCGCGCCTACGAGGACACCGCGCTGCCGATCGGCCAGGGCCAGACCATTTCGCAGCCGTGGGTGGTCGCGAAGATGACCGAAGCCGTGCTGGAAGGCGCGCCGAAGAAGGTGCTCGAAATCGGCACCGGTTCCGGCTACCAGGCCGCGGTGCTGGCGGCGCTCGGACTGGAAGTCCACACGGTGGAACGCATTGGCGAACTGTTGCGCACCGCGCGCAAGCGTTTCCGCACGCTGGGCATGAACATCCGCAGCAAGCACGACGATGGGCGCATCGGTTGGCCGGAGAACGGGCCGTTCGACGCGATCATCGTCACCGCTGCCGCGCCGGCGCTGGTGGACGCACTCACCGCGCAGCTGGCGCCGGGCGGTAACCTGGTCGCACCGGTAGGTGGTGCGTCTTCGCAATCGCTGATGAAACTGCACAAGGACGCCGACGGTCAGGTCACCCAGGAGGTGATGGCGCCGGTGGTGTTCGTGCCGCTCCTTTCCGGGATGGTCGATTGAAGATCTTTGGTCCGCTCTACGAACGCGCCATTGGCTGGGCGCGCCACCGCCATGCACCGGCCTACCTCACCGGGTTGAGTTTCGTCGAGGCGATCATCTTTCCGGTGATGCCCGAGGTCATGCTCGCGCCGATGTGCGTGGGCAAGCCGAAAAGCGGATTCTGGTTCGCGACCCTCAGCCTGGCGGGCTCCATGGCCGGCGCGCTCGTGGGATACGCGCTGGGTCACTACGCCTTCGAGGCGATCAAGCCGCTGTTCGCCGCGCTGGGCATGCTGCATGGCATCGAATCGGGCATCGCGATCGTGCAGGCGAAGATGGCCGAATCGCCCTGGGCTGTATTCACCTTCCTGGTGGTCGGCGGATTCATGCCGATTCCGATGAAGGTGTTCACCTGGGCGTCGGGCATCGTCGGCGTACCCTTGCTGCAATATTTCCTCAGCATGTTGATTGGGCGTGGCAAGCGCGTCTACCTGCTCGCGGCCGCGATCCGCATTGGCGGTCCACGCGCGGAGGAAACGCTTCGCCGTTACATCGAACCCATCGGCTGGGCCGCGATCGCCCTGCTTGCAGCGGCGGTGATCTGGTTGGTCTGGCACACACAGCAAAGCGCATGACGAAGACGACAAACTGGGCGTACATCGCAATCCCGATGCTGGCCAGCCTTGCATTGGCGGCGTGCAGCAGCACGACCGTGGTCCGCAAGTCCGGCGTTTCGCCCGCGCAACCGCGCGTGTCGACGCCGAAATACGGCGCGAACACGGTCGTCCAGCGCGGCGACACGCTCTATGGCATCGCCTTCCGCAACGGCGTGGACGTGCGCGACCTGGCGCAATGGAACGGCATCAGCGCGCCGTACACGATCTATCCCGGCCAGCGGCTTCGCCTGTATCCGGGCAAGGCAGCTGCGCCGGTTGCGACGCGGCCTGCGGCTGCGCCTACACGCGTGCCCGCGACGACAACTTCGCCGCCGCATGCGACCGCGACGGGCCCGGCCAGCACAGGCCCGGCCGCAACCGGCGCCGCCACTGCATCGCCATCAAGCACGCCTGCGCCGCCCGCGCCGGTGCCGTCGACGCCAGTCGCCAGCGGCCTGGATTGGCGTTGGCCGGTCGACGGTCAGCTGATCTCGCGCTTTGTCGCGGGTGAGCCGACGAAGCAGGGCATCGACGTCGCCGGCGAGAGCGGTACCGCAGTGAAGGCCGCAGCTGATGGCGTCGTCGTGTACTCGGGTTCCGGCCTGGTGGGCTACGGCGAGCTCGTCATCGTCAAGCACAACGACGCGTGGCTGTCCGCCTACGGCCACAACCGCGCGCGCATGGTCAACGAAGGCGCGATCGTGAAGGCTGGCCAGCAGATCGCGGTGATGGGTCGCACCGGCGCGCCGCGCGAGATGCTGCACTTCGAGATCCGCTACAACGGCAAGCCGGTGGATCCGCTGGTCTATCTGCCCAAGCGTTGATCGGGCATCAACGCGACGCGCGTCGGTGTTTCAAGGCGCGCCGCCCTTCTCAAGCGTGATGCAAAGCGAACTGCCGCGACGATGGTCGCCGCCCCAGGTGCGGAAACCTGACGTGTCGACGTGGATCCGCGTCGCGGAATAGAACCCGAGCCCGAATCCCACGCGGGCACCGTATCGACGCCAGTAGTCGCACAAACGTGCCACGCCGCCAGCGTCGCCGGCGATGTCGAAATCCAGCGCGTTGTTGCGAAGGTGTCGGCTCTGCGGGCTTCCACCGTTGCAGCGATTGACGTGCTCGTTGCGCCATCCGGAAGCGACGATCGGTTGCCGGATCGCTCCCGCCGCCATGAGATCACGGACCAGTGCCAGCGTCGGCACGATGGACGACCAGTCCTTGCGTGGGGGGAGGCTGAATTCGTCCATGTCACAACGTTGCCAGCGGCGTCCGCTTCGCAGCAGCTGTTCCATCGGAACCACGTCGCCGGCACCTCGATTGCGCAGGTAGCCGTTGTAGGCCGCGACCGGTTCGCGATGCCCGGCGGAAAGCCAGCGTTCGTAGCGTTCGTGTGGCGTCGGCGCGCGGGCGCATGTGCAGACGGCAGTCATGGCGCCAATGGCGAGGACTGCACGGATGACGCCTCGAGCGGCAATTGGGAAGATCGGGCGCGCGATCACGCCGCCGCGTTGAGGATGAAACCTGCAACCACGCGGCGCGCCTCACTCGCAAGCACGTTGAACGTGCGCGCGGCCGCCGCATTGCTCATTACTTCGATCCCTATGCCGCGCCCCAGGCAGGCTGCCATCACGTCGGCGCCGGGAAACACCTGTGTGGCGCCGGTGCCGAGGAGGATCACTTCCGGGTCCAGTGCCAGCAGCGGAGCGAAGTCCTCAGCGGTCAGCGAACGCGCGTCGCTGGGTGCCCAGTGCTCGACCAGCGTGTCCGGTGAGAGGATGAAACTGGCGAACAGCTGGCGATCGTTGACCACCGCGATGCGGCCGTCGGCGCCGCGCAGCAGGAATTCGTGGTCGGGGTGTTCAAGATTCAGCTGCATCGGGAAAAGTGGACTGGAGACCTGAAGAAGCTGTCATCCCGAGGGTAGCGAGGAACCTGTCGTCGGAGCGGGAATGCGGGTTGCTCGCTTCCCTGCGGACGAAGGAGTGCCGCTTTCGTTCCGATCCCGGGTTTCGTACGCCAGTCAGGCGCGCGGCAGGACGATGTGCCGCTTGTCCTTGCTGGGCCGGTACAGCACCGCCGTGTGGCCGATGCGCTGCACCAGGGCAGCCTCGGCGCGCTCGGCGATCTGGTCGATCATGGCGTCGCGGGCCTCGCGATCCTCGGCGGCCACCTTGATCTTGATCAGCTCGTGGTGCTCGAGCGCCAGGTCGACTTCGGCAACGAGCGCATCGGTGATGCCCTTGCCACCCACCTGCAGCATCGCCTTGAGGTCATGCGCCTGTCCACGCAGGAAGCGGGTCTGGGCGGAGGTCAGGACGGTCGGCATGCGGATCACGGGCAGGGTGGAACGGGCGTGCAGGGTATCATGGCGTCCCCCGCATCCAGTCCGGCCAGAGGCCGACAGACCCCTTGGCCACCCGCAGCAAAAGCAGCCAACGCTGGCTCAAGGAGCATTTCTCCGACCCCTTCGTGAAGAAGGCGCAGGCCGAAGGCCTGCGTTCGCGTGCGGCCTACAAGCTGGAAGAGCTGGTCGAGCGCGATCGCCTGCTCAAGCCGGGCATGGTCGTGGTCGACCTGGGCGCCGCCCCCGGCGGCTGGTCCCAATGGGTCCGGCAGGCGCTGGGGAGCAAGGGGCGGGTGATCGCGCTGGACATCCTGGACATGCCGGGACTGGCCGGGGTCGAGTTCCTTCATGGGGATTTCAGGGAGGATGCGGTCCTATCCCAGCTGGAAGCCACATTGGATGGCCAGCTTGTGGACCTTGTCCTGTCCGACATGGCCCCCAATATGAGTGGCGTGGACGGGGTCGACCTGCCGCGGGCCATGCATCTGGCGGAACTGGCGATGGACTTCGCCGACAACCACCTGCGCCCCGGCGGTACGTTCCTGATCAAGCTGTTCCAGGGCGTTGGCTTTGACGAATACGTGCGCGATCTGCGCCGTCGTTATGCCAAGGTCGTGATCCGCAAGCCGGCAGCCTCGCGCAAGCGGTCGCCGGAGGTGTACGCGCTGGCGCAGGGCAAGCTGGCGCAGATGAAGTAGAAGAAGTTAGTTCTGGACAACCTCGCGCACGATGCGCAGCAACATCCACGAAGGCGATCGAAGCAACGCATGAACGACCTGGCCAAAAATCTGCTGCTCTGGGTGATCGTCGCCGTCGTGCTGATGGTCGTTTTCAATGCGTTCGGGCCGCACGCCGGCCTTGGCAGCGTCGCGTCGGGCGAGATCACCTACTCGCAGTTCCTCAAGGACGTCGACGGCAACCGCATCAAGTCCGTCGAATACACCGACGACACCAACCTGTCCGTCAACGTGCTGCACTTCAAGCGCGGCGACGGTTCCGAGGGCGTGACCAACGGTCCGTCGGACGCGTACCTGATCAAGGAACTGCTCGACCACAACGTCGAGATCGTGCGCAAGCCGCCGGAAACCGGTCCGTCGCTGCTGTCCATCATCTTCAACCTGCTGCCGATCCTGCTGATCGTCGGGTTCTGGATCTTCGTCATGCGGCAGATGCAGCAGGGCGGGAGCAAGGGCGCGATGAGCTTTGGCAAGTCGCGCGCCAAGATGCAGGGCGAAGACCAGGTCAAGGTCACCTTCGCCGACGTCGCCGGTTGCGATGAAGCGAAGGAAGAGGTGCAGGAGCTGGTCGAGTTCCTGCGCGATCCCGGCAAGTTCCAGAAGCTGGGCGGCAAGATTCCGCGCGGCGTGCTGATGGTCGGCCCGCCGGGTACCGGCAAGACGCTGCTCGCGCGTGCCATCGCCGGCGAAGCCAAGGTGCCGTTCTTCTCGATCTCCGGTTCGGACTTCGTCGAGATGTTCGTCGGCGTCGGCGCCAGCCGCGTGCGCGACATGTTCGAGCAGGCCAAGAAGCACGCGCCGTGCATCATCTTCATCGACGAAATCGACGCGGTCGGCCGCCATCGCGGTGCGGGCCTGGGCGGCGGCCATGACGAACGCGAACAGACGCTCAACCAGCTGCTGGTCGAGATGGACGGTTTCGAAGGTGGCGAAGGCGTGATCGTGATTGCCGCGACCAACCGCCCGGACGTGCTGGATCCGGCGCTGCTGCGTCCGGGCCGCTTCGACCGCCAGGTCGTGGTCGGACTGCCTGACGTGAAGGGTCGCGAGCAGATCCTGCGCGTGCACATGCGCAAGCTGCCGCTGGCCGATGACGTGGTGCCGATGACCATCGCGCGCGGCACGCCGGGCTTCAGTGGTGCCGACCTGGCCAACCTCTGCAACGAGGCCGCGCTGTTTGCTGCGCGCGACAACGGCAAGGAAGTGCGCATGGATCACTTCGACCGCGCGCGCGACAAGATCATGATGGGCACCGAGAACCGCTCGATGGCCATGAGCGAGGAAGAGAAGCGCAATACCGCCTTCCACGAAGCTGGCCACGCCATCGTCGGACGCCTGGTGCCGGACCACGACCCGGTTTACAAGGTCACCATCATTCCGCGTGGCCGCGCGCTCGGCGTGACCATGTACCTGCCGGAAGGCGACCGCTACAGCTACAACAAGATCAACATCGAGAGCCGCCTGTGCTCGCTGTATGGCGGGCGCGTGGCCGAGGAGCTGATCTTCGGCGCCGACATGGTCACCACCGGTGCCAGCAATGACATCGAACGCGCCACCAAGATGGCGCGCAACATGGTCACCAAGTGGGGGCTGTCCGAACTGGGTCCGATCACCTACGGCGAAGAAGAGGACGAAGTGTTCCTCGGTCGTTCGATCACCCAGCACAAGAACGTCTCCGACGAGACCGCGCGCAGGATCGACGAAGTCGTGCGCGGCATTCTCGACAACGCCTACGCGCGCAGCACGAAGATTCTCAAGGACAACCTCGACAAGCTGCATGCGATGGCCGAAGCGCTGCTGCTGTACGAGACCATCGACGCCAAGCAGATCGACGCGATCATGGAAGGCCGCGAACCGCCGCCGCCGGAAGGCTGGACCAAGACCGGCAACGGCAAGCCGGCTATCGCGCCGACGCTGCCGCCCATTGGTGGAGCTGCGGCACAGACGTAGGGGACGCTGGGAGCTTCGTCCGTTCGCCAAAAAAAAGAGAGGCCGAGGGGTGATTCCTTCGGCCTTTTGCTTTGTCTGGCGTCCGCCTTTGCTTCCTGTCATCCCGAGCGAAGCGAGGGACCTGCTTGTTGGTCGCTGTCGGGGGGCATTGGCCTGACATTGTCGGCCGCCGGCGCGGCATCATCAGTCAAGCATCCTGGTTGGACCGCGGGCCGGCCGGCACGGGATGACACAATGCGTCGGAGCCACCGACGGACTGCCCCGATGTTCGACACCACGACCACCCTCGATTGCAACGGCCGCATCCTCGTCCTGGATCGCGTGCGGGTCATGGGAATCGTCAACGTCACGCCGGACTCGTTTTCCGACGGTGGCGAGCATGCTTCGTTCGACGCCGCGGTCGCGCACGGGCTGCGGCTGGCGGAAGAGGGGGCTGACGTCCTCGACATCGGCGGCGAATCCACGCGCCCGGGCGCGGAAGATGTCGGCGTGGATGATGAGCTGCGCCGGGTGATCCCGGTGATCGAGCGGCTCGCGCGCGAGACAACGCTGTCCATCAGCGTCGATACCTCCAAGCCCGAGGTGATGCGCGCCGCTGTGCAGGCGGGCGCGGGCATGATCAACGACGTCCATGCCCTGCGCCGCGAAGGTGCCCTCGACGCCGCCGCGGCGCTGGGCGTTCCCGTAGTGCTGATGCACATGCAGGGCGAGCCGCGGTCGATGCAGGCCGATCCGCAGTACGACGACGTGGTGGCCGAGGTGCATCGCTTCCTCGCCGAGCGGATCTTCGCGGCCGAGATGGCCGGCATCGCCAAGAAGAAGATCCTGGTCGATCCGGGCTTTGGCTTCGGCAAGGCGCTTGCACACAACCTGGCGTTGCTGGCCCAACTGGAGCGCTTCACCGAGCTGGGTGTGCCGGTGCTGGCGGGACTTTCGCGCAAGAAGTCCATTGGTGAGCTCACTGGACGCCAGGACCCGCAGCTGCGCATCCATGGTTCGGTCGCGGCGCATCTGATCGCCGCGCAGCGCGGGGCACGCATCGTGCGCGTGCACGACGTGGCGGCCACGGTCGATGCGTTGAAGGTGTGGAGCGCCGTGGCCGAGGTTCCAATGCCGCGAGCGAAGGCGGGCGCTGCGACCATACGCTGGCCGGACGAGGATTGAAGTCCGGCGCTGTGGTCATTTCCTCGCCAATCCGGCTGTGGGCCGCATGAGGCGGGGCCTGCAGCGATCTGTCCACAGGTTTCCGACGGCGATTGTTCACAGGCGATGTGGATAACACGCTCGCAATCGCTGTCGAGGGTGCTGACTTGCGATCGGATTGCGATCCACGCGTCAGTGACGAGGTTTCACGCGATGCAACTTCCGTGGAACTTCGTGTGGTCAAATTTTGACCACTCTATCCCTGGTCTAGTGTTTTCGGGGCCTGCAGCAAAGTATCCACAGCTTTGTGCGGTCAGTTGTTCACAGCGGCTGTGAACAAGTGCGTGCCAAGCGTTCGTGGCGAGACATATCGATCTGTCGGGTGCTGGTCAAATTTTCACCACTCCGCCGGGAGTCCTGATTTCATGCGGCCTGCAGCAAAGTATCCACAGCTTTGTGCGGCCAGTTGTTCACAGCCGCTGTGAACAACGTATCTGCAGGCACGCCCGATGCGGTATTGAGTGCTTTCCGACGATCGTCGGCGTTGGACAATTTTTAGCCAGCACGTGGCGGCCCTTGATTCCACGCGGCCTGCAGCGTTCTGTCCACAGGGTTTTCCAGGCTCTCTCCACAGCGGCTGTGCACAACCGCGACTGCCGCGGGATCGGTCAAGTGTCCGAAGCTGCTTCGACTAGTTCCGTCGGCATCCATAGCCGGCTCCAGCGTTCGCGTTTTTCGGTGGGGCCAAGTAGTTGTGGCGACGCCGGCGTTGCCAAGCCCAGCTGATCGCGGGCGTCGAAGGCATTGCGGTTGACCGCGCCGCGCATTTCATCTGCACCGGTCGTCAGCGTCACCGCGACCAGCACGCCGCATTGGCGGCACAGCAGGAATTCGGCCTGCCCGGAGCCCTGGCGGTAGCGCCCCAGCGCATCGATGCTGGCGCTGATCTTAAGTTTCCCTTCCGGGTCGGACACCCAGGCGGCGCGGTGCCGGGTGCAGAAATCACAGTCGCAGGCGCGAGGCGCGAAGACTTCCAGCGAATGCCGGGTCGCGAACGTCCAGCGCAAGCGGCCGCAATGGCAGCCACCGGCATGTTCAAGGACGGTCGTCATCCCCGGCTCAGTCGCCGCCACCGCCATCGCAACTGCCGCCGTCGCTGGAGGAATCGCTGCAGTCGGAGGTGGAATCCGAAGTGAAGCCCGAACCGCCATCGCCAAAGAACAGGCCGGCGTCGCCGCCATCCGAACCGCCTCGGCGGTTGGTGCTGGCGTGGAACGACTTCCACACCACGATGACGAGCGCGACGACACCGGCAAGGATCAGCAGGGTCGACATGAGCAGGGCTCCACGGGTCGCGGTGGGCCTAGGCTAACCGGCCGAGGGACGTTTCTGCATTTCGATCGACGGCGGGCCGGCGATACGGCCCCATTGCAGTGATTGGCCGGATGGCGGTCCTCCACCCAAGGCACGTCGCATTGGCGCGGTCGATGGCTCACTATGTGCGCCTCTTCGCCCGTTCGACACGAGGGTTGTATGCAGACATGGCTCCGCCGCAAGGACATTGACCGGGTCACCGTGCACGAGGAGGGGCGGCGCCTGGTGCCTACCCTCAGCTGGCCGCACCTGATCGCTCTGGGCATTGGTGCGATCGT
Source organism: Lysobacter fragariae (assembly GCF_054779775.1). Lineage (NCBI taxonomy): Bacteria > Pseudomonadati > Pseudomonadota > Gammaproteobacteria > Lysobacterales > Lysobacteraceae > Lysobacter > Lysobacter fragariae. Next base: position 196,336 of record NZ_BAAGXP010000012.1, on the reverse strand, counting down.
CGGTACCGGCATCTACACGCTGATCGGCGTTGGCGCCAACCTGGCGGGCCCGGCGGTGCTGCTGTCGTTCGCGGTGGCGGGCGTGGTCTGCGCCTGTGCGGCGCTGGCGTATGCCGAAATGGCGACGATGATGCCCGCCGCCGGCAGCGCCTACACCTACAGCTACGTCGTGTTGGGCGAGAGCATCGCCTGGGTGGTGGGCTGGAGCCTGATCCTGGAGTACTCGCTGGTGGTCAGCGCGGTGGCGGTGGGGTGGTCCGGCTCGGTGCTGGAGTTCCTCAACGGACTGGGCATCCACCTGCCGCAGGCATTGGCGGCGGGGCCGCACGCGGGCGGCATCATCAATCTGCCTGCGGTGCTGATCACCTTCGTGGTGGCCGGAATGCTGATCGTTGGCACGAAGGAGAGCGCCACGCTCAACGCGGTGCTGGTGACTATCAAGATCATCGCATTGGCGGTGTTCGTGGCCATCGCGATGCCGCATTTCAATCCGGACAACCTGCATCCGTTCATGCCGTTCGGCTTCGCCAAGTCGATGGGCGCCGACGGTGTCGAGCGCGGCGCGATGGCGGCAGCGGCGATCATCTTCTTCGCGTTCTATGGCTTCGATGCGATCTCCACCGCGGCGGAGGAGACGAAGAACCCGGGCCGCGACCTGTCGATCGGCATCGTTGGTTCGATGGTCGGCTGCACGCTGATCTACATGATCGTGGCGCTGGCCGCGGTGGGTGCGATGAGCTACACGGTGTTCGGTCACAGCCCGGCGCCACTGGCGCTGATCATGCGGGAGCTCGGCCAGGGCACGGCAGCCAAGCTCGTCGCCGGCGCCGCGGTCGTCGCCCTGCCGACGGTGCTGCTGGCATTCTTCTACGGCCAGAGCCGCATCTTCTTCGTCATGTCGCGCGACGGCCTGCTGCCGCGCAGCCTGTCCAAGGTCAATCCGCGCACCGGCACGCCCGTGGCGATCACCGCCTTCACCGCGGTGCTGGTGGCGGCGCTGGCGGGTGTGGCGCGTCTGGATGAGATCGCTGCACTGGCCAATGCGGGCACGCTGGCGGCCTTCACCGCGGTGGCCGTGTGTCTGCTGGTGCTGCGCAAGCGCGATCCGTCGCGCAAGCGCGTGTTCCGCACGCCGATGGCCTGGGTGGTGGGACCGGTTGCGATCCTGGGTTGCCTGTACCTGTTCTGGAGCCTGCCGCAACGCACGCAGCTGTGGTTCCTGGTGTGGAATCTGATCGGCGTGGTGGCGTACCTCACATTCGGGCGCCGCGGCAGCGTGTTGGCGCGTGGCCAGGACGCGTGATCAGAACGTGTGATCAGGGCGGGGAATCCCGTTTGGGAAGCGTTTGCGGGGCCTGCAATGCAGGACCCGCGTCGCCGTTCCTCACGTCTGACGAAGGTGGATTGGAACCGGCCCATCGATGATTGCTGACCGGCGCCCGCTCGCCATCGCATTGATGGGTCCGACCGCTTCGGGCAAGACCGCGCTCGCGCTGGAATGGGCGCAGCGGCTGGGCGGCGAGATCGTCAGCGTCGATTCGGCGCTGGTGTATCGCGGTCTGGATATCGGTGCAGCCAAGCCGACCGCGCAGGAACAAGCCGCGGTGCCGCACCATCTGATCGACCTGCGCGATCCGTGGCAGCCGTATTCGGCGGCGGAATTCGCAATCGACGCGCGTCGCGCGCTGGATGACATCGCCGCGCGCGGCAAGCTCCCGATCCTGGCCGGCGGCACGGGCCTGTACTTCCACGCATTGCTGCACGGCCTGTCTGACATGCCCGAAGCCGACCCCGCCACGCGCGCGACCATCGAAGCCGAGGCTGCGGCGCGCGGCTGGGACGCATTGCATGCGGACCTTGCGCGCATCGATCCCGATGCCGCCGCGCGCATCCACGCCACCGATGCGCAGCGCATCCAGCGGGCGCTGGAGGTCTATCGCCTGTCCGGCCGCACGATCACCCACTGGCGACGCCACGCGCAACAGCTGCCGCGGCTGCCGTATCGCGTGTTGAAGCTCGTGTTGGCGCCCGCGGATCGCGCGGTGTTGCACGTACGCATCGAGCGTCGCTTCGACGCCATGCTCCAGGCCGGATTTCTGGATGAAGTCCGACAGCTACGCGCCATCCCCGATCTGCAGTTCCATCCGCGCCCGCTCGACCTGCCGGCCCTGCGCGCGGTCGGCTATCGCCAGGCATGGGAACACCTGGACGGCGCAACCGACGCCGCGCAGTTCCGCGACCAGGGCATTTTCGCCACGCGCCAGCTGGCGAAGCGGCAGCTGACATGGCTGCGCGGCGAGCTGGATGCGCGCTGGTTCGATCCCATGATCGATCGCGCCCCGCTGGAAGATGCGCTGCGGATGTTCCTTCCGTAGCGGCGCCGGGTAGGGCGGGGCAGGGCGATCCGGACATGGAGGCCGCACCTGCCTGTTCACCAGGGCGGCAGAGTGACCTTCGTCGCGCTTGCCCTGGCCGGCTTGCGGTACCATCGGGCCATCGTCGGTGCCGGGGACAGCACGACGACGCCGGCCGCCACGCAGCCGACGCACCTATAACTAGAACAAGAGTGGGGAGCACGATGTCTAAGGGGCAGTCTTTGCAGGATCCTTTCCTGAACGCATTGCGGCGCGAACGCGTGCCGGTTTCGGTTTACCTCGTCAACGGCATCAAGCTGCAGGGCACGATCGAGTCGTTCGACCAGTTCGTTGTGCTCCTGCGCAACACCGTCAGCCAGATGGTCTACAAGCACGCCATTTCCACCGTGGTGCCGGCGCGCAACGTGCGCGTGGGACCGGGTGGAGGCCACGTGCAGTCCGGCGAGGGCGACGAGGAAGGCAGCGACGAGGCCGAATAAGGGCTCGGACGAGCGGGTCCGGCTTGAAGCCGGGCGCCTGCACCCCCATCCCAACCTTCCCCCGTGCCGCGGGGGAAGGAGTACAACCCCCTGATGTTTGAAAGATCCCGCAAGGGCGAACACGCGCTGCTGATCCAGCCCCATGCCGGTGGACCACCGGATGAAGGGCTGATGGAAGAGTTTGCCGACCTTGCGCGTTCGGCCGGGGCGACCGTCGCCGCGCTGCTCACCGCGCGCATCGACCGGCCCAATCCCGCGACCCTCGTGGGCAGCGGCAAGCTCGAGGAAATGCAGGCGGCCGCCGAGGCCAGTGGCGCCGACCTGATCCTGATCAACTACCCGCTGTCGCCCGGCCAGGAGCGCAACCTGGAAAAGGTGCTGCAACGGCGCGTGGTCGATCGCACCGGCCTGATCCTGGACATCTTTTCGCAACGTGCCCAGAGCGCCGAAGGCAAGCTGCAGGTTGAGCTCGCCCAGCTCAAGCACATGGCCACGCGCCTGGTGCGCGGCTGGACCCACCTTGAGCGCCAGCGCGGCGGCTCCATCGGCCTGCGCGGCCCGGGTGAAACCCAGCTGGAAACCGACCGTCGCCTGCTGCAGAAGCGCGTCGAACAGTTGCAGAAACGCCTGGACAAGGTCGAAGTCCAACGCACGCAGATGCGTCGCGCGCGCATGCGCAGCGAGCTGCCACGCATCGCGCTGGTCGGCTACACCAATGCCGGCAAGTCGACCCTGTTCAATGCGCTGACGGGTGCGTCGGCCTACGCCGCGGACCAGTTGTTCGCCACGCTAGATCCCACCGTGCGCCGCATCGCGTTGCCCGGTGGTGGTGCCGTATTGGCCGATACGGTCGGTTTCGTCCGCGACCTTCCTCACGAACTGGTCGCGGCATTCCGTTCGACCTTGTCGGAAGCGCGCGAAGCCGATCTGCTGCTGCATGTCGTCGACGCCGCCGATCCGCTGCGCAACGACCGCATCGCGCAGGTCGATGAAGTGCTGGCGGAAATCGGCGCCGGCGACCTGCCACAGGTGCTGGTCTACAACAAGATCGACCGCCTCGAACGCGAGGACGGCGCGGCACCGCAGCCGCGCCACGACCAACCGGGCGAAGGCCGCCAGCGCGTGTGGGTATCGGCGCAGGTCGGCCTCGGTCTGGACCTGGTGCGCAAGGCGCTGGCCGAGGTGCTGGAGCTTCGCCACCTCACCGGCGAGCTGCGGCTGCCTTCGCAGGCCGCGCGCCTGCATGCGCGATTGCACGCACTGGGCGCAATCCGCGAGGAATCCCACGACGAACACGGCTGGGTACTGCAGGTGGATATCGCGATTGCCGATGCCCTCAAATTGTTCGCGCAGGCGCATGGCGAGACACTGCGGCCCCTGTTGGAAGAGGCCGGTGCGCTGGGCGTAGCGGACGAGTGGTGAAGCGCCTTGTTTGAGGCTGCGCGAGCCCTCACCTAGAATCAGTGCACGCCCACGGCGTGAATGTCCCCATTGGAGCAGGCATGGCCTGGAACACCCCTGGTAGCGGTTCTGGCAACGAATCCGGTCCCCAACGGCCGCGCAAGGTCGGCGGCGGCGCGTTCGACTCCCTTCTCGATTCCGTGCGTGGCCTGTTTGGTGGCGGCAATGGCGGCGGCGTCTGGCGCTGGGTCGCGATCGTCTTCGGCCTGTGGCTGGTGTTCAGCACCTTCGTCCTGGTGACCGAGCAGGAGCGCGGCGTGGTCCTGCGCTTTGGCCACTTCGCCCGTGTGCTGCAGCCCGGCCCGCACTTCAAGGCGCCGTGGCCGATCGAGACCGCGCAGAAGGTCAATGCGACCCAGAGCAATGCCTACAGCGAGAACGTTCCGGTGTTCACCCGCGACGGCAACATGGTGAACGTCGAGATCAACGTTCAGTACCGCATCGGCGATCCGGAAACCTATCTGTTCGGTTCCCGCGATGCTGCCAGCGTGCTCGAACAGGCTGCGCAGAGCGCCGTGCGCGAGCAGGTGGGCCGTTCCGACCTGGACACCGTGCTCAACGCGCGTGGCGAACTCACCGTCGCCGTGCGCGACAACCTGCAGAAAGCGCTGCAGGTCTATCGCACCGGCCTGGTCGTCACCGAGTTCAAGCTGCCCAACGCGCGGCCGCCGGACGACGTGAAGGACGCCTTCGACGAAGTGCAGCGCGCGCGTGCCGACAAGAACACCGCGATCAACCAGGCCCAGGCCTACGCCAAGAAGATCGTGCCCGAGGCACGTGGTGAAGCCGCCCGCACCCGCACCGTGTCCGAAGGCTACAAGACCGCCTCGATCGCGCGCGCATCGGGCGACGCGACCCGCTTCTCGCTGTTGGTCGATCAGTACAAGGCCGCGCCCGACGTCACCCGCAAGCGCCTGTGGCTGGAAACCGTGCAGGACGTGCTGGTGCAGAACCGCAAGATCGTCGGCGGCGATTCGCGCCAGCTGATCTACGTGCCGATGGGGGGCAAGGGTTCGCAGCCGGCCGCATCCAGTGCGGGCGCACCGTTGCTCACGCCTGATGTGCTCGCTCCGACCATGGCCACGCCACCCAACGAATCCCGTCCGTCGCGCCCGTCGCGTCCTGACCGCGAGGAAGCCACCCGATGAGAGCGCCGATCTGGATTGCCGTTGCCGTCAGCGCACTGCTGGCGTTCCTGGGCTCGGTCTTTGTCGTGACCGAAGGCCATAGCGCCATCGTGTTCCGCCTGGGCACCATCGTGCGTACCGACATCGGTCCGGGCCTGCATTTCAAGTGGCCGCTGATCGAGAACGCCAGCATCTTCGACCGCCGCCTCACCGTGTTGCCCGCCGAAGCCGAGCGCTACCTCACCGACGACAAGCAGGACGTGAGCGTGGACTTCTTCGCGCTGGGCCGCATCGAGAACGTGCGCGCGTTCTACCGTGCCACCGGCGGCAGCGAGGAAGTTGCGGTGCAGCGTCTGGCACCGATCATCAAGGACTCGCTGCGCAACGAGATCAATTCGCGCAGCCTGCAGGAAGTCGTCTCCGGCGATCGCACCACCGTGATTGGCAAGCAGCTGGAAGCCATCAACCAGGGCGCGGCCACGCTGGGCGTGAAGATCTTCGACATCCGCATCAAGCGCATCGAACTGCCGCAGGACAGCAACGTCGTCGGTTCGGTGTATGAGCAGATGCGTTCGCAGCGCCAGCAGGTCGCCAGCCAGCTGCGCGCCGAAGGCGTCGAGCAGTCGCAGGTGATCCGTGCACAGGCCGATCGCGAACGCGCGGTGATCCTGGCCGAAGCCGAACGCGACGCGCAGAAGCTGCGCGGCGAAGGCGATGCTGAAGCCACGCGCCTGTATGCGCAGGCAGCGAACAAGGATCCGGCGTTCTATGCGTTCCAGCGCAGCCTGGATGCGTACCGCGCCTCGTTCGCCGACGGCGAGAGCGTGATCGTGCTGGATCGCGACGATCCGTTCCTGCAGTACATGAAGAGCGATCGCTGATCCGTCCGCCTGCCTTCCCTTTGGAAGGCAGGCGCACAACCCGCTGCTACGCGATGACCACCGACCTGCTTTCAGCGCTCTGCCTCGTGGCGGTCCTCGAAGGACTGGCGCTTTTCATCGCCCCGCGCGGCTGGAAGCAGGTCGCCGAGCAGCTGTTGCAGATGCCCAGCGCCCGCCTGCGGCTGTTGGGCGCCGCCTTCGTCATTGCGGGGCTGGTGTCCCTTTATCTGGTTCGCGGGACCTAGCCGCTCCCCGCCAGCTCGCGGCCGCGAGCGGGGCGGCGGCGCCGGTGAGGATTTCGGGGCGTGTTTGAACCGGTTTCCGGGCGTGTGGCACCTCCCGGGCAGGGCGGCTGCCCCTTTCCTCGGCCTGCTGAGCCGTCCCGGTGGCGTTTGGGGTAGCCCCCACCCCCCAAAACCCGGATAATTCCCGAAAGCCGGATGGGCCCGCCTGAAGCGGGTACCCCTCTGGCTTTTTCCATGTCGCGCCACGACGACAGTCGGCTTGCGCGTGACTACCAACGCGCCGCAGCGCGCCCGTTGAACCCGCTTGCGGGAAACCAGTTTTGGAGTGCTAAGGCTATGGGTCAGTCAGTCGTGGTGTTGGGCGCCCAGTGGGGCGACGAAGGCAAGGGCAAGATCGTCGACCTGCTGACGCAGGACATCGGCGCGGTCGTGCGCTTCCAGGGCGGCCATAACGCCGGCCACACCCTCGTCATCGGCGGCAAGAAGACAGTCCTGCACCTGATTCCCTCGGGCATCCTGCGCGACGACGCGCTGTGCCTGATCGGCAACGGCGTCGTGCTGCATCCGGGCGCCCTGCAGAAGGAAATCGCCGAGCTCGAAGCCAACGGCGTCGAAGTGCGTTCGCGCCTCAAGATCAGCCCGGCCACGCCGCTGATCATGCCGTACCACATCGCCCTCGATCAGGCCCGCGAGAAGGCCGCCGGCAAGAGTGCCATCGGCACCACCGGCCGCGGCATCGGCCCGGCGTATGAAGACAAGGTCGCGCGTCGTGGCATCCGCGTCGCCGACCTGCGCTATCCCAACGAGCTCGCCGAGAAGCTGCGCGGCACGATGGACTACCACAACTTCGTGCTGACGAAGTATCTCGGCGTCGAAGCCGTCGATTTCCAGAAGACGCTCGACGAAGCGCTCGCCTTCGGCGAATACGTCGAGCCGATGAAGTCCGACGTCGCCGGCATCCTTCACGACCTGCGCAAGCAGGGCAAGCGCGTGCTGTTCGAAGGCGCGCAGGGTTCGCTGCTCGACATCGACCACGGCACCTATCCGTACGTCACCTCGTCGAACACCACGGTGGGTGGTGCGTATGCCGGTTCCGGTGTCGGCGCCGATGCGATCGACTACGTGCTGGGCATCGCCAAGGCCTACGCCACGCGCGTGGGCGGCGGCCCGTTCCCGACCGAACTCGATGACGCCATCGGCCAGGGCATCCGCGACCGCGGCCAGGAATACGGCGCGACCACCGGCCGCCCGCGCCGCTGCGGCTGGATGGACATCGTCGCGCTCAAGCGCGCCGTGGCCATCAACGGCATCACTGGCCTGTGCATCACCAAGCTCGACATCCTCGACGGGATGGAGACGCTGAAGATCTGCATCGCGTACGAGTACCACGGCAAGCGCAGCGAGTACGCTCCGCTCGATGCGGCTGGCTGGGACGAGTGCAAGCCTGTGTACCTGGAGTTCCCCGGCTGGAGCGAATCCACCGCCGGCATCACCGAATGGGACAAGTTGCCGCCGGCCGCGCGCGCCTACCTTCGCGCGCTGGAAGAGCTCGCCGGCAGCCCGCTTGCGATCGTTTCGACCGGTCCGGATCGCGATGCGAATATCGTGCTGCGGGATCCATGGGCGTAATGGTGCCTATCGAGGATTGATTCCAGCAAAGCCCCGAAAGGGGCTTTGCTTTTGCGCGCGATCTGGGTAGGTGCTTCCTTGCGCCAATATGCTTCGAAAGGTAGCCTGTGGCGGGCCATGGATGGGCTTGACTGGGGACACGGAGTAGGTCCCGTTCTCCCTGTCCGTGTTCTAGCAGCGTTGTTCATTCGCGCGGTTTTTGCGCGCCGGCTCGAGGGAGAAATCAAATGCGGGGCATGTGCTGGAAGATTGGAGCGTTCGCGGTGTTTCTGGCCGCGTGTCAGGCGGCCCCCGTGAGTCAAGAAGCGGAAAATAGTGCTTCCGAAAGCGCAACGCATCGGACGCAGTCGTCCATTGAGGGTTCACCATTGCCAGCAACGGTGAGCAACTTGGATCGTTTGAAGCTAAAAGTTGGCGCTGTCTGCTATGGCACGGGTCCGAAGGAACACTGCGAAGCTGGCGACTATGACCTCGAATTTCGACTGAGTTGTGGGCGTGCAGCATTGCTTGGTGGGGTCAGTAACGAAAAAGGTGCGCGGCTGGTCGACAAGGCGCCTCCGGATGACTCGATCAAGATTGCTACTCTGTCCAGGGGACAGATCGTCTGCATTCAAGCGGTTGCCTTGGCAGGGAGCACTCCTGCCTGGTACTACGTTGTAGCAATGTCAGAGGGTGACGTGGTGCGCTGTGCTGCCGACGCTCCGTGCAAAGGCTATGGGGACAGGCCTGTCGAATGGCACACGCAACGTCCACAGGTGAGCTGTCGATCGAACGGGGTTGGTGATTTTGAAGGTTGCGCGGAAGGATGGACGGACGCAGCCGACTTGGACGCGTTTTGATGCAGGTGAAGATTGACCGCTTCGCGGTGTCCGGCGGTTAGTGGAGATTTTTCAACAAGGAGCGTTGCAATGGACGACGAGAAGATAGAGCGCCTAGTTAGTTCTGAAGGAAAGGTTCGTGTATTCGAGATGGCTGATGGGGGCATCGTGGAGCGGACGGATGGCAGTGTTTCATGGAGGAACAACAACCCCGGAAACCTTAAGTTTGAATACGCGAATAGTGCTGACGCCACCGTAACGACGATCCGGACCAAGGAGCAGGCGCTGACGGCAGCGAGTGCGCGCTATCAGGGGGTCGTTGGGCTGGATCAGTGGGGAAACGCAGTATTCGAGAGCTATGAGGCTGGCAGGGCCGCAAAGATCCAGCTGCTGGAGCGGAAGTTCTCTGAGAAAAACGTAGTGGGAATGTTGCAGAGCTATTCAACGGCAGACTATTCAGGGAATACGAACCATCGCGCCCAGGCTGATTTCATTTATGCGGAAGGGGACCGCAGCGGAGTAGATCTGCGAACCAAGAAGATAGGCGCCATGACTGGTGCTGAACTCGCAGCGCTCGCAGATGGCATCAAGGGCTTCGAAGGATGGAATGTGGGCACGGCCCGAGAAGTCCAGCTCGCTACTGGGCCGCATATCACGAAATTGCAGGCTCGACTGACAATGCTGGGCTATACCGATGCCCACGGAGTCGAGTTAAAGCTGGACGGAAAATTCGATCATCCAACGCAAGAGGCCCTGAAGGAGTTTCAGAGGTTCCATGGGCTTCCCGTTGATGGCATTGCCTCACAGAGAACCAGAAAGGAAATGAGCGAGGCGCTCAGTAGTCCCTTGGTTTCAGAAAGGCTTCATTCGAACAACGACCAGTACATCCAGGCTCATGATTGCCTGGCGCACCTTCCCTTTGGGACATTCCGAAACGAGTCGGACTTGAGTAACGCGGCGGCGACGCTTGTCCTCAAGTCCAGGCAGGCAGGAATCCCCCAGATCGATTACGTCATGATGAATATCCGAGGTGACGGCATCATTGTCGGGCAGGGCAATCCGCGTGACCCGGCATCCAGTTGGGTGATTGTGGATAAGGTGCAGGCCGTTTCCCAGTCGGTGCAGGTCAGCACCGCGGAGATTGCCAAAGGTCCTTACAGCGGCCAGGTGGCGCAGGTGAATGTGCAGGATCAGCATGCTGAGCATCGCATGGGGCTTCGTATGAGCGTGAGGCCTTGATGCGATTCGGTCTATAGAGAGTGGTTGCCAGTCCACGTGACGGCTTTTGAAAAGGACACAAGGCCCCGTTTCTGGGGTCTTGTTGCGTCAGGGGGATTCGCGGATTCTCGTTGGTACTCAATCACTGCGCAGCATCAATGTGTTGGCAGCGAATAGAGGTCGATTATTTCCGCGATCGCATCTGCGCACACCTGGCAGAACTCCTCGCTGCGATCGAACATCAGGCACTGCAGTCGCGGCCGGTAGTAACCGGTCGACTCATAGTTGGCGCCTTCGAAGGCGCCGATGCGCTTCGGGTTTGGCACGGTCGAGAACAGTTTCGACGCATACGCCTTCTCGGTCCGGAACAGGTCTTCCATCTCCGCTTCGGGGCGGTTGTCGGCGCGCAGCTTCGCGCGGACCTTCTGGTACTCGCGTGATCGCGCATCGTATTCCGCCTTTGGCCATGGCGTTGGTAGCGCAGTTCCCTTCGCCACGCGCCGCCGCCATTTCAGTTGCGACGGGTCGTGCAGCGCGGTGACGTTGGGCTCCCAAGGCTCGATGCGCGAAGGGCTGGATTGGTACGCCACCGGCGAGGTGTAGTACTCGTCGCCCAGCCCGGCGAAATGGTGGCCGAACTCGTGCACGAACAAATAGTCGGCCCATGCGTTGTCCGCCGCCGCGGTGCTGAACTGACCGAAGATGCCGCCGCCGCCGTAAGTACGGTTGTTGACCAGGATCTCGATGAACTCGTACGGCGCGTTCTGGGCGATTTCGCGCAGGGCGCGGTTGTCGGTGGCGAGCACGTACCGTTCGCTGCCGAAGATGTCGTAGCGCGCGCCGAGCATCGATGCATGGTGCGTGCCCGTCGAAGGTCGCGACACGCCCGACACTGGCGTTGGCACCATCATCGCCCAGACATTGAAATCGCCTGCGTGCTCCTTGAAGGGCGACACGGTGAAGAGGTGGTCAGTCATCCGCCGGGTGTCGGCGATGAACTTGTCGCGTTCGGCCGCTGTGTAGCCGTCGCCGAGCACCAGCAGGTCGACCTTGTCGCTGGACGGGCCGTTTTCGCGGATCGCGATGGGCGTCGCGGGCGCGGGCATCGCCACGCGCTGCACGTCCTGTGCAGCGGGGTCGATGTCGATGCTCCACGCCGGCACGAAGGCGTTGGCGGAGTCGCGTTCGTACAGCTTTATCGTTACTGGCGCGTCAGGCATCGGGAATCGCAGCGATTCCTGGAATCCGCGCTGCAGGTGCGCGGCTTCGTCGGTAGTGCGCCATTCACCGAAGACCGTGCTGAAGCCGCGCGAGTAAAGCACGCGGCCTGACTTTCGATCGACGACTTCGAATTTGTTGATGCCGCGGTTCGTGTCATCGAGCGGTCGTGCGGGGTTGCCGGGCCACGGGAGCGGTTCGACGACTACGCGATCGATGGCGTAGTGCTGTGAGGTGGCATCGCCCGTATGCAGGTAGTCCACGCGCAGGGTCGATGGCGGTGCGGCTGCGCCGGCGGACGGCGCGCATACCACTGACGCAATGGCGAGCATGGCAGCGCCTGCGAGGCGGGCCAGATCGCGCTGCGGAACTGGATGGTCCATGACAACCCCCGGGTCTGCGAAAGCCCGAGTCTATCGCCGTACCTGGTCGCGATGCGCGGGGTTCAGGCCCGCAGCGCCCAGCGGGTGCCGGGGTGCAATGCCTTGAGTGACGGGGCCGAAAACGATTCCACCACCGGTTCCGCGCCAAGCGAGAACCACGCGCGCTGCAGGTTGGCGAGGATATCCGCGATGGGCATACCGAACGTCACCGCCTGCCTTGCGTCGGGCGCGCACTGCAAAGCCGCGTCGTCGTGGAGGTCCGGCATCGGTACGGCGTCCTGTATCAACTCCGTCACGCTCGCATCGAGTGCGGCGCGCGACAGGCGCAGGTGCGGGAGTCCGGTCAATACGCCCGAGGGCAGGAAAGGGCTGTGCAGGCGGGTGCCCGCAAGCGAGACGTGAAAGATTTCGCCACCGAACGGATGGGTGTCCACGCGATGGATCAGCAGCAGCGGCTGCTCCTGCTCATGGCGTCCGAGGCAACGCCAGCGCTGGCCGGCGGCGTAGTCGGGACGGGTCGTGGCCGACATCAAGGCATCCTGCAATGGTCAACGATCTGCAGAATGATCGCGCGCCTCACGTGCTGGCGCTTTGCCGGATCAGGCTGGTTTTTTGTCGCTTCCGGCGGCGTTCAATCCCATTCCTTCGATGGCAGCGTGAATCGCCGCTGCGGCCGGCCGATCAGGTCGAGGAAGCGATTGAACACAGCGTCCGCTTGTGTCTGCATCGTGACGATGTGGCGTTGCGTGTCCGCGATGATCGTGTTCGCGCGTGCGACGCTGGTTGTCGCACAGGCATCGCCGACAGACATGCCGGGTGATTCCAGATCGCTGCGGTATGCGGGATTGGCCAGCCAGCGTTCGATCAGGCGCTGGTCCATCTCCATGTGAAACTGGAAGCCATAGGCGTTGTCGCCATAGCGGAATGCTTGCGGCGCACAGGCATCCGTACTTGCGAGGTGTTCCGCGCCGTCGGGAATGTCAAAACGGTAGTTGTGCCACTGGAACACCGGGGTGCCGTCACCGATCGGGGCGAGCACCGGATCCTGGCGGCCCGCATCGGTGGCGTGGAGCCGATGCCAGCCGATTTCCGGTATGGGGTTGCGCCGGATGGGCGCGCCCAGGACGTGCGCCAGCAGCTGTGCGCCCAGGCAGATGCCGAGTACCGGCTTGCCTTGCTGCAGCATGCGCTCGATCGCGCGCATCTCGGCCAGCAGGTGCGGGTGCCGATCCTGGTCCTCGACGTTCATCGGTCCGCCCAGCACGATCAGGCCGCGATAGCGGTCGACGTTGGGTTCGTGATCCGGATGCCGCTCGAAATTCGTGTAGCGGATGCGATGCCCGCGACGGCGGATCAGTGGGTCCAGCGTTCCCAGCGGCTCGGCGGCGACATGTTGGAAGACGAGCAGGCGGGGCATGGGACGGGGCAATGGGTGCGGTTTTGAACACTATGCCAGCAGCGACACCCGCGTCATGAGGCGTGGTGCCGTTGTCATTCCCGACCGTAATCAAAGCCACGCCGGGAACGCTGCATGGGCATCGCTCCCGCCCGCGTCGTGCCGGATCACGCGGTACGCAGGGTCAGCACCGTGCGCGTCCCTTCCTGCGGCCGGGAGATGATTTCCAGCGACCACCCCAGGTGATCGCAGAGCCGTGCGATCAGGTCCAGGCCGATCCCGCCGCCGGCACGGTCGCTGTCGCTGCGCGCCAGCTTCGCGTAGATCGCGCTGATTTCTTCCGGCGTCATGCCGTGGCCGGGGTCGTCGATGATGACGGTGCCCGGCGCCTGGAGCTGGATGACGATGCGGCCGCGATCGCTGTTCTCGATGGCGTTGCGCAGCAGATTGCCAATGGCCGCCTGCACGATGGGCAATGGCGCGATGATGTCGCAGCGTTGCAATGGGCCGACGACGAACGCGAGGTCCTTGTCGCGGGCCAGGTGGCGATGGTCATCGACGATCTCTGGCAGCAGCTCGTCCAGCGCGAAGCGTTCGCTTGCGCCGGTCAGCCGTGCGGGGTCCTTGGCCAGCACCAGCAGCAGTGAAATGAGTTGTTCGACGTCGCGTGCGGTGCGCTGGATGCGCACCAGCTGGTGGCGCGCGACATCGGATGCGTCGGCCCGGGACAATGCGAGTTCGGCGGCACCAGCGATCACCGCCACGGGTGTGCGCAACTCGTGGCTGGTACTGTCGATGAAGGCGCGCTCGCGTTCGACGAATTGCCGGTTCCGCTCCACGTAGGCATTCAGCGCATCGGCGATCACCAGCACTTCCGTGCTCGCGTCATCGGGAACGTCCACGCCCCGGCTCGCCTGGTCGGGGCCAAGGCGGCCGATCTGTTCGGCCACGTGGCTGAGTGGCCGCATGATGCGATTGACGCTCCACGCTACCGCCAGTGCCAGCAGTACCATCAGGGTAATCGCCGATCCGGCGATGGTGAGCGTCATGTCGACCTCGCGCTCTTCCATCGCGCTGATGTCGAGTGAAACGACGAGTGGCTTGCCATCGAATTCGCGAACCAGCACCGCGCGGATCGAGCCGTCCATTTCGATGTCGTCGTGCAGGCCGGGGCCCAGCGCCTGCAAAGCGGGCGGGATCGGATGCCCGGCGCTGCCATCGAGGATCGCGATGGCCCTGCTGTCGATCCAGCGGTAGTCCGGATCGCTGCGACGCCGTTCCAGGAAGTGTTCCAGTTCCGCATTCAGCAGCTGTCGCCACACCATGTGTTCGGCGAATTCGTTGATCACCTGGCCGTGGATGCCAACGGCGATCGTGAGCAGCAGCAGGTAGCCGAACATGCCCAGCAGCATCCGGGTGCGCAGGCTGTAACGACGCATCAGGCGTCCTCCCCGTCGGCAGGAGTGTCGTTCGAGGCGGCATCATCGTTCGAGACTTCCGCCAGCCGGTAGCCCACGCGTGGCAGCGTGTGGATCAGTTTCACCGGGAAGGCGCCGTCCACGCTGCGGCGCAGTTCGTACACGTGCGAACGCAGCATGTCCTTGTCCGGCGGGTCGTCGCCCCACAGCGCCTGTTCCAGCCGATCGCGCGTCACCGTGGCGGGGCTCGCCTGCATCAGCACCTCCAGCAACTTGCGGCACGCCGGATACAGGTGCAGCGGTTGCCCGGCGCGGGTGACTTCCAGCGTGGTCAGGTCATAGCGCAGGTCGCCCACCTGCAGCACGCGCTGGCGGCCGCGGCCACGCGAGCGTGCAAGCACGGCTTCGATGCGCACTTCCAGCTCCGGCAACGCGAACGGCTTGGTCAGGTAGTCGTCGGCGCCAGCGCGGAAGCCGGTGATCTTGTCGGGCAGTTCGTCGCGGGCAGTGAGCATCAGCACCGGCACGTCGCTGTGCGCTTCCTGGCGCAGGCGACGAAGCACCTCCGGGCCTTCCAGTCGCGGCAGCATCCAATCCAGCAGCACCACGTCATAGGCATGGGCCGCAGCCAGGGCCAGGCCGGTCACGCCATCGGGCGCGGCATCGAGCGTGTAACCGCGCGACTCGAAATAGTCGAACAGGTTGGCCACCAGGTTGCGGTTGTCCTCGATGACCAGCACCCGCATTCGTGGAGCCCTCGTGATCTCGCGATGCCGTCAGATGGTGCCGGCGAATGACCGTGCCGGCGAGCGATGGTGGCCGGCCGCGTCGGAATTCGTCAAACCGTGACGACGATACCGCAGTACACGGCTTTTTAACGAAAGCCGAATCCGGCTCCGACCGCTCTCCGACATCGCGGCGCCGAGCATGGCGCAGCCATTCCCGGCGGTGCGTCCCCAAGGATCCTCACATGTCGAGTTCCACCGAAACCGGTGGTGGATTGCCGCTGGCTTCGGGAAACCGGCTCGTCCACGCGGTTGAGCACGTCGCCGCGGATGTGCATCACGTCCTTCCGCGTGCGTTCGATCGCCGCTTTGCGCTGACGCATTTCTGGATTCCGGTGCTGGTACTCGCGGTGGCCACGTGGGTGCTGATGCTGAACCACGCGGACCTGTGGCTGGCGGACCGCATCTACGCTTGGGAAGGTCACAGCTGGCTGCTCAAGCACTCGGTGTTTGCCGATCGCATAATGCATGGGCTGGGGCACGACCTGAGCATTGCGGCATGGCTGGGCGTGTTGGTCGCATGGATCGCCGCGCGCCGGAAAGCTTCGTTGAAGCAATGGCGCAGGCCGCTGCTCTACCTGTTGCTGGCGGTGCTCGTGGCCACCACGACGGTGGCCTGGATCAAGGCGTGGTCGAACATGGATTGCCCGTGGGACCTGACCCGGTACGGTGGTAGCAAGCCGTACGTGGATCTCATCTCCCTGCGGCCGCTGGGCCTGTCGCGCGGGCGCTGCTTTCCGGCCGGGCATGCCAGCGCCGGGTATGCGTGGATGTCGCTCTACTTCTGCTTCCTGCTGGCAAAACCGCAGTGGCGGTTCAGGGGGCTGGCGCTCGGCGTCGGCATGGGGCTACTGTTCGGCCTTGATCAGCAGCTGCGCGGCGCCCATTTCGCCTCGCACGATATCTGGGCCGCGGGAATCTGCTGGATGGCGTCGCTCGGCCTGTACCGATTGTTCCGCACGGATGCACCAGTCCCCGCGCCGGCAGAGACGGACGCCAGCCAGGTTCCGGTCGCGGTGGGAGAAACGAATTGAATGATGTGACTCGGGCGCAGCCGCGCCTGCCGGATCGTCTGGGTCGCCTGCTCGGGTTCCGTCCGCAACTGACCGTCGAAGCGCTGTGCATCATTGCTGGCGTTTTCTTTGCGCTGACCGCGTCCAGTGCGTTCTGGCGCGAAGTCGTGGCAACCGGCGACCTGCACGGTGTCTCCGGTGCGTGGATGGGGGCCATGCTGTTCGTCGCGATTGCGGCAGTGAACACGCTGCTGATGTCGATGCTGCTGTACGGCCGCATGGCGCGTCCCGCGCTGACGGTGCTGCTGCTGGTCACCGCGGTCGCCGCGCATTTCACGGCCAAGTACATGGTGTACCTGGACGACGACATGCTGCGCAACATCCTGCATACCGACGTCAAGGAGTCGCGTGAGCTGATCACGTTGGGCTTCGTGCCGGACCTGCTGCTGTTTGGCGTACTGCCGGTCATCGTGCTGTGGCGCGCGCGCGTGCAGCCACGGCGGACGTGGATGCGCGCCGTGCTGGCGCGTGTCGCCTGCGCGGCGGGGGCGTTGCTAGTGGGCGTAGTGGCGATCGCGGCATCTTTCCAGGGCATCGCCGGGTTCATGCACGGGCATCGCGATGCTCGCCACCTGCTCGCGCCTGGCAACTACCTCGTTTCGCTGGCACGCGTGATCACGCACGACAACAAGCCCGCCGCCAGTCGCCCGCGTACGCCGGTGGGTGCCGATGCCCGCGTGAGCGGAAAGCCCGCCGGCGCGAAGCCGCGCCTGCTGGTGCTGGTCGTGGGTGAAACCGTCCGCGCGCAGAACTGGGGGCTCAACGGGTACGTGCGCCAGACCACGCCGCAGTTGAAGGCGATCGATCCGATCAACTTCATCGACGTCACCGCGTGCGGCTCGGCGACGGAAATCTCGCTGCCATGCATGTTCGCGCCGGTTGGTCGTCGCGATTACGACAAGGAACGCATCAAGCATTCACAGTCGCTGCTGCATGCGCTGGAACACGCCGGCATCACGACGTTGTGGCGCGACAATCAGACCGGCTGCAAGGGCGTCTGCGAGGGGTTGGCGTTCGACGACTTCGAGCACGGCACCGTGCCCGGCGTATGCACGTCCGAAGGCTGCCACGACGACGTGCTGTTGAGCGGCCTGCAGGAAAAGCTCGACAAGCAGCCGGGCGACATGGTCGTGGTGCTGCACCAGCTGGGTAATCACGGGCCGGCCTACTTCAAGCGCTACCCGCCGACCCTGCGTCGCTTCCTGCCGGATTGCCAGACCTCCGAGCTGGGCGAATGCACATCGCAGCAGGTCGTCAACTCGTACGACAACGCGATCCTGGCCACCGACGCCTTCGTCGCCAAAACGATCGGATTCCTTGCCGCGCAGGAAGGCAAGCGAGATACCGCAATGATCTTTGTCTCCGACCACGGCGAATCGCTGGGCGAGAACGGCCTGTTCCTGCATGGCGTTCCTTACGCCATCGCGCCGGAGACGCAGACCAAGGTGCCGATGGTGATGTGGCTGTCGCCCGGAATGAAGGCTGCCCGTGGCATCGATGAATCCTGCCTGCGCGGGGAGGCTCGCAAGCCGGCCACGCACGACAATCTGTTCCATTCGGTACTCGGGCTGCTGCAGGTCTCCACGCGCGACTACGCGCCGGCGCTGGATCTGTTTGCACGCTGCGAAAGGCCGGTAACGGCGGCAGTGCCGACGCCGACACCAGGGCCGCTGACCCGGTAAGCGCGTCAGCTGCGCGCGTTTCCGGTCAGGCGCCGGTATTGCGACATGTGGCGCAGCGCCTTGCGCGGCTGATCGACTTCCTCGAAGAGCAGCGCCAGGTTGTAGTGGGCGTCGGCAAGCGCCGCGTCCAATGCCAGGGCGGCTTCGTAGGCGGCGATGGCTTCGTCCCTGCGCTCCATGTCGTCCAGCAGGACGCCCAGGTTGAACAGCAGCAATGCATCGCGGATGTCGGCGGCGAGCGCCTCCCGATACACCTGCAGGGCGTCATCGAAACGTTGCAGCTCGTGCAGCAACCGGCCCAGGTTGATTCGCGCGTCAAGGCGGGCGGGGTCGGCAGCAATCGCTTTTCGATAGGCCTGAACGGCGCTGTCGGCATTGCTGCGCTCCAGGGCGATGCCGTGGGCGTGCCAGTCCGCTTCGTCTTGTGTCGTGGCGTCTTCTTTTGCCAGTGCAGCAACGGGCTCGATCACCCGCAACGAACCTCGCGCCGGATCGCCTTCGAACGCCAGCAGGTACTGCCCCGATTCCGCCTGCCAGCGACTGCCGCCTTCGCGCACGACCACCTGGTCGGCAAACGCACCGATGCTCAATCCGGACAACGGCATTTCGTCGGGAAGGCGTGCTCGCAGCTCCTTCAGTGACCGCAGGATGCGTCTATGCGACACATTCGCCTTCGAAAGCGCTTGTGCGGTGCGCAGCACGATCAGGTCCTGGAAGGAGAACAGGAATGCGTTGCGCGGCCCGCGCGCCGGCGAGACGAAGCCCGCCGCAATCAGCGAACGGATGGCGCTGCGTGGCAGCCGAAGCAGTTTTTCGACATCGCGCACACCGTATTGATGCATGGGTGCGTGCGGTTCCTACTTCGTGCGCTTGGCGGCCTTGCGGCGCGGGGCGGCATCGGCGTCCTTGCTTGCATCGGATGCGGCCTGGCGTGCCGGCTTGCGTGCTGGCTTCGCCTTTTCCGCAGTGGTCGCCTTGCCAGCAGCAGGGACTGCGCCTTTCTTCTCCAGGCTCGCGCGCAATGCTTCCATCAGGTCGATGATCTGCGCGCCGCCGCGCTCGGGTGCCTCGGCCAGGGTGATCTGGTGGCCTTCCACCTTCTTCTGCACCGCGGCCTCGATTCGCTCGGCGACGTCGTCCTTGTAGGCGGAGGGGTCGAAGGTGCTGGAACTCTGCGAGTCGATCAGCTGCTGCGCCAGTTTCAGTTCGGCGGCCTTCACTTCGGTGCGGGGAATGTCGATCTCGCTGATCGCGCGGACTTCGTTGGCGTACAGCAGTTGCTGCATCACCAGTCCATCTTCCACCGGCCGGATCATCACGATGTAGCTCTTGCCGCGCGTGGCCCAGTGACCGATCGCGCAGCGCTCGGATTCCCGCAACGCCTTGGCGAACAATGCATAGGGTTTGGCGCCGCCCTTGTCGGGCGCGATGTAGTACGCCTTGTCGAAGTACACCGGGTCGATGGCACTTATCGGCACGAACTCCACGATGTCCGCGCTATGCGTTCCGACTTCTTCCATCGTCTTGAGCTCGTCCGGCGTGAACATCACGTACTGGTCCTTGGCGAACTCGTAGCCCTTGACCATGTCGTCGCGACCGATCGGGACATCTTCCTTCGCGCAGAAGTACTGCTGCCTGACACGCGAGCCGCAGGTCTTGTGCAGCAGGTTGAAGGAGATGCCGCCCCTGGACTCGGTCGCCGAGTACAGCTTGACCGGGATGGCGACGAGACCGAAGGAAACGGTGAGCGATGCGATCGAACGTGCAGCCATGACGGCTTCTCCGATGTTGTCGTCATGACCACCGTGTCGCGCAGGTCTGCGGTGGGGATGCAGGCTGCTCACTTCGCCGGTATGACGGCAGACGATTGTCCAGACCTTACTGCTTTCCGAGGATCTTCAGGATGTCCTGTTTGCGGGTGAGGGCGTCTTTCCAGCGATCGCCTGCGCGCGAGAGGTGCTTTATAGCATTGGTCATGCGGAAATCCAGTGGATGTGCGTTGGCCAGTTCGTCCCATGTCAGTGGCATGGAGACGGGTGCGCCGGCCTCTCCGCGGGGGGAATACGCCACGTTCAAGGTCTTGCCACGAACGTTCATGTTGTGGTCCATGAAAATCTTTCCACTACGTTTAGGGACGCTCCACTCCATCGTGATGTCCTTGGGGTGCTTGCGCATCAGGTGCCGGCTGACCAGTTCGGACACTTCGCGGGCGGCGTCGAAATCGATGGCCCGCCTGATCGGAACGAAGACGTGCAGTCCGGTCTTGCCCGAGGTCTTCACGATCGCGTCCAACCCCATCTCCTGCAACAGGCCACGCAGGGCGAAGGCGATCTCCTTGCCCTTCTCGAAGGCGACCGTGTTGAGTTCAGGCTCCGCGCCCTTGGCCTCCTTGCCGGAATAGATGTACGGGTCGATGTCGAAGACCACGTAATCGGGATAGTTGAGCACCGAGGCTTCCAGCGACTCGAGCGAACTGGCGTAGTCGGTGGATGTCGACACCGCATCCGCGGCGAGCTTCGCGCGCGAATGCCACACGTGGAATTCCAGTGTTCCCGATTGAGCCAGCCACAGCAGCGTGGGCAGGTTGTTGCACAGCAGGTAGTCGTGTTCCTCGTCCTTGTGTCCGGAGAACACCGTGATGGTCTGGGTGAACGTTGGACGTTCCTGCGGCCAGTGCTTCTGGAAGAAACGCTGCCCGGTGATCCCGTCTGGCATGCGGATCATCGTCAGCGGGCGATCGGCAAGATGCGGCAGCATCAGCGGCGATACCTGCGCGAGATAGCGCAGAAGGTCGCGTTTTGTCAGTGGAGGCTGCTGCAGGGATTCGTTCGCTGGCCAATACACGCGATCGAGGTGGGTGAGGCGGATCCTGTGTGCTCCGATGACGAGGTCGAAGCTGCTCTTCGCGGTGTCGAGCTGCTCGATGACCTGCGTGATGTCGTCGTGCGACGCAGTGTCGGGGCGGTCTCGTCCGACCGCCGAAAGATCTTTTGCATCTTCCGCCTTCGCCCGCGAGCGCTTGGCGACTTTTACGGGAACATCGGAGTCCGGCGTTGCCGCCGTCAATCGCGCGACCTTCGTCGCATCGACATCGTCACGCAGCCGCAGGAACACCGGCGAACGCAGGTGTTCATCGTCCGTCCATTGCTGGAAGCTGACTTCCGCGACCAGTTCCGGACGGACCCATGTGATCGCGCCGCTGACGCCGGGCGCCTCGGTGAATGGGCGCGTCTTCGTGCGTAGCGGTTCGAGCCGTTCCTGCAGCTGCGCCAGGATGCGGTCGTCCAATCCCGAGCCCACGCCCGAAGCAAATCGCAGCGCGCCATCCTGCCAATAGCCCACCAGCAGTGCCCCCAGCGCGGCACGCGAACCCTTTCCGCGTGTGTAACCGCCGATCACGAATTCCGCGCTCTGCAGCGGTTTCACCTTCAGCCAGGTCGACGATCGCTTGCCTGCCTCGTAACGGCTGTCCAGGCGTTTGCCGATCACTCCCTCGAAGCCGCTGGCCAGCGCCGCATCGAACATCGCCTTGCCGTCGCGCTCACCATGCACGAGTTGCACGAGCGGGGAGGGCAGCAGGCACTGCGACAGATAGCGACGCCGGTCGCGATACGGCCGCGACCGCAGGTCGACGCCTTCGAAATGCAGCAGGTCGAATGCGAAGAACACTGTCGGTACCGTGCGATCCGCATTGGCGATATCGACGGCTGATTTCAGCTGGAAACGGTTCTGAAGTGCATTGAACGACGGTCTGCCTGCCGAGTCGAACGCCACGATCTCGCCGTCCAGGATCATTCCACCCGCGGCCTGTTCGCCCAGCTCGGCGGTCAGTTTCGGAAAAGTGCCTGCCAGTTCCAGGCCACGTCGTGAGCGCAGCTTCACACCGCCCGCGTCGACGAAGGCAAGCACACGATAGCCATCCAGCTTGGGTTCCCACATCCAGTCGACATGGTTGAATGGTGCATCGGCGATATCGGCCAGCATCGGCGACAGGCGCGATGGCATCGGACTCGCGTCTCCCGTCGGTGCCAGTACCGACGCCGGCATGCGATGCGCTGGTACGGACTTGAGATCCTTCACCAGCAGTCCGGACAGTACCGAGCGATTGCGCGATGTGACGTCCGACTGACTCACGAACCGGTCGCGATGCTTGATCAGCAGCCACTGTTTGGCTTCCTTCGTGCGTACCAGCGCGAACGAACCCTTCAGCTTTTCGCCCCGCAGCTGCAGGCTCAGCTTGCCGTTGGCCAGGCCGTCGCGCACGCGCTGCTGCGCCTGCTCGCGATCGTGAAACCAGGTTCCGTCCTCGTCCGGGCTGTAGACGCCGCAGTCCCAGACGATCACTTCGCCGGCGCCGTACTGCTTCGGCGGGATCACGCCCTCGAATGACGCGTAGTCGTAGGGATGGTTCTCCACGAACACCGCCATCCGCTTGTCCGCGGGATCCAGCGAGGGCCCCTTCGGCACGGCCCACGAGAACAGCACGCCGTCGCATTCGATCCGGAAGTCATAGTGAAGTTGCCGTGCCGCGTGCTGCTGCACGACGAACAGCAAGGGCCCGGCGCCCGGCACCGGCTCGATGGGCGCCGGCTCGGGGGTGGCTTCGAAGCGACGCTTGGCGGAATATTCGCTGAGCTTGGCCATCTCACTACCACCAGGGCGGACCAATGACAGCACCACGGTTGCTGGCGGGCGCTAGCGGTTACGCGTTCAAGGAATGGAAGGGTACCTTCTACCCCGACGCCATCAAGCCCGACGCGATGCTCGCGTTCTACGCGCAGCACCTGCCTGCCGTCGAGATCAACAATACCTTCTACCAGATGCCGCGTGCGTCGGTGCTGGAGAACTGGGCCGCGGCCACGCCCGCGGGCTTCCGGTTCGCGATCAAGGCGTCGCGCCGCATTACCCATGATGCGCGGCTGAAGGCCGACACCGCGGCCGATTCGGTCGACTACCTCTATCGCGTCCTGGCCACGTTGGGCGACAAGCGCGGGCCGGTGCTGTTCCAGTTGCCGCCATTTCTGAAGAAGGATCTCGTGCGGCTTGGGGAATTCCTGCGCATCCTGCCCGCAGATCATCGCGCGGCCTTCGAGTTCCGCCACGCCAGCTGGTTCGATGACGACGTCTACGCCGCCCTGAAGGACGCGGGTGCCGCGCTGTGCCTTTCCGAACGCGAGGACGATCAGCCACCACCGCTCGTCGAAACCGCATCCTGGGGCTACGTCCGCCTGCGGCTGGAGGAATACTCCGACGCGGATCTCGCGAAGTGGGCGCAGCGCCTGGCGGCCACGTCTTGGGACACAGTCCACGTCTACTTCATGCACGAACCCACCGCGCCAGGATATGCCCGCGCGTTGCTCGGGCATGCGGCACCACCGCAATCCTGAGGCCGCTCGTCATCGCGACGCCCTCGCAAGGAACCTGACAGATGGCCGCAACACCGATCACCATTGCAATCGATGCCGCCGAGTCGGTGTCCGGCCTGCTGCTGCTTCCAGCGCAGGCGCGTGCCTGCTACGTGTTCGCGCATGGTGCGGGCGCAGGCATGGCGCATGCGTTCATGGAGGCCGCCGCGCAAGGGCTGGCGGCACGCGACATCGCCACGCTGCGTTACCAGTTCCCCTACATGGAACGGGGTTCGAAACGCCCCGATGCCCCACGCGTTGCGCATGCCGCCGTGCGCGCCGCGGTCGCGGAAGCCGCGCGCGTCATGCCCGGATTACCGTTGTTCGCGGGTGGCAAGTCATTTGGCGGGCGGATGACGTCGCAAGCACAGGCCGAGATCCCGTTGCCTGGAGTGCTCGGTCTGGTGTTCTTCGGATTTCCGCTGCATCCCGCGGGCAAGTCATCGGACGAACGCGCCGCGCACCTGTCCGATGTCGCCGCCCCGATGCTGTTCCTGCAGGGCACGCGCGACGAACTTGCGGACCTCGCGCTGCTGCAGCCCGTGGTCGCGGGCCTGGGCAAGCGGGCGACGCTGGAACTGTTCGAAGACGCGGATCACTCCTTCCACGTGCCCGCACGGTCTGGAAAGAAGGATGCGCAGGTGCTCGACGCGCTGCTCGACGCGATGAGTCGTTGGATCGCGGCGCATTGAACCGCGGCGCTTCGATCATCTGCCCAGGCCGTGCGGCTCGATGTATCCCGTGGCGATCCCGACGACGACGAGCAGGATCAGCGCGATCGACAGCGCGATGCGACGCGTGAGCGCGTTCACCGTGCGTCGCGTCGTGCCCATGTCGACCAGCATGTAGTACAGGCCGGCACCGAGGTTGTAGAAGATCAGGCCGAGGAAGCCGAGGACGATCAGCGTTTTCATGGTGTCGCTGCCTTGAGCGGTTGGGACGGCGCGCGACCGGCCAGCCAGCGCCAGCGCACGAGCAGGGCCACGGTCATCACCAGCAGGAACAGGCCGTAGGCGACCGAGGTGGCGAGGATCTGCTTCCACATGGCGCCGAACCGCGTGTCGGCATTGACCATGCTCCAGTGCATGCCCGCGAACGCGGCGACGGTTGCGAGAACCAGGCTGCCGGTGTCGAAGGCCGTCCGCGCCGGCCCGCGGGGTGCTCGTGGATAAACCCAGAACAGCACGGCAAGGATGGAAAACCAGGGTAGGAACAGGATCAGGGCAAGGTTGAATTCGACCTGGGGGTTCACGGATGGCCTGCAGCGTCTATTGGGGTGGCGTCAATGCTAGGTCGACCGGATCAGTTGTCATAGAATCAATTTGCGGAAGAAAAACCATATCAGTTGCACCCGGGGCGACCCGGACGGACGGGGAGACGGCATGAAGCGCTACCAGGCCCTGGCCGAGGACATCGCCGCGTCCATCCGCACTGGCGTGCTCAAGCCAGGCGAGCGCCTGCCGTCCGTGCGCCAGGCCAGCGCTGCGCGCCAGCTCAGTCCGGCCACCGTGTTCGAGGCCTACTACCTGCTGGAGGCGCGCGGACTGGTGCAGTCGAAGCCGCGCTCCGGCTACTACGTCGCCCGTTCCCTGCCGCGCCTGCCGCCGGAGCCGGAGGCCGCTTCACAGCCCGATGGACAATCGCGCGATGTCGATGTCAGCGAGCTGGTGTTCGAAGTCCTGCAATCGGCGATGGCGCGCGACGTCGTTCCGCTGGGATCCGCGTTCGCCAGTCCGCTGCTGTTTCCGCTGGACCGCATTGGCCGCGCGATGGCGACTGCGGCGCTGCACCTGGACCCGTGGAGCACCGTCGACGACCTCACGCCGGGCCTGGCCGCGTTGCGGCGCCAGATCGCGCTGCGCTACCTGATCGACGGCATGCAGGTAGGTGTCGACGAGATCGTGATTACCAACGGCGCGATGGAAGCGCTGAACCTGTGCGTGTCGGCGGTGACGAAACCCGGTGACGCGGTGGTGGTGGAATCGCCGTGTTTCTACGCCGCGTTGCAGGCGCTGGAGCGCAACGGGCTGCGCGCGGTGGAAGTGCCCACGCACCCGCGCGAAGGAATCGATCTCGACGCGCTCGAACTGGCGATCACGCGGCACACACCGCGCGCATGCTGGTTGATGCCGACGTTCCAGAATCCGCTGGGCGCGACGATGCCGGAAGAACGCAAGCACGCGCTGGTGGCGCTGCTGGCCCGGCACGACATCCCGCTGATCGAGGACGATGTCTACGCCGAGCTGCATTACGCAGACAAGCGCGCGTTACCGGCCAAGGCCTTCGATCGCGACGGGCGGGTGATGCATTGCTCGTCGTTCTCCAAGAGCCTCGCGCCGGGCTATCGCATCGGCTGGGTCGCGGCGGGACGGTACGCGCAGGACATCGCGCGGCGAAAACTGACCACTACGTTGAACACCAATGTGCCGGCGCAGATCGCATTGGCAAAGTACCTGGAAAGCGGCGGATTCGACCGCCACCTGCGGCGCCTGCGCAGGACGCTCGCCGGGCAGCAGGAGCAATACATCGCCGCGATCGCGCGCACCTTCCCCAAGGGAACACGGGTGACGCGACCGGCAGGCGGCTATTTCCTCTGGCTGGAGCTGGCCGACGGCACCAATGCGCTGCAGCTGCATCGCGAGGCATTGAAGTTGGGCATCAGCATCGCGCCCGGGCCGATCTTTTCAGCGAGTCGCGGCTTCGGCCACTGCCTGCGACTCAATTGCGGGCATCCGCTGGATGCGCGCGTCGAAGCTGCACTGTCGACGCTGGGACGGCTGGTCGCGCACGGTGCTGCAACGGTGGACTGAGTTCTGCGACATCGTGTCGCAACATCACGTCACGCAGCAGGCGCGTTTCCGGTCACGGCCGCGCGCAGTCCGGTTTTACAAACTCCGCGTCCGGGCTCACGCACAGGTCGAAACGCTTCGGCAATCCGACCACTTCGCGGGTATCGCCTGGCGCCATCGCGAACTGCTCGATCGGATGCGCCCTGCACCCGCCATCGCGCGTCGCGCACTGCGTCGGGAACAGCGCGTAGTGGCATTCGCCGCTGCGACTGCTGACGCACTGGAACCGTGCGACACCCAGTCGGACGCGCGTCTGGGTGAGGAGTTGGTCGACACCATCGACGCTGGAGCGGGTGATGACGGTGGTGCCGCCATCGTCGCACCCGAACAGGGAGAGTGCGAAATACAGAGCTGTCATGAGGTTGCGCATCGGACACTTCCTGGTTGCGCGGCGTGCAGCCGCGGGCCGGCGAACTTGCGTGGAGCCGCTTTCGCGGAGATGTTCGCGAGGAACTACATGTGGCGGAACAGCGTCATGAAGGGCTGACTGACGGTGAGGGTTTCGGGGCGGTCCTTCAGCCGGACCGTGCCCTTGCCGCTGTCGTCGCGCACGATCAACGCGATTGCCTTCAGGTTGACGATGGTCGAGCGGTGGATCTGCTTGAACACGCTGGCATCGAGTACCGCCAGCAGTTCGCGGATGGGTGTACGCAACAGCGCTTCGCCCTGCGCGGTGACGACGGTGGTGTACTTGTTGTCGGCGCGGAAATAGGCGACGTCGTCGATCAGGATCAGGCGCGTCTCGCGGCCGGCACTGGCGGTGAGCCAGGTGAGCGGCGGTGCCTGTGTCTGTGCGCGTGGCAGTGACTTGCCCAGCTGTTCCAGCAATTGCGCCAGCGCGCCGGCGTCGTGGTTGCTACTCGCCATCCGCGCCTGCAGGCGCTGCACGGTGGCGGCCAGGCGCTCGGGTGCGATCGGCTTGAGCAGGTAGTCGATCGCGCCACGATCGAAGGCGTCGATGGCGTACTGGTCGTAGGCGGTGACAAAGACGATCTGCGTGCGCGGGCTGGCTTCCGTGGTGGCGGCCGCAACTTCAAGCCCACTCAGGCCCGGCATGCGGATGTCGAGGAAGGCGACGTCGGGTTGGTGCTGCGCGATGGCTTCCAGCGCACTGGCGCCATCCTCGCACTCGGCCAGCAGGTCCAGTTGCGGCCATGCCTTGGCCAGCTGTTCGACCAGCGACTGGCGCAGCAGTGCTTCGTCTTCGGCCACGATGACGGTGGGATCAGACATGGTTGCGGTCCGGGGTAAACGGGGCGACGGTGGAAGCGGCGGCTGTTGGAGCGGCTGCTGCTGAAGTAGGTGCGGTCGAAGCAGCCGCTGCACTGGTCGGCGCCGTTGCCGGCACGACCGCAGGCACCGTGATCGTCGCAGCGACGCCGCTGGGGAAATTGGCGACCACGGCCAGCGACGCCTGCATTCCGTACACCAGCCGCAGCCGCTCGCGCACATTCGCCAGGCCGATGCCGGTACCGCTGCCGGTGCTGTTGAAGCCCTCGCCGTCGTCGGCGACCGTGATCGACACTGCACCCGCGTCTTCGCGCGCCAGGATCCACACGTTGCCGCCGGCGGTGCGCGGCTCAAGGCCGTGCTTGATCGCGTTCTCCACGAGGGTCTGCAGCATCATCGGCGGCAGTTTTGTCGCGCGCAGCGATTCGGGCACGTCGATCTTCAACGCCAGGCGCGGGCCCATGCGGATCTTGAGGATTTCCAGGTACGCCTGGGCGCGCTCGAGCTCCTCGCCCAGAGACGACAACTCGTCCTGCGTGCGCGGCAACGAATGGCGCAGGTACTGGATCAGGTGGCCGAGCATCTCGTCGGCACGGGGCGGATCAGTGCGCGCGAGATACTGCGCGCTGGCCAGCGTGTTGTAGAGGAAGTGCGGTTCGACCTGCGCATGCAACAGGTTGAGGCGGGCCACCGTGAGTTCCTTCTCCGTCGCGGTCTGCTCGGCGGCGTCGCGTTCATTGCGGCGGCGCTCGGCGACACGGCGGGTGATGGCGCGGGTGATCGCGTTGGCGTTCTCGAGGTTGGTGCCATCGTCGACACGGAACCAGTCGCTCCACGCGCCGCTTTCCGGTTCGCAGATCAGGGTGACGCTGCCGGTGCCGTTCACGGGAGTAACCGTGGCGAGGATCTGGTTGCGCGTGCTGCCGAACCAGTACATCGGGTGGAAGCGTCCGAATGGCTGCTCGCCGCCGTAAGTGACAGGGCGCTGCACTTTCGTGCGCACCTGCAGGCTGTCGCGCGCGCTTTCTATCTCCTGCGTGCGCGGAAGTTCGCGGATCGCTGCGTCCAGCAGGTCGAAGGCCTCGCCGGCTTCGAACGGAATCTCGATCTGTCGGCGCTGGCGGTTGCCGAGCGCCTCCTGCTCGGAGCCCGCGATCAGTCGCACCCGGCGCAGGTGCGAGAACGCGCTGGTGACGACCAGGCCGAGGGTGAGGAAGGTGAACAGCACGATCGGCAGCTCGAACTGACCGAGAAAGGGGATCTCGGAATAGAACGAGGTCAGCAGGATGAGCGCGAGCCCCCAGGCGATTGCAATCCGGGCGACGAAGAAGATGTTTCGGAGCATGGTCGGTCCCGGTCGTCGTGGTTGCGGCGAAGAATAGCGGGCGGTGATCGGGTGGGAAGCGGGCTTGCGACGGAACACGGGGTCCGGGTGACGAAACAGCCGTAGCCGCGACGAAGCTGGCTGGGGTGTCGAGCCGCGCGGCGCCCGGTGCGCCGAGGCCCCGACAGGTGCCATTCCGGGCGTACGCAGCCAGATCCGCAACGGCCGTCGATCCGGGCATGACTTCTGGCGGTCGGTCGACCCTCGGATAGCCGTCACCATCGACCCATTCCACTCACCTTCGGCTTACGGGACCGGCTATAGGGTCGCCTGAGCCCACTACGCACGGGACATCGCATGCGTCGCACCTTGGTCACTGCTATCGCGCTGGCGCTTGCCGGCACCGGCCCCGTCCTTGCGAAGCCGGCATCGGGCAGCGCGCCCAGCACGGCACCGGAGATGAGGGATGCGACCACGCAGCTGCCTCGCACCGTGCGTCCGACCCATTACGACCTCACCGTGGTGCCGCACGCCGATTCGATGCGCTTCGACGGGCATGTCGCCATCACGCTCGATGTGCTCGAACCGACCACCGCGATCACGCTGAACGCGGTGGACATGGTGTTTGCCAACACCACGCTGGCGGGAGCGTCGCGCAGCACGCTTACACCGGAGGTATCGATTGACGCCGAAGCGCAGACCGCGACATTCGGCTTCCGCGAGCCGCTGGCACCGGGCCGCTACACGTTGACTACCGACTACACCGGGAAGATCGGCACGCAGGCCAATGGCCTGTTCGCCATCGACTACGACACCAAGGCCGGGAAGAAGCGCGCCCTGTACACGCAGTTCGAGAATTCCGATGCGCGCAAGTTCATGCCGTCGTGGGACGAGCCCAACTACAAGGCCACGTTCACGCTGACCGCCACCGTGCCGTCGAACCAGCTGGCCGTCAGCAACATGCCGGCCGTGGCAACGAAGGACCTCGGCAACGGCACCCGGCAGGTGAAATTCGGCCAGTCGCCCAGGATGTCGACCTACCTGCTGTTCTTCAGCGTGGGCGATTTCGAACGTGCCGCCACCAAGCTGGGCAATACCGAAGTCGGCGTCGTCACCCAGTCCGGCCTGGTCGACCAGGCAAAGTTCGCGCTGGAGTCCTCCGTCGACGTGCTGCGCGAATACAACGATTACTTCGGCACGCCCTATCCGCTGCCGAAACTCGACAACGTCGCTTCGCCCGGCAGCAGCCAGTTCTTCGGCGCGATGGAGAACTGGGGCGCGATCTTCACCTTCGAACACACGCTGCTGCTGGACCCGACCATCTCCACCCAGTCCGACAAGCAACGCGTGTATTCGGTTGCCGCACACGAGATCGCGCACCAGTGGTTCGGCGATCTGGTGACGATGAGCTGGTGGGACGACCTGTGGCTCAACGAAGGCTTCGCCACATGGATGGCGGGTCGCACCACCGCGAAGCTGCATCCGGAATGGAACACGAAGCTCGGCACCGTGAACGGACGCGAGAGCGCGATGTCGCGCGACGCGGTGGCGTCCACGCATCCGGTGGTGCAGCACGTGGAAACCGTCGAACAGGCCAGCCAGGCATTCGATTCGATCACCTACCAGAAGGGCGGCGCGGTCATCCGCATGCTTGAGGGCTTCGTCGGCGAGAGTGCCTGGCGCGAGGGCGTGCGCAACTACATGAAGGCGCACGCATACGGCAACACGGTGTCGGACGACCTGTGGCGCGAAGTGGAGGCCGCGGCGGGCAAGCCCATTCTCGACATCGCCCACGACTTCACCTTGCAGCCCGGCGTGCCGCTGGTCCGCGTCGAATCCGTCGCGTGCGACGGCAACACGACCACGGTGAAGCTGACGCAGGGCGAGTTCACCAAGGATCGTCCCGACAAGCAGCCATTGCGATGGCGCGTGCCGGTGATCGCGCAGGCTGGTGGCGAAACGGTGCGCACGGTGATCGAAGGTGGTTCGGCGACACTCGACCTGCCCGGTTGTGGTCCGGTGATCGTGAATGCAGGGCAGAGCGGCTACTACCGCACGCTGTATTCACAGCCGCAGTTCGCGGCGATCCGCAATGGTTTCGCCAAGCTCGATCCGATCGACCAGCTTGGTCTCATGGGCGATGCGTGGGCGCTGGGAATGGCGGGCTTGCGCCCGGCGACGGACTACCTGGAGCTCGCCCGGGCGACACCGGTCGATGCCGACCCGAAGATCTGGGGCGACATCGCCGACCAGCTTTCCGGCCTGGATGACTACTATCGTGGTGATACGGCGCGGCAGGAGAAATTCCGCGCGTTCGCGATCCGGACGCTGTCGCCGGTGTTCAAGCGCGTGGGCTGGGAAGCGAAGGCGGGCGAGGCCGATCCGGTCGCCATCCTGCGCACGCAGCTGATCGGTGTACTGGCTTCGCTCGGCGATGCCCCGGTGATCGAAGAAGCACGTCGTCGGTATGCCGCGAGTGCCACCGACGCCGATGCCATG
Source organism: Lysobacter fragariae (assembly GCF_054779775.1). Taxonomy (NCBI): domain Bacteria; kingdom Pseudomonadati; phylum Pseudomonadota; class Gammaproteobacteria; order Lysobacterales; family Lysobacteraceae; genus Lysobacter; species Lysobacter fragariae. The sequence continues at coordinate 164,841 of NZ_BAAGXP010000012.1, read as the reverse complement.
CCCACCGCGTTGCGCAAGACCATCCTGGGTGTCGTCGCCACGCACGCCGATGCTTTGATGTGGGACAAGCTGCATGCGGCCGCCTTGGCGGAAACGACGCCGCTGGTGAAGGATCAGTTCTATGGCCTGCTGTCTTCGGCCGAGGACCCCGCGCTGGCGACGCGCGCACTGGAGCTTGCGTTGTCGCCCGAGCCCGGCGAGACCAACAGCGCGAGGATGATCTCGATCGTCGCCAGCCACCATCCGGAACTCGGGTTCGACTTTGCCGCCACGCATCGCGAGCTGGTCGACACCAAGATCGACACGACGTCCATCAGTCGCTATTACCCGGGATTGGCGAGCGGTTCGCTGGATCCGGCGACGATCGAAAAGCTCCGGGATTTCGCGGGCAAGCACATCGCCGCCAGTTCCCGTCGCGCGACGGACACGGCAGTGGCCAACATCGAGTACCGCATCAAGGTGCGCAGCGAGCGCTTGCCGGCGATCGATGCCTGGCTGGACAAGCACGGCTGAGCCCTGAGACAGCCAGAAAAAGCCCCGCACTGGCGGGGCTTTTTTGCTGTTGCATATCCTGCCGCGACTCAGAAATGCGTTGAAGCGGAAACCAAAAAACGACGGGGCAAACGCCCCGTCGCTTCATGGCCTCACGGCGATGACATTACTGCTTGGTCGGGATATTGACCTTGTCGATGCCATGGATGACGCCGTTGCTCGAACCGATGTCGGCCGAGGTGACCACTGCGCCGTCGATGCTGACCTTGTTGTCGGTCAGCTTGATCGGAGCCGATTGGCCATTGAGCGTCTTGGCTGCGTCCCACTTGCCGATGTCGGCCACCAGCTTGTGGCCCTTGACGAGGTGGTAGTTCAGCAGCGAAACGAGTTCTTCCTTGTTCTCCGGCTTGAACAGGTTGTCCAGGCGGCCGGCCGGCAGCTTTTCGAACGCCGCGTCGGTCGGGGCGAAGATGGTGAACGGACCCGCGCCGCGCAGGGTGTCGCTCATGCCGGCGGTTTCGATGGCCTTGCCGAAGGTCTTGAACGAACCATTGGCGGCGGCGGTATCAATGAGGTTGGTGGTGCTGGGGGTGCTGGTCATGGTGCTCATGTAATGAATGCCTTTTTTTGATTGATTCGCGGATGTGCGAAATAGAGGGCGGCCGAAGCCGTGGCTCCTGCGAGTGGCAGGAACGCGAGGCTCAGTGCGGAGGAGTGAGGGGGATTGCAGCGCGGCTGAGTGGCCGTTACGACGAGTGCGTCGTAGTGCGAGCGCAGCTTGCGCCTATTGCCGTTACTTATTCGTGATCCGGCGTGCGATCGACATGAAGCGGTTATCCGGGGTTGTGCATGGCGACTGATCACATCGACTCGACAAGACCTTCGGTCCGAAAGTGCGGAGACCCGAGTGCGAATGATGTTAGGTTGGGTGTGCCGTAAGGGCACGCGGAAACGTTCCAGTCGGATCGCACCAACCGGACCGCATCCGCTCAAGTCGGAACTTCTGATGTATCCCGTCAAGAATCACCGGGTCGTTCGCCAGAGCGCGGCCTTGGCTGGAGGCAATCGTGATCGCGGCGCCATCGAGGCTGCGGAAAACGAGGGCTGGCCCCTTCCGTGCGCACATGCAGCGTTGGTGTTGAACCGCCACGTCAATGGCAACATGCCGATAAAGTTGTCGCGGCGCCATTCCTATCCGCGCTGATGCGCGACGCGAACCCGTTGGTCGACACTGGTCGGCGCGCAAAGAAAAAGCCCCGCATGAGCGGGGCTTCTTGCTGCTGCAGGTTGAACCCGTGGCTTATGCCTCGACTTCGTCCTTGTACGCATCCACCGGGATGCACGCGCACATGACGTTCTTGTCGCCGTAGACGTTGTCGACGCGCGCGACCGGCGGCCAGTACTTCTGCAGCTTCAGGCTCGGCAGCGGGAACGCGGCGAGCTCGCGCGGGTAAGCGTGGGTCCATTCGCTCGCGGACACGGCCGTCGCGGTGTGCGGGGCGTGCTTGAGCGGGTTGTCCTCGCGGTCCAGGCGGCCGTCTTCGATCGCACGGATCTCGTCGCGAATCTGGATCATCGCGTCGATGAAGCGATCGAGTTCGTGCTGCGACTCGGACTCGGTCGGTTCGACCATCAGCGTGCCGGCGACCGGGAAGCTCAACGTCGGCGCGTGGAAGCCGAAGTCGATCAGGCGCTTGGCGACATCTTCGGCCGAGATGCCCGTGCTGTCCTTGAGCGGACGCAGGTCGAGGATGCACTCGTGCGCCACCAGGCCATTACGACCGGTGTAGAGCGTCTCGTAATGCGGCGCGAGGCGCTTGGCGATGTAGTTGGCGTTGAGCAACGCAACCTGCGTCGCCTTGCGCAGTCCTTCCGCACCCATCATCACGATGTACATCCAGCTGATCGGCAGGATCGATGCGGAACCGAAGCTGGCCGCGCTGACCATGCCGACGTCGCCGTTGCCCACGCCCTGCGTGCGCAGGCCGTCTTTGCCCAGCGCACGCGGCAGGAAGGGCGCGAGGTGCGACTTCACCGCGCACGGGCCGACGCCCGGGCCGCCGCCGCCGTGCGGAATGCAGAAGGTCTTGTGCAGGTTGAGGTGCGAAACGTCCGAACCCCACTTGCCCGGCTTTGCGACGCCGACGAGGGCGTTCATGTTGGCGCCGTCGGTGTACACCTGGCCGCCGTGCTTGTGGATGATCTCGCAGATCTCGACGACTTCTTCCTCGAACACGCCGTGCGTGGACGGGTAGGTCATCATGATCGCGGCTAGGCGGTCGCTGTACTTCTCCGCGTTGCGACGGATGTCGTCGACGTCGACGTTGCCGTTGCTGTCGGTCTTGGTGACGACGACGGTCATGCCGCACATCTGCGCCGAGGCCGGGTTGGTGCCGTGCGCGGAGTCGGGTATCAGGCAGATATCGCGGTGGGCTTCGCCGCGCGAGCGGTGGTACGCACGGATCGCCAGCAGGCCGGCGTATTCGCCCTGCGCGCCGGAGTTGGGCTGCAGGCTGACGGCGTCGTAGCCGGTGCACTCGACCAGCATCGCTTCCAGGCCGTCGATGAGTTCCTTGTAGCCCAGCGCCTGGTCGGCCGGGGCCAGCGGATGCAGGTTGCCGAATTCCGGCCACGTCACCGGGATCATTTCCGCGGTGGCGTTGAGCTTCATCGTGCACGAGCCCAGCGGGATCATGGTGCGATCCATCGCCAGGTCCTTGTCGGCCAGGGCACGCATGTAGCGCAGCAGTTCGTGCTCGCTGTGGTGCGTGTTGAAGACCGGGTGGGTCAGGAAGGCGCTCGTGCGCTTGAGCGTGGCGGGCACGGCGTCGGCGGTGGCGGCATCGAGTGCATCGATGTTGGACGCATCAGCGCCGAACAGCGATGCAAGCGCGGCGACGTCGTCGCGCGTGGTGGTTTCATCGAGGCTGATCGTCACGCTGTTGCCGTCGAGCGCACGCAGATTGAGCTTCGCGGCCTTGGCTTTCGCGTGGATCGCGGCGGCATCGATGCCGGTGACGTGCAGGGTGTCGAAGAAACCACCGCCCACCGCCACGCCGGCCTTGCCCAGCGCCGCCGCCAGGATCGCAGCGAGGCGATGCGTGCGCTGGGCGATGCGGGTCAGGCCTTCCGGGCCGTGGTAGACGGCGTACATCGACGCCATCACCGCCAGCAGCACCTGCGCGGTGCAGATGTTGGACGTGGCCTTCTCGCGACGGATGTGCTGCTCGCGCGTCTGCAGGGTGAGGCGGTACGCGGCCTTGCCTTCGGCATCGATCGACACGCCGATGAGGCGGCCCGGCATCGAGCGCTTGTAGGCGTCGCGGCAGGCCATGAACGCGGCGTGCGGACCGCCGAAACCGAACGGCACGCCGAAGCGCTGCGAATTGCCGACGACGATGTCGGCGCCCCATTCGCCCGGTGCCTTGAGCAGGGTGAGCGCCAGCAGGTCGGTGGCGACGGCGACGAGGCCGCCGCGCGCATGCACTGCATCAGCCAGCGCGGCATGGTCGTTCGCAGTGCCGAAGGTGTTCGGGTACTGCAGCAGCACGCCGAAGGTGTCGAGGTTCAAAGCATCAGCGTCGTTGCCGACGACGACTTCGATGCCGAGCGGTTCGGCGCGGGTGCGGATGACTTCGATCGACTGCGGGTGCACGCCGTTCGACACGAAGAAGGTGTTCGACTTCGACTTGCACGAACGCTTGGCCAGCGTCATCGCCTCGGCGGCGGCGGTGGCTTCGTCCAGCAGCGAGGCGTTGGCGATCTCCATGCCGGTGAGGTCGGCGCACATCTGCTGGAAGTTGATCAGCGCTTCCATGCGGCCCTGCGAGATCTCGGCCTGGTACGGCGTGTAGGCCGTGTACCACGCCGGGTTCTCGAGGATGTTGCGCAGGATGACGTTCGGCGTGTGCGTGCCGTAATAGCCCTGGCCGATGTAGGACTTGAACACCTGGTTCTTGTTGGCGACCGCGCGGATCTTGGCGATGGCTTCGACTTCAGTGATCGGTGCCGGGAGTGCCAGCGGATTGCCCGACTTGATCGACGAGGGAACGATCGCGTTGGTCAGCGCATCCAGCGAGTCATGGCCGACGGCGCGCAGCATGTGCGCGATCTCGGCGTCGTTGGGGCCGATATGGCGCTCGAGGAAGGCGTCGTGGTGCTCAAGCTGTTGCAGGCTGGGCGCGCGAAGCGAAGCAGGGGTCTGGCTCATCGAAGGGCATCCGGAATTGGCTTGGTGAAAGCCGGGCGTGCGGGATCGCACGTTGGAGTGCCCCTCTGTCCTTTTGCCTGAGAGTTTGGAAGCGCGTGGGAGGGGGAGGGAATCCCGTTGCGCTTCTTGCCCCTTCGGCGCCGGTTCCTGCCATGCCTCCATGCCGTTAATGGCGGGGGCGGAGCAGGTCGGTCTCTCCAGAGTTTTTCGCGACACGGAGGTACGTGGGCCTGAGCGATTCCGGGCGGTTGCGCCTTCGGCAGCGGCCGTTCCCATCCAGGGACTGGCGCGCTTCTCCCACCGTGTGCGTGGAACGGGAATTATAGCCGCCCGAGGGCGGTTGCCGGTGCCGTCCCGTGCAGCCGGATCAGCAGGCCGAGACCGCCCACGTCGGCGTGCGCAGGGCAGCAGGCTGCCTGGCCCTGCTCGTCCTGCCGGGTCCGCGTGTTCAGATTCGATCGACCGCCCCGTACCATGGCCCTTCCGCCCCGGAACCCCGGGTGCGCAGATTCCAGCCGTGGAGCGGATCGATGATCGAGCAGCAGGTCGTGCCCGGGGCCCCAGCCGAGCCGGCGCCCCTGGAGGCGGTCGCGCCCATGGCACCCACCACCGTCGACGAATTGTCGCCGAAGACGCAGGCCGGCATCCCGTGGGTACTGCGGGTCTGGAAGCGCATGCGGCGCGAACCCAGCCTGTTGTTCACCGTCGCCTATGTCCTCGTCTCGTTCCTCGGCCTGTGGGCGAACTTCTGGTTCTATCGGGGTTTCGGCTTGCCGATCCTGGAATACATGCAGCCCAGCGACTACCTGGTCGCCGGCCTGCGCGATCCGACGTATGCGGCATTGCTGGCGGTTTCGATCGTGTTGACGGTGTTTATCTCCGGCCCCGACATCTACCGTCGCCACCACCCGCAGCGCGTGGCGGAGTTCCGGCGTCGCTGGTGGGGCCGCCTGGTGTTCCCCGAAAACCGCTGGCTGCGATGGAAGGGAATTGGCATTGCGCCGGAGACGGGCGTGGCGTTCGCGGTGTTCTGGGGAATGTTGTGGATCTCGGCCGGCTACGTGCAGAAGCTCGGCGACCGGGTCCGCGCGGACCGCGCGGGAACGAAGGTGAGTGTCACCCTGGCTGGTGCCGACTCACCGCTGCCGCAGGTCGCGCGCCTGCTCGGCACCAGCAGTGCGTTCGTGTTCCTGTGGTGGCCGCAGTCGCGCGTGTCCGAAGCGATCCCGATCGAGGGCATCGCCCGGTTGCAGTCCGTGCCCGTCGCTCCCGCGGCCTTGGTGCACCCGGTGGCACGTGATGCCGGCCCTTCGGTCGTTCATCCCGCACGGGTGGATGCCGCGGCAACCGTTTCCTCCACGGCGGAAACGGCGGCGGACTCCAGCAAGACTGGCACGCCCGGCGAAATCAGATAGACCCGCGATCGATCCCCGGTCGAAGGCGAAAAAAACTCAGGTCGGAACCAGCAGCGCAGCACCCGGATCGTCCGGCTCGGGCGTGTCTGCGGCGGCATGCACCTGGTTGCGACCATTGGCCTTGGCTTCGTACAGGGACTGGTCGGCACGCTTGATGACCGCTTCGATGCAGCTGGCGCCCTGCGAACAGGCTACGCCGATGCTGATGGTCGGCTCCACGACGCCGTCCCAGTCGCCGGTGAGCCGGATCGCGCCGACGCGCTCGCGCAGGCGCTCGGCCAGGATCGCGGCGCCGGCACGGGTGGTGTTGGGCAGGAGGATGGCAAATTCCTCGCCGCCGAAACGGCCAAGCACATCGGAATCGCGAAGCTCCCGGAGCAGGGCATCGGTGATCGATTTCAATACCTTGTCGCCGACATCGTGGCCGTGGGTATCGTTGACGTCCTTGAAGTGGTCGATGTCGATCATCAGAACCGACAGCGGAAGTTCGTAGCGGCTGGCGCGCGCGAACTCGCGCTGCGCGGTCAGCAGCAGGCTGCGGCGATTGCGCACGCCGGTGAGCTCGTCAGTCATCGCCTGCCGGCGCAGCTCTTCCTGCAGGCGGTAGAACTGGGTGAAGTCGGTGGAGATGCCGAGCAGCGAAGCGACATCGCCGCTGGCGTCGCGTTGCGGGATCTGCACCACCCAGAAGTGGCGCGTCTCGCCCTCGGGCGTGATGCTGACTTCGTTGCCGGATTGGGTTTCGCCGGTGGCGAAGACCTTGTCGTCGAGCACGCGCCAACCGGCAGCGAGCTCGGGTGCGACCAGTTCCTCGTCGGTGCGGCCGATGAGTTCCTCCGGCGAGCGATCGACCAGCGCTGCCATCTTCGCGTTGGCGTAGCTGTAGCGGCGCGCGCGGTCCTTGACGTAGATGCAGGCGTCGACGTTTTCCAGCAACGACTCCAGCAACGCGTTCTTCTCGCGCAGGTCCGCTTCCAGGCGCTTGAGGTGGGTGATGTCGGTGGAGACGCCGGCGACGCCGGTGATGCGGCCTCCTGCGTCGCGCACGGGCGCCTTCACGCTGAAGTAGCTGCGGGTCGGGGCATCGGGCATTGCGAGGTGTTCCTCCGTTTCCAGGCGGACGCCGGCGTCGATGACGGTGCGGTCGTTGCGCCAGATCGCTTCGGATCGCTCGACATCCCAGAAATGCGTGTCGTCGGCACCGACGACCTCGCCCTTGCCCGCGCCATACAGTCGATGCACCGCACGATTGGCGAAGGTGTAGCGGCCGGCGAGGTCCTTGGCGTAGACGAACGCCGACAGCTCATTCATCGCGGTGCGCAGGATGCGCAGTTCCGCGATGAGCTTCCTGAGCCGGTTTCGCTGGATGGACATCGTCGACAGATTGATCGTGGGGTGGTGGAGCATTGATGACGATCCTGCGTAATTTCGTGACGCACGTGGCAGAAGTGCCGGCAGGCAATGCCAACACGATGCAACGGTTGCCTGACAGTCAGCCCGAACGAATTTTTACTGAGGGAAATCCCTCATGCGGCGATGCATCCGGGCGCCATCGCGTTGCGGTGGCGACGGGTCCAATGGCATGGGCCGCGGCTTCGACTGCTTGCTATGCTTGCCCGCCATCGCGCTCCAAGGAAACGCATGACAACGCGACCGCCCTTCGAATTGCGCCAGATCGACCATGTCGTGCTGCGCGTGCGTGATGGCGTAGCGATGGAGGCCTTCTACTGCGACGTGCTCGGCTGCAGCGTCGAGCGACGCCAGGACGCGATCGGCCTGATCCAGTTGCGCGCTGGTCACTCACTCATCGACCTGGTGCCGGTGGATGGAAAGCTGGGTGCCATGGGTGGTGCGGCGCCGGGAGCCGAAGGTCACAACATGGACCACCTGTGCCTGCGCGTGGAGCCGTTCGATCGCGACGCGGTGGTCGGGCACCTGCAGGCGCACGGCGTGCGCGTTGGCGACTTCGGTTCGCGTTACGGTGCGGAGGGCGAGGGGCCCTCGCAGTACCTGTTCGATCCGGAAGGCAACCTGGTGGAATTGAAGGGGGCGCCGGGGCCGGGGACGTAAGGCGTTTTACGGCGGATTATCCGAGCACAGTGAGGATCGGCTCCGACGCTGCCCGAACATCGATTGCCGATACCGCGCCGGACCATCGCTCCAGTTCCATGCGCTTCTTCGCCGTCGAAGAGAAAGCAGCTCCCTTGCAGCGCCCGGAGTGACACTGCGCCACACTGCTTCCCGGATACCGGGAATTATTGGAGACCAATGAACGACACCGCATCGCCGCGTCTCTCCATCCGTCGTCTTGCATTGCTGCTCGGCGGACTGGCGATGTTCGGGCCGTTCTCGATCGACACGATCTTCCCCGCATTCCCGGCGATCGGTGCGCAGCTAGGCGCCGACAAAGTGGCGATCCAGCAGACGATCAGTGCCTACCTCGTGGCGTACGCGCTGATGAGCCTGGTGCATGGCCCGCTGTCGGACGCGATCGGGCGCAAGCGGGTGATCATCGGCGGACTGGTCGTCTTCACCTTCGCATCCATCGGGTGCGCGCTGTCGCATGACCTGCCTACGCTGTTGGCGTTCCGTGCGCTGCAGGGCTTGTCGTCCGGCGTGGGCCTGATCGTGGGGCGCGCGGTGATCCGCGACGTGCTGCAGGGCGAAGACGCACAGCGGCTGATGAGCCAGGTGTCGATGATCTTCGGCATCGCGCCGGCGATCGCGCCGATCATCGGTGGCTGGATCCTGGGATGGGCGGCGTGGCCGGTGATCTTCTGGTTCCTCGCGCTGTTCTCCGTGGTGCTGCTGGTGGTCACGTGGCTGGGCCTGCCGGAAACCCATGCGAAGGAAGCGCGCCTGCCGCTGCGCGCGTCATCGCTGTTGCGCGATTACTCGGCGATCTTCCTCAATCCGCGATTCCAGCGCCTGGCCGCGGCCAGTGCGTTCAACTTCGCGGCATTGTGGTTGTTCATTTCGTCGGCACCGGCCTTCGTGGTCGATCACCTGCGCATGGGTGAAAGCGACTTCGGCTGGTTCTTCGTGCCGATGATCGGCGGCATGGTGGCCGGCGCCTTCGTGTCCGGGCGCTGTGCCGGCAAGGTGAGTGGCGAGAAGCTGGTGGGAGTCGGTTTCGGCTGCAGCGCTGTAGCGATCGTGCTCAACTTTGCCTACACGCTGCTGGTCGCGGTGCCGCAGGTGCCTTGGGCGGTGATCCCGATATCGCTCAACGCGTTCGGCATCGCGCTGGTGTTTCCGATCGTGACGCTGGCGATCCTGGACATGTATCCGCGCCAGCGTGGCTCGGCGTCGTCGTTGCAGGCGTTCACCAGCCTGGTGTTGAACGCCCTGATCGCTGGCGTGCTGTCGCCGTTGATCAGCGCGCACGTGCTGTGGATGGTCGGCTTCGCGAGCCTGTTCCTGGTGCTGGCCTTCGGGTTCTGGTCGTGGGAGCGGCGGGCTTCGCGACCGCTGCAGCCCACGACCAGCGAAACCGAGACGGTGCCCGGCGAGACGCTGTAGGGCGGGCCTTGGCCCGCCGCGGGTTCCTTCGCTCGTCCTGCCTTCCCTGCAGGTTCACGGGACGTCTTGATGGCGGGCCAAGCCCCGCCCTACGACCGCTGCCGGCTTAGGAAATACACCGGCAGGCCGGCCACCACCAGCACGATGCCCCACAGCAGCGACTCGGCGCCGATTCCGACCAGCGCATACAGGCTGTAGAGAAGTGCAAGCGCCGCCACCACGCGACCGCCACCTGTGCCGCGACGCAACCACGCCGCGCTGCACGCGAAGTAGGGCAGCAGCGTCGCCGCGGTCGAGAGCAGGATGGCGAAGGTGAACAGCTGTACCAGCGACTTGCTGAAGTTGGCGAACACCAGCAGCGTGGCCAGGCCGCCGGCGATCAGGATGCCGGCCGCTGGCGTGCCGCGCGCATCGAGCCGGGAGAATATTGCCGGCATCACCTTGTCGTTCGCGGCGGCCATCGGCACCTGCGCGGAAATCAGCACCCAGCCGTTGAGCGCGCCCAGGCACGAAATCGCCGCGACTGCGGCAATCCCGATGCCTGCCGCCGGGCCCCACAGCACGCGCGCGGCGTCGGCCATCGGCGCGGCGGAATCCTTCACCTGTTCCGCCGGCAACAGACCCAGCACCGCGCTGCAGGCGAGGATGGTGGCGAGTCCCGCCAGTCCTGTTCCCAGTACCGTCGCGCGCGGGATGGTGCGCTGCGGGTTGTCGATCGAACCGGCCGGCACCGTGGCCGCTTCAAGGCCGAGCAGTGCCCACAACGTCAATGCAACCGTGGCGTTGATGGCGTGTGGCAGCGGCTGACCGGACGGATTGAGCGGCTGGTAGTGGCTGCCATCGACGAACCAGATGGCGACAAACCCGAACACCAGCAATGGCACGAATTTCAGCACCGTCAGCACTACCTGCGCACGGCCGACCTGCTTCACGCCGACCAGGTTGATCGCGATGCAGGTCCACAACGCTGCGAGCGCGACCGCGGCCGAGCGCAACGGCGTCGCGGTCAGCGCAGGGAAGATCGAACCGATGCTGCCGGCGAAGGCCACCGAGATGGCGGCATTCGTCGTCCAGGTGGAGATCCAGTAGCTCCACGCGATGACGAAGCCCGGCAGGTCGCCGAAGCCATTGCGCACGAAGGTGTACGGCCCACCAGTCTGCGGCCAGAGCATCGCCAGTCGCGCGAAGGTGAGCGCCAGCATTACCGCGCCGAACAGGGTGATCCCCCAGCCGATCAGGCTGGTGGCACCGTAAGGAGCGAGCGAAGCGGGGAGCAGGAAGACGCCGCTGCCGATGATGCTGCCGATGACCAGCGCGGTGGCGGACCACAGGCCGAGGGGACGATTGGAAGTCATGCAGCTCTCTGCGAGTGGTTGTTACCGGCGAGGGATCGGATGCGGTTGGGTGTACTTGTTCGTTCCTGCCTCGACTCCGAGCATATGCACCCCGCCCAGCTCTCCCTTGCGCTGCGCGTAAAGGGGGAGGGGTAGAGCGCACAGCCGTTCGGCGTCATTCCGCGTTGCGGTACACGCCCCGGAGAAGTTCGTGGAAGTGGTGCACCGCGTTCTCACGTAGCGGGTTCAACCGGCCCGGCTCGTACGAACCCGACGACAGGCCGCGCTGCACGTCCTCGCAGATGGTGAGGTCCTCGAACTGCACTTCGTCGCTGAAGGACAAATCGGCGAGGCGACGTTGCGAGGCCTCTTCGGATTCGTCCAGCGAGTAGTAGAAATCGAATTCCACGCGGCAGCGGTCCACGCCCTTGGGGATGATGCGGTTGGTCTGCAGGCGGCCGGGCAGGATGTTCAACATGGTGTTGGGCCACATCCAGTAGTACAGCGCGTCGCCGGCGCCATACAGGCCGTCGCCACTTTCCAGCGGGCTGAACTGGTACGAGTACCACTTCGACGTATCGGTGATGTAGCTGCGGTAGTCGAGCAGTTTGTTCAGGCCCGGATGGATGTGCGGGACGTGGTAGCCCTCGAGGTAGTTGTCGACGTACACCTTCCAGTTGCAGGCGACGTCGTAACCGACGCGATGGTGGTGGCCGTAGCGTTCCAGGTGGCGGTTGGCACCCAGGCGCTCGTCGATGCCGGCGACGAAGGCATCGAAGTCTGGCGCGCCGGCTTCGTCCACCGCGGCGAACACCATGCCCTGCCACACGCGTACCGACAGCTGCGGCAGCTTGATGTCGTTGACGTCGAAGTCCGGTGCGGTGCCCATCTCCGGCGCCGACCGCAGCGTGCCGTCGAGGGTGTAGGTCCAGCCGTGGTAGCGGCAGCGCAACGACTTCGCCGCCAGCCCGTCGCATTGCGCCAGCGGTCCGGCGCGGTGGCGACAGACGTTGTGGAAAACACGGATCTGCCCGTCGGCGCCGCGCACCGCGATCACAGGCAGCCCGGCGAAATCGCCGATGACGTGGTCGCCCGGATTCTGTAGCTGGCACACGTGCGCCAACAGCTGCCAGCCACGGTCGAAGATCAGGCGACGGTCCATGGCGACCATCGCGGGATCGAAGTAATAACGGGCCGGCAATGCGGTGGCGTGATCCAGCGGTTGCGGGGCGAGGTCGGTGGAGGCGGCGGTCTTGTTCATGAACCGAGTATCGCGCTTTTCCCGATTCCCGCAATGCGCCGGTCCTCCCGTTGGTGGGCCTGCGGGATGCGCTGTTTCCGAGGTCGTGCCACTGGCTCCCGCATCGTTCGCCAGACTGGCTCCACGGCTGTCACCTTCCCTGCATTAGGGTGCGACCGTGACCTCGCAACGACGCCTGGAGCCCCCGCATGATCGACCTGTACTACGCCGCCACGCCTAACGGCCTGAAGCTCAAACTGTTCATGGAGGAATCCGGCATCGCGCACCGGATCATTCCCGTGAACATCTCCAAGGGCGAGCAGTTCACGCCCCAGTTCCTGGCGATCTCGCCCAACAACAAGATCCCGGCGCTGGTCGACCACGTGCCGGCCGATGGCGGCGAGCCGCTTTCGTTGTTCGAGTCAGGCGCAATGCTGTTGTACCTGGGCTACAAGATCGGCCGCTTCGTTCCCGCCGATGTCCGCGGTCGGGCGCAACTGCTGCAGTGGTTGTTCTGGCAGGTCGGCGGCCTGGGCCCGATGGCGGGGCAGAACGGACACTTCGCCGTGCACGCGCCGGAGCCGGTGCCGTACGCGATGGAGCGCTACGCAAAGGAAACCAACCGACTGTTCGCCGTGCTGGACAGGCACCTGGCCGGACGCGAGTTCATCGTCGGCGATTATTCCATCGCCGACATGGCCTGCTATCCGTGGATCGTGCCGCATGAAGGACTCGGCCAGGACCTGGATGACTTTCCCCATCTCCGGCGCTGGTTCGAGACCGTCGCGGCGCGGCCCGCCACCGTCCGTGCGTACGAAGGCGTGGCGCCGGCGTATTCGCAACGGCGCGATTTCACCGAGGAAGAGCGCCGCATCCTGTTCGGGCAGACAGCGGAATCGGTGCGTTGATTGAAGCGCCGCCGGATTGCCGCACGCAATGGACCAGCGTTGCCGAAATGACAAAAAGCCCGCTTTCGCGGGCTTTTTGCTATGGCCGGAGTTCGTCGTACCGGTCAGTGGACGATCTTCCAGTTGAGGTCCGAAACGGTGGCCAGGCCCACGTGCGTGCTGGACAGGGCCGAGTACCAAACGTCGTTGGCGCCCGTGCTGATGTTGCGCCACGCCACATCGGAGGTTCCGTCCGCGTTGTAGTCGCCGGTGGCGGCTACCCGCCAGTTGCCGTCCGCGACGGTGGTGACGGCCTGCTGGGTCGACCGGTCCGCTGATTTCCAGATCGCGTTGCCGCCCGTGGCCGAATTGCGCCAGAAGATGTCTGCCTTGCCGTCGCCATTGAAGTCGCCGATACCGACCGCCTTCCAGTTGAGGTCGGTCACCGCCGGCAACGCGACCTTGGTGCCCGTGGCGTTGTACCAGACCGAGTTGGCGCCGGTGCTGGCGTTGCGCCACAGCACGTCCACGTTGCCGTCGCCGTTGAAATCGCCGGCACCCATGACCTGCCAGTTCTGGTCGGCCACGGCCGTCAGGGATTGCGAGGTGGTGCGCAGTCCGGACCACCAGACGCTGTTGGCGCCAGTGCTGGTGTTGCGCCAGAACACGTCGTCGCGACCGTCGTTGTTGAAGTCGCCCGCGGCGACCGCCTTCCACGCGAGGTTGGCTTCGGTGCCCGGCGCCTGGCGCGTGCTGGCGTTGGCCGAGAGCCAGATGTCGTTGGCACCCGTGCTGCCATTGCGCCAGAACACGTCGCGACGGTCGTCGCCATTGAAGTCGCCCACCAGCACCGCCTTCCAGTTCAGGTCGGCAACGGTCTGGGTAACCTGGCGCGTCGTGGCGTTGGCCGATTTCCACAGGTCGTTCTTGCCGTTGGCTTCGTTGCGCCAGAACAGGTCGGAGCGGCCGTCGCCATCGAAATCGTCGATGCCGCGGATGCCGTCATCGTCCTTGACGACCATCGTGGCCACGGCATCGCCGGCAATCGCGAAGGTCGCGCCGGAGACGTTGCTTGCGGTCACCGTGAACGACTCGAGGGGTTCGATCGTCGCGTTGTTGATGAGCTGCACGGTGCCGGCAATGGACTTGGCGCCGGCGGGAAGCGTCATCTGCACCGGGGCAAGGGCGGTGTAGTCGCTGCCTGCCTGCGCGGTGCCGTTGCTCGAGGCGACGGTGAAGGTCACCGGCGAGCCGCTGGTGGCGGACGACGTGACCACGAAGGTCGCCTGCGGGCTTGCTTCCGATGTCGTCGTGCCGGTGACCTTGATCGTGACCGGCTGGTCGCCGCCGTCGTAGGTTGCCTTCAGGGTGACGCCGCTGAACGCCTGCGCACCGTAGAGCAGGATGTTCCAGGTGCCGGCAGTCGGGCTGGCGACGTTGATCGCCTCGGCGTTGGTCGCCCCCTTGGAGGCCGCGGCGTAATTGGTCGTGCTGGGTTCGGCATTGAGGCGAACGTACAGGTCCGCGTTGCCGGTGCCGCCGCTGGTGGTGAAGCGCAGGTTCTGCGCGTACTGCGGGACCTTGATCGAATAGCGCAACGCCGCGCCAGCGGCGCCGCCAAGGTTGGTCGCCGACTGGGTCGCGGTGAGGGTGACCGGCACCACGACTGCCTTGGTGACGCTGCCCGTGCCGCCGTAGTTGTCAGTCACATTAAGGGTGACGTTGTAGGTGCCTCCGCTGGCATAGGTCCTGGATGGATTGGCAGCGGTCGACGTCGTACCGTCGCCGAAATTCCACGCGCGCGAGGCGATCGTACCGTCGGAGTCGGTCGAGGCGTCGGTGAACACCAGGGTCGTGCCGTTGCTGGTGTAGCTGAAGTTGGCGACGGGTGAGACGTTGGTAATGGGCTGCAGGTACTGCTTGATGCTCGGGAACGCCACATCGAAGCGCGAGTATTCATCGCGATTTTCGACGTTCGAGATCGAACCGCTGTTCTCGCAGCCTGCGGACCCGCGATAGAGGCCGCCGCGCAGGTAGTAGCTGCCGTTGGCCAGGGTGAACAGGCCGGAGCCGCTGCTTCCTCCCTCGGTGGTGCCAGTCAACCAGCCGACGGTGTGCTGCGTGGCGTTGGTGGAGACGTGCTGGCCCTGCGAAACCTTCTTCAGGTCGCCGTGCGGGTGATGGATGGCCAGCACGTTGATGGAGGTCGGCAATGCGGCGGCATCCCAACCGCCGAACGTCGCACCGCCCGGAGGCGGATTGTTCAGGCGTAGCAGCGTCGCATCGGTGTTGGCGTCGTGATAGAGCAGTGCGGCGCCACCGTTGACCTGGTTCACCGCTGCGGAAATGCCACTCCCGCAGGACGTGGCTTCCAGGTTCCAGAACGTGATCAGGGTGTTGGCGACGGTCTGCGTGCTGATGCAGTGGTTGGCGCCGTAGAAGTACGGGATCTGCGTACCGCTGTCGTTGTCGTTGAGCAGGGTGCCGGTGCAGATGTAGGTCGATGCGCCGTCAACGAACTGCATGTGGGCGACGGCGTTC
Organism: Lysobacter fragariae; assembly: GCF_054779775.1. Lineage (NCBI taxonomy): Bacteria > Pseudomonadati > Pseudomonadota > Gammaproteobacteria > Lysobacterales > Lysobacteraceae > Lysobacter > Lysobacter fragariae. The sequence continues at coordinate 149,200 of NZ_BAAGXP010000012.1, read as the reverse complement.
TTCGCCGTCACGAATGCGGCGCCCAGCTCGGCCACCCGGCACGCGGTATCAACGTTGCACGCGCCGGAGTCGCCGATCGACTTGAGGATCTTGAAGTTGTTGCGGCTGCTCGCCACCAGGTGCGAGACCTGCGGCACCTGCAGGCGGACGTCCTTCAGCGAGACGCCGGCGGGCGCGTAGAGCTCGATGGTCTGGGTCTCGCCATCGGTGGAAGGCGTCCAGTAGACCTTGCGCGTGTCGGACAGGCGCAGGGCTTCGTCGCCGCGGACCAGCATCACCTTGGCGGGCTCGTCGGAGCCGGCCATGCGCAGTTCGATGCGCTGGTTCCAGCCGTCCAGTTGCAGGCCGACGCGCAGGCCCAGCGCATCGGGTGAGCGCACCTGGATGCGTGCGATCGAGCCGCCGTTGCCGCTGGCAACCCACTTCAGCGGCGGCAAGACCGCAGCCAGGCCTTCGCTGCGCGTGGTGCGCGGCACGCCGATCTGGGTGGCCTTGACCATCGCTTCGTGCAGGTTGCGCGCCTGCAGGTCGGACAGGCGCTTGAGCGGTAACTCACGGAACTGCAAGTGGGTTACTTGCGCCTGCGGAAATGCGGCCGAGCGCCACCGGATAGCAGGGGCCGCGGCTTTGGGGCGCCAGCTGGCTTCGGAGGCGACGCGCGGAGCGGAGGTCGCCGGTCCGGGCGCGGCGTGGCTGGGTCCGATGGCGGAGACAAGGCCGGCGGTCGCCAAGGCGGCCGACGTCAGAAGGACGATTCGATTCACGTTCGATTTTCCCGAGGGTGTCAGACGCGGCGAGCGCGTTTTTCAAAGATACCGCACTTGCCCGCGGAGGCTGTGTGCCGGCCGGAACCAGCCGCAACGGCGTTCCCGGGCGACGCACCCGCCAGGCCTAGCGGACGATCTTCCAGTTCAGGTCCACGACGCGTGCCAGTGAGCCCCGCGTGCTGGAGGAGCCCGAATACCAGATGACGTTGTCTCCAGCAGTGGCGTGGCGCCACAGGATGTCGGCCTTGCCGTCGCTGTTGTAGTCGCCGACGGCAGCCACCTGCCACTTCAGGTCGGTGACCGCGGCCACGGCCTGCTGGGTACTGCTGACCGCGGACAGCCAGATGGCGTTGGCACCGGTGGTGGAGTTGCGCCACAGGATGTCGGCCTTGCCGTCGCCGTTGAAGTCGCCGACACCGACGATCGTCCATTGCAGGTTGGTGACGGCGGCGACGGCCTGGCGCGAGCTGGACAGGCCGCGGCGCCAGATATCGTTGCCGCCGGTGGTGTCGTTGCGCCAGAGGATGTCGTCGGCGCCGTCGCCGTTGAAGTCGCCCGCGCCAGCGACTTTCCAGTGCTGATCGACCACGGTGGCGGTCGATCCGCAGGGGTTGTAGAACGCACACGGCCACATGCGGTTGGCGCCTGTCGTCTGGTGGCGCCAGAACGGCTCGTCGCCGCTGTCACCATTGAAATCGCCAACCGCGACGACCTTCCACTGCGGGTCCGATTCGGTTGCGAACGCAATGCTGTTCGCGCTGCTGCCCGCGCGCCAGGTGTTGATCTTGCCGGTCGCCGAATCGCGGAACAGGATGTCGGCCTTGCGGTCGCCGTCGAAATCGCCGATGCCCGAAGGCGACCAGGACGTCGCGATCGAACCGGGCGCCTGGCGCGTGGTGGAGTTCGCTCCCTTCCAGATGTCGTTCGCCCCGGTACTGCCATTGCGCCAGAACACGTCCGAGCGGCCATCCTTGTCGAAGTCGTATTTCTGCTTCTTCGGCGCGACCAGCTTGAGCGCGTCGGTGCAGTCCAGGAACGGCTTGCCTGGGTTGACCAGGATGTACGGAGACAGCTTCATCGCGTCCATGCGCTGGGCGACGGTGGAATAGGGCGCCTCCTGCTTCAGCGCGATGGCGCAGGCCGAGACCATGGGCGCCGCCTGTGATGTCCCACCCCAGGTGGAAATGCCGCCGTTCTTTCCGGCCGAGGTCACATAGGCGCCGGCGGCGTAGATGTCGGTGGTGGTGCTGTGGTTGGAGAAACAGGTGGGTTGCCGCGGCGACGTGCTGGTTTCGCTGCAGCCCAGGAAGGTGACCGGGCCGCCGGTGGAATCCCAGGTCGCGCCCACGCTCATCGCATCGCGCACGCACGCCGGGGCGCTCATCTGCGTCGCGTTGCCCTGGTTGCCGCTGGAGACGACGACCATCGCACCCTTGGCAACCAGGTTGTTGACCGCGGTGGCCAGGGCCTGCGTGTAGGCATTGGTGGTGTCGCAGTCCCCGGCGAACAGTGCAGCGGTGCCGAGGCTGAGGTTCACCACGTCGACATCAGGATGGTTGCTGGCCACCCAGTCCATCGCGGCGACGACGTCGGAGCTGCAACAGAAGCTGCCGCCCGCATCCAGCACGCGCACCGCGACAAGCTGGGCCGAAGGCACGCCGCCGCGCGGTGCGACGTTGCCCTTGCCGACGATGATCCCGGCGACATTGGTGCCGTGGCCCCAGGCATCTTCCGCAGCGCCTGCGCCGCTCTGGGTGGCCTGCCCGTTGGGGCAGCAGCCACCTGTGCCGCTGGCGTTGGAACAGAAGCACTGCTGACCAACCAGTTGCGATGCCAGGTCCGGATGATCGGTGTCCACGCCGGAGTCGATCACGGCGACCTTCATTCCCGTGCCGGCATAGCCCAGGCCTTGCAGGGCGCTGACGTGGTTCAGGTCGGAGGACTCGTCCGGTGCGATGGCGCTGCCGCGGCCGGGTGCATCGATGTCGATGCGGCTGACCGCGGGATCGTCGCGCAGTCGCTCCAGCGCTTTCGCGTTCACCTCCAGCGCGAAGCCGGGCACCAGCGCGAACCGCCGCTTGAGCGTGTAGCTCGCGGCCGGCAGGCGGGCAATGGAGGCGTCCACCCGGCTGGCGACGTCGCGACGACGCAGCAGGTTGTCCATCAGCTTGGGCGAAGGCGCCTGGTCGTCCAGCATCACCAGGACGCGCACCTTGCCCGCCTGCTGTGCGACTTCCATAGCCTTGGGAGAGAGTTTTTCGGCGTGGGCCAGGCCCGCGGCCGCGACCAGCACCAATGCCAACGCCAGGCGGTGCAGTGAGTTCATCGTGGATCCCCCCGAGGCGGTGTGAATGCCGCCGATCGATGCCTGCAAGGATACCGACGGGGCGGGGCGGGGCACCAGCCAGCGAACGCAGGCGCCGCCACATTCCGCCCGGCGGCGAACTGGCAGGTCATATCGAGCTGCAAAAAAAGAGGCCAGCGTGTGCTGGCCTCCTTTGTTACCGCGGATTGTGATGCGGGACTCAGCCTGCCTTGGCTGCCGGCTTCGCGTCCGCCTTGGCCGCCGTCGCGCCTTCGGCATTCCAGCCGCAGGTCTTGCCTTCGTTCTGCTGCTTCAGCCACGCCTGCAGCGGGGAGAAGTATTCCAGCACCGCCGAGGCATCCATCTTGTCGCTGCCGGTCATTTCCTTGAGCGTCTTCTGCCACTCCTGGCTCGCGCCGCGACCCAGCATCTGCCAGTACAACTGGCCGGCAGCCTTGTTGCCGTAGAAGCTGCACTCGTGCAGCGGGCCCTTGTAGCCCGACGCATCGCACAGCGCCTTGTAGAACTGGAACTGCAGGATGTGCGAGAGGAAGTAGCGCGTGTACGGCGTGTTGCCCGGCACGTGGTACTTGGCGCCGGCATCGAAGAACTCCTCGCCGCGCGCGGTGACCGGGGCCACGCCCTGGTACTTCGCCTTCAGGTCCCACCACGCCTTGTTGTATTCCGTCGGCTTGATCGAACCGTCGAACACACCCCAGCGCCAGCGATCGATCATCAGGCCGAACGGCAGGAACGACACCTTCGCCAGCGCCATGCGCATCTGCGCATTGATCACCGATTCCTGGCTCACCTTCTGCTCGCCGACCAGGCCGATCGAGTGCAGGTACTGCGGCGTCACCGCCAGCACGATGGTGTCGCCGATGGCCTCGTGGAAGCCGTCATGCGCCGCGTTCTGGAAGATCGGCGGCTGCTTGTTGTAGGCCAGGTCGTAATACAGGTGGCCCAGCTCGTGATACAGCGTGGTGAAGTCTTCCTCGTTGGCCTTGATGCACATCTTCGTGCGCACGTCGCCCGCCATGTTCAGGTCCCACGCGCTGGCGTGGCAGACCACGTCGCGGTCGCGCGGCTTGATGAACTGGCTCTTCTCCCAGTAGCTCGGCGGCAGCTTGGGCATGCCCAGCGAGACGTAGAAGTCCTCGGCGCGCGCGGCCATCTTCTTGGCGACGTCCAGGTCCGCGGCGCGTTCGATGTCGACGCGCTGGTCCGGCGTGGGATCGCCCTTGAACGCGCTCATGTCCGCCGATTCCTTGGCGTCGCGCATCTTCTCCAGCGTGCTGGTGATGTCCAGGCTGCCGGCCTGTTCATCGCTGTACGGACGCAGGATCGGCCAGAGGTTGCCCCAGTCCTGCTGCCACATGTTGCCCATCAGGTGCGCGGGCAGCATGCCGCCGGCCACTTCGCCCTTGTCGCCGTACTTGGACTCCAGCTTGGTGCGGGTGTAGCAGTGCAGCTGCTCGTAGAGCGGCTTGACCTGCAGCCACAGGCGGTCGGTTTCCGCGGCGATTTCCGCCGGGGTCATGTCGTAGCCGGAGCGCCACAGCTCGCCGGTGTCGGCGAAGCCCAGGTCCTTGGCGCCGGTGTTGGACAGCTCGACGAAGCGCTCGTATTCCTTGCGCATCGGCTGGGAGATGGTGTGCCAACCTTGCCACGCGTCGAGCATTTCCTCGTACGTGCGGTCGCCCTTCTCGTTGCGCAGCACGTCTTCCAGGTCGCCGAGCTGGCGACACTTGCGTGCTTCGCCTTCACCCGTGCAGTACTCGCCGGAGCCGTACATGCCTTCGAGCTTCGTGGCGAGCTGGGTGAGTTCTTCCAGCTTCTTGGGGTCGTTCGGCGGCGGCAACGTCACCGACAGCTTGAGCAGCTTGATCGCCCGCGCCGTCTCCGGCGACATCTTCTGGCCTTCGAACTTGCGCGACTGCTCGATCCACGAATTCAGCAGCGTCAGGTTGCGTTCGTTGGCCTTGGCCGTGAGCAGCTGCGTGTCGTCATTGATATAGGTGGACGAGACCCACTGCGCCGCGTTCATTTCCGGCCAGATCTTGCGGTACTCGTCGTTGATGCGCTTGACGAACTCGTCGGCGGTCTCGCCGGCCGGCGCCTGCGACACGCTCGGCGCGGGTGCAGTCGCCTGTTCCTTCTTGCAGGCCGACAGGGTCAGCAGGCTTGCCGCCACGGCGAGGGCAAGCAGGGCATGACGTTGGTTCACGGGAAATCCTCTACGGGCGCCAAGGACGGGCGCGGGGAAGCGGCAGGCTAGTGCGGGCGGGGGAGGGGGTGCAAGTGAGGGAAGTGCCCGGGAGGCAACCAGCGTCACGTTCCCCTAAGCCAGGCCGCGCGCGGCCAGCCAGTCCCACGCGGCTTGCGCATCGTGCTCGAAGTACGCCTTGGCCGAGCCCAGCCGGAACGTGTACCCCCACTCGTCCATGTCGGCGAGGATGCGGTCGCGGCCGACGCCGGGGAGTTCGTCGCCCAGCAGGGCCTGCAAAACGCACACGGCATCCTCCTCCTCGATGGAGTCGGTGGCGTCGGTATGGACGTCGGCGCGTCGTTCGGGTGGTAGCACGATCAGGTGCGCGGCTTCGTGCAGCAGTGAGTGCACGGGGGTGTCGCGGCGCGCGTAGACGGTGGTGCCGATGATGCCGGCTTCGGATTCGCCCCAGTAGCTGCCGGGGATGGCTTCGCCGTCGGGCACGAGTTGCAGTTGCAGGTCGTGGCGGGCGAGCAGGGCAGCGACGTCGGTAGTGGCGATGTCGGCGAGGGTGAGCATGTTTCGCTTCTGCTCCCTGCCTTGCGCGAAGCGCAGGGGAGGGTCGGGGTGGGGTGCTTCTGTTGTTGCCTTGGGCTTGGGGGCGAAAAACTACAGCAAAGGCACCCCTCCCCAGCCCTCCCCTGCGCTTTGCGTAAGGGAGGGAGTGGTCACAGGGTCAGGCCTGCGCCGGGTTTTCCGGCAGCGCGACGGAGATGTCGAGCACCTTGCTGTCGCCATCACCGATCATCTCGACCTTCACCGCTTCGGCGTCGACGTTGACGTACTTGCGGATCACTTCCAGCAGTTCGCGCTGCAGCATCGGCAGGTAGTCGGGGCTGCTGCCGCGGCCGGAACGCTCGTGCGCGACGATGATCCGCAGGCGCTCCTTGGCGACGGACGCGGTGGGCTTCTTGGCAACCAGGAAGTCGAAGATGCCCATGGCTCAACCCCCCAGGAACTTGCGGAAGAATCCCTTCTTCTCCACCTGGGTGAAGCGCATCGGCCTTTCCTCGCCGAGCAGTCGGGCGACAGCGTCCTCGTAGGCGCTGGCGGCGTCGGATTCGGTTTCCAGGATCACCGGCTCACCCTTGTTGGAGGCATGGAGCACGTCACCGGATTCCGGGATCACGCCGATCGTCTTCAGGCCGAGGATTTCCTCGACGTCGCCGACGCTCAGCATCTCGCCGCCTTCCACGCGCGCCGGCGCGTAGCGGGTGAGCAGCAGGTGTTCCTTGACGCGCTCGCCGTTCTCGGCGCGGCGGGTCTTGGAGGCGAGCAGGCCGAGGATGCGGTCGGAGTCGCGCACGGAGCTGACTTCCGGATTCACCACGACGACTGCCTGGTCGGCGAAGTACATGGCGAGGAACGCGCCCTTCTCGATGCCGGCCGGCGAGTCGCAGACGATGTAGTCGAAGCCGTCGTCGGACAGGTCCTTGAGCACCTTCTCGACGCCTTCCTTGGTCAGCGCGTCCTTGTCGCGGGTCTGCGAGGCAGCCAGCACGAACAGGGTGTCGAAGCGCTTGTCCTTGATCAGGGCCTGCTTGAGGTTGGCTTCACCACTGATGACGTTGACGAAGTCGTACACGACGCGACGTTCGCAGCCCATGATCAGGTCGAGGTTGCGCAGGCCGACGTCGAAGTCGATGACGGCGACCTTGTGGCCGCGGCGCGCGAGGCCGCAGGCGATGCTGGCGCTGGTGGTGGTCTTGCCGACGCCGCCCTTGCCCGAGGTGACTACGATGATTTCGGTCAAAACTCTTCTCCTGTTCTTTTCCGACGGCGGATTCGCCGTTCTTCTTGTAGTGCCGGGCGGGCCCGGTGCGCGTCTTTGACCAAGTACGAAAACCAAGTGCGAGCTGCAACAGTATCCGACGGCGGGTTCCTTCGCCCTGCGGTGCCGGCCGGGCCGGCACGCGCCTTCCGCACTGATCGACGCGGCATGCCGGGTGGCCCGGCGCCACGTCAGTCGAGCGCTTCGATCCTGAGTTCTTCCGTGCCCGTATCGTTTTTTGCCAGCCAGACCTGCACGGCCTTGCCGCGAAGTTCCTTGGGGATGTCTTCCAGTACCCGGTAGTGGCCGGCGATGGCGACGAGCTCGGCGTGGAATTCGCGGCAGAAGATGCGCGCGTTTTCCCAGCCTTGCGCGCCCGCCAGCGCGCGCCCGCGCAACGGGCCGTAGACGTGGATGGAGCCGTCGGCCATGACCTCCGCGCCCGCGCCGACGTTGGCCAGCACGCTCAGGTCGCGGTTGGCCGCATAGACCTGCTGGCCCGATCGCACCGGCGTGGCATGGATCAGGCCGGGGGCGGTGGGGGCCGCAACGGGAGCGGCGGCCGGCGTCGCTGCAGGCGCTTCGGCGGCGACCTTGGCGGCCTTACCGGGTGCGCGGGGTTCGGGTGTGGCGGCCGCAGGCTCGGCGTCGCCGTCGCGCTCGTAGGACGCGCGGAACTTCGCCAGCAACGGCAGTCCGAGTTGTTCGGAAAGGCGTTCGATCTCGCTTGTGCCGTAGGCCAGCGCGACCGGCAGGACGCCGGCGTCGCGCAGGCCGTCGATCAGCTGCTTCGCCGTGGCGACATCAGGCGTCTGGGTGAGGCCGCCAAAATCGATCACGACCGCGGCACGGGCGAACAGCTTGGGGGCGCGCTGCACGCGGCCACGCATCTCGTCGACGAGGCGGGCGATGTCGAGGTTGCGGATGCGCAGGTTGGCGATGCCGACCTGGCCGATCTTGAGGTCACCGGCCAGTTCGTAGTCCGTCGCCACGCTCACGGGCACGTGCCCGTGGCGCGGGGCGGGAACTGGTCCACGGTGCGCGGCTGTGGAATCCACGAGAGTTTTGGCAGCGCGTCGCCGTAGGTCTCGTGGACCCACGCGTGGCTGCACATCGGCTTCATCAGCATCGCGGCGCGCACGCCGTTCTCGGACATGACGTGCTGGCCGACCTCGCGGAAACCGAAGCTGCCGTGGAACAGCAGTACCGGATCATTGGCTTCGCCGGCCTGGCCCAGCAGGACCTCGCAGGCCAGTTCCGGGTAGCGCAGTTCGGCATAGCTCTGCACGTCGGCGTAGAACGCGCGGCCGACACCACCGCCGCGGCGTCGGCTGGCGACGACGATCCGGTCGATGTAGAAGAAATTCGGGTAGCGCTCGCGGAACCAGCGGAAGTTGCTGCTGTCGTGTTCCGAATGCGCACCCATGCCGATCAGGAAGCCTGCGATCGTCCCGTCGCGTTCGGCGACACGGAAATATTCGGCATGGTCGAAAAAGTAACGCAGTCGTGTCGCATCCAGCGGCAGGATCGCGGGTCCGGCGGCGTTGTTCAGTGCGAGGACGGAATCCAGCTCGTGCTCTCGCACGTCGCGGACAACGATCGACATTCGTCGTGACTCCATGGTTCTAGCCGGGCCCACCGGTGCAAGCGATTATCGCATGCTGGCGGGGGGCTCGCGACCCGGTTCTCGCGTGGACCCGCATTGAACCCGGCTCTGAACCCCGGCTCTGAACCATCGGCCACTGCATTACTTTCGGACGGCTCGGCGCTGTTACGTTGTGGTTAGCATGCATTCATGCTCTCCCGCCTCAACCACTCGCTGCTGCTGCGCTACGCCGGCCTCTTCACCTGGGCGGCGGTGGGGTTGTGGCTGTTCAACGTCTGGCTGGACCCGGCCTCCGTCCCGCCCGAACCCGGCCAGCCGCTGGGCCTGCGGATCATGCGCTGGCTGGCGGTCTACGTGGTTTTCGGGGTCGTCTACTGGTGGATCACGCGCGGCCTGGGACAGCGGCGCCCCAGTTTCGCCGACCATGCGCTGTTGATGGTGCTGACCGCCTGCGCCATCGGCGTGACCTATTTCTCGGGGACGGGGCTGGGCAGCATCCTGCTGATGGTGCTGGCCGGGCTGCTGCCCTGGCTGCTGCCATTGCCGGTCGCCGTCGCGTGGCTGGTGGGCAGCAACCTGGCGACCATCCCGCTCTTCGTCGGGCTGGACTTCACGCTGGTGCTGGCGGTAGTGCAGGCACTGGGCTACATGGGGTTCTCCAGCTTCGTCTTCGTCACCGCCGTGGTCGCGCGCCAGCAGGCCGAGGCCCGCGAGGACCAGCGCCGGTTGAACGCGGAACTGCGCGCCACCCGCGCGCTGCTGGGCGAAAGCGTGCGCGTGAACGAACGCACGCGCATTTCGCGCGAACTGCATGACCTGCTGGGCCACCACCTCACCGCGCTCAGCCTGAACCTGGAGGTCGCCGGTCACCTCGCTCCCGAGGGCCGCGCCCGCGACCACGTGCAGCAGGCTCACACGCTGGCCAAGCTGCTGTTGACCGACGTGCGCGAAGCCGTCAGCCAGCTGCGCGAGGGCGGTGCCATCGACCTGGCGGCCGCGTTGCAGCCGCTGGGCGACAACGTGCCGGCGCTGGAGATCCACATGGACATCCAGAGCCCGCTGACCCTGGACGATCCCGAGCGTGCGCACGTGCTGCTGCGCTGCACGCAGGAGATCATCACGAACGCAGTACGCCACGCCAATGCGCACAATCTGTGGATCAGCGCGCATCGCGAAGGCGGCAATATCCTGGTCGAAGCACGCGACGACGGTCGCGGCGCCGACGTACTGGTTGCCGGCAACGGCCTGCGTGGCATGCGCGAGCGCCTGCAGCAGTACGGCGGTGACCTGTCCATCGAAACACGCCCGCATTCGGGATTTCGCCTGCAGCTGACGCTGCCGGCTTCGGCCACGCTGGCCGCAAGCGAAGGAGCCATCGCATGAGTGAAAAGAACATCCGCGTACTGCTGGTCGACGACCAGACCCTGGTGCGCCAGGGCGTCCGGTCGCTGCTGGCATTGGCGCAGGGGATAGAAGTCGTGGCCGAGGCCAGCGACGGCAAGCAGGCGGTGGACGTCATCCCGCAGGTGAAGCCGGACGTCGTGCTGATGGACATGCGCATGCCGGTGATGTCGGGCCTGGAGGCCCTGCAGGCGCTGGCGCGGCTGAACCAGCTGCCACCGACGATCATCCTGACCACCTTCGACGACGACCAGCTGGTGCTCGCTGGCCTGAAGGCCGGCGCCAAGGGGTACCTGCTCAAGGACGTGTCGCTGGAGCAGCTGGTGGGCGCCATCCAGACGGTGGCGGACGGTGGTTCGCTGGTGCAGCCGGCGATGACCCAGCGCCTGTTGTCGGGGCTGGAGCACATGCGCAACGACTTCGTCAGCCTGGATCGCCCGGACCCGCTCACCGAGCGGGAAACCGAGATCCTGCGCCTGATGGCGGGCGGCTTCTCCAACAAGGAAATCGCCAACTCCCTGGGCGTGGCCGAGGGGACGATCAAGAACCACGTATCGAACATCCTCTCCAAGCTGGGCGTGCGTGATCGCACCCGTGCGGTGCTGAAGGCCTTCGAGCTGCAGCTGGTCTGAACTACAGGATGTCCGGCCCGGCGCAGTGCGCCGGGCGTTCGTGGCCGCGCGCGCCAGCGGCGCGCAGGCAGCGGCCACTCACCCTCTCCAAGCTGGGCGTGCGCGATCGCACCCGCGTGGTGCTGAAGGCCTTCGAGCTGCAGCTGGTGTGAACCACGCGATGTCCGGCCCGGCGCAGTGCGCCGGGCGTTCGTGGCCGCGTGGGAGGCGTTTTCCTGCCGTAGGGCGGGTCTCGACCCGCCAGTTTTCCGCCGGGCAGGTCGGAAGCCAGGCCATGTGACGTGCAGCTGCGCGGCGGGAGTGGTCGCTTGCCGTGCTGGCGGGTCGAGACCCGCCCTACGCGTGGCTGGTTTTTCCGGTCGAACACTCCCGTCGCAACCTTGATCGGGTTTGCGTTTTCGTGGCGGCGCAGGCGGTTGGTGCGGCCCGGACCCGGGTTTCCGCCCGGTCCGGTGATGCCCTGCCGCCCCCTGCTGGGTTACGATTGCCGACTTGCGCCCCCGGCCCACGCCGAGACCGCCGGCCCTGGAGAACCTGAATGACCCGTCTGCTCGAGATCCTGATTTCCCTGGCGATCGTCGCCGTGCTGTTCGTACTGGTGGGCGTCCTGCTGCCGTCGAGCCGCCACCTGTCGAACTCGGTTGAAACCAACCGCAAGATGCACATCGTCTTCGACACCTTGAATGGCGTGCGTCGCTTCAAGGACTGGAACCTCGCCGTCGCCGGCGATCCCAACATCAAGCTCAACATCTCCGGTCCCGAATCCGGCGTCGGCGCGCAGATTTCCTGGGACTCCAAGGAGAAGGCGCTCGGCCAGGGCAACTGGAAGATCACCGCCAGCGAACCGGCCCAGCGCATCGCCTACGCGATCCAGGACGTCGATCGCGGCGAAAACAAGCGTTCGGAGTTCACCTTCAAGCCGACCGGCAAGAACGGTCGCAACATCCAGATCACCCAGACCTATGACGTCGATTACGGCTGGAACCTGATCGGTCGTTACTCGGGCCTGTACGTCGCCAGCAACATCGGCGAGCGCATGAAGGCTGGCCTCGGCCGCTTGACCAACATGCTCGCCACCATTCCCAACAAGGAATACAACCTGCTGGGCAAGGACGATCCGTCGATGGCGCCGCGCCTGGCCGACCGTCCGGCCGAGAACCTGCTGGTGCTCAATGCCGCGGTCGATGCACGCGACGTGGTGGTCCAGGGCCAGATCAAGACCAACATCGAGTGGATCAAGAAGAACATCGCCGCCAATGGCCTGGAGGCCGTCGGTCCGATCCGCATCATCACCAACGAGCAGGGCACGGACATCTACTCGTTCGACGTGGCCCAGCAAGTCCGCAAGGCCGGCACCACCGGCAAGCTGGAAGGCCTGGCCCTGACCAACAACGTCGAGCTGCTCTACAACGAGCCGAGCAAGATCGCGATGGTGCCGTTCAAGGGTCACATGTCCAACCTGAGCAACGTGCGTGACGCGCTGCGCGCCTGGTCGATGGTCCGTGGCTATGAAACCGTCGAGCGTGCGTACGAGAACTGGACGGGTGGCGTCGATGCCGGCTTCACCGGCCAGGACGGCACTTATGAAGTGGTCTGGGCGGTGAAGTAATCCGGATCAGGTCCGGGGTCGATCCGAGCCCCGCATCGCTTCCAACAGAACGCCGCGCACCCGCGCGGCGTTTTTGTTGTGCGTGCTTTGCATTTGGCCAATCTTGTAGTGCCGCTCGGCGCCGCCATGTAGCCCAATCCAAAAGCCTGCGAGCGTGCTCGGCACCGCCATGCTCCAACCCAAAGCGTGCCGAGCAAGCCCGGCACTACAAAGCGCGACGCAGCGCGGCTATCGTTGCGGCATGCCTCGCAACCCTGAAATTTCCGCTCCGTCGCGCTGCCTCGCTGCGATGGGCGCTTTGCTGGCCGGATCGTCCGTTGCGCTGTCCGCGTATGCGGCGCATGCCGCGCACGATGCGGCGCAGGCCTCGCTGTATGTCGCCGCTGCGCTCGGCCTGGCCCACGGCATCGCCCTGTGCGCGCTGGCGCCACAGGCGTCGCGGCGATTGGCGATAGTCGCCCTGGGCGGGTTGCTGTTGGGCACGCTGCTGTTTTCCGGGGGCATCGTGTTCCGGCATTTCGCCGGCTTCTCGCTTGGCCTCACGCCGTCTGGCGGCGGGCTCATGATCCTGTCCTGGCTCGTGTACGCAGCCGACGCCCTGAGGCGATAGCCATGCCCCGACACAGTCGTGGTTTCGATACCGATGCCGCCTTCGCGCACCTGAGCAAGTGCGATCGCAAGCTCGGCACGTGGATGAAGAAACTCGGCGCGATCGAGCCCGATCCGCGCTGGCGGAAGCGCTTCGATCCGGTCGATGCGCTGGCGCGCGCCATCCTGTACCAGCAGCTGAGCGGCAAGGCCGCATCGACGATAGTCGGCCGCGTGGAAACCGCCATCGACAGCGACCGCTTCCACTGCGACACGCTGGCGCGCATCGATGACGCCAGCCTGCGCGGCTGCGGCGTGTCGGGTAACAAGGCGTTGGCCCTGCGCGACCTGGCGATGCGCGAATCGCGCGGTGAAATCCCCGACCTGCGCCGCATGTCGACGATGGACAACGACGCGATCATCGATGCGCTCACGCCCATCCGCGGCATCGGTCGCTGGACAGTCGAGATGATGCTGATGTTCCGCCTCGGCCGCCCCGATGTACTGCCCGTGGACGACCTGGGTGTTCGCAAGGGCGCGCAGGTCGTCGACAAGCTCGACGAGATGCTCAAGCCGAAGGAGCTGGCCGAGCGCGGCGAGCGTTGGGGGCCGTACCGGACCTACGCCAGCCTGTACCTGTGGCGCATCGCCGACTCGGCGACGAAGGCGAAGGAGCCGGTCAAGCGCTCGCAGGAGTAGCCGGTGGCAATCGCCGCGCGCTGCTCACCGGTTGGAGCCCAGCAGCGTCATCAGGCTCATGAAGGCGCACACCAATCCCTGCGCTAGCAGGAACACGATGACGCCCACCGTGCGCGGGCCCGCCGCGACGCCGCGTCCCAGCCACCAGAACGCCGCCGTCACCGATACGGCTACGACGAGGTAGCCGAGCAGCAGCGCGATCACGATGTTGCCCGCGGACTTCACCGACAGGCCATTGGCCGTGCTCGCACCGATTGCGAAGGCGATGAAGTCGGTGATGCCCACCATCACCAGCAGGGCCAGTGCCCACAACAGCCATTTGATCGCCGGGTTCATCGCGTCTCCATTCGTGTCGGTGATCGCCACCGATCTGCACGCGCGTCTCCACACCGACTACGTCAGATGGCAGCGCGAGCTGAGATCGCGCGACATGCCGTTGCGACACTCATCGTCAGCGTAGGGTGGGCCCAGGCCCGCCTTCAATGCTGCGCAATCCAGTAAGCGGCGTAGGGCGGGTCTCGACCCGCCTTCGAAGGTGCCCATGCGCCAGTGGCGGGTCGAGACCCGCCTTACGTTACGGACCTTGCCACCGCCAATGCCACGGTTCGTAGACGATCCCGTGCGGGTTGTCGCGCGGATAGCTCATCGCGAAGCCATATCCGTCCGCGTTGTCGCGCAGCCAGGCGAACGCGCGGGTGCGTTCGAAGGATTCCTCCGCCGGCGGTTCGTCCAGTGTGCCGATGTCGAGCGCGCGGCCCGAATGGTGCTCGCTGAAGCCGGGCGCGGCGTTGACGGTGAGGATCTGCTCCACCGACTGCCCGCGCGCGAGCTTGCGTTCGAAGATGCCCAGTTGGTAATCGTGGCTGCGGTAGCCGGAAATCGACTCCAGCACGACGCCTTCGCGCACGGCCGCCGATTGCATCGAATGCCAGGCGCGCGCGGCCGGTGCGACCAGCCACAGCGGCCGACGATAGCGATCCGGGCCGGCGTGGGTGAGGATGACCGGCTCGGCCACCAGCGCCAGTCCGGTGCGTTCGCGATAGTCGTCCTCATCGAGCCCCAGTGCGTGCAGGCGCTCGTGGAGACGATCCAATGGCAGTTCGCCGATCGCATCGATGCCAGCGCGAGCGTGTTCGGTGACCTGGTCGAGCGCGGCGAGCGCAGGTTCGATGCCGGCTTCATGGCGCAGGCGCGGCACCATCGCCAACAGGCCTTCGGGCAGGTCCGCGGCCAGGTACTGCCCGTCGCGCTTGCGGCGCAGCACGTGGCGCGCACGCGACAACGCCCGCGCGTCCGCGTTGCTGCGTGCACGCAGCAGGTTGCCCGGCCAGATCTCGATGTCGGGCGTGTTCAGCAGCAACCGGGAAGCAGGGCGCATGGCGGGAGTTCCAGGATCGACGCGGCTAGGATCGCGCCGCTGCGTCGTCGCCACAAGCGGCGCCAACGATGGTCGTCCGCATGCAGGCATCGAGGTGCGTGGCGATCCGCGCGTGTTCCGCAGGTTGTCCCGGCGACTTGGCTAGCGATGTTCGCGCCACGTCATCAGCGCGAGTCCACCGGCGATACCCGCAGCGATGAAGCTGATCCACGGCGCGATCGTGACGCCGTTGACGATGACTTCCCAGCCCAGCACTGCGCGGGTGAGCTGCAATGCGGCGATGGCGGCCAACAGCAGGCAGGCGAGGGTAGTGAACGGTTTCATGGTCGTTCTCCTTCGCGCGGAGTGCGCGCATCAGTGACGAGGGTCGGCCGCGCCGCGCAGCGCATCCAGCAGTGCCTGCGGCTGCGCGAGGCTGAGCAGCAGGCGACGGCCGGAGCGTTCGCCCAGCACCAGCACCTTCGATGTATCGGTGACGAGCAGGAACGCACGGCTGCGATCGCGCAGGCGGAAGTGGCCCAGGCACAGGCCCGGCAGGCGCGTGCCGAAGATCTTGATGAAGGGGCGCAGCGTGTCGTGTTCGCGCAGGTCGACGATGCGCGCCGTCGCCAGGTCAAGGTCCGCAATGGCGACGGTGCGCGAATTGATTCCCGCGAGTACTTTCAGGTTGCCGCCCGCCAGCGTCACGCGGCGACGGCGCAGGATCGGCAGGATCACCGCCACCAGCGCGATCGCGCCGACCAGGACAGGCACCAGGGACAGCGTCTGCTGGTGCTGCGCGATCATCACGGCGGCGCCACAGGCCACGCCGAGTGCCGCCAACCCGAACAGGGCCCAGGCAAAACGCATGTCGGCGTCACGGATGGCGAATTCACGGTCGCTCATGGCGAATCTTCTTCCGGTGGAGTGGTGTCGCCCGGGGACGGGAGCCGTCCGGCCTTGCGCAGCGCATCGCGGAGTAGGTACTCGATCTGCGCATTGAGGCTGCGCAGTTCGTCGTCCGCCCAGCGCTGGGCGGCCGCCAGCACCTGGGCGTTGATGCGCAGCGGATAGGCCTTCTTCTCCGCCATCGCCGCTTACCTGTCGCGGTTGCGGTTACGGCGACGACGCGCCGCAACGGCGATCAGGATGATCACGATGATGGCGCCGGGAACGAAGGTGGTGGTGTCCATTGCCGGCGCCTCAGTACAGCGTGCCGGCGTTGACGATCGGCTGCGTGGCGCGCTCGCCGCACAGCACCACCAGCAGGTTGCTGACCATCTGCGCCTTGCGCTCCTCGTCCAGGTGCACCACGCCGTTCTTCTGCAGCTCGGCCAGTGCCATCTCGACCATGCCCACGGCGCCGGCGACGATCCGCGTGCGCGCCGCGATGATCGCGTTGGCCTGCTGGCGCTGCAGCATCGCCTGGGCGATTTCAGGTGCGTAGGCGAGGTGGCTGATGCGCGCGTCGATCACCTGCACGCCGGCGTCGGCCAGGCGTTCGGCCAGTTCGTCCTTGAGGTGCTGACTGATCTCGGCGGCATGGCTGCGCAGGGCGATCTGGCCTTCCTCGTGCTGGTCGTAGGGATAGCTCGTCGCCATCGTGCGCAGCGCCGATTCGGTCTGGATGTGGACGAAGCTTTCGTAATCGTCGACGTTGTAGACGGCCTCGGCGCTGTCCACGACCTGCCAGACGATGACCGCGGCGATCTCGATCGGCGAGCCGTCCAGTTCGTTGACCTTGAGCTTGCCGCTCTCGAAGTTGCGCACGCGCTGGCTGACCTTCTTCTTCGAGTAGAAGGGGTTGTTCCAGCGCAGGCCGTTCTCCTTGACCGTGCCGACGTACTTGCCGAACAGGCTCAGCACGGCGGCCTGGTTGGGTTCGACCATGTACAGGCCGAGCAGGCTGAAGCCAGCCACGATCGCGATGCCGATGGCCAGCACGAGCGCAGCCGGCGACTGGTCGGCGATGCCACTGACGAACAGGTAGATGGCGACCAGTTCCGCCGCCAGCAGGCTGAGCAGGGTGGGGATGCCGGGGAGGGAGCTGATGGGGTTCTCTTTCATGAGGGTTCTCCTGAACGTGCCAAGATTATTGATATCAATTTGATATCAAGTCAATGGATGCGCCGACGAGCGGTGTCTGGCTGGACCCGCAACCCCGTTCGAACAGCGGCCGGGACGCCTCAAGTGAAGGGCCGGGGATGCAGTGGGAGGGGTTCAGGACGCACCGGAAGGCGTCCACGATGCATCGAGAGGGTCCAGCGAGGGGCGAGAAGGGGCCGGCGAAGGTCGAGAAGGGTCCGGCGAAGGTCGAGAAAGGTCCGGCGAAGGTCGAGAAGGGTCCGGCGAAGGTCGGGAAGGGTCCGGCGAGGGTCGAGAAGGGTCCGGCGAAGGTCGGGAAGGGTCCGGCGAAGGTCGGGAAAGGTCCGGCGAGGATCGGGAAGGGTCCGGCGAGGATCGGGAAGGGTCCGGCGAGGATCGGGAAGGGTCCGGCGAGGATCGGGAAGGGTCCGGCGAGGATCGGGAAGGGTCCGGCGAGGATCGGGAAGGGTCCGGCGAGGATCGGGAAGGGTCCGGCGAGGATCGGGAAGGGTCCGGGCCCGCCCGCGCCCGCCGCGCTACGGCGTGATCCGGTACAGCGGTGCCGGCACGAATTCGCTGGTCGCGTAGAGGCTTTTGCCATCCGCCGCCCATCCCAGCGCTTCGGCCTGCGGGAGCAGTGGCAGGGTCTGCACCTTCGGTGCACGGAGGAGCGCCTGCGCCCAGCCTTCGCCGGGCTTGCGGCCGTACAGCAGCAGGTCGCGATAGGTCATCACCGCCAGGGTGCGGCCGTCGGGAGACAGGTCGGCGGCGGTGATCCGGCGCAGCTCCCGGGCCTGTGGGTCGCGCCGGAGCTCCGCCGCGCCCGGCTGGGGAATCCCGGACAGTGTGGTGACCAGGCGCGCGGTCTGCACTTGCGTGTTGTCCGGCCGCAGCGGCAGCGAGAACAGTTCCGGCGGCTGGCGCTTCTTCGAGACCAGCAGCACCTGGCCGAACGCGGCATCGACGGCGACGGCCTCGCAGTCGCGCGGCCCGTCGGGCCAGCGGAAGGTGATCGACCAGACGGGCTTGAGTCGCGCGTTTTCCAGCGTCGCCGGTTCCTCCAGCACGTGCAGCTGCAGGGTGTGGCGCAGGCCGCCGTTGTCGCCGGTGTCGGCCAGCAGCAGGTAGTCGTGGCCATCCAGTCGGAACGCGGCCAAGTCTTCCCAGTCGGTCTTCGGCACGCCTTCCACGCGCAGCGTCGCCAGGCGGCTGCCGCTGGCATCCACCGCGAACAGGCGCGCGGGATTGCCACCGTCGTCGTGCATCCACAGCACGCCCTTGTGCCGGCGCGATGCCGCCAGTCCGCTGATCTCCGCCAGCTGCGCATCCACCATCACGCCCGACAGCACGGCGCCGCTCGTGGCGGGCGCGTCCACGTCCTGCCGTGAGCACGCACCGGCGAACGCACCGGCGAACGCGCAGAGCAGGGCGGCGGACAGCAGCGATAGGGAGGCGCGCGACATGCCTGAAGCATGGCATGCAGTCCTGTCTGCGGGCCATGCCACTCGAGGACGTGCGACGCCGCGTCATCGCAAAGTCGCGAATGGACAGATGCTCCCTCAGCTGGCCTAGCGTGCGTGGACCGGCGCGGCCTGCTCGGCCTGCGTTGGCAGGCCCTAAACTAGCGGCCCCTTCGATCCTCCCGCACAACCACCATGACGATGCTCGGTACGCCACTTTCCCCGCATGCCTTCCGCGTGCTCCTGCTCGGTTCGGGCGAACTGGGCAAGGAAGTCGCCATCGAGTTGCAGCGCTTCGGCGTGGAAGTCATCGCCGCCGACCGCTACGCCAATGCGCCGGCGATGCAGGTCGCGCATCGCAGCCACGTACTGGACATGCTCGACGGCAACGCGATCCGCGCCCTGGTCGCCCAGGAAAAGCCGCACCTGATCGTCCCGGAGATCGAAGCGATCCACACCCAGACGCTGGTCGAACTGGAGGAGGAATTCGCCGCCGCCGGCAACACGGCGCATGTGATTCCGACCGCGCGCGCCGCGCGCCTGACCATGGATCGCGAAGGCATCCGCCGCCTCGCCGCGGAAACGCTGGGCCTGCCAACCTCGCCGTACCGTTTCGTCGACACGCTGGAAGACTATCGCGAGGCGGTGAAGGCCATCGGCCTGCCGTGCGTGGTGAAGCCGGTGATGTCGTCGTCGGGCAAGGGCCAGTCGCTGGTGCGCACCGATGCCGACATCGACACCGCGTGGGACTACGCGCAGACCGGCGGCCGTGCCGGCGCCGGGCGCGTGATCGTCGAAGGCTTCATCCACTTCGATTACGAAATCACCCTGCTGACGGTGCGCCATCGCGATGGCACCAGCTTCTGCGATCCCATCGGCCACCTGCAGCGCGACGGCGACTACCGCGAAAGCTGGCAGCCGCAGCCCATGTCCACGAAGGCGCTGGAACGCGCGCAGCAGATCGCGAAGGCGATCACCGATGACCTCGGCGGTTGGGGCGTGTTCGGCGTCGAGCTGTTCGTGCAGGGCGACGAAGTCTGGTTCAGCGAGGTCTCGCCGCGCCCGCACGACACCGGGCTGGTGACGCTGGTCTCGCAGGACCTGAGCGAATTCGCGCTGCACGCACGCGCGATCCTCGGCCTGCCCATTCCGGTGATCCGCCAGCAGGGCGCTTCGGCGTCGTGCGCGGTGCTGGCGCATGGCCACGGCGTTCCGGTGTTCGACGGCGTCGATGCGGCGCTGGTACAGGTCGACACGCAGCTGCGCCTGTTCGGCAAGCCGCGCGTGGAAGGACATCGTCGCGTCGCGGTGACGCTGGCACTGGCGGGCGACATCGAGCAGGCGCGCCAGCGCGCGCGCGATGCCGCCGGACAACTCACGATCGAACTGCGCTGAGGAAACCCGATGAACGATTCGCGTGGCTATGTGGTGTTCTTCTTCCCGCAGGCGCTGGAAGCACTCGGCGAGCCGATCAAGCCCTACCTGCTCGGCACCGCCGGCAACGAGTACGTGTTGTGTCGCGAAGTCGACACGGCGGGCGCACTGATCGAGATGACGCTGGACGGACAGGCGCACGACGGCAAGGTGGTCCAGGTCGAGCTGATGGTGCCCAGCCAGATGGTGCGGATGATCGTGTCCGCGCATGGCGACGAGGATTTCGGTTTCCACCCTCGCGTTGCCGTGAAGGACGCGCCTGTTGCCGCCACCGCGCCGCCGGCTGCGGTCGCGCCAGCAGTGGCGCCGGCAGATGCCGCTGGGACGACTCCCGCGGCAGCACCGGCTCCCACGCCCGCCCAGCCGTAATCCGGGCAAAAAAAAGGGCCCGCGGGATACGCCTTGATGGCGGCGCACCCGCGGTCCCTCGGAGAGACGGGTCAGCTGTTGTCGCGGATGTCGCTGCTCGTGCCGTTGCTGGTGACCGAGGCAATGCCCTGGTCGCGCGAGCCTTCCGATGCATACATCTGGCTGGTGCCGATCACCTGGTGGTTGCCGGCCTTCAGCGTGAAATAGAACTTGCCGTTCGCCGCCGCGGCGCGGTTGTAGCGATCCGCATTGGCGGCGTTGGCTTGCACTGACGCAATTCCCGCCTGCGCGGCGGCCTTGGTGGTGTACATCTCACTGCTGAGCACGGTCTCGGCATTGCCTGCCTTGAGCGTGAAATGGAACTGGCCGTTTGCTGCCTTCTTCAGTTCGAACCAGCCAGCCATGGGTGCTCCTGTCATCGGTTGAGGTTGGGCACAGCGGGGAAACGGGCGTCAGGTCTGCGGCCACGACACAGCACCATCGCGAACGTTCAGGCCGCGTGACGGAAGCAGGTAATCCAGCAGGAACTTTTCCGCTTTGGGACCGACGTCACCGGCAGGCGTGACGACGTCGCCGCTTTCACGGCAGGGCGGAGTCTCGTGTACGCACAACGACACCAGTGCTGCGCGGCGCGAAGCCCGCGATCCGCGGATGCAGCAGGAGCAGATCGATCGCGCCGGAGCCCGCGCCATGACGGCTTCGGCGTTGAGGTCGCCGGCGAAGATGCCAGCGGCACTGAGCGCGGCCGCTACAGCGTGCAACCCAGCGGTGCGAGTTCTTCCCGCGCCACGTCCGCGGTAATGGTGCAGGCCTGGGGCAGGGTGGTGCGGTGCTCGGGGTTGGCGGCGTCCGCCTTCCAGGTGGAGAACAGCTCGCGGGTTTCGTCGATCAGCAAGGCGCGCTTCACATCAGGCAGCGTGCCGCCCTTGATGCAGGCGTGCACCTTGCTGAGGTAGTCGTCGCACTGGACGATGCCGATGAGGTTGGCGCCGTCTTCGTTGCTGTTCTTGCTTTCTGCGGGCGAGCAGGCGGTGGTGGCGATGCAGAGCGTCGCGACGGCGAGGAAGCACGCGGGAAACAGGGCAGGGCGCATGGGTGGGGACTCGCGAGGACGGGGCAGGCGCCGCGCGTCCCTGCGCGGTCCACCGGACACGCAGCAGTAAGAGGCAGATTTGTTACGTGGTGATGAACGTCGCATCGGTGGTGCGACGAACGTCCGCTTCCGCCAGGCGGCATCAGGCGCGCGCGTGCCGCTTCAGCCCGCGATCAGTCGTCGGAGAAATCCAGTTCGTGCCACTCGCGTCCGTTGAATCCTTCCAGCGGCCGGAAGCGCCGCTTGTAGTCCATCTTGCGATGACCACCAATCCAGTAACCCAGGTAGAGATGCGAGCGACCGCTGCTGCGCGCCCATTCGACCTGCTTGAGGATCGCCAGCGTGCCCAGTCCGCGATCGGCGTACTCGGGGTCGTAGAACGTGTAGACCGCCGACAGTGCGTTGTCGACGACGTCGGTTACCGCGACGGCAAGCAGGCGGTGGTCCTCGCGCAGTTCGATGAAGCGCCCCTGGCTCCAGCTGCCGACGAGGAACTGGTCGAACTCGATGGCGCCGTGTCCGTCCATGCCGCCGCCGCTGTGGCGATCAGCGAGATAGCGCCGGTACAACTCGAGCTGCTCGTCGGTGCGTTGCGCGGGACACACGCGCATCTCCACGCGCGGGTTGCGTGCCAGGCAACGCCGTTGGCTGCGGTCGGGCTGGAAGCGCGCGACCGGAATGCGCACGGCCACGCAGGCGCGACAGTTGTTGCAGTGCGGGCGATAGACGATGTCGCCGGAACGGCGGAACCCCCATTCCAGCGCCAGCGGATACCACTGTCCCATGCGCGGATCGCGCGGATCGAACACCAGGTCGCGGGCGACACGCTCGGGCCAGTAGCCGCAGGCGTGTTCGGTCGTCTGGAACAGGCGGAAATCGTCGGCGAGCGTGGGATCGTTGCCCATGGCCCCAGCATAGCGCCCGCCCGCGATCAATTTACGAGTGACCCGCCCCCGATGAGCCATGAACGCCCTTGGCAATGAGGCCGCGCGGGCGGCCCCGCCCCCGATGAGTCATGAACGCCCTTGGCAATGAGGCCGCGCGGGCGGCCGGGGAAGGCAAGCGTCGACGGCTTCACCGCAACACAACAGCTACCCGCCGCACCAGAGGCCCCGTTCACGCACATCACGGATGCCCCGGCCCCCGGCGACACGTCAGCCTCAGCCCGACATCCCGAACGACGCCACGTGGCGCAGCACCTTCGTCACCTGCCAGGCACCGTCCACGCGCCGCACTTCCAGCGTCTTGTAGTGGGCGAACTCGCCGTGGTGGAAGGATTCGAACTCCACCGTGCCGCTGTCCTTGCCGGTCGCCTTGAACCCGTACACCGAAGCGATCAGCGCCGGCTTGCCGGTCTTCGCCTGGTAGCTGCCCTTGTCCGGGTTGAAGTCGCGCACGCATTCCGACGCCGGCACCACGGTGGTCGCCGGGCGCTGGATCGCCGCGATCACCGACGCATCCGCATCGACGCCGTCCACCGACAGGCACAGCACCATTGCCTTGGTGGTGAGTTCATTCGCGAACACCACCATCGCCAGCGAATCGGGCGTTCCGCCGACGCGCTGGGCGGTAGCCGGTTTTGCGTCCGCTGCCGGTCGTGTCGAGTGACAACCGCGCAGCATCGTCAGCACGGAGATCACGGCCATCGCCAGCAGCAGGCCGACCTTGATGCGGAACATCCGCTTCTGCGCCGGCGTCTTCGTGTAACGGGCTTCCTCATTGCGGAAGCTCAGCGGCACGAAACTGTCGGTCGGCCGCGTGGATTCCAGCAAGCCCTGGTCGCGCAGGATCTCTCGCGCCTGCAGCTGGTCGTTGGGCGACACCACCCACACGGCCGGCTTGGGTACGTCCTGGTCGCTGTAGCTGTACCGCGAGCGCATCGAGCCCTTGTAGGAGCGGCCATCGGTGATGCGGACCTCGATGCCGGCATCGCGCAGCATCTGCGCGACGGCTTCCACGTTCTCGAGGCGCGGACTGCTGAAAACCTGGCGCATCGGTCAGCCGCCCTTCGCTGTGTTCGTCACGACGCGGATCAGGCCTTCCTGCGCCGTGCTGGCGACGAGATGGCCGTGGCGGTCGTAGATCATGCCGCGCGCCAGGCCGCGGCCGTGCTGCGCGCTGGGGCTGTCGATGGAATACAGCAGCCAGTCGTCGGTGCGGAAGGGACGGTGGAACCACATCGCGTGATCGAGCGAGGCCATCTGCACGTTCGGCTGGTAGTAGCTGATCCCGTGCGGAAACGTCGCGGTGCCCAGCAGATGGAAGTCGGAGGCGTACGCCAACAGCGCGCGATGCAGTTCCGGCGCGTCGCCGACCGGCTCGGTCAGGCGGAACCACACCTGCTGGAAGGGCGGACGCTTGGGCGGGTTGAGTTCATCGCGCGGGTAGACGTGGCGGATCTCGAACGGCCCCTGCCGCGATACCCAGCGCTGCACCTTGGTCGGCAGCGAGGCCAGCACCTCCGGCGCCAGCGCGGCCGCGGGTTCCAGGTCCTCGGGCTTGGGCACTTCGGGCATGGACAGCTGGTGCTCGGCGCCGCTCTCTTCCTTCTGGAACGAGGACGCGAACACGAAGATCGGTTGCCCGTGCTGGATCGCGGTGACGCGGCGCACCGAGAAGGTGCCGCCATCGCGGGTGCGGTCGACGTCGTAGATGATCGGCGATTCGATGTTGCCGGCCTTCAGGAAGTACGCATGGATCGAATGCGCGGCGCGCGGCTCCTCCAGCGTCGCCTGCGCAGCCGACAGAGCCTGCCCGAGCACCTGTCCGCCGAACACGTACTTGGTGCCGATGTCGCGGCTCTGGCCGCGGAACAGGTTGTCCTCCAGGCGTTCGAGCGAGAGCAGTTCGATGAGCTCGGAGACGGGGGAGGTCATGGGGCGGCCTGGCCTGTTCTGGAGTGGAGCGAGGGTGCGGATTATACGAGGCCGAATCCCTGACCCTGCTGCGTGATGCGGCCAGTCTGGCGAAGCGCCTGACCACATGCTCGATCGCTGTGCTAGCGGATGACGTTGTTGAATGGGGTTGACGCAGTAGGGCGGGTCTTGACCCGCCTCGTGGAATCGCGGCAAGACCCGCTGCTTGAATCGCGGCAGCGGCAAGGCGGGTCGAGACCCGCCCTACGGCAGCAGCCGTTGCAGCCGCACGGCGTCCAGCACGCGCGGCCAGGGGAACTGCGGGCCGGGATCGCGCTTGCGCGGGACCAGCACCGTCGGGTCGTCGATGGCGGTTTCCTGCTCGGTGTCCAGGTCCTCGTGCCCGGCGATGAGCTGGAGCGCGGGCAGCTGCGCCTTCAGCTGCGCCAACAGCGCCAGCAGCGCCGCGATCTGCGCGTCGGTATACGGCTCCGACATCGCCTGGTGCTGCGAATCGCGCCAGTGCGGGTAGCGGCCGGTGTTCACCAGTTCGATCCCGACCGAGCGCGCGTTGTAGCCACGCACGTGGTGGGCGATCCGCTGGGGCGACACGTACTGGAAGACGGTGCCATCGCGGTCGATGTAGTAGTGGCCGCTGTTGCCCGTGCCCGATCCGTACAGCACGCGCTCGCCGTATTCGCGCGCCAGTGCCATGTCCGGGAGCTCGGTGCAGTGGATCACTACCAGGTCGATCTGGGACAGCGGACGCGCATCCAGCTGGGCCTCGTAGGGCAGCGGATCGACCGTGACGGGCAGCGGCGGAAGGTCGGGCAACATGGCCCGGATGCTAGCATTCACCGATGTCTTCACCCGCCCACGACGCTCCATCCCGCCCTGCCGGAAGCCGCCTCCGCGGCCATTGCATCCTCTGCCACGGCTTCGAAAGCGGCCCTGATGCAACCAAGGTCACGGCCCTGGCGGAGGTCGCCGAGCAGTTGGGCTGGACGCACGAACGCCCCGACTTCACCGACCTGGATGCCCGCCGCGACGTCAGCGCGCTGGGCGATGTTCCCGCGCGCGTGCAGCGACTGCTTGCAATCGCTCGTGCGGCCGCCACGCGTGGTCCGCTGGTGCTTGCCGGCTCCAGCCTCGGTGCGTGGATCGCCGGGCATGTCTCACTGGACGTGCCGGTCGTGGGCCTGTTCCTGATGGCGCCGCCCATCGCACTGGACGCCGCGCATCCCATCGATGCCGCACGCGTGCCGACCAGCATCGTCCACGGCTGGGATGACGAACTCATTCCCGCCGCGCAGGTGGTGGAGTGGGCGCAGGCGCGCCGCGCCCGCCTGTTGCTGGTCGACGATTCCCATCGCCTGTCGGCGCACGTCGCAGGCAGTGCGTCCGCCTTCGCCCAACTGCTGGAATCGCTGTGAAATTTTTCGCCAGTTGCGGCAAGGGCCTGGAATACCTGCTCGCCGAGGAGCTGCTCGCGCTTGGCTGCGCGCGCGCCACGGCCACCATGGCCGGCGTCAACGTGGAAGGTTCGCTCGCCGATGCGCAGCGCGCGGTGTTGTGGTCGCGCCTGGCCAGTCGCGTGCTGTGGCCGTTGTCCGAGTTCGACTGCCCCGACGATCGTGCGCTGTACGAAGGCGTAAGCGCCCTGCCATGGACCGAACACCTCGCCCCAGGTGACACGCTGGCCGTCGACGCGCATGTTTCCGGCGATGCCATCACGCATGCGCGTTACGCCGCGCAACGGGTCAAGGACGCCGTAGTCGACGTCATGCGTGCGCAGACCGGCGCGCGCCCCGACGTGGACGTCGAGGATCCGGACCTGCGCCTCAACCTGGTGGTGCGCAAGGGACGCGCGGTCGTTTCCATCGACCTGGGCGGCGGACCGATGCATCGTCGCGGCTGGCGACGCACGCAGGGCGATGCGCCGCTGAAGGAAAACCTGGCCGCAGCCGTATTGATGCGCGGTGGTTGGCCCAAGCTGTATGAGGAAGGCGCGCTGCTGGACCCGATGTGCGGTAGCGGCACGCTGGTGATCGAAGCGGCGTTGATGGCGGCCGATGTTGCGCCGGGCCTGTTGCGGCACGGCGGCTTCCTGCCGACGCAGTGGCGCGGCTTCGATGTCGCGCACTGGAACAGCCTGTGCGAAGAAGCGCGTCGCCGCGAAGGTGTCGGCCGCGTGGCATTGCGCCCCGTGTTCCGAGGCAGCGACATCGATCCGCACGCGATCCGCGCGGCGCGGGAAAATGCGCTGTCGGCGGGCGTCGACGATGCGATCGAGTGGAAAGTCGCGGACGTGCGGGCGCTCACCGATGTCTGGCCGGAGCACGCCGAACGCGGCCTGGTTGCCTGCAATCCGCCCTACGACGCGCGCCTGGCCGCGGATCCGGCGCTGTATCGCGGGCTGGGCGATGTGCTCAAGCGCGCGGTGCCCGGTTGGCGCGCCAGCCTGTTGTGCGGCGATGCCGAGCTTGCCTACGCCACTGGACTGCGCGCGGCGAAGAAGTACCAGCTGTTCAATGGCGCGATCGAATGCAGCCTGATCGTCATTGATCCGGTTGCGCCGCCGCAGCGTGAACGCAGCGAACAGCAACAGACGCTGTCCGAAGGCGCGCAGATGGTCGCCAACCGGCTGCGCAAGAACCTGCGCAAGTTGAAGTCCTGGCGTGAGCGCGAAGGCGTGCAGTGCTACCGCGCCTATGACGCCGACCTCCCCGAATACGCCGTCGCCATCGATGTCTACATAACCGACGAGGCGACGCCGCGCACCTTCCTGCACGCGCAGGAATACGCCGCGCCGGCCGAGATTCCGCTGGACGTGCAGCGTCGCCGGCTCAACGAGGCCCTTGCGGCCGCACGAGACGTTTTTGCCGTGCCGCGCGAGCAGATCGCACTGAAGACGCGTGCCCGCGGCAAGGGTGGCAGCAAGTACGGCCAGTTCGATACGCGCGGTGAATTCGTTGTCGTGCGCGAGGGCAGGGCGCGCCTGCGCGTGAACCTGTTCGATTACCTCGACACCGGCCTGTTCCTCGACCATCGCCCGATGCGACTGCGCGTTGCCGACGAGGCGCACGACGCGCGCTTCCTCAACCTGTTCGCCTACACAGGCGCGGCCACCGTGCACGCAGCACTAGGCAACGCACGCTCCACCACCACCGTCGATCTCTCCGCCACGTACCTGCAATGGTGCGCGGACAACCTGAAGGAAAACGGCATCGGCGGCGCACGGCACCGGCTCGTGCAGGCCGACGCGATGGAGTGGCTGGAGCACGACGAAGGCGAGTACGACCTGATCTTCTGCGACCCACCGACGTTCTCCAATTCCAAGCGCGCCGACGATTTCGACGTTCAGGCCGCACACGTGGACCTCCTGCGCACGGCCGTGGCACGGTTGTCGCGCGAGGGCGTGCTGTACTTTTCCAACAACTTCCGCCGCTTCCGCCTGGACGAGGCCGCGGTATCGCAGTTCGCACGTTGCGTGGAAATCAGCGCGGACACCATCCCGCCCGATTTCGAGCGTGATGCCCGCATCCATCGCTGCTGGCGGCTGACCCGTTCGTGAGCAGGACCGAGAACAATTCCGCATGAAGCGACCCAAGCCTGGCGCGTTTACTTTTTTCCTGCAGTGGCTCAAGAACCCACTGCGTACGGCAGCCGTCGCGCCCTCCAGTGCCGAGCTGGCGGCCGCAATGATCTCCGAACTGCCTGACGGCACGCAGCGGGTGATCGAACTCGGTGGCGGCACCGGCGCGATTACGCGCGAACTGCTCGCTGCCGGCATCCGCGCCGATCGCCTGCTGGTGCTGGAACTCAACGAGGAGCTCCACGCCCACCTGCACACGCGTTTTCCTGGCGTGCACGTCGTGCTCGGTGATGCGCGCTCGCTGGCGCTGCTCGCGCACGAAACCGGTTACATGGACGAAGGTCCTGCGGATGCGATCGTGTCCGGGCTGGGCTTGCTGACCATGCCTCCGTCCCTGCAGCGCGACATCATCGGAGCGGCGTTCGAATGCCTGCGCGAAGGCGGCGTGCTGG
This sequence comes from Lysobacter fragariae, assembly GCF_054779775.1. Classification (NCBI taxonomy): domain Bacteria; kingdom Pseudomonadati; phylum Pseudomonadota; class Gammaproteobacteria; order Lysobacterales; family Lysobacteraceae; genus Lysobacter; species Lysobacter fragariae. Next base: position 120,853 of record NZ_BAAGXP010000012.1, on the reverse strand, counting down.
TGCAGTTCACCTACGGGCCGTCAGCGCCGGTCTCCGACAGCGTGGTGCGTGAGCTGGGATTGAAGGTGCATCGCGGCGAGTTCGTCCTGCGCAACGTGCCGCCAGCGACCGTCTATGTTTACTCGCGCAAGGTGCTTCCCGCAGCCTGAGCTGGTTCCCGCTGCTCGCGATTCCAGTGGCGATCCGGTGGACATCCTTGGTCGGCCACGCGCGATGGCCGACAACACAAACAAGAACGCCGGCGCATTTCGGCGCCGGCGTCATATTGCTCGAGCGGTGATGTCAGTTGCTGCTGAGCCGCTCGCCCTCGAAGCGCAGGGACTGCGTCTGCTGCAGCGACTGCGTCAATTCTTCATCGGTCTTGGCCTGAACCCAGATATGGGCGACGCGGCCATCGGGCGTCTGCATCAGCGTCTCGCGTGCCTTGAGCTTGGTGCCGGCGATTTCGGCGCGGTACCAGACCACGTCCTTTCCATCCATGGTGCTGCGCTCGGCGCGATTGGCGTTCTTCGGCTTGAACGGGTTCTCCTTGGAGATGTTCAGCCCGAAGGCTTCCGTCCCGTCTGCGCGGAGGGCGCGGCAGAAGTCCGCTCCCGCGGCGACGCGGTGCTCCCAGGTCAGGCCAGTGTCTGCGGAGAGGTACGGGCAGGAGGTGCCTGCGCTCTGGGCCGAAGCGAGGCCCGCGATCGGCAGAAGCAGTGGCAACATCCAAAGTGGCTTGTTCATGGGGTTCCCCTGTTCGGATGTGAAGAGCCGGTGAAAGGATCCGACTCGGTACCGAACATAACGCCCAAACAGGTACTTGACAAATCGTCAACGACGTACATCACACTTTTTTGAAAAGTCTCGTTTGAAACGGTTTCCAAAGAAACAAACTCCTTAAAAATCAATCAGTTGCGAGCGCTCCGTTCATTTTTCCGGAAGGGGTATGAATTCGGTCTCCCCGGGCACTGCGCCAAATCGCCCGTTCTGCCAGTCGCTTTTCGCCTGTTCGATCCGTTCCCGGGACGAGGAAACGAAGTTCCACCACAGGTGGCGCGGGCCATCCAGCGGCTCGCCGCCCAGCAGCATCGCCTTGATCGGGGTCAGTGCCCGCAGGCGCGGCCGGGTGCCCGGATCCAGTACCACCAGGTGCTGTTCGGGGATGTCCGCGCCGTCCAGTTGCGCACGTCCTTCGAGGATGTAGAGCGCGCGTTCGGCGTGGTTGTCGTCTATCGCTACTTCGCCGCCGGCCTGCAGGTCCATCGCCACGTACAGCGTGTCGCTGAACACCGCTACCGGCGATTCCTCGCCGAACGAACGTCCAGCGACGATGCGCAGCCATGTGCCGTCGCGATGTTGCTGTGGTATCGACGCCGCGGCGTGATGGTGGAACGCCGGTGCCGTCTCTTCATGGCTGCGCGGCAGTGCGACCCACGTCTGCAAACCATGCAACGGGTGCCGATTTTCGCGAAATGCAGGCGGCGTCCGCTCCGAATGGGCGATGCCACTACCCGCCGTCATCCAGTTGACGTCGCCTGGCTGGATATCCTGCGTGCTGCCGAGCGAATCGCGATGCGTCATCGCACCGGACCACAGGTAGGTCACTGTCGCCAACCCGATGTGCGGATGTGGGCGGACATCCACGCCACGTCCGGCTTCGAACATGGCCGGACCCATGTGATCCACGAAGACGAATGGCCCGATCGAGCGCGCCTGCAGCGACGGAACGGCACGACGCACCTGGAAGCCGCCCAGGTCGTGGATGCGGGGTGCGATCACGATGGTCATGGCACGATGCTCATGGTGATGTCTCCCGATGTGCTCAATGCGGATCGATGCGAACGGTGGCGCGGGGGGACCCGCCCGGCACCAGCGAGACCAGTTGCAGTTGCCACCCACCGACCTGCGCCGAGAGCGTGCGTTCGGTGTTGAGCGTGATGCGGATACCGGCACCACCGTGCGGCGTGAAGGCGAACAGCACGTCGGCGTCGCCGGCGCGGATGCACTGCACGTCAGGCGGGCAGCGCGAATCGTTGGCGATCCCGGTGTAACGCAGCGTAGCGGCGTCGGGCAGTGTCACCTGCGCGCCCACCGTCATGGTGAACTCACTGCCAGGCGTGATGCCGCCGCCGCTGGCGCAACCGGAGGCAAGAGCAAGCGCGGCGAATGCGAGCAGGCGGGACATGGCGACTCCTTTGGATCCGGAAGGCGCAGCCTAGCGCAACGCGCATTCCGGAGATGTCATGCCAGCGATGTCGTGCGCCTGGGGGGGCTCGACGCCGTACACGTTAGCTCAGCGAAGTCCTACTCGTCGCGCCGTGAAGCGATCCGGTCCGCCAGGCGCGTGGGTTCGGGAAGGCGATAGGTCGTGACCCAACGCATCACCAGTTCCGGCGCGGAGGCCATGGCTACGCGATGACCGGGCGACACGACCAGCGGCAGGCAACCGGGCTTGCTCCGCAACAGCCAGCCGATCTGTTCGCGGCCGTCGCGCAGCGTCGTGAACGCACCGCGCATCTCGTGCAGCGCTGTCGAGGTGGTTCCCACGAGCACCTTCTTCGCGACGCCAATCGTCGGCAAGTCCGTGGCGACGCCAAAGTGCGCGGCGATGCCCAGCCTGCGCGGATGCGCGATGCCCTGGCCATCGATCAGGGCGATGTCCGGTCGGATAGACAGCAACGCCAGCGCGTCCAGCAATGCAGGCAACTCACGAAAGCTGAGCAGGCCGGGGATGTACGGCATCCGCGTCGGCATGCGCACGACGTGCGATTCCAGCGTCTCCAGAGTGGCTGCATCGATCAGTACGGCCGCCGCACGGGTGGTGGCGCCATCGTCCTCGAAGCCCACGTCGAAGCCGGCGACGGTGCGCAACGGTTTGCTGAATTCATCCTTCAGTCGCACGTGTCCGGCCAACTGTTCCTGCAGCTCGCGCAGGGGCGCTACCTCGCCGTCCCAGGGAGGGATGAAGGACGTATCCATCAAGGCGCATCCATCAATAGTGGTCCTGCGCCAGCGTGGTGGTGCCGTCCGATCCGATGCGCACGGTGAGGATGCGGTCGAACTCGCCGTCCGCGATCGGCGCGACGCTGCATCGGCACAGCGCGGCCGCGATGTCGGGCACGGTATTGCTGTGGCCAACGACCAGGACATTCGTCCCGGCATGATCGCGCTGCAGTGTTGCCGCGAATTCCGCGGCAGTTCGGTTGGCGTCGTAGGTGGTGACGGCGAGGCCCTGCGATGCTGCTGCGGGGCGCGCAGTCAGTTGCGTGCGCTGATAGGCAGTGGCGTACACGGCGGCCAGAGGCCTGTCCTGAAGCAACGTGGCCAGCGCGTGGGCACGGGCCTCACCTTGCGGACTGAGCGGCGGATCCTTGCTGGCGTCGCTGGCTTTCTCTGCGTGACGCACCAGTACGAAGGTAGTCGCCGTTGCCCGCGGCGGGTTGGAGGTGCAGGCCGCCAGCGCCATCGCGAGCACCACTGACGCAATCATGATTGCCCGGCTGACTGGTCGACGCATCGCTTTTCCTCTGGTCATTCGTGGTGATTCACACGATCCGGCGCCACGCTGCTGAATCGTTCGATTGAGTGGCACGACATCGGGGGACACGATCAGGCAGCACGATCCAGCATCGTCAGCAATCCGCGCGCAGCGGACAGCCGGGACGCCGCATCGGGCAGTTCCAGCTTCACCCGCAGCTTGTCCGGTCCGTCCATCTGGTAGAGCTTGGGCTGCCCCTGGATCAATCGGATCACGGCCATCGGGTCCACCGACGGACGCTCGATGAACTGCAGGCGTCCGCCCTTGTCGCCCAGGTCGAGCTTGCGGATTCCCAGCGCCGTGGAGCGCTGCTTGAGTTCGGCGATGGCGAACAGGTGCTTCGCCGCATCCGGAAGCAGGCCGAAGCGGTCCACCATCTCCACCTGCAATTCGCGCAGCTCTTCCGCGTCGCGCGCACCGCTGATGCGCTTGTACAGCGTGAGGCGCGTGTGCACGTCGGGCAGGTAGTCCTCGGGGATGAGCGCGGGCACGTGCAGTTCGACTTCCGCGCCGCGTGCGTGCGTGCCGTCGACATCGGGCAGTTCGCCGCGTTTGATCGAACGCACCGCGCGTTCCAGTAGTTCGGTGTAGAGACTGAAGCCGACTTCCGCCATCTGTCCGCTCTGGTCTTCGCCCAGCAGTTCGCCGGCACCGCGGATTTCCAGGTCGTGGGTGGCGAGCGTGAAGCCGGCGCCGAGCTCGTCCATCGCCGCGATCGCATCCAGGCGCTTCTTCGCGTCGGCAGTGATCGAGCGCTGGTCGGGCACGACGAGGTACGCGTAGGCACGATGGTGCGAACGCCCGACACGGCCGCGCAGCTGGTGCAGCTGCGCCAGGCCGAAGCGGTCGGCGCGATGGATGATGATCGTATTGGCGTTGGGAATATCGATGCCCGATTCGATGATCGTCGAGGCCAGTAGCACGTTGAAGCGCTGCTTGTGGAAGTCGAGCATCACCCGCTCCAGCTCGCGCTCGGGCATCTGGCCGTGGGCGATGCCGATGCGGGCTTCGGGAACGAGTTCCTCCAGCTGCCTGCGCATGCGCTCCATCTGTTCCACGTCGTTGTTGAGGAAGTAGACCTGGCCGCCGCGGGCGAGTTCGCGCTGGAACGCTTCGCGCAGCTGTGCGTCGTCCCATGGCACCACGAAGGTCTGCACGGCCAGTCGATGCGCGGGCGGCGTGGCGATGATCGAGAGATCGCGCAGGCCCGCCATCGCCATGTTGAGCGTGCGTGGAATGGGTGTCGCAGTGAGCGTCACCAGGTGCACGTTGGCCCGCAGGGCCTTCAGTGCTTCCTTCTGGCGCACGCCGAAGCGCTGTTCCTCGTCGACGATCACCAGGCCCAGGTCCTTGAAGCGCACGTCGCCCTGCAGCAGGCGATGGGTGCCGACGATCACGTCGATCTTGCCTTCGGAGACCTTGGCGAGCTCCGCCTCGATTTCTTTCTTGCTCTTGAAGCGCGACAGCACCTCGACTTTGATCGGCCAGTCGGCGAAGCGGTCGCGGAAATTGCGGTAGTGCTGCTCGGCCAGCAGGGTCGTCGGCACCAGCACCGCAACCTGCTTGCCTGCGGCGGCGGCGACGAAGGCCGCACGCACGGCGACCTCGGTCTTGCCGAAGCCGACATCGCCGCAGACCACGCGGTCCATCGGCTGCGAGCTGGCGAGGTCACGGATCACCGCCTCGATCGCAGCGTGCTGGTCCGGCGTTTCCTCGAACGGGAATGCGGCGGCGAACGGCTCGTACATCACGCGGTCGAGGTCGAGCGCGAGGCCTGCGCGCGCTTGCCGCTTGGCCTGGATTTCCAGCAATTCTGCAGCGACGTCGCGGACTTTCTCCGCCGCCTTGCGCTTGGCCTTGGTCCACGCTTCGCCACCGAGCGAGTGCAGTGGCGCGGTTTCAGCGGACGCGCCGGAGTAGCGGCTGATCAGGTGCAGCTGCGCGACCGGCACGTACAGCCGGTCGCCCTTGGCGTATTCGATCTCGAGGTACTCGCCGGGCATGCCGCCGGCCTCGAGCGTGATCAGGCCGCGGTAACGGCCGACGCCGTGGTCTTCGTGGACGATCGGCGCGCCTTCGGTGAGTTCGCCCAGGTCGCGGATGATCGCTTCGGGTTCGCGGCCTGCGCGTTTGCGACGGCGCGGTTGCGCGGCGCGTTCCGGGAAGAGTTGGCGTTCGGTGAGGATCGCCAGTGCCGGCGCACTCAGCGCGAAGCCGTCTTCCAGCGGCGCCACGGCGATCGCGAAGCGCTCGTTGCCCGTTGCGAACTCGTGCCAGTCCGTCAGTGTGACTGGTCGCAATTCCGCTGCCTGCAGCAGTTCCAGCAGCGCCTCGCGGCGACCGGGAGAATCCGCAGCCACCAGCACGCGGCCCGGGTACGTTCGCAGGAACGACTTCAACGCTTCGGCCGGCTGCGCATCCTTCGCTGCCACGGGCAGCGAAGGTGCGGGCAGTTCGCCCAGCGCCGTGGCGCGTTCGCGTTGCGGATTCGCGTCACCGCAGACTTCGATGCGGTTGCCCTTGTTGAGCTGCTCGCGCAGCGTGTCGGGAGACAGGTACAGCTCGGTCGGCGGCAACAGCGGACGTTCAAGATCATGACGACGCTGCTCGTAGCGATCGGCGGTCTGCTTCCAGAACAGATCGGCTGCTTCCTGCGCGCCATCGCCGAGCACCGGCAACACGTTCGCATCCAGATAGTCGAACAGCGTCGACGTCTCGTTGAAGAACAGCGGCAGGTAGTATTCGATGCCCGCCGGCGCCAGGCCGCTCTTGAGGTCGTGATAGAGCGCGCTGCGACGGGTGTCGACATCAAAGCGGTCGCGCAACGCGTCCAATGCATGTTTGAGCGCGGCGTCGTCCAGCGGCACCTCGCGGCCGGGCAGCAGGTGCACGGCGTCGATCTTGTCGAGCGAACGCTGCGACTCGGGATCGAACGCGCGGATGGTGTCGATTTCGTCGTCGAGCAGCTCCACGCGGAACGGTGAGTCGGCGCCCATCGGATACACGTCCAGCAGGCCGCCGCGCACGGCGAAATCGCCGGGGTCCAGCACCTGCGGCACGTGGCGGTAGCCGGCGCTTTCGAGTCGGCGCTTCTCGGCATCAAGGTCCAGGCGCTGGCCGACCCGCACGTCGAAGCTGCCGCCCACCACATGCTTCAGCGGCGCCAGTCGCTGCAGCAGCGTCTGTACCGGCACCACGACGATTCCGCGTTTCATTGTCGGCAACCGGTGCAGCGCGGACAGTCGTTGCGAGACGATGTCCGGGTGCGGGCTGAACTGGTCGTACGGCAGGGTTTCCCAGTCGGGGAAGTTCACCACCGGTACCGCGGGATTGCCGGCGAGCAGCGTGCGCAGATCGGATTCGAGCTGGTTGGCGCCGTGGTTGTCGCGGGCAATGGCCAGGAGCGGACCCGAATGCGCCGACGCCGCCGCAGCGATGTGGAAGGCGAGCGCCGACGGCGAGGCAGGCAGGCGCCACCACGTGCGGTGCTGGCCGGCGCGGGGCAGGGGCGGTGTGGGGAAGGTCGGGTTGGCGGATTCGTTCATTCGGGCACGCAAAACAACGACAGCGCCGAGCGTCGTCGGACGCCCAGCGCAAGGGACAGCAAGTCTAGCGTGCGTTACCGGCCCAGCCTGTGCCGAAGGGGTTGGAACCCGTCAAAAGTGCGGCTATTCGGCCGTGGTCGGGTCGATCACGCTGGTCACCAGCGAGATCCGGTTGGCCGGGAACCCGCCCTGGCGCGCGTGTTCGCGCACCTGTTCTTCGGTTTGCGCGATGTAGACGCAATAGATCTTGTCGGCGGTGACGTAGCTGTGGTTCCACTGGATCTGCGGTCCCATGCTGCCCAGGACCGAGCAGGACTTCTGCGAGACGCCGCGCAGTTCGGCTGGACTCAGGTTGCCTGCACCCGGCAGGTCGCGTTCGATGACAAAGCGGGGCATTGCCAATCCTCCGTCAGTGGCTCCGGGTTTGCCCGCACGGTCGGCAGGGCATGAACACAGGTGCCTGGAAGAGTTAACGCTCCCGCAGCGAAGGCGCGGACGACCGCTGGTCGGAGGCAGGTCGCGCGCTGCGTGGCTTGAGGTCAAGCGCGACCCGGACCAAACCCGGCGACTCCTGGCGGAATTCGCGCTGGAAACCCAGCGACTGCGCCAGCGACAGCATGGGCGTGTTGTTTTCCAGCACATCGCCGTACAGGCGCCCCACGCGCTTGCCGCGGGCCCATTTCACCAGCCGCGTCATCAGGTAGCGGCCCAGGCCCATGTTCTTGATATAGCGGCTGACCAGGATGGCGAATTCCGCATCGCGACCGCCCTCGTCGATCGCCACGCGCGCCACCGCGCCGACCAGTGCCTCGCCCGGCGGGAGGGGTTCGGCAACGACCAGGGCGAACTCGGTGCGGGGATTGACGTGGGTCAGCCGTTCGGCCGATTCGGGGGTGAGCTCCCTCACGGCATGGAGGAACCGCTGGCGGATCTCGTCGGGCTCCAGCAGCGCGAAGCCCGCTCGCAGCGGGACGGCATCCTCGGGGCGGATGGGGCGGATCAGCACCTGGCGGCCGTTGGACAGCGTCTGGCGCTCGTGCCAGGGCGGTAAGCGTTCGCGCGCAGTCATGTAGCGATCTTGGCACACTGCCTGTTTAGGACTTCATCACACGCGTGACAAACATGAACGAAGCCGCCCTTCGCAAGTTGACCGCCGCCTGGCCGGGCGTCGATGCCGGGATCAAGTGGGAAGACGACCTGGTCTTCACCGTCGCCGGCAAGATGTTCTGCGTCACCTGCATCCGCGGCGCGCACAAGGGATCGATCAGCTTCAAGGTCGAGGACGAACGCTTCCTCGAGATGACCGAACGGCCGGGTTTCATCCCGGCGCCGTACATGGCGCGCGCGCACTGGGTGCAGATCGCCAACGCGAAGCCGCTGCCCGCATCGGAGCTGCGCGAACTGATCCGTCGCAGCTACGAACTGGTGCGGGCGAAGCTGACCAAGAAACTGCAGCTTGAACTGGCCGACTAGCCGGGCGCGGGTTCGTGCCGTTGGCGGCATGGGCTGCAACACCCGCGATGCTAGAATTCCCGGGCTTTTTGAACCTCAATACAAAGGAAGAATGCATGTCTGGTGGTGGTGATTCGACCCGCGCGATCCTGTTCGCACTTGGCGCCAATTTCGCAATCGCGGCGTCCAAGGGCGTGGCCGCCTTCATCACCGGATCCAGCGCCATGCTGGCCGAGACCGTCCACTCGCTGGCCGACTGCGGCAACCAGCTGCTGCTGATGCTGGGCATGAAGCAGGCGCGCCGCGCGCCCAACGTCGACCATCCGCTGGGCTACGGCAAGGCGATCTATTTCTGGTCGTTCCTGGTGGCGCTGATGCTGTTCATCGTCGGCGGCGCCTATTCGCTTTACGAAGGCTGGCACAAGCTCTCCCATCCCGAGCCGCTGAAGCAGTGGTGGTGGGCGGTCGGCGTGCTGGTGTTCGGCATCGTCGCCGAAGGCATGTCGATGCGCGCCTGCCTGCAGGAAGTGGCCAAGGCCCGCGGCCCGCGTACGTTGTGGCAGTGGTTCCGCGAGAGTCGTCAGGCCGAACTGGTGGTGATCTTCGGTGAGGACCTGGCGGCGCTGGCCGGCCTCGCGCTTGCCCTGGCAGCCGTGTTGCTGTCGGTGGTGACTGGCAACCCGATCTGGGATGCGATCGGCACGCTCGCCATCGGTGCGTTGCTGGTGGTGGTGGCGGTGTTCGTCGCGATCGAGGTCAAGGCGCTGCTGATCGGCCAGAGCATGGATCCGGACCGCGAGCAGCAGCTGCGCAACTTCATCGAGCAGCGCCCGGAAGTCGGCCACGTGCTGAGCCTGATCACCCTGCAGCTGGGCAACGAAGTGATGCTGTCGGTGCAGGCGGAAATGCAGGAAAACCAGAGCGCGATTGCCCTGGTCGAGCAGATCAACGAAGTGGAACGCGCCATCAAGGTGGCGTTCCCGGAAGTGCGTTGGAGCTTCTTCGAACCCGACCTAGTGAAGGTCGTGGCCTGACATGGCCGGGCACGGCGACTCCACCCGTGCGGTGCTGGTGGCGCTGGGCGCCAACCTGTCCATCGCGCTGGCCAAGGGCGTAGCCGCGTGGTTCACGCGCTCGGGCGCGATGCTGGCCGAGACCGTGCACTCGCTGGCCGACTGCGCCAACCAGGTGCTGCTGCTGGTGGGCATGCGCCAGGCCAAGGCTGCGCCCTCGGAGGAGCACCCGCTGGGCCAAGGCAAGGCCGTGTATTTCTGGTCGTTCCTGGTGGCACTGATGTTGTTCACCGTCGGCGGCATGTATTCGCTGTACGAAGGCGTGCACAAGCTGCACCACCCCGAGCCGCTGGAAAACTGGGGCTGGGCCGTGGGCGTGCTGTTGTTCTCGATCGCGGCCGAAGGGTATTCGACGGCGGCGTGCCTGAAGGAGGCCGCCGTCGAACGCGAAGGCCGCAACCTGTGGCGCTGGTTCCGCGAGAGTCGTAGCGCCGAGCTCATCGTCGTGGTCGGCGAGAACATCGCGGCCCTGCTGGGCCTGGTCGTCGCGCTAGCGGCGATCATCGCCAGCATCGTCACTGGTGATCCGCTGTGGGACGCGCTCGGTACGATTGCCATCGGCGTGTTGCTGGTGGTGATCGCGGTGTTCGTCGCGATCGAGGTCAAGGCGATGCTGGTGGGGCAGAGCATCGATCCGCACCGTTCGCGGGAGTTGCGCGCGTTCCTCGATGGGCGCACCGAGATCGTGCAGGTGGTCAGCCTGATCACCCTGCAGTTGGGCAATGACGTGATGGTGTCGGTGCAGGCGCGGATGCGTCCATCCGCACGCCACGTCGCCGATGACATCAACGACATCGAGCGCGCTCTCAAGGCGAAATTCCCAGAGGTACGCTGGAGTTTCTTCGAGCCCGAGCGCTAGGTCAGGTCGAAGGAGGGGGCGAACGAAACCGCGCTGGCCGAAGCAGCCAGTGTCGGATTACGGTGCCGCTTTCAGCCACTCGAGGCGCGACGATGCGTCGCGCTCGCCTAGTACCTTGGCCAGCGCCTTGAGCATGGGCCCGAGCTTCACGTCCAACTGGAACGGCGCGTTGAGCAGCAGCAGGCCGCTACCGTTCATGTGCAGCGGCGAATCGTCCGGACGCACCAGCAGTTCCGCGACGAGCACGGATTTCGCCGGCAGCGTCGTGGCCCGGCGATAGAACGGCTGCAACGAGCGACGCAGCTTGATCGGGTACCACAGCGCATAACAGGCTTGAGGCCAGCGTGCCAACGCGTCCCGCAGCGCGTGGAGCGCGGTATCGAATTCCTCCAGCTGCGATTCGAACGGCGGATCGATGAGCACCAGGCCGCGCGCGAACTTCGTGTCTCCGATCTTCGGCGGCAGCAGCGCCTTCATCGCCGCGTAGCCATCGCGCTCGTGTACGGCCACGCGCGGGTCGCGGGCAAAGTTGGCCTTGAGTTGCGCGGCCTCTTCCGGTTGCAGTTCGCAGGTGGCGATGCGGTCGTCGGCTCGCAGCGCGTGCGCGAGCAGCCAGGGCGAACCGGGATAGCTGTGCTTGTCGTGTTCCTGCCGACAGGCGCGCACGGCCTGCAGGTAGCGGGTGATGAGCGGGTCGGAGGGAGCCTCCGCCACCAGGCGCCCGATGCCGCCTTCGGCCTCGCCGGTGCGCTGGGCCGAGTTGCTGTCCAGCGCGTACAGGCCACGGCCGGCATGCGTGTCCAGCGCGAACACCGGGGTCGGCTTGGCGGTCAGCGCATCGCAGATGGCCAGCGTCACGACGTGCTTGATGACGTCCGCGTGGTTGCCGGCGTGGAAGGCGTGGCGGTAGTTCATTGGGAATCGGGCGTGCGGAGTCTTCGGATGCGCAGACTACCCGATCCGGGCCGGCATCCCTGCGCAGCGAGGGGTTTCACCGGAGATTTCAGATGCGAGGTCGGCCTGTTTTTTCCGGGTATTCATTGGAAATGACGCAGGTGGAGGAATTTCCGGGCTGCTGCGGAACGAGGCCATGAGCCGTTTTCCCCTCGCCACCGCGGGCGCCGTACCGGTCGGCTGCTTCGTCGACTGGGCCTGCGCGGTGGTCCCCCCGTCGCGCCGGGATGACGTTGAAGGAGGAGGGTGGCTTAGGATTCGCCAACCGGGTGTCCGATCACCTGCCAATCCCTGCGAACCCGTCAGAACCCATGCGCATCCTCCTCGTCGAAGACGAACCGGCCATCGCGGAGACCGTCCTGTATGCGCTGCGCACCGAGGGATTCGATGCGCACCACTGCCTGACCGGCGGTGAGGCGCTGCGCGAAGTAGCGCGCGAAACCTACGATCTCGCGGTGCTCGACGTCGGCCTGCCGGACATCGGTGGCTTCGCGCTGTGCCGCGAGTTGCGCCGCACGCGCGACCTGCCGGTGATCTTCCTCACCGCGCATGACGCCGAGGCCGAGCGCATCCTCGGCCTTGAAATCGGGGCCGACGACTACGTGACCAAGCCGTTTTCGCCGCGCGAGCTGGTCGCCCGCGTACGCGTTGTGCTGCGGCGCGGGCGAGCGGTGGCGGCGCCGGGCGGCTTCGAGCATGACGCCCAGGGCCACCGCGTCCGCTACCGCGGCCATGCCCTGGAACTGACGCGCTACGAATACGGACTGCTGGCCGCGCTGCTGCAGCGTCCCGGCGCCGTGCTCTCGCGTGCGCAGCTGATGGATCGCGTGTGGGGCGACGCGCTGGAAAGCGGCGATCGCACCGTGGATACCCATATCAAGACCCTGCGCGCCAAGTTGCGCGTTGCCGTGCCGGATGCGGACCCGATCCGTACGCATCGCGGCATGGGGTATTCGGTTGAGGAATGACGGCGATGGCGGCCATGCGCAAGGATCCGAATCCCCTGTGCTGCCCCGGGCATTCGCCCATGAAACGAATCCACTCATGAATCTGCCAGCGAAGCGCCACGAATGAAGATCGGCCTGCGCATTTTCCTCGGCTATTTCCTGATCGTCGCGCTCGCGGCGTTCCTGCTGATGCGCGTATTCGTCGTCGAGGTCAAGCCCGGTGTGCGCCAGGCGATGGAAGACACCCTGGTCGACACCTCCAACATCCTCGCCGAACTGGCGACGGATGATTTCCTCGCCGGCACCATCAACAGCGGCAACTTCGCCCGGCGCGTGCATGAGCTGGCCGGACGCGACTTCGGTGCGAGGATCTGGGGTTTCGGCAAGCGCGGCAGTACCTACCGTGTCTACGTCACCGACGCCCGCGGGATCGTGGTGTTTGACAGCACCGGCAAGGACATCGGTGCGGATTATTCGCGATGGAACGACGTCTACCTGACGCTGCGCGGCCGCTACGGCGCGCGCTCCACGGCCAGCAATCCCGATGATCCCGATTCGACCGTGATGCACGTGGCGGCGCCCATCCGCGATGCGCAGCGGCGCATCGTCGGCTCGTTGACGGTAGCCAAGCCGAACCGCGCGATCGAACCCTTCATCCTGCGCAGCGAGCGCGTCGTGCGGCGCTGGGGCCTGGTGCTGCTGGGTGTGGCGATGGCGATCGGTCTGGTTGCCGCGTGGTGGCTGTCGAGGCAGTTGGGTGGGTTGCGTCGCTACGCGCATGCGGTGACCGCGGGCGAGCGCGCGATCCTGCCCAAGGCCGTAGGCGAATTCGACGAGCTCGGCCGTGCGCTGGAAACCATGCGCGATCGCTTGGAGGGCAAGCAGTACGTCGAACAGTACGTGCACACGCTGACGCACGAAATGAAGGGGCCACTGGCTGCCATCCGCGGCAGCGCCGAGTTGTTGGAGGAAGCAGGTGACGGCCCGCCGATGCCGCCAGAGGATCGCGCCCGATTCACCGCCAGCATCCGCATGCAGAGCGAACGACTGGCACAGATGATCGACAAGCTGCTCGCGTTGGCAGGCGTGGAGCATCGGCAGCGACTGGAAAGCACGGAACGGTTGGACGTCGCGGAAATCGCATCCGCGGTCGCGCAGCAATGCGCGCAACGACTGGTGCGCGACGGGAAGGAGCTGCGTGTCGCCGTACCGGACAATCTGGAGGTGCGCGGCGACGCGTTCCTGCTGAAGCAGGCCCTGATCAACCTGGTGGAAAACGCGGCGGACTTCTCGCCGGCGGGTTCACCGATCGAGCTGCGCGCGGTGCCGCATGGCGGCCTGCTCCGTTTCGAAGTGACCGACCACGGCCCCGGCGTGCCGGAGTACGCATTGCCGCGCGTGTTCGAGCGCTTCTATTCGTTGCCGCGACCGGAAGGCGGCAGTCGCAGCAGCGGACTCGGACTCTGCTTTGTCGCCGAAGTCGCAACCTTGCATGGCGGCGAAGCAGCGCTCGCCAACCGCGAGGGCGGTGGTTCCATCGCGACGCTGACGGTGCCGCTGGCTTGATTCATTGAATTTGGACCGCAGGCGACGAGCCCTGTCAGGGTCGCCGTCCAGGGCCGTTCGACTTCACCGTCGCTTCACCATCGCCACATCAGCCGCCCATCGCTGCCTTCGATGCTCCCTCCATCGCCGCAACGGAGGGAAACCCATGCGATTGCTACCCAAGGTGTTGCTCGTCTTCATCATGACCATCGCGATCATGATTCCGCTGATACTCATCCGCGGCACCATCAGCGAGCGCCAGTTCTACCGCACGCAGGCGGTAGCGAACATCGCGCGCAGCTCGGCGGGCGCGCAGGCGCTGGCGGGGCCCGTGCTGGTCGTTCCCTACGTGGAGACCATCGAAGTCGAGGAAAAGAACGACAAGGGTGAGGTCATCCGCAAGGTCAAGCAGGATGGCGAGGCTGGCCGCTGGACGTTCTTCCCCGAGCGGTTCGAACTGCACGGCAAGCTCAATCCATCGACGCGACGTCTCGGCCTGCACGAGGTGCGCGTGTACCAGCTGCAGGCGCGCACGCAGGCCACGTTCAAGGTGGTCATACCCGCAGACGCCAACCCGGAACTGCCGCGCAAGATCGGCCAACCGTGGCTGAGCTACGGCATTGCTGACGTGCGTGGACTGGCAGGCACGTCGAAACTGATGCTGGATGGGCGCGACGTGGCGCTGGAGGAAGGGTTCGGCAGCCGCGAAGCCACCGGCGTGCACGTCCGCCTGGCCGCACCGGTTGCAGGGCAGGCACTGTCGCTGGATGCGCGGTTGAATGTCGATCTCGATGGCACCGAGTCCCTCGCCATCGTGCCGCTCGCCCGCAGCAACTCGCTCGACATCACCTCCAGCTGGCCGCATCCGCGCTTCGGCGGCGATTTCCTGCCGCGGCAACCGCAGATCAGCGGCAAGGGCTTCTCGGCGAAATGGGAAGTCTCGTCGCTGGCATCCAACGCGCAAGCGCAGTTCAAGGCCGGCAAGACCCTGCCCACGCTGAGTACCAGCGCGGACCAGATGCCCGGTGAGAGCGGACCGAACGCGGGCATGAGCACGGGCGGCATCGACGCGGTGGGCCTGTCGCTGGTCGATCCGGTCAACGTCTACTCGCAGGCCGATCGCGCCAGCAAGTACGGACTGTTGTTCGTGATGCTGACTTTCGTCGGATTCTTCATGTTCGAGCTGATCAAGCAGCTTCGCATCCACCCGATCCAGTACGGACTGGTCGGTCTGGCGCTGGCGATCTTCTTCCTGCTGCTGGTCAGCCTGAGCGAGCACATCGCGTTCCATTGGGCGTACGTCGTCGCCAGCATGGCCTGCATCGGATTGCTGGCGTTCTACCTGAGTGCGGTCCTGCGCAGCGCGGCACGCGGCCTGGGCTTCGCTGCGATGCTGACGACGCTTTACGCCGCGCTGTATGGGCTGCTGGTATCCGAGGACAACGCGCTGGTATTGGGATCAGGGCTGTTGTTCGTGATCCTCGCCGCGATCATGGTGATCACGCGCAAGTTCGACTGGTACCAGCTGGGTGGTGGCAAGCCGGTACCGCCGCCGTTGCCCTGAATTCGCCACGACTCGAAGGCACAGCCTCTCTTCGGAGAGGCTGTGCTGTGTCATGCAAACAGCGACACGCCAGGCACCAGCCACAGCGACACACTGGCCAGGGTGACGCCAATTCCCGTCGCCGCCAGCACGTCGCTGGGATAGTGCAGGCCGAGCACGACGCGCGATGCCGCCACGCTGGCAGTGAAGGGAATCAGCAACCACGCGAGCATCGGATAGTGCGCCATCGCCACCAGGCTGAAGGACACCGCGTGCAGGGTGTGACCGGAGGGAAAGGAGAATTCGTCCAGCGGCGCAACCCAGGCGTGGATGCGCGTGTCGTTGGCGAACGGCCGCGGCCGGCGCGTCCAGCGCTTGAGTGCCTTGTACATCGTCAGCGCCACGACACCGGTCGCGGCCATGTGCGCTGAAGCGGCCAGTCCGTGCTCGCCATCGATGATGATCAATGCAGCCATCAGGACATACCAGAACACTCCGTCACCCAAACGGCTGACGACGGCAAAGAACGCACGCGGTGCCTGGGTCTCGCCGAGGCGGTTGGCGCGCAGGCACCAGCCGGATTCGCCCTCGATCAATCGCTTGGGCAGCGTCAGTTTCATGCGACCTCCTGGTTCACCTCTGCATCGGCACCGGTCACGCGCGAGCCCACGCGTGAGCGCGCAAGGCCCAGTAGCAATTCGTCGAAATCCTCGGAGACCTGCTCTGGCCGCAATCCGCTGATGGCATCGCGTCCGGCGACAGCCATGTCGCGACGCGCCGCGTCTTCCATGCCGATGCGCACCACCGCGCGGATGAAGCCCGCGTCGTCACCATCGGCAATTGCCGCGCCATGCACGTTGTCGCGCAGGTGTTCGCGTGCGGCGCCGTAATCGAAGGCGATGGTCGGCACGCCACTGGCCATCGCTTCCAGCGTGACGTTGCCGAATGTCTCGCTGTGGCTGGGGAAGATGAAAAGGTCGCCGCTGGCGAAGTGGCGCGCCAGCGTTTTGTCGCGCTGGATGCCGCAGAAGATGAAGTCCGGGTTGGCCTGTTGGAGCTTCTCGCGTGCGGGGCCGTCGCCGACCCAGACGAAACGGGCGTCGGGACGCTGCTTCTGCAGCTCCCGGAACGCGCGCACTGCCAGGTCGAGGTTCTTTTCCGCCGCGATGCGTCCGACATAGATCGCCGCGACGCCGTCTTCCGGAACGCCCCAGGCTTCGCGCAGGGCGGGATCGCGTCGCGCGGGATCGAACAGACGCGTGTCTACGGCGCGGGGCAGCAGCACCACGTCGTTGAAGCCGTTGGCCTGCAGGAACTGCTGCAGTTCGCGCGTGGGCACCAGCGTGGCATCGGCGCCGTTGTGGAAGCGGCGCATCCAGCGCAGCGCGGTCTGGGCGAGGAAGGCCGCGCCGTAGTCGCGCATGTATTCATCGAAGCGGGTGTGGAAGCCGGTCGACGCCGCGATGCCCAGCTTGCGCGCCGCGCGTAGCGCCGACCAGCCCAGCGGGCCTTCGGTGGCGACGTAGATGGCGTCGGGTCGTGTCGCCTGCCATTGCGCGACAAGCTTGCGCGTCGATGGCATGCCGAAACGCAGGCCGGGATAGCGTGGCAGTGGTGCGCCGCGGACCAGGAATTCGTGCGCGACACCCGTCGCGGACGAGCTCTCGTTCGACTGGCGTGGGCGGATAAGGGTGACGTCGTGCCCACGGGCGCGCAGGCCTTGCTCCAGCCCCTGCACGGTCAGGGCGACGCCGTTGACTTCCGGCGGGTAGGTCTCGGTGACGATCGCGTAGCGCATGCGCGGCAGGCCCCCGGGGCATTGGCCCGGTTTGCGGGAGAGTGCGCGGCGGGCGTGTCCCGGCCGTTGCAGGGCTGTGACCGGGGCGTTACGGCCCAGGAGAGCTACTGCAGGTCGATGAAGCAGCGGACGTCCGGAGCCAGCTTTCCGGGTTTGACAGCGGTCCCAAGCCCGGAGCTCGGCGGTTCGAGCTTTTTGCCCGGCAACCCGAGCCCGGAAGCTCGGCGGTCCGAGCTCTGAGCTCGACGGTTCGAGCTTTTTGCCCGGCGATCCGAGCCCGGAAGCTCGACGGTTCGAGCTTTTTGCCCGGCGATCCGAGCCCGGAAGCTCGACGGTTCGAGCTTTTTGCCCGGCGACCCGAGCTCTGAGCTCGACGGTTCGAGCTTTCTGCCCGGTGACCCGAGCCCGGAGCTCGACGCCCCGAGCTTTTTGCTCGGCGATCCGAGCTTTCTGCCTGGCGATTCGGGTCCGGGCCCCGCCGGTCGATTCTTTTCCCGTCGATTCGGCGCGGTCAGCCGGGCTGTGCGCCGGCCTGCTTTTCCTTCAGCGAGACCAGGAACCCATGCGCCATCTCCGTCGACAGTCCGTGCAGTGTCAGGCGGAAGCCCGCGCGCAGCGTCGACATCGGCACCAGTGGGTGTTTGTTGTTGACCAGCGTCAGGTGGGCGCGCGCGTCGAGGATGGTGGCCACGTACAGGCCGATGGTCTCGTCGAGCTGCAGCGAGTTGGTCGCGCGCCAGAAGTCGCTGTCGGTCAGCATCAACTGGTAGATCGGCGTGAACAGCTCGATCGAGCTCTGCAGGTCGAGGAAATTGCGCCGCCGTGCCGGCATGTCCTCCAGCCGTAGCGCGGGTTGGTGGATCATCGACAGGTCAGGCGACTCCACCCGCTCAAGCTGGCGTCCGGCCTGGCGTAGCTGCGTGTTGAGGTTGATCAGGAAGTTGTAGAGGTTCAGGTCGTGGATGAGGTACATCTCATCGCGCACGTCCGCAATTTTTCCCGGCTGCAGCGGATTGGTCGGGACCTGCACCGGTGCATTCGCGGCAATGAACTGCAGGATCTGCGAGCCCAGGTGGAAATGCCGCAGGATCAGCCAGTTGGCCTCGGGGCGGATGAAGTTCTCCATGCCCCACGCAAGCAGCCGGTGCAGTGCGCGCGAGAACGCGATGCGGCGCGGCGTGAACACCTTGATCACCTGGAACAGCACGATCAGCGTGCGTGCGAACGGCCGGATGAAAGGCAGCAGGAATTGGCGTGAACGCGAGCTGGAATCGGCCAGCCACGCGCGCTTGACCTCCTCCGACAACGGCGTGCTCCGGTCCAGGTACAACGCCAACCACGGATCGGGATCGCGTGGATCGTGGGCATGGTTGAGGAATTCAGGCGTCATCGTCATGGCGTCACGTGCTCGAACTGCATGAGATACAACTGTGCGGTGCGGCGCGCGGTGTCGATGATGGCCCGCGTGCCGCGGCCGGCGGCGTCGCCGCTTCCATGATCGTGTTCCAGAACAATCTCCACTGCGCGCAGCCAGCGTAGCAGGTGGTGCTCGTCGTTGGCCCCGTGATACTCGAGGAAACGGAAAGCATCGGCCGGAAGCGCATCCTGGCCATGCATCAGGCTCGCCTTCATCAGCGGCAGCAGCGCCGGGATAATGCGTTGGCCGGTGCCTTCGATGATGTAGATCGCGCCCAACAGTCCCAGCGGATTGGGCGTGGCCGCCAGCGCGTGCAGGTAGCTGTTGAGCGCTTCGCCGCCGGGATTGCGACGAAGCGCGTCGATGTCGCGCGTGCCGCCAGCTTTGCGATAGTCGGAATAGAGGATTTCGTAGTCGTTCTGCTCGTCGCCTGCGTGTGTTTCGATCAGGTCGGCCAATGCCTGGTAGGGCGGCTGTACGGAAGCCGCGCCTTCGCGCATCCACTTGCTGCCTTCACGCACCTGCGGGACCCAGTTTTCCGCCCAGTCGGCATAGTCGGCGCGAGTGAAGCCGCCCTCGCGCAGTTTGCGGATCAGTGGGGTGCGCCATGCGCGGGAGCGGTAGCCGTGCCAGATCGTCGCCAGTTCGCCCAGCAGGTGGCGAAGTGCCGCGGGAGCATCGGCCGGATCGTGCGGCGGGGCGATGACATCGTCTGCGTGCGACGGAACCGGAGTTGGAGCGCGCGCGGGAGTGGTGTCGCCAGCGGGTTGCGCAGGAGCGTCCGCGGCTTCGACTTCAATCAGCACGAAGGCAACAGTGAAACGTCCCGATTCGGGGATGAAGCACAGGATCTTCTCGCCCGCACGCACGGTGCGCGTGCGCAGGAATTCGTCGAGCATGATGAAGATCGACGCGGCGCCGGTGTTGCCGCGCGAGGTGAGGTTGCTGTACCAGCGCTCGCGCGGAATCGACAGGCCGGCCTTGACCATCAGTTCGTCCACGACCGGCGCGAAGCGTTCGGACGAGTAGTGGCAGAGGAAGTGGTCGATGCGTTGCGGATCGATCCAGCCGGCGTGCGCCAGCTTGGCGTACTCGTGCACGCCGACGTCGAACAGGTGCGGCAGCAGTCGGATGTCCTGGCGCAGGAGCAGCGCGCCGTCGGCTTCGGCTTCATGCCAGGAGTCGTAATCCACGTGCAGGCGGCCGCTGTCCGGCGCCTTACCCAATTGCATGCACACCGGGTAGTCGCCGGCGAACGAGCGCTGGTGGATGAAGCGAAGCCGCAATTGCAGCCCCTGGGTTGCAGGCGCGGAGGTCAGCTGCAGCGCGCCGGCGCCGTCGGAGAGCATCCAGCGCAGGAAATGCGCGTCGAAGTCCGCGTCGTATCCGCGCGCGGCAAAGCGCGAGCGCTTGAACAGGCGCGATGGCATTTCCGCGGCGGCGACCATCGCATGTGCATGCGAGCCCAGTTCGACGGCGGACGCCGCGGCCTCCCACGCCGACACGCCGGAGGCACAGATGCCGTGGCTGGACAGGATCTGCATCGGGGGTGCGGCGAGTTCGCCCTGCACCATGCTGGCGAAGCCCGGCATCAGCAGGTCGCCACCGGATGTGCCGCAGGCGAGCAGCCCGATGTATTCCAGGCGCGAGGTTGAGCCGGACACATGCGTTGCAGCGAGGCAGTCGCGGATTGCCGCGGCCGCCATGTCCGCGCAGGAATGCACCGTCTGGCCTTGCGCGTCGATGGCGTAGTGGCGGGTGAGGATGCCGTTCTCGCCGAGGATGCGGCGCTTGATCCGGCGGGACAGCTTGTTCAACGGCGCGACGAAGGCATCCATCGCCTCGTTGTCGATCGGGTCGCCCGGCAGGAAGCGACCGGTGCCGCGGATCCACGTGCGTTCGAAACGGGTTGGCATTCAGCAATCCTTTCCTGTGACAGGCGGTCCCATGGCAGGGGCGCGCAGCGAACTAGAACGCAGTCGCGGCACCAGTGCGCCGAGCACGTAGGTGCGCAGGACGTAACGGGCGAACCCGCTTTCCAGCATCCGTACATCGATGTGGCCGCGCAGCTGTCGATGCAAGTGGGGCAGTTGCGACCAGTGTGCCCGGCCGTCGCGGTGGTGCGCACTGTGCAGGCCGATATTGAACAGCAGCGGGTTCAGCAGGCCTTCGAAGTTGCGGGCGTTGCGCCTGGTCGATGTCTCATCGGCGTGCGCGTGTTGCAGATAGTTGGCGGCAAGCAGCCAATGCAGCCCGAACAGCTGCGGGACGATCACCAGCACGAAGGCGCGTCGGGGGGCCAGCGCCAGCAGCGTCGCCCACGGCAGCCACCATGCGACGTATTGCAGCGCGTACCAGCGTGCGACGGCGGGCGCGCGTCGATGCATCGCCCGCAGCCAACGCAGCGCAAGCGGATACAGGACCACAACGACTTGTACGGGATGCAACAGCCAGCCAGGCAGGTGGTTGTGGTCGCCGAATTGCCAGGTGCGGGCGACGTCGCGCGCGCCGTGGCAATGACGGTGGTGGTTGCGGTTGTGCGTGGGATGGAAAACGAAGGTCGGATGACCCTGCAACGCACTCAGGACGAATTCGGTGGCCCGGTTGCAGTCGCTGCGTCGCCACATCGGCAGGTGCGCATGATTGTGGTGGATCACGCTGATCCCGACGGCGAGGAACAGGCTTGCCGCGAAGGGCGCCCAATGAAATCCATGGTGCCACTGCCAAGCCATCAGCACCGGCTGCAGGGTCAGGTAGGCGAGGCTCTGCAGGTCGCGACGTTCGCGCAACGGCCCCAGTGGCCGCAGGGCTCGGCTCAAGTTGCGTGACTCGAGCCGTGCATCGGAGTCGGTTGCGCATTCGCCAGCCGCGAGGCGGCGGCATCCAGCGGCAGCGTGCTGCCGGCCCAACGGTCGAAAACGTCCAGCAGGAAGCCGTAGTTGCCCTGGTAACACGCGTGGTGCAGATGGTGGCGACGACTGGCAGCACGCCATCCTCGCGCAGGCGCCGCGCGGCTGAACTCGTAATTGGAATGGCCCAGGCTGTTGAGCGCGATGCTGATCACTGTCAGCGCAGCAAGCGCCTGCAGGCTGAAATCGTGCAGCAGCATCGGCAGCATCGATACGCTGCCCAGCATCATCGCTTCGATCGGATGCAGCGCGTAGGTGGAGAACGGCGTGGCCGTGTGCGACTGATGGTGCTGGCCGTGGAAGCGGCGCAGCCAGCGCATGTGCAGCAGGCGATGGTTGGCGTAGAAGTGCAGCTCGTTCCAGAAGAACAGCACCACCGATTCGATCAGGATGCGCGTCACCGACGGCTCGTGTGCCAGCCGTGCCCAGCCAAGCTTGAGCATCCACCACGGCGCGAGCAGGCCGATGCCGAAGATCAGGATCGAGACGACGGATTCGCCGATCTCGCGTCGCAGCTGCCCGCGAGGAAGCGGTCGCGTATCGAGCAGGCGTCCATAACCCAGGCGCGGCAGCAGCGAGCGCGTCAGCCACCAGTTGGCCGCGCCGAAACCGAAATACAGCGCGCTGAACCACGCCACGCCATAGAGCGCGACCTGCCACGGTGCCAGCGAGAGAAAAGCTTCACCCATGCAGCACCACCGCGTTGCCGTTGAAGTCCCGCCTGCGTTCCATGCTAGGTCGGGTCGTCAGGCGCTGTGCGTCAACGGTGCCGGTGCTGGCGTGGCCAATCGCGGCCAACGCGTCAGCACTGCGGCACGTATGCCGGCGGCATCCAGGCCGGCTTCGGCGAGCAACTGCTCACGGCTGGCGTGGTGCTGGAAGGCGTCCGGCAGGCCCAGGTGCAGCATTGGCAACGCAATGCCTTCGGCAGACAGCAGTTCGGCCACGCCCGATCCCGCACCACCGGCGATGACGTTGTCCTCGACCGTGACGAAGCCTTCGTGCGTCTTCGCCAGTTCCAGGATCAGCTCGCGATCCAGCGGTTTGACGAAGCGCATGTTGACCACGGTCAGGCCCAGTTCCTCGGCGACGGTCTGCGTCGCCGGCAGCACTGCGCCGAATGCGAGCAGCGCCACGCGCGAACCGCGCTGCCGCAGCTGTGCCTTGCCGATCGGCAGCGTGTCCAGTGTCGGCTCGATCGCGACGCCGGGGCCCGTGCCGCGTGGATAGCGCACCGCGGCCGGGCCGTTGTAGTGATGGCCGGTGGACAGCATCTGCCGGCATTCGTTCTCGTCGCTGGGTGCCATCACCACCATGTTCGGCACGCAGCGCAGGTAGCTCAGGTCCAGGTTGCCCGCATGCGTCGCGCCATCAGGCCCGACAACGCCACCGCGGTCGATCGCGAACAGCACGTCGAGGTGCTGGATCGCGACGTCGTGCACGAGCTGGTCGTAGCCGCGCTGCAGAAAGGTGGAGTAGATCGCGACGACCGGCTTCGCGCCTTCGCAGGCCATGCCGGCAGCGAGCGTCACCGCGTGCTGCTCGGCGATGGCGACGTCGAAATAGCGTTGCGGGTATTCCTTGCTGAAGCGCACCAGGCCGGAGCCTTCGCGCATCGCCGGGGTGATGCCCATCAGCTTGTCGTCGGCAGCGGCCATGTCGCAGAGCCAGTCGCTGAAGACGTCGGTGTAGGTGGGTTTCTTCGCGCCAGCTTTCGCCACCAGGCCCTTCGACGGATCGAACGGACCGACGGCGTGGTAACCGATCTGGTCGCCTTCGGCCAGTTCGTAGCCCTTGCCCTTGGTGGTGATGATGTGGAGCAGCTGCGGACCCTTCAGGCCCTTGAGCGTCTTCAGCGTGGCGACGAGCGAGCCGATGTCGTGGCCGTCGATCGGGCCGGTGTAGTGGAAGCCCATTTCCTCGAACAGCGTGGACGGCACGAACATGCCCTTCCAGTGTTCTTCCCAGCGCTTGACGAACTTCGCTGCCGGCCTGTGCTTGTCGCCGAGCAGCCTCTTGCCGCCTTCGCGGATGGCGTTGAGCGTGCGGCTGCCGGTCATGCGGCCGAGCATCTTGGTCAATCCGCCGACGTTCTCGGAGATCGACATCTGGTTGTCGTTGAGGATCACCAGCAGGTTGGGCTCGCTGCTTCCATCGGTACCGCCCATCCCGCCGGCGTGCATCAGCGCCTCGAAGGCCATGCCCGCGGTCATCGCGCCATCGCCGATGACGGCGACCACTTTGCGGTCGTCGCCCATGCGCTGCAGTGCCACGGCCATGCCCAGTGCGGCGGAGATCGACGTGGAGGAATGGCCGACGCCGAAGGTGTCGTATTCGGATTCCTCGCGCTTGGGGAACGGCGCGACGCCGTCCTGCTGCTTCACCGTATGGATGGTGTCGCGGCGACCGGTGAGGATCTTGTGCGGATAGCACTGGTGGCCGACGTCCCAGACCAGTCGATCGACCGGGGTGTCGTACAGGTAGTGCAGGGCGGTGGTGAGTTCGATCACACCGAGCCCTGCGCCGAAATGACCACCGACCCGGGCCACCTGTTCGATCAGGTAGGCGCGCAGCTCGTCGGCGATGGCGCGCAGCTCGTCTTCGGGGAACTGGCGCAGGTCGGCGGGGACCTGGATGCGGGAGAGGCGCGGATAGCGTTGCGGATCGATCATCGCGGGGGAGTGTGGCCGAACAGCCGGAACGACAAGTCCGTCATTGTCGTGCCGGGCGGGAATAGGGGCAAGCAAACGGTCCACGAAGGCCCACGAGCGGCCCACGAGCAACCTGCAGCTACAGAGGCATCAATGCCGCGCCGGCGGCCGGCCCACGACAAAAGCTGCAGCCACAGAGCCATCAATGCCGCGCCCGCGGCCGGCCCACGACAAAGTTGCAGCTACAGAGCCATCAATGCCGCGCCGGCGGCCGACAATCGCGATACACGGCGCTTTGTCCGTTCATCCACAAACCGGAACCACCACCCCCAAAAAGAAAAAAGCGGCCGAAGCCGCTTTTCTCCAGACGCCCCGATCAACGCCCGCGCAACCGCCCAAACAGTCCACCGGACTTCTGCGGTTCCGGCTCCGGTTCCGGCTCGCGATAGGGCTCGGCATAGCCGGTAGCGAGGTTGGCGTTCACGAAGTCGGTGACTTCCGCCAGGGTCACGCCGCAGGCGGCGGTGACTTCCTCCAGCGTCGCCGGGCCCTTCATCATCGCGGTGGCGATGCGGAAGTGCTTGGGGAATTCGCGCTCGGTCTGCGGCCACTTGAGCAGGCGATAACGACCGTTGGGGTCGAACCCACCCATCAACTTGCCCTTGCCGGCCTGCAGGGCGCAGAACCAGAGCAGGCGGGACAGCGATTGTGACTGGCCAAGGATCGCGATATCGCGGCCCCAGGCGGCATCGTCCATCGGCTGGAAGTCGCCGGATTCCAGCTTCGCCTCCACGTGCGTTGCGATCGGCTTGAGCGTGGCCGGGCCGTAGAACTGCTGCTGGTCCAGGTCCAGGAAAACCGTGGTGCCGCCGCGACTCAGGCTGACGCGGCCGCGCAGCGCGCCCGGAGCCAGCCAGTCGATCAGGGTGCGGTCGCGCGGCGGCGGGGCCGGTGCCGGCGGCGGTGCAGCCACCGGAGCCGGCGGGGCCACGACGGGCGCTTCGGCGCTGGGTGCCGGGGATTCCGTGGGCGCGAACGGTGCAGCGGCGGCGACCACGGGGGTCGGGGCGGGCGCGGCAGGCGGCTGATACGCGACGGCGGCCGCTTCGGAAGGCGGCGGCGGCGGCTCCGGGGCCAGGTCGGGACGGATCGGCGGGGCGGTGGCGGCGTGCGATGGAGCGCTTTCAGCCGGTGCAATCGACTGCAGCAGCTCGGCGACCGCTTCGGCGTTGAATGGCTTGCCCAGGCGGAAGTCGGTCTGCGCGCGTGGCGCGGAGGTCAACCCGATCACCACTTTGCCGGCGCCGTGCAGACGCAGCCAGCTCATGGGCCCGTACATGCTGTCCATGTCCACCACCACGTGGGTGGCGTCCTGCTCGGATACCAGCGGCCAGTTGCCACCCATGCGCATGCTGGCTTCGGCGAACGCCGAGGTCAGCGCATTTTCGGTTGCAGCGTCCATGCCGGTGAAGCCGAAGGTTGGGCGCATCAGGTGTTCCGGATTGTGACGATCTCGTGAGTGTTGCGCGGACAGCCAAGGACCGTCAACGCGGAAAGGTCACGGGTGGCGTGACGCAGGTCTCATGGATTGTGTTGCGACGCAACAAACGCGCATTCAGCGTCGCGACCCCACGGCAGCCAACTACACGCCAACTACTGGACCACCAGCTCCGGCCGCGACCGCTTGGGCAGTTGCGCCTTCAGGAAGGCCATCTGGTCGGCCAGGATGTTGCGGTTGCTCAGGATCAGGTGTTCGACCCAGCTCGGACGATAAGGCACGGCCAGCAGTGGCATGCCCGCCTGCTGCGGGGTCCGGTTGCCCTTGCGCGAATTGCAGTGGAAGCACGCGGCAACGACATTTTCCCACGTGTCCTTGCCACCCTTGGACACCGGCAGCACGTGGTCACGGGTAAGGCTGGGGCGACTGAACTCGTGGCCGCAATACAGGCACAGGTGCGCATCGCGTGCGAACAGCGCGACATTGGTGAGTGCGGGCGTGGGGTCGAGTGCATGCGCGCGAGCATGGCCGCGCGCCGCGACGATCGGGTGCAGTTCAAGCAGGCTCTGCGTGCCGGTCAGGCGGCAGATGCCGCCATGCACCTGCAGGCAGGGATCGCCGAGTGTCCACGCGACGGCGCCGCGGGCATACAGGCAGGCGGCGTCCTGCCAGCTCATCCAGTCGAGGACGCGGCCGTGCGCGTCCAGAGAAAGCAAACGGACCGCACTGAGGCGGTCCGTAGAGGGTCGGTAAGCGTATTCAGGAGTCGAGCTATTGACTGGATCACGCAGGCTCGCTGCGTGGGTTCCAGTTCGGACCAGCCTCAGGTTGGCTCTATCGGTCTCCATTGGGCAACCAGCTTATACGCCTCTGGTTACATTTTGGGTACCCGCCCACGGGGAGATTCAAGCCGCGAGGGTGTTGATGCCGCGCGGGCGGCCGGAGAAGGCAAGCTGCGAACCGCTTTTCACCGCCACCTCCTTCGCACGGACTGCTGCTCTGCCCATCACGCGAAAGCGGTGCCACGCCCTCCTGCTTCACACAGCAGAGATCTTCCCAGACCCCTCACGCATCAAACGCAGCTTCGTCCAGCGCCGTGAGCGTGCTCGCCGGGCTTGCGATCGCGGCGGCATGCGACAGCGTGCGCGGGAGCAACCGGGCGAAGTAGAAGCGCGCGGTTTCGCGCTTGCTGTCCTTGAACGCCTGCGAATGCGACGAGCCTTCCGCCGCCAGCACGCTGCGCGCCCACCAGTACGCCAGCGACACGTAGCCCGAGTACATCAGGTAGTCGTACGCGGCGGCGCCCACTTCGTCCGGGTTCGACATCGCGCGCTGTCCTACCTGCAGGGTGAGCTGCTGCCATTGCGCGGCTTTCTCGCGCAGCGGACCGATGAATTCCGCCACCGCCGCATTGCCGGACTGCTCGTTGCAGAACTGCTCGATCATGCCGAGGAACACGCGCAGTCCCGCGCCCTGCAGCTGCATGACCTTGCGGCCCAGCAGGTCCAGCGCCTGGATGCCGGTGGTGCCTTCGTACAACGTGGTGATGCGTGCATCGCGCGCGAGCTGCTCCATGCCGTTCTCGGCGATGTAGCCGTGGCCACCGAAGCACTGCAGCGCGTCATAGGTGCATTCGATGCCCCACTCGGTGAGGCAGGCCTTCACGATCGGGGTCATGAAGCCGACCAGCGTATCGGCCTGCTCGCGTTCTTCCGGCGTCGGTGCGCGTTCGGACACGTCGACCTGCAGGCCGGCGTGGTAGCTCATCGCGCGGCTGCCTTCGACCAGCGCCTTGCAGGTCAGCAGCATGCGGCGCACGTCGGGGTGGACGATGATCGGGTCGGCGGGCTTTTCCGGGAACTTCGCGCCCGACAGCGAACGACTCTGCAGGCGCTCGCGCGAATAGCGCAGCGCGTTCTGCCATGCGCGGTCGGACAGACCCAGGCCCTGCACGCCGACGCCGAGACGCGCGGTATTCATCATGGTGAACATCGCCATCAGGCCCTTGTTCGGCTGGCCGATCAGGTAGCCCTGCGCACCATCGAAGTTGATCACGCACGTGGCCGAACCATGGATGCCCATCTTGTGTTCGATGCTGCCGCAACGCACCGCATTGCGATCACCGATGGCGCCGTCACGCGACACCTTGAACTTGGGGACGATGAACAGCGAGATGCCGCGGCTGCCCGCAGGCGCATCGGGAAGTTTTGCCAGCACCAGATGGACGATGTTGTCCGTCATGTCGTGCTCGCCGGCGGTGATGAAGATCTTGGTGCCGCTGATCGAATAGCTGCCGTCTTCGTTCGGCACGGCGCGGGTCTTGAGCAGGCCCAGGTCGGTGCCGCAGTGCGGCTCGGTCAGGCACATGGTGCCGGTCCAGCGACCGTCGACCAGCGGCTTGAGGAAGACTTCGCGCTGCCAGTCCTCGCCGTGGTGGATCAGTGCGTCTGTCGCGCCATGCGAGAGCAGCGGGAAGTTGCCCCACGCCAGGTTGGACGCGTCAATCATTTCCTTCAGCGGCACGCCCGCCAGGTACGGCATGCCCTGGCCACCGAACTCCACCGGCGACACCAGCCCCGTCCAGCCACCATCGACGAACTGCGCGTACGCCTCCTTGAAGCCCGGCGGCGTGGTGACCGCGCCTGTGTCCTTGTCGTACTTGCAGCCGATGCGGTCGCCGGTTTCGTTGAGCGGCGCGAGCACGGTCTGGGTGAAGCGCGCGGCTTCCTCGAGCACGGCATCGACGACGTCGCGGCTGGCGTCGGTGTGGCCGAGGCGGGCGAATTCGGCTTCCGCACCCAACAGGTCGAACAGCACGAAACGGATGTCGTTGAGTGGGGCTTTGTAAGCGCTCATGGCAGGTAACCGGATTGGATTGCGGGGAATGCGAACGGGACGCGTGGGTTGGAGACGGTTGCGTTGAACGGTGGCACTGCAACCGCGCCGCTACAACCGCCGCGCCCAGGTTCGGGACGAACGAAGTGTGTGCCTGCAATCTAGAGCCGGGACTCAGTGCGGCGCGTTCCGCGCATCCCGGGCTTCGGGTCGGCTCAGCGCATCACGCCCGGCAGGCCCGGTGCCGGACTGAGCTGGCTGCTGCGTTCGATGTCGAAGCTGCGCTGCTTGCGCTCATCGGGCGTCGCGTCCACGCGGCCCTTGAGCGAGTAGGCGATGCTGCGGCCGCCGCCGAGCGCATCGGCCACGGCCAGCTTGGCGCCGGCCTGTGGCGTGAAGACCGAAGTGACGACGTCGGCCGATTCCGGCCCGATCGTCATCGCCGGCTGCGCGGTGACATGGCCCGCGTCCTGCTCGCCGACGACCAGCGCGAGGTCGACGCTGTCGAAGCGCATCGGAATGCTGCTGAAGTTCTCGATACGCAGTTCCACCGACCAGCGACCGTCGGCGCGCACGGTCAGTTGCTGGATCTGCGCGGTCGGTTCGGACACGCGACGCACGGGGCCTCCGGAACACGCCGCGAGGCCAACACCGACCATCAAGGCAACCGCCATGGCTGCCAGCGTGCGCGATCCTGCCTTCATTCCGTGCTCCGATTCCGCAAGGGAATTGCCGTGGGGAAGGCGAGCATACACCGCGTGATATGGCCGCCGTCCCGAGTCGCGGACGCCAGAAAGAAAGAAGCCCGCTACTCCTGTAGCGGGCTTCCGATGCGGGCCGGGGGGATAACCGGACCGCACTAGCGGTGCAGCGACGATCAGAGGCCGTACGCGCCCAGCGTCCGGCTGGCCGCAGCGGCGAATGCCGCGCGGGTGACCAGCTGCGACGGGTCGAAGTAGGCCTTCATCGTCGGCTGCAGGTCATACGGACCCTGCACCAGGGCATAGCGCGCGTTGATCAGGCCCAGGTCCAGTGCCCGCTGCACGTAACCGCGAAGACTGGCCGGGATCGAAGCCGCATCGGCGACCGGAACGCGCGTCTCGTTATAGAGCGCGGTGAGTTCGCCACTGAACGCCTGCGCCGAGGACTGCAATCCCAAACCCTGCACCAGCGAATACGCCAGGCTGACGCGCGTCACCGAGTTGCCCGGATAGAAGGCGCCATTGATCGCGCCCATCACGCCAAGCTGGTTCTGCGACAGGTCGCGCGTCACAGCGCCCTTGGCCGTGACGGCTTCGGCGAACGGCGACAGCGCGCTGATCGGCGACACGTCGCTGAACGTGGACGCTGCACCGCTCGGCAGGTACTGGCGCACGCCGGAGCCCATCGTCAGGTACTGCGCCATCTCACCGCGCGTAATGACCCGGTCGGGCTGGAACGTGCCGTCGGCATAGCCATCGACCAGGCGCTTGCCCACCGCGAACTCGATGAAGCCGCGCCCCGGATGCGAGGTGATGTCGTTGAGGCCGCTATAGCCGTCGACGGTGGTCTGCTTGACGCGCACGTCGATCGGACCGGGCACGCCAACCGCGCCCTGGTACATCTTCGCGTGCACCTTCCAGGTACCCGGGATGCCAGCAGCCGAAACCGAGATGGACGGTCCCAGGACCGGATCGGACCACGAGGACTTGTAGACGACGCCATTGGGATCGGTGAGGTAGATCACCATCGTGTTGTCGCCCGGCACCGAGCTTGCCGCCACCAGCGACACGTTGCTGCCGACCTGGAACGAAACCGGTGCGGAGCCGGACTGCGTGGCCACGTCGAGCGTGTACGTGTCGTCCCGGCCGGTCGACAGGTTGGCATTGGCGTTGAACGTGCGCGCGGCGTTGACCGTGGCGCCGAAGTTGCCCTTGCCCAGCGCCTTGCGCACCGCGGCGTAGGCGTTGACATAGCCGGCGCCGGTTTCCCAGGCGGCACGGCCGGGGATGTTGCTCGCGGAGTCCTGCAGGATCTGCTTGACCTCGCGCCAGCCCAGTTGCGGGTTGGCTTCCAGGATCAGCGCGACGATGCCCGCCACGTGCGGCGCGGCCATCGAGGTGCCGCTCATGTGCGTGTAGCGCGCGGCCAGCGCCGGGCCCAGCACTTCCACGTCCTGCTGCGCGGCGAGCTTGTCGATGCTGCCCAGCGAGGCGCGCGTGGAAACGATATCCACGCCCGGCGAGGTGACCGCGGGTCGGTCTTCCCAGGTGTAGGTGTCGCCGTCGACGACCACCGTGCCACCATGCCCGGCTTCGCCGCGCGAGGAGAAATCGGCCAAGCGCCCCTGCTTGTCGCCCGCGGCGACCGCGATCACCCACGGCGCCTTCTTGAAGTTGCCGGTGATCGTCGCTTCGCCGGAACCGGAGTTGCCGGCGGAGAACACCACCACGACGCCACGGTCGGCCAGGCGCTTGGTCGCGATGTTGGTCGGATCGTCCGGGTCGAACTCCGTGCCTACGTCGCTGGTGTTGCCGAACGAGTTGGAGATGACGCGGATGTTGTATTGCACCTGGTGCGTCAGCGCGTAGTCGAAGCCACCGATGGTGTCGAGGATCAACAGGCCCGCGCCCGAACCGTAGCCGATGATGCCGGCACCGGGCGCCACGCCTTCGAAGTTGCCATTGGGCGAGGAGGCGCCGCTGCCGCCGATGATGCCGGCGCAATGCGTGCCGTGGCCGCCACCCAGGTCGGTGTTGGCGACGCCTTCGACATAGGTGATCGGCAGCGTTGAATCCTGCGCTGCCAGGTTGGTCTGCGCGGCGACGTTCTGCACCACGTGCGAGGGGTATTGCAGGTCGGTGTGCGTGCCATCGACGCCGGAGTCGTTCACCAGTACGCCCACGCCCTTGCCGGTGTACGGCAGGCCCAGGCTGGTGCGCAGCGCGCTGTCGTTGCGCAGGCGGTCGACGCCGGTGATCTGCGTGGCTTCCTTGTTGTCGTATTCCAGCGGCGCGTTGTACCAGACCGAACGCACGTCGCTCCTTGCCAGCAGCGAGCGGATCTGTGCCGGCGTCGCCAGCGCACCGGCGATCGGCAGTGCGCGCATGGTCACTGCGCTCAGGCCGAGCGCATTGAGCGCCTGTCGCTGCGTGGCCGTCATCGGGCCGGTGCCCTTGAAGCTGATGATGACTTCGACGTGGTCACCCGCGGCGAGCGTGGGCAGCATGGCTTCCAGATGCCGGTCGAGCTGGCGCGCCTGTCCAATCAGCGGCGTGGCGAGGATGGCGGCGGCGAGCAGGCTCGCGCGCAGGCGACGGTGGGCGAACGGCATGGTGGAGTTCCGACGTGATTCACGCGGATTGCGTGTAGCCGCAGCATCGGTGGCAGGCCGTGCGCCGCACATCCGGGAACGCACCCACGCGAAGCAGGGGAAAACCCCTGTGCGGTGGCGAATTGCGACGAGGGTCGCAACCGATAACTGAAACACGACACGGCGGATCAAGGGCCGCCCTAGGGTAGGGCGGGTTTTAACCCGCCTGATGCGGATTAAACGTCCGCTCACTCCGGTCCAAGTCCCGTCAGCGCGACTTTCCGCGATCCGGGCGGGACAAAAAGTCCCGGCCGAGCGACTGCCTTGCCCCGCGCGCGCCGCAGAAAGTCCCTCGCGCGCGACTTTTTGTTCCTCACGAGGGGCAAGAAGTCCCCTGCACGAGACAAAAAGTCGCGACTGAGCGACCGGTCCGCCCCTCGCACGCGACTTTTTGTCGACTGCGAGCCGGTGGCGCGTCGCTCCCGCGGGACTCTCCACCTTCACCGCCGACTGAACCGGCGTCCGCCTACGGCAACCACCGCGCACACGCGCTGGGTAAGCTGCGGTCGCCGGCCATGAAGGCCGGTTATGGAAGTTCCCTAAACGATATGGAGACAAGGAAGACATGAGTCAGAACATCGCATCCGTACACCTGACCGCCGAGCAATGGGCCGCGGTCGACCAGGCCATCGACCAGCTCGCCACCACGCTCGATCCGCTGCTGGTGGCGCTGGTGCCGCAGCAACGTCGCCGTGTGGTGCGCATGGGCGACGGCTCGGAAGCGTTCGTGCGCAAGGCGCTGGACGTGGCCACGCAGAACCAGGACCTGATGCCGCGCAATTTCGACCTGGACGAGATGCGCCGCGACCTGGAATCCCACGACGCGCTCAACTCGCGCCTGATCCGCCTGGCCGTCCTGATGGAAAAGGCCAGCGATACCGATGTCGCGTTGGGCAGCGATGCGATGACCGCCGCGCTGCAGGCGTACCACTTCCTCAAGTCCGCCGGAAAGGGCGAGGGCGTGGACACGCTGCGGCAGATGCTGGGCGAACGCTTCGAGGGCAATGGGCAGCGCGCGGCTCGGCAACCGGCTACGGCCTGATGCAGTAGCGATACCGGAAGCCCCGCTTCGGCGGGGCTTCTCTCGTTTCGTTGCCAGGACGGCGGGTCAAGACCCGCCCTACGCATAGGGCGGGTTTTAACCCGCCTTGCGCGGATCAATCCAGCAGCCCCTTGCGCAGCGCATAGCGCACAAGCTCCGCGGTATTGCGCACGCCGACCTTGTCGAGCACCCGCGCGCGGTGGTTCTCCGCGGTCTTGGCGCTGATTTCGAGCAGGCGGGCGATTTCCTTCGTCGTCTTGCCTTCGGCAATGAGGTGGAAGACCTCGCGTTCGCGCGCGGTGAGGCGGCCGTAGGGATCGTCGACCTGGCGCTCGGGGTTCTGCAGCTGCTCGGCCAGGATGCGCGACGCCTGCGGGCCGAAGTAACCGCGACCATCGCGCAGGCTCTGCACGGCGGCGATGAGTTCGGACGCGGCGCTGTCCTTGACCAGGTAGCCCGACGCGCCGGCTCGCACCAGTTGCAGCACGTACTCGTCCTCGCTGTGCATGGTGAGTACCAGCACGCGTACTTCGGGCAGGGCCTCGCGCAGGCGGCGCACTACTTCCATGCCGTTGAGGTGCGGCATCGAGATGTCGGTGATGACGATGTCCGGCCGCGTCGCCAGCGCTTTCTCGACGGCCTCCAGTCCGTCGGAGGCCTGGGCGACGACCTGCACGTCGCCGGCGCCCTGCAACAGGTTGACGAGTGATTCGCGGACCAGCGTGTGGTCGTCGGCGATCAGGACACGGACGGCATTGAGGCTCCCCATGCCCTAAAGCTGCGCGTGGCGGGGTAGGGGAGTCAAGTCTTCGTGGCCTTGGGCAGGCCCCGTGCTTGCGCTCGTACCCGGACTCACCAGGGGCGGCCGGCTGCGCCGCGGCCGATGACATCGGGACGGTCGTGGCGGCTCACGCCAGCGGCACCACCGCGCGCAGCCGCGTGCCTTCTCCCGGGGTCGAACGCAGTTCCATGCTGCCGTCGTACAGCCGCAGGCGTTCGCGCATGCCGCCCAGTCCGCTGCCGCCGCTGGTCAGTGCGACCTGCGGGTCGCAGCCGCGGCCGTCGTCGACGACCTGCAGCTGCAACAGGCCGCCGCGCGCGACCAGGCGCAACAGCACGCTGCGCGCGGCGGCGTGCTTGGCGGCGTTGTTGAGCGCTTCCTGCGCGACGCGGAACAACAGCGTCTGCAGGTCGCTGTCCAGGGTGGGCAGGGCCTCGATCTCGACGCTGATGTCGAGGCCGCTGGCTTCGCCCTGGCTGCGCGCCAGCCAGCGCAGTGCCGCTTCAAGCCCGAGGTCGTCGAGGATCGGCGGGCGCAGCAGTCGCGACAACTGCCGGGTGTCTTCCAGCGTGTTGCCGCACAGTGCGATCGCCGATTCCAGTGCGTCGCGCGTGGCGCTGTCGCCGGCGGGCAAGGTGTTGGCGATGCTCGCCAGCCGATGCTTGAGGGCAGTCAGGTTCTGGCCGACGCCGTCGTGCAGGTCGCGCGCCAGGCGCCGGCGCTCGTCTTCCTGCACGCGCCACACCGAACGACCCAGGCGGCGGAACTCGCGTTCGTTGCGCTGGATGCGATCGAGCAGTTCCTGGTATTGGCGACGCAGCGCGTCGACGTCGTCGTCCATGGCTACTGCCCCTGTAAGCCATCTGGACCGCGTGTCCGCGCGCTGTCGAAGCCCGCAAGCAGCGCCGCCGGAATCCGCGTCCGCAGTTTTTCCAGTGCATCGCGGCTGGCGCTGCAGTTCAAGGACGTCGCGGCCGGCGTGCAGCCGCCGGAAGCCAATGCGTGCAGGCGGAATGCGTCGATGTAGTCGCCGCGCCGCAACAGCGGCTGGGCCTGGCGGTAGTTGCGCTCAAGCGCTGCAGCGTCATGGCGGGCGGCCGATTGCCGCATCGCCAGGGCCAGCCACTGCAGCCGCAGCGGTACATGCCCGAGCCGCGCCGTCTCGCCATCGAGATCGATCCCGGACACCTGCGTCGACTGCATGGCGACCCACAATTGCAGCTGCTTCACGCCCGACGCCTTGGCGAACTGCGTCGCCTGCGCGATTGCCGTCGCATGGCCGGAGGCATCGCCGGCGCGCGCGGCGAGTTGCGAGCGCAACACCGCGGCGATGCCACGCTGTTCGGCTGACGCCTGCTCCACTGCCGGGGTGAGTTCCGACAGGGCACGGGTTGCGGCGTCATCGGCATGCACGGCGAGCAGCGCCTGCACGCGCAGCAGGCCGGCGTCGGCCTGGCCGCGGGGATCTTCGCGCTGGACGAACAGCGCCTCGGCCTTGCCGGCCTGGTCGATCGCCGCGTCGATGTGGCCCTGCTGCAGCTCCAGCTCGGCCAGGTTGCGATGGCTCACCGCGGCTTCCTCGAGCATCTGCTGCTGCTCGGCGGCGCGCAGCGATGCGGAAAGTTGCCGGCGCGCATCGTTCCACTGCCCGCGCGCGATCGCCAGCAGACCGAGGTTCTGCTGCGTGCGGATGCGCCCGGTCTCGTCGCCCAGCACATCGAACGCACTGGCCGCCTGCACCAGGTAGGCCTGGGCATCGTCGTAGGCACCCAGCTGGAACTGCGCGTAGCCGATGTCGTTGAGTGCCTGCGCGGTGCCGGGCTTCTCGCCGATCTGTTGCCATGCCTGCAACGCGCTGCGGAAGTGCGCCAGCGCGACGGGGTAGTCGCCACGTTCTTCCGCCAGCACGCCCAGCTCGTTGTCCACCGCTGCGCTGCCGGCGCGATCGCCAAGCGCGGCATGCAGGTCGCCGGCGCGCTTGAGGACGGCTTGCGCCTCGTCGAACTTGCCGCGCTGGCTGAGGATGTTGCCGAGGTTGCGCAGACTGGTCGCCAACCCGCGGCGGTTGCCTACGGCGCCGCGCAGTTCGACTGCCTTGCGGTATTGCTCTTCCGCATCGTCGCTCTGGCCCAGCCGCGCGTAGCCGATGCCCAGGGCGTTGGCGGTTTCGGCCTCGCCATAGCGATTGCCGCTGCGCTTGTAGAGCACCAGTGCGCGCACCAGGTAATCGTCCACGGCGCGCTGCGCCTGGCCGGCGAGGATCGAGAACTTGCCCAGTTCGAACCACGCGCGCGGATCGTTGGGATCGCGTGCGACGAGTTTCTGCAGGGTCGTGGTCGCGCCGCTGAAGTCGCCGCCGGCGCCCAGTGCGCGGGCGAGGTTGAGTTCGGCGTACGTGCTGTCCGGCGTGGCTTCCAGTTCGGCGCGCCAGGTCGCGGCGGCGGCAGGCGCATCGCCGTCGAGCAGGGCGCGGTCGGCCTTGAGTCGGCGTTGCACAGGCAGCGGGGCGTCCTTGGCGGCGGCCTCGCCATGTTCCAGTGCGTCGTAGGCGATATCCATCTCGCCGATGGACTGTGCCGTGTCGGCAAGGGCCGCCCATCCCGGGACGAAGCCGGGCGCCTGCGCGGCGACTTTCTGCAGCAATGGCAGCGCACGCGCGGGCGCGCCGTTGCGATGGGCGAGGAGCGCGGTGCCGTAGTCGTCCAGCACTTCCGGCGTCGCCGGCGTGAAACGCAGCGCGCCCGATTTCGTGCCGATGAGACGGGCGAATCCGGGCTCGGCGACAAGTTGCGACAAGGCTGCCGCGGCGTCGGCGCCGCGACCTTCCGCGCTGGCCGTGTTGGTGTCGTCGACCAGTCGTGCCGTTGCGATCCACGTTGCGCCGCTGGGTTGCAACGACACCCGCAGCAGGCGGTCGGCGCCGACGACGCGTTGCAGCGCCTTGGGATCGATGGTCGCTGTGCCGGTCGGGTCGATCTGGCGCAATGCCTGCTGGGTGCGTTCGCCATCTACGAGCGCGACGTCAGACGCAGCCGCCATCGCGTAGCGCAGCAGCGACGCCAATGCGGTCGCGCGCACGTCGCTCGCCGGTCCGGACGGCATCTCCACCGGCAGCACCAGCAGGCGATGCAGTGGTGCCACGGCGGCAACGCCCTCAGGTGTCGACGGGTGCTGCCATCGCCACAGTGCAAATCCGCCTCCGCCCAGTACTACCAGCAACAGCGCGACCATGACGACATGCGTGCGGGTCGGGCGGAAATCGCGCGGCACTTCACGCGTGTCGATGGCGCGTACCACCGCATCGGCGCTGGGCAGGCGATGGGCCGGTTGAACGCGCAGCAGGCGATCGGTCAGGCGCGCCAGCCATGCCGGTGTCTGCGGCTTCGCCTGCGTCACCGGCGGCGGTGACCTCAACATGCGCTGGGCGAGGATTTCGCTGATCGTCCCGCCCTGGAAGGGCATGGCGCCAGTGAGCATCTCGTACAGGATCAGCCCCAGGGCGTAGAGATCGCTGCGGGCATCGACCGTGTCGCCGCGGGCCTGTTCGGGCGACAGGTAGTCCGGCGTGCCGACCACCGCGCCCGATTGGGTGAGGCCGTTGCCGGCGAGCGATCGCGCGACGCCGAAGTCGCTGATGTACGCATTGCCCTCGCGGTCGATCAGGACGTTGGCCGGCTTGAGGTCGCGGTGGATCACGTCGCGCGCGTGCGCCGCGGACAGACCTTCGGCGAGCTGGCGGGCGATGCGCGCGGCATCGTCGGGCGCCATCGCGCCGTCGCGGTCCAGGCGCTTGTCCAGGCCTTCGCCATCGATGTAGTCCATCGATATCAGCCACTGGCCTTCGTGCTGGGCGATGTCGTGGATGCGCACCACGCGCGGGCTGGACACCTGCCGCGCCATCAGCAGTTCCTGGCGGAATCGCTCGAAGGCGTCGGCGCGCGTGGCCAGTTCCGGTCGCAGCAATTTCAGTGCGACGGGTACGCCCAACGCAGTGTCGGCGGCGCGATACACCACGCCCATGCCGCCGATGCCCAGCATGGCCTCGATACGGAAGCGCCCGGCCAATACCGTGCCGGGCGCGTGCTGCTGCTGTGCGTACAGGCCGGTGGCGGTGGGGGCGGTCAAGGTGCGGCTCCCACCGACGACGTGAGTGCGTGCTGGTGCTCGAGGATGGTCTTCCAGCGCGGTGCCGACAACGATTGCATCGCGCGGCGCGTGAGCAGGTAGAGGGTTGCGCTTTCGGCGAAGGCCGCCAGCAGTTCCAGGTCGAAGTCGGTGATCGGCTCACCCGGCCCGCGACGGTCGGCGTAGACCGCACCGAACACCTTGCCCCGATCCAGAAGCGGCAGGCACACCAGCGTGGTAAGGCCGCTGGCGACCACCGATTCGCGTCCGGACAGCCAGCCTTCGTTGCCGATGTCGTTGACCACCAGCGCCTTGCCGGCGGTGAGCACCCGTTGCACCGCACCCACACTGCCGGAGAACGCGCGCGTGTCCAGCACACTTGGATCCAGTTGCAGGCTGGCGCACACGGTGAAATCGCCGACGCCCGGGTCGGCCAGCAGCATGAAACCGCGCGTGCAGCCGGACAGCTCGATCACGCCGCGCAGCACGTGCGCCGGCAATGACTCGGTGCCGCTGGGTCCGCGCGACATCCGCATCGCCATGGCCTGCGACATCGCGCGCCGTTCGGACTGGCGTTCGCGCATCGCGGCGGCCTGGCTTTCGACGAACAACCCGAAGTCGCAATAGCTGTCGCCAAGCCGAAGCCAGCAGTTGCGCGGCAGGCGGTGGTCGTTCACGGCGATGCCGTCGACGAAGCTCCCGTTCTTGCTGCCCAGGTCGCGCAGGCGCCACGCCTCACCGTCGAAATGCAGCTCGGCGTGGTGGCGCGATACGGAGGGATGCTCGATCACGAGCCCGCAGTCGGGATCGCGTCCGATCCGCAGTGGCGTGGCGGGATCGAGCCATCGGGCCACGGCTGCGGCATCGGGTGGATACGCGATCAGGCGGGCAAGCATGGCCGCATCTTAGCGCGCGTGAGGGAAAACCCCCACGCGCCGGGACGGAAGAAAAACCGGGCCGGTTGGACCGGCCCGATCAGTGGGAAGTGGCTTGGCTACAGTGGGCCTGCTGCCGCGGTTACTGCCCGAAGTCGCGCACGTAGGCGACGCTGAAGCGCAGCGTGTTGGCACCCGCGACCAGTTCGCCGGCCTGGTTGTCCACGTCGCGGGTCGCACGCCATTCGTTGAGCAGGAACTGGCCGGAGCGGTTCTGCGCACGGGTACGGAAGGCGTCGATTGCGTTGATGGCGGTGCCGTAGTCGCCGGCGGCGACGGCGGTCTCGACCTGGTCGAGCCTGGCGTCGAAGGCGCCCTGTTCGTTCTGCGGCAACGTATCCACCTTGTGGCGCAGCCAGTCGACCTTCTCGGCGATGACCGTGGCGCTGGTGCGCAGGTCGGCGACGATGAGGAACTGCGAGAAGCCGCCGTAGGTGGTGCGCGCACGCACGCTGCCCTGCGCGATCTCGTCGGTGACGTCGCGGAACTGGCCGCCGAGCGGCGCCTTCAACACGCGGAACGAGCTGCCGACGCTGTACGGAATCGCGTGGGTGTGGATTT
Source organism: Lysobacter fragariae (assembly GCF_054779775.1). NCBI lineage: Bacteria > Pseudomonadati > Pseudomonadota > Gammaproteobacteria > Lysobacterales > Lysobacteraceae > Lysobacter > Lysobacter fragariae. The sequence continues at coordinate 81,511 of NZ_BAAGXP010000012.1, read as the reverse complement.
CCAGGCGGCCGGTGTTGCGGAAACTCAGGCCACCGGTTGCCGGGGGTTCGATGGTGATCATCACCGGCAGCGCGGACGGGATCGCGGTCAGGCTGGCGTCGGGCAGGCGGGCGAGCAGGGCGGGATCGGAGAGGCTGATCGTCTGCGCGCTCACGCCAAGGCTGGTCGCGCTCAGGCCGGTGGCGTCCTGGAAGTCCAGGGAGACTTCTGCGACGGGTTGCGCGACAGTGCCGACGACGATGTCGGCATGGTTGCCGGACGCACTCACGCTGACGGGCAACGCCTGTGCAGCGGCCAAGCCGCTAGCCGTGAGCAGCACGCTGGTGACGAGTGCGCGCGAAACAAGCGCACGGGAAAACGAAGCAAAACGGGTCGAAACGAATTTCATGGCGAAACTCCGCGGACGATCCCCTGACCCGGCGTCATTTCCAGGTCGCACGCTGCGGAATGGGGGCAGCGTGCCGTCGCGCAGTCGTGAAGCTGGTGACCCGCGCGAATTGGAGGCTACGTGGCTCCCGGCCCCGCGTCTGTAGGGAAATACCCCCAGATGGGCAGAACGTTCAGCCGGGGAGCCAGATATTTATGTCGCGTTCGTGGAAATGTGATGCGGGTTTGATTTTTAGGTGGCGCGAGGCCTTGGTCCGGCGACCTCGGCCCGCCGTCGGCCGCGCTGATGAAGTCAGTGCACGCCTCCACTGGCCCGTTTGCGATAGATCTTCGCTTCAGTCGGGATGACAACCGCAGGAAGGGCCTTCCAACCAACAGCGCCCGCCGATAACCCCGCCTTCGAGCTCCTGAATGATTTCCCCCAATGCGTATGGGGGCAAATCCGGATGGGACGCCGTCCCGCCGCCATCAACACTGCGGCAACTCCCCGATTCCGGGGCGTCCCTTGGAGACCATCCGCCATGTCGCTTCATGCTTCCAACGCCCGCCGCCACACCATCAAGCTGAGCGCGCTTGCCGCCGGCTTGCTCGCCAGCGGCGTGGCCCTCGCCGATGCCCACCTTGATTCGCAGCTGCTGTCGAAGATGGCCGTTGCAAAGACCACCGACGAACTGCAGGTCGTCATCAGCTACAACCAGTCCGCACCGGTGACGCCCGGCCAGGTCACCGCGCTGAAGGCGCTGGGCATCACCAAGGGCGTGACGATGCGTGCGCTGCCGATCGCCGGCGCGCTGGCCACTCCCGCCGAGATCCGTGCGCTCGCCAAGCGCAGCGATGTCGCGTCGATCTACTGGAACGCGCCGCTGCACACCTACAACCAGGAAGCGCGCGAAATCTCCAGCGTCGCCCGCGCCCAGGCCAACCCGGCCGACTTCAACCGCGCGCTGCCGTTCAGCGGCAAGGGCGTGACGGTGCTGGTGAACGACTCCGGCATCGACGCGACCCACGCCGACCTCAAGCTCGGCGAACACGTGGTGCAGAACGTGCTCGGCGCGCAGAACATCCTGGCCGAACTGGCCACCGAAGTGTCTCCCGGCATCGTGCCGGTCACCTGGCTTGAAGGCGTCCCCAACACCGACCTGGGTTCCGGCCATGGCACCCATTGCGCCGGCATCATCGGCGGCACGGGTGCGCGCTCCAACGGCCTGTACCGTGGCGCAGCGCCGGGTGCCGACCTGGTGGGCTACGGCTCGGGCGGCGTCATCCTCGTCCTCGACGCCGTCGGCGGCCTGGACTACGCCGCGGTCAACCAGTTCTCCTTCCGCAACACCATCCGCGTCACCAGCAACTCGTGGGGCAGCTCGGGTCCGTTCGAGTACGACAACCCGGTCAACATCGCCACGTACGAGCTGTACAAGCGCGGCATCGTCAGCGTGTTCGCCGCCGGCAACGACGGCCCGGGCGAGAACACCCACAATCCGTATGCGCAGGCCCCGTGGGTCATCTCCGTTGGCGCCAGCGAAAAGGACGGCGTGCTGACCTCGTTCTCCTCGCGCGGCAAGCGCGGCGAGACCGGCACCTTCACCATGCCCGATGGCAAGTCGTGGACCTACGTCAACGAGCCGACCATCGTTGCGCCGGGCGTCGACATCATTTCCACCCGTGACCCGCTGGGCGCACTGCCGCCGCTGGAAGCCCAGCACGACGCCGAGACGCTCAATCCCGCGTACGTGCCGTTCTACACGCACATGAGCGGCACCTCGATGGCGACGCCGCATGTCGCCGGCATCATCGCGCTGCTGCTGGAAGCCAACCCGCAGCTCACCCCGGCAAAGATCAAGGACCTGCTCAAGCGCACCGCGACCAACATGACCGGTCGCCTGCCGTGGGAAGCCGGCGTGGGCCACATCAATGCCTATGCTGCACTGGGTGAAGCCGCCGGCATGCGCAGCGACTTCGGCGCGACCGTCAATGCGCTCCACACCTTCAATGCAAACGCGGTCCTGGTGCAGGACGTGCCGGACGTCGATTTCTCGGTGGACTTCGCACCGGTCGGCGCGCTCGACGAAGACAGCTTCTACGTCGGCGACAACATCGCCTGGGTCGGCGCGAGCGCGGACATCGGCGACAACACGCTCGCCCTCGTGCTCACCGATCCCGATGGCGTGAGGTACGGCTCGGCCATCTCCACCCCGATCGGCACCGGCGTCAGCACCGGCGCGCCCGGCAAGAAGGGCACCTGGAAGATCGGCGTGCGCGGCATCGGCTCGGTGTCGGGCGTTGCGCTGGATCCGGCCAAGGTCACCAACGGTTACGGCGCACCGGGCACGGTCACCGGCAAGGTGAACTTCCAGCGTAGCGGTGGTTACACCGGCATGAACGACGTCGCCGGCCACCCGCAGCGCCAGGCGATCGAATATGCCGTTGCCAATCGCCTGATGGACGGCAAGTCGCCGGGCGTCTTCAGCCCCGACGCCTACCTGCTGCGTAGCGAAATGGCCAAGTACCTGGTCATGGGAGGCAGCGTCCGCCAGTACCTGCCGCTGAATGGTCAATCCAGCTTCACCGACCTTTCGGTCAACAGCGCGGGCTACGCGTTTGCAGAGGCCGTGGTCGCCAAGGGTGCGCCGTTGCGTGACCTTAGCAATGCGCAGAACGGTGTCATGGGCGTGACCAGCGGCGGCCAGTTCATGGGCGCTGGCAACGTTACCCGCGTCAGCATGGCGTACTCGCTGGTGCAGGCGATGGGTCTCCAGGCGCAGGCCGGTCCGATCAGCGGCAACGTGACCGTGTTCGTCGACGGCAAGCGCATTCCGATCGACGACACCGCCTCCATCCCGTCGGTGCTGCGTGGCTACGCACAGCAGGCATTGGACCAGGGCCTGATCAACGCTCGCTTCGCCCTTGTCCAGGGCCCGTACGACCTGCAGCCGACCCTGCACGCGTACTTCGACCCGAACGTGCGGGTTACCCGCGCCGGCTACGCGGTTGCCGCTGGTCGCTTCATGGCGGCGTACAAGGCTGCCGAGGACTGAGTTCCATCCCGACTCGTTCCTTGTGCATGGGTGGCCCGGCGAAAGCCGGGCCACTTTTTTGTGCGGCAGAAGAGTCTCGTCAGGCGAAATCTCGCCGCTCCACTCGGGCTCTCCAATGGGACGAGGGGCGCCCGGCCGGCGATGGTGCGTTACCCGGCATGCAGCGGACAAATTCCAGGCACAAAAAAAGGGCCTCACGGCCCCTTGCATGCAAATCGCTGATTTTCCATTGGAATCAATGGTGGCCGGGGAGGGAATCGAACCCCCGACACGGGGATTTTCAATCTTGAGACCTGAAATAGCTGCAAGCCCCGTCGTTGCTGGGTTTGCGCCGGATCGACCGCTAAAAATTCCAGCCTTCGGAAGCCTCGTAACTGCCTGATTCGTATAGGCGTCCCGAGGGGTTTTTAGCGTGTCGGGGTGACCTTACGGGGCAGGCGATTGTAGACCCGTTCGAACGTCCGCTGGTCCATGTGGCCGAGCAGGCGCCAGTCCCGGGACTCGCTTCCGGCCTTCGCCCGAAGGTCGTTGAAGGTGTAGCGCTGCAGGCGCGGCTCGGCGTTCGGCGCCGGCCTTGAGGCATCCAAGGCCTCTACGATCGCGCGCTGCCAGAGGGTGCGGAATCCGTCGCTGGTGTAGGCCTTCCCGTCCTGTGTCGATAGCAGGACCATCGGGATGAAGTCGCGCGCCCCCACGGCGGCGAGCACTGCGCGGCGCAGCCCTTCGGTCCAGGCGAACTCGAGCGGCTGGCCAGTCTTTCGTGTACGCACGGTGAGGCCGTTCTCGCCGAAGTCGGCACGGCGTAGGCGCAGGATGTCGCCCTGCCGCAGACCAGTCACGGCAGCGATCAGCATGGCGGCCTGCACGATCTGCGGCGATACGTTGAAGACCGCCATGAATTCCGCGTCCGTGACGTATCGATCGCGAGGCTTCTCCCGGAACGGCTCCAGGTGCTGGACCGGATTTTCCTTCACGATCCCTTCCTTCATCGCGATCTTGAAGGCTTCAAACAGCACGGTGCGCTCGCGGTTCGCGCGCACCCTCGCGTCTTCCCCTCTCGCGCGCTGCCAGCGGTACAGCGCCGGCACGTCGACATCGACGATGCGCACGCGCTCCCAGACCGGCCGCAGCGACAAGATGCACCGTGTGTAGTCCGCAACGGTGCTCGCTGCGATCTCGTCGACCTTCTCCCGTGACACCAGATCCGCCAGATAGGCGTCCAGCAGGTCGCCCATCGTCTGCATGCCCTCGCGTGCAGCCTCGCCCCACGTCGTGCGCCAGGCGGCCAGCAGCGTGACCAGATCCTCGTAGGTCTGCCGGCGCAGCTTCAGGCTCCCACCCGGCCGCGTTCCGTTGGGATGCATCATGTAGAGGCTGCCGCTCTTCTTGTCGCGGTAGCAGTAGGACGGCAGCCCTGTGTGGTTGCTGCGGGGGCGGGGCATCAGCTGGCCTTCTTCAACCGTTCAAGGTTCGGCTCGGTCTTGGCCGAGGTGGCGCCCCGGCCCTTGGGCATCATCTTCGCTTCCGCGGCGGCGCGCAGCACCTTCACCTTGCCGTCCCTGCCCATGACCGCCGGAATGCCGATCTGCGCCAGCCAGGCAAGTTGGAGCTTCGCCCGCGGGGTGCCCGTTAGTTCCTCGACCTCGGCCTGCGTGAGGGTGAACGTGGTCATGCAGCCTTCTCCAGGTCAGGAGCCGTGACCTCGGCCTCGATCAGGTCGAACAGGCCCGGCATCGGCTTCCCCTGCGCCTCTGCGGCGCAATAGGCGGCCATATCAAGGAAGTAGGTGGGGTTGAGCTCGACGGCGCGGCCGCGGCGTTTCAGGCGCAGCGCACGCGACGGCACGGTGCCGATGCCGCCGAAGGGGTCGAATACCTCCTCGCCTTCCATCGTGTACTGCTCGATGCATCGGTCTACGATGTCGAACTGCAGCGGGCACAGGTGCATTTCGCGGCCCTTCGCCGCCTGCGTCGAATTGAGCGTGCGCATGCGGGCAACGTCGGTCCATACGTCCGGGTGCCAGGACGCCGGCTGCAACAGCATGAAGGTCGACGGCAGCCAGCCCGAGCGATCGACGTGCTCGGCGATCCGAACGTCATGGCGGAAGTCGTAGACGTTTTCGAGCGAGTGCTTCCGGAACAGCTTGAAGATTGCGGCCTGGTCGAGGCCCTCGATCTCTTCCGGGCGGAGCGGCCGGTCACCGCTGCTGCGCATGAAGCCGTGCGCGTCGAACTGCCAGCGAGGGCGGGTAAAGCTCGCCTTGTCCTTAACGACCGGCACATCGGCGTAGCCGTTGGTCGGGTCACTCGTCGGCTTGCGGAAGATCAGCAGGTACTCCGGCAGGCCGGCGCCCATGCGCGAGCCGTCCTTGCACTGCTCGGACCAGCCGAGCCGATAGGTCTGGTTGTTCTCGCGCACCACGTCGGTGACGATCGTCTTCCTCGCGATGAAGGCGAAGCCGTGCCGCTCGAAGTGCGCGCGGCATTCATCGCTGACCGCGGTCACCGTCTGGAAGCCGAGGCCGTTGATGCCGCCCGGCGTGATCCGGTCCTTGACGTGGATCGCAGCAACGCGGCCCGCCTGCAGCACGCGCAGCAGCTCCGGCGTCAGGAAGTCCATCTGCTTCCAGAAGTGCACGTTGTCGTCGGTGTGCCCGAAGTCGTTGTAGCTCGGGGTGTATTCGTACTGGTTCGCGAACGGGATGCTCGTGACGATTAGGTCGACGCTGTTGTCGGCCATCGCCCGCGTCTCGATCACGCAGTCGTTGTTCACCACGGTGTAGCCGTCGCCCGAAGCCTCGACGCGTTCCACGCCGAGCGATCGCGCCAGCATGCTCGCAGCCGCGGCGTGCGCCAGCCCGTAGTCCCGGATGATCTGAGTCATCTTTGCCACCATCTCCTCGTGCTGTCGCCATTTGCGTTCGAAGGCTGCGCCGCACATCGCGCTCGGCCTCCGTGTAGATCAGGTCGATGCGTACTGTTCGCGTCTGCAGGAATCGGTGCAGGCGGTGCACGCTCTGAATCCAGTCGCTGAACTTGAAGCCGATGCCGAGGTATATCGCCCACCAGCAGTACCGCTGGAAGTTGCAGCCGGAGCCGAGCATCACCGGCTTACCGGCGAGCTCCCGAATTTTCCCGTTCGAGAAGGCGATGACGCTGGCCTCGCGCGCTTCGAGCTCCTGCGATCCGTAGACAGTGACCACGTCCGGCACAGCGGCCTCGATCGCGCGGCGCTCATCCTCCAGGTCGTGCCAGATGATGCGATGCGCGCCCGGATCCTCGGCCCGCAGTTCGATCAGCTTCGCGACCCGCGCCGGTAGGCTTTCCCGCTTCACGCGCGCTGCATCCTGCACGCCGATCGCGGCGTTCTGGAAGAGGCGGCCTTGCCCATCCTTCTCGGCGCCAGCATTGCGGTGGTCGCCCGGGATTTCGTGCCAGCGCACGTCGAGCGCCGGCAACTCGTAGCCTTCGTCGCTGAAGGCCGGATCGATGTCGGACGGCTTCTGGACGAACAGCGCCCACGTCGCGACCCAGAGCCAGAATTCCTCTTCCTTGTGCGCGTGGATCGTGAGCTGGTCAGCCTTCTCGCTGTTCCGCTTGAAGAACCGTGTCTTCGCCTGACCGACTTCCATCACGTCGAGATAGGCCGAATATGCCAGCAGCTCGATGTAGTCATTCGGGCTTGGGACCGCAGTGGCCACGAAGCGATACTTCACGCCCTCGGACTTGATGCCGGTGGTGCGATCGTCGCCGGCGAACAGGCGCATGAACTCGCGGAAGGTCTTCGTGCCGCCGAAGCCGCGCAGCACCGCCGCCTCGTCCAGGCTGGACACGGTGAAGTGCAGCGGATCGATCTTGCCCTCGCGCACGCTCTCGTAGTTCGTGAGGTAGAGGATCGCCGGATCTTCGGCCTCGGCAGTGGTCCGGATGAAGCGCACCGGGATGCCGAGCATCGCGGCGTCGCGCATGAACTCCGGACGGACACCCAACGGGATCGTGATCAGTCCGAGGCCCCCTGTCTTGGCCATGACGATGCGAACGATCTCCAGCTGGATGACGCTCTTGCCGAGGCCGAAGGCGGCGAAGATGGCGCGGCGCCCGCCCGCGATCGCCCACCGCACGATCGCGCGCTGGTGCGGCTTCAGGATCGGGTTCACCTCGTGGTCTTCGACCTGTAGGCCGGCCTCGCTGGCGACGGCGACCTTCGCGCGGAGGAAGTCGAGGTAGTCGCTGTTGTCCCTCATGCGGCGGCCCTCAGCGCTTCGAAGATCCGTCTGGCACCCAGTCGCGGAACTGCATTGCAGGTCCGATGCGCCTGGTGCGCGACCTCGGCTCGGACCGCTTCGAGAAAGTTCTCGGTGAGAGGATTGTTAACTAGCGCGTGGAGGCGATCGCGCTCGGCGATCAGCGGCATCACGAATGATGCGGGGAACGCAGCCAGATACTCATGCGGCTCGCAGGTGAACTGCGGCTCCGGGCAGACGTGGAAAGTGTCCGACCGGCCGTAGCGGCCTTCGTTGCCCAGGATCATCGCGCCAGCTGCTGCTGCGGCGCGTAGTTCGGAATGCGGGTCGGGATGGTGCGTCATGTCATTTCCTCAGTTCGATCGGTATGGAGTTCACGCATGCCTAAGCGCACGCTGGAGAACCACGTTCGCCGTTGATGACGGCAGCCCGTACTTCTTCATCAGGTCGCGCTGTCGGATTTCTCGAAATGCCGGGATCTTGACCAACTCCTCGACAATCGCGTCATTGCGCTGTTGGCCGCGTAGCACTTTCAGCAGAGGTAGTTCCGGCAGCTGCTCAATCGCAGAGCCAGCAACCAGTTGGTACCCGGTGGGGAAGCCCCAGCCACCGGGCAAGGTGATGGCTGGCGTTGGCATCAGGCGGCCTCCTTGCTCGATGCGCGCGCGGGCGCTTGGGCGACCACCTGCTCAAGCGCATGGCAGATGCGTGGAAAGTCATTGGCGGCGTACAACTTCGCTGCGCGCTCCGTGCCCACCGGCTTGAACCCGAGCGATGCCAGACCGTCGGCCGTGATGCTGAGCGGTGCGATCCATGCGTTGATGTCGCCGAGTTTGAGGCGGGCCCCGGCCGGCATGGGTGCAGCGCCGGTCTGCACTACGGTAATCGGCGCCGGCGCGGCCGGAGCCGACGTGGCGGCCTCTGCGGCTGCGCTCGCTTCGACGGCCTTCGATTCCTGTTGCTGGCGCTGGCGTGCCAGGCGCTCCGCCTCCCGCTGCTGGTGTTCGGCGATGCGCGCCGCAACGAGGTTCCGAAGATCGTCCGGAGCCTTCGTGCCGCAGAGCAGCACACGGTCGGCAAACAGCATCTGCAGATCATCGGGCTGTGCCGTGATGATCGCGATGTTCGCGCGCACCAGCTCGGCATGCTGGCTGGCCGCGATCTTCGCGGCAGCGGCGGCGCTGGCGATCGCATCGCGCATGCTGCTAAGCGACTTCTTGCCTTTGATGGCGGCACCCATGTCTGAGGCAAGGGATGCAGGCACGCCGAGAGCATGCTCACCGAGCGTCGCGTTGATGATGGAGTAGTGCTGCCTCACTGCGGTGACACCGGCGTTCACGATCTCCGCGCGCCGGGCTTCCTTTTCCCGCGTTACGAGTTTGTCCAGTTCAAGGCGAATCCTCCTGGTCTCGGCGGCGACTTCATCCATCGTGCGGAACACCCGCTCGATGTCGGCGGTCTGGCTCAGCACCTGATCCTTGGTGGCGGCCAAGCGCTCCTCGACTCCCTTGCACCACTTCACGGTCTGTTCGGCGTTGGCGAAGTCTTCATCCGTCTGCAGATCGCGGTTGATGGTGCCGAGCACCGTCATCGCCTGGGACTTGAACTCGGCGAGGTTGGACGCGGTGACCATGCCCGTGACCTCGACGCGCAACGCCGGCAGGGTCTCGGGCGCGCGCCCCACCGCCGACGGTGCTGCGGCTGGCTCCGGCTGGTAGGCGGCAACGTCGGCTGCGAACTGCTCCCAGCCGGCGATGATCTCAGCACGCAGTGCCGGGTCCGAGTAGTACCTGCAGTGCCGCTCCTCGACCAGGCTCCCGTCGTTATTCCACTTCGATGCCATGAACAGCACGCGCTCGGCACCGGACACCATCAGCTGCTGTTCCATCTGCACGCGGTAGTGCTTCGGCAGCAGGCGGCCGGCCGATTCGGTTTCGCGATACTTGGGGTGCATCGTGTCTATGTCGGCGAACACGTCACGCAGGTCGTCGTTCAGCGACTTGTGCTCGAAGGCCGTGTCCTCCATGAGGGTTAGGCCGTCAAAGCTGGCGGAGTACGGGCCGTGATCTGCAACACCAACGCACGGGAACAGATCCTCGCCGACGATCTGCTCGGCGATCGGGCGGGCCAGCGCCTCAGCGCGATGGCCCGCGTCCATACGCCGCTGCGTCTCCGAGTCGATGTCAGCAGGGACGCCGGTGGCGATCTCGCGCAGCAGCTGGGATCGGGACTTGTAGGGGCTGCAGCCGAGCATCGCCGGCGCATCGCTGGCGTTGAGGTGCTGGGCGCGGTGGGCGTGCCATTCCGGCGTGCCCTGGATGAGCTGCACGATCTTCATACCTGGTCCTCCGCGTTGCCGTCGGAGGAGGTGGTGGGCGGCGCGTAGTCGAAGATCCGGGCCTTCTGCTCTTCCGACAGCACGCCTTTGGCACTGACCATGGCGATGATCTCGGCAGCAGTCTTGCGGCCGGACTCAATCACCGAACCCCACGTCGCCAGGTTCTTGTTGAAGTCGGCGTCGGAGTACGGCGGCAACTCGGCGCTGCCCGCTGGGATCGTTGCCACGACGCGCGCATCCACTGTCTGAGGTGCCTCTTCCAGTTCGTCCGGGGTGTAGACCCCCAGCAGGGCCTCCGGCGCGTACCGACGCGCCCACTGGCGCGTGCCGCGGTAGACCAGCATGTCGTCCGGCGACTTTTTCCAGTTCCCGTTGTCGGTTTTCCAGTCCGCAACGGTGCCATCGACCGACTGGTCGACGGTGGTCCCCCTCGGTCGGCCCGTCACCGTGACCTTGCGGCTCTCCCCGTTGCCGGAGAAGTCGTAGCGCAGGCGTCCGTCGATCGCACCCATGGCGTACAGCGCCGCGGCGACCAGTTTGCCCTCATAGCAAAGCTTGCCGCGCACCACGGACGTGCACTGCGCGACGCTGACGGCGTCCATGCCCCAGCGCTGGGCCTGCATGACAATGAGCAGGCAATCGCCAGGCTTGTTGCGCAGGTGCTCCGGAATCAGGCTCGCTTTGGCCATGATGTCGGCCAGCTGCAGCGCATCATGGATGGAAGTCGGGACCAGCGCGTTCATGCGCGATCCAGAAGATGCCGGGGTCTGCACCGGCAGTGGAGCAATGGCGTTCATAGTGTCCTTGAGCCGAGAAGGTGAAGAGATCGCGCCGGTCAGGCGGCGGCAGGCAGACCGTCGGAGTCCTCGACGATCTTTTGGTAGGGGAAGCGGTCAGCGAACGGCTTGATGTGCTGGCCAAAGTGGCGGCCGATCGACTGCGCTTCGCGCAGCGCCTCGAACTCGGCGACCGAGACGTTCTGGTAGTGGTAGAGGCTCGTCGCCTGGCCCTTCCAGTTCTTGAAGCGGATGGCGAGCGTCTGCGTTTCGGGGTCGTGGCCGATGGCGGCGATCTGAGAGGACTCGACGTCCTGCAGCGCGATGGTCAGCATGGTGGTAATTCCTGTGGTGGGAATAGTCCCGGTTGCCTCCGGGGCTGCTCTCGCGGCAGCGGCTTACCTCGCCAGGGGGAGGGCGAGGACGTTCAGTTACGCGGCCTTCGGCTTCTTCTCGGAGCGCGGGCGCGAGCTGTTGCCGCGCAGTTCCTTTCCCGCGTCTTTGCGGCCCAGCTTCGTGTCGTGGCGCGAGAGCTTCATCGACGTCTGCTTCGGCGCCTTCGGCTTGGAGTCGCCGCCTTCGAGCGGCAGCTCAGCGTCATGCTCCAGGTGCACCTTCACGGTTCCGTTGAGGTGCTCGGCCAGGTTCTCGACGAAACCCGCCGGTGGTTGTTGGATCGTGATCTGCATCGAGCCGTCGAACAGGCCAGCGCGGCGCGGGATGAGATCGACGCCGCGCACGCTGTGGCAGCGCAGGCGACGGAAGCCGCCGATCGTGACGGCGTGCTTCTCTTCCCACTTCGCGTTCGATGACAGCGAGGACAGGCCGAAGAAGCGAGCGGTCTCTTCGGCATCCTCAGCAACGCTGCGGAACAGTGCGCGCTTCAACTCGTCGGGGTTCTCGCAACCGAGAGCGGTGGCTGCAGTGTTCAGAGCCAAGCCTTCGAACGCGAGCTTGATGTCGATGCTGACCTGCGAGTCGTCGCTCGCGCCTTTGCGGATGTTGAGATGCTTGATCTCGGCCTTGCCTTGGAACTCGAACGGCATGGTGGGGTTTCCTTCGGAAAGTGGCCGCGATCAGGCGGCGTCGTGGGTGGAAGAGAGCCCGTCCGCCTGGGAAGGGAGGGGAGAGAGATCGACGGACGGGCTGGGGAAAGGGGCGGCATCTGGGCGCCAGGATTCATCCCGAGCAATTCGGGAGACCATTGCTTGCGAGATGCCGGGGCGCGGATCCATGCTCATTGCACGTCTCCATACGCCCAGCGATATACGTCTTCTGCCTGGTCGTGAGGAAGGATCGGCGCGGTGGAGCCATCGCGCATCTCAAGGCCGGTCAGGATCGACATCGCAACGTATGCAACGCGGTTGTCCGACAGGAGCTTGTGAGCGGAGCCGTCGTAGTCGGCGAACTCGGCGGCGTAGGCGCGCGCGCTCATTCGATTCCTGCGGATTTCTCCGCAGCCTCGAACACGGCGAACACCAGGCGCAGGCCGGTGACGATCACCAGGAGGGAGATGAAGGCGCGCATGTCAGGCGACCTCAGGCTCAGCGCTCAGGCGCAGCTCGGCACGGAAGTCGCTGACGACCTTCGCCGCGCTTTCCTTGCCGCGCTGGTACTGCTGCTTCGCCTGGCGCGCGGCGCGGTACGCCAGCGAGTCGGAATAGCCCATGCGTCGCGCGGCGACATTGATCGCGGCGAAAACGCCATCGGCGCGCTGTGCGGACACTGGGCGCTTGAACGGGAGGACATTGCTCACAGCTCGGCTCCTTCGTGAGTCGAAAGAAGGGGAGAGGTCGGTGATGCGTCGCGAAGTCGAGCGCGATCGACCGCCGGAGTTGGGGTCGGATCCGAAGCGGGCACGCGCTGATCGGTGTCGGGCAGCAGGCCCATGCGGCCCATGTCCGAGAACAGGCGCTGGAACAACGGATGGGCGCTCATGCCTGGGCACCGAGGATGCGGCGCAGCGTCTCGTTCGCCTGCGATAGGCGATCACTGGCCCTGGCCGCGTCGTACTTCATGCCCGGGGTGTGTCCCCGGTAGCGGGCAAGGCGGGAAAGAGTCGCCTCTGCTGCGCCCTTCTCGATCCAGGCGGAACGCGCCTGTGCGAGCAGGTCTTCGGTGATGGTGGTGGCAGGCTGGGCGCTCATCCCGTCGGTCCCTTCGGACTGCCCCGGAGTGGGGCGACGAGTTAAGTACACACCATGTTTATGCCAAATGTCAACACCGTGTGTAAAAAAGCGCGCGGCACAAAAAAAGCCCGCCGAAGCGGGCCCTTTCTTGCCGGGTGGACCGAGCCTAGGTCATTGGCTGCCGATCTTCGCGCAGGCTTTGCATGCTTGGTCATTAGACGGAGCGGCCGTTGGAGTTGCCGGCACCTGTGCTGACTTCCCACCAGCCTTCACGAAGGCTGCAATTTCATCAGCATGGCCTTCGATCAATCCGCGCGAAGTGCCCATTGCCGTCGAGTTTGATGAATCGACCGACATGGTTCCGAGGACCTTACCGTCCGGGGCAACGATCGATACTTCGCTTTGAATGCGATCACGCCCCGCCATGATGCCAACCATGAAGCGAGCGGCACCATTCCGCATTCGGTAGTAGGTGACTCGAATATTGATTCGTTTTGCTGAGGCGTCTTCGCCTGCAACTAGGAGAGAGCCTAGTTTCTGCTGCAGACGAGGTTCGAATATGGCACGCGCCTCCGGGGTCATCCCGCCGTAGTTGTCAAGTGTGTAAGTGAATCGATCGCCCTGTGCTGGAGCGTAGGCGGATCGCACATTGGACGATGTGCCAATGCAGCCCGAAAGCAGCAAAGCGGATGACAGAGCTAACAGCAACAACGGTCTCATGCTAGGTCTCCTTGTGCTCGAACAAGTCCTGCATCGTCGAAGGCGATGCCATCTACTCGGCACTCGCGTGCCCGTTCCATCTTTCCCAGCAGCTTGAGTAGTTCGCAATCGTCAAGACACTCCAAAACCCCGCCAACACTCGCGGTTTCCTGCCTTACTAGCCAAGCGAGGAAATACATTCTGGCCAGATCTCGGACACGGCTATAGATGATGTCTCTCGACTGGGGATCCATTCCCTTAGTTGGCGCGTTCGGCAACTCATGCCGCAGATTTCCGCCACCCACCACTCTGAGATGCGCTTTGCTCCCCAGCTTTCGCTGAGCCCTTAGAGCGACCAACTCTGCCAGTCGATCGATCTCCTTCCCCTGTTTCTTTTCCACCTTCCGTCTCCGACTTGTTCAAGCTCCGCGCAAATCGCACGACCTCGCTATCGGTGACAGAAACGATCCTTTGCTCGAGCACAGTCATAATCGCCTGGGCGAGGATCGCGGCATCTAGTTCGTCTGCTTCGGGGTCGAAGTCATCCATGCCCCGGAGTTCGACTGCCTGACGCGCCAGTCTGATAGCGGCCTGCATGGTGCTGGCAAGCAGTCGCTCCGAATGCGACTGGCTCAGGAGCATTGGCTCAGCCCCATCCAGAATCCAAGTGCACGAGATGCTGAACAAGCGCTGTGCCTTCACCGCGCCGGGAACAGAGACGCCCCTGGTATCCCAGTTGTTGACGGTCTGGGCGCTCTCATTCAGCCGCTTGGCGACATAGGTCTGGTTGACTTCGGCGCTCGGATCGACCGCCTGAAGGGCGGCGTAGAGGCGTTGGGCGGAAGTGTGAGTGTCAGCCATGCTGGATTGTTGGCCGGCTACACATGGCGTTGTTACACGCCGCGTTGACAACGCTATAAACATGGCGTGTAATCCTCAGCGCCATGAAGACCAAACATCCCGACGCAGACCTGATCGCCGCCATGGGCGGCCCCTCCGAATTGGCCCGGAAGCTTGGCTTCGATCTTGCAAAGGGTGGCGTGCAGCGTGTCCAGAACTGGACGGTTCGCGGTATCCCGGTGCTGATCAAGTACCAGCACCCCGAGATCTTTGGAGCGCCACCAGCGTCGCGCCAACCCACGGCCGCGAACGAAGGAGAAGAGGCGGCCGAGACAGATGGAGATTCGATTCCAGAAATGAAGGAGGCGGCCTGAGATGAGGTTGCCGTTCCTTTCCCCGTCGGAGATCAGGCGCTTGGAATCGCTGCCTCCAGACGCGCCGTCCACTGCTGGAAATGGTGCAGGGCAGATTCCGCAGTCTTCTCGTGGAATTCCGAAAGCGCCTTCCTCTGAGCTACCGAAGCGACCCTCGGCGCGCTCAGGGCGTTCCAGGCGCGGAGCAAGGCGTAAGGGTCGGGGTGAGTCATGACCATCGCTTGCAGCAGTGTCGTGTCCGCGATGTGCGCCCCCTGCAGTTCGCAGAAAGCATCGATAAAAGCTTCGTCCATGACGGTCTCCGGTGAGGTTGGTTGGGTCGCACCGCCAGCCTACACCGGGGCCGTTTTCTCTCTGCTCTGACTTCATGGCCTGGGTCCGAAAGGTTCCGGGCCTTTTTCGGCTATCCCGCTGATAACCGTTGATAACGATCCGTATCAGGCCTTCCCAATGAGCCAACTCTCTCTGACTTTCGAACCCGGCCTGGCCCAGCGTTTCAGGGACCAGCGCGAGTGCTTCGCCTCCTGCGTATACGCACGCGGGCTGGGCCGGGTGGCTGCGGCGCTGGACGTCGCCCCATCGAACCTCAGCGCCATGCTGAGCGGCGAGCGGAACCTCGATTCTGGCCTGATCGAGCGGTACATGGAGCACTTCTCTGACAACACGCCTGCGCTGTTCTGGGCGGCTCGTTGGTTGCAGGACGCATCGACTCTGCAGCAGCAAGCCATGGCCCAGATACCAGCATTGGTGGCCGATCTGCAGCGCCTGGCTGAGATGGCTCAAGGAACGCGCCGCTGACATGCCGAAGCAGGCGGACATTTCAGGAAGGCTGGCAGCGTGCAAGGCGCTGGCGGACCGCTGCGAGCCACTGTCGCCAGAAGAACTCGCCCAATTCAACACAGCGCGCGCACGCGAGATGCAGCGCGCCGAGGCCCGCCGTCGCGGGCAATCCCCACAAGTTCCACTGCCGCTGGAAGAGGCGGCCTGATATGGCTGGCGATTGGATCAAAATGCGGACCGATCTCGCGGAAGACCCCGCGGTGATCGACATGGCTGCGGCCCTAGGCGACGTCGACGAAGACATCATCGTCGGGAAGCTGCATCGGCTCTGGTCATGGGCTGATCGTCAGTCACGCGATGGTCACGCAAACGGCGTGACAGAAACTTGGATTGACCGATACATCAGGTGTGACGGGTTCGCACGCGCGATGGTCAGCGTCGGCTGGCTTGTCATCGAGAACAAGGCAGTCACGTTTCCCAATTTCGACCGGCACAACGGCGAAACCGCGAAAACACGGGCTCTCGGCACGAAACGAAAGCAGAAGCAGCGTGCATCTGTCCCGCAATCTGTCCCGGAAATGTCACGCATCGAGCGTGACAAAAGCGAGACCAGAGAAGAGAAGAGAAGAGAAGAGAACAATCCCCCTTTACCCCCCGCAAGCGGGGGGAAGCAGTCGGGGAGGGTGAGGCGCGAGAAGGTCACCTTCCCGGCTTTCATCGAGGCTTGCCGAGATGCCGGCGAGAAGGCGATCCCTGCTGCTGACCCGATCTTCCAGTTCGCCGATGACACCGGCATCCATCGCGAATACCTCGAGCTCGCCTGGCGGGAATTCGCCCGGAAGCATCGAGAGTCGCAGCGCTTGCAGAAGGATTGGCGCGCGCACTTCCGCGATGCTGTCCGTCGGAACTGGTTCAAGCTCTGGTGGTTCCCTGAGGAGGGACGCTGCGACCTGACGACCGCTGGTGTTCAGCTGAAGCGGGAGCGCGACGCTGAATCTTCGCGCCGTGCTGAGGCCGAGCACGAGGACGCGGCATGAGCCACATCGACTCACACGCCCAGATTGAGCGCCTGGTCGGCCTATACGGCGAGTCCGGTCCGGATCCGTTCAAGACCCGACGCGATCAGCGCGTCGAGCAGCTGCGCGTTCCACCGCAGTCGATCGAAGCCGAGCAGGCCGTACTGGGTGGCCTGATGCTGGCGCCAGACGCCTATGACCGAGTTGCCGACCAGCTCTCCGACGATGACTTCTATCGTCGCGACCACCGGTTGATCTACCGCGCGATCAAGGAACTCGCGGAGAAGAAGCGCCCGTACGACGCGGTCACGCTGGGCGACTGGTTCGAGGCTCAAGGGCTGGCGAGCGAAGTGGCCGGTGGCACGTACCTGATCGAGCTGGCGAGCACGACACCTTCGGCGGCGAACATCGTCGCCTACGCCGAGATCGTGCGCGACAAGGCAGTCCTGCGGCAGCTGATCGACGTCGGTACCGACATCGTCAAAGAGGGCTTCATGCCCGAAGGGAGGGACACGAACGAGATCCTTGTTGACGCCCAGGCCCGCATTACGCGACTGGCCACCGCAGCGGACCGGGATCACGGCGGCCTCGTGCTCGTTCGCTCCGGCCTGACCAAGGTGTTCGACGCGCTGCAGGGCTTCTACGACGGCAGCGTCGCGCCAGGTATTCCGGTGCCTTGGGAGTCTGCACGAGAGATCGTCCTGGGCATGGCGGACACCGACCTGATCGTGCTCGCCGGTCGTCCCGGCATGGGCAAGTCGATCGGCGGGGTTGAGATCGCCGACCACGTGGCCAGGACCGAAGGCGCCGCGGCGGTGTTCTCGCTCGAGATGTCGCGGGATCAGCTGATGCTGCGCATGGTGTCCGCTCGCACCGGAATTCCGCTGCAGCGTCTCCGCACACAGAGCGGGGTCGAAGACCACGAATGGGAACTCATCACCGAGGCATTCCGGGAGTTGCGCGAACTGCCGCTCGCGATCGATGACACCGCAGACCTGAGCGTCTACCAGCTGCGCCACCGCGCGCGCCGCATGCACGCGAAGTCGAAGGAGCGGGGCGGCAAAGGCCTGCGCTGTGTGGTCGTGGACTACCTGCAGCTGTTGTCTGGTTCAGGGAAAGCCGACAAGCGCCACGACGAGATCTCTGAGATCTCCCGCGAACTGAAGAAGCTGGCCAAGGAGCTCGAATGCCCGGTGATCGCGCTCTCGCAGCTGAATCGATCGCTGGAGTCGCGCACCAACAAGCGGCCCATGCTCTCCGACCTGCGCGAGTCAGGCGCGATCGAGCAGGACGCTGACGTGATCGTCTTCTTCTACCGCGACGACTACTACAACGAAGAGAGCAACGCGCCAGGCTGCCTAGAAGTGATCGTCGGCAAGCAACGCAGCGGCCCGACCGGCACTGCGTACCTGCGCCATGACCTGCCTTGCTCTCGCTTCACGCGGTGGGATGGTGGTCGCCCGAACTACAAGCTCAAGGCGAAGCCACGGAGCTCCGACGACGGCTTCGATGACGAAGCGCCGAAGCCGCGGCGTCCGTACCGCTCCCGTAGCGGCAGTTCGAGGGATCGCGCGGCGGGTGACGCATGACGAAGACTGCCAACAAGAAGGCCGCCAAGATCGCGCGCCGCCCGGTGTACGGCGTCTGGACGAAGGTCCGTGTGCTGGAGACCGGCGAAGAGCGCCTGGCGCTGGTGGCCGCGCACCCGATCGATCGGCGCATCTGCAAAGAGCGGAAGTACCGCGCCGGTGACGAAATCCGAATGGAGCTGAAGAAGCCGCGAAACGTGAAGTTTCATCGACTCATGCACGGCATAGGCCAACTGCTTGTAGAGCATGCACCTGGCTTCGAACTGCTCGATGCCCATGGCGCGATCAAGCGCGTGCAGCGCGAAGCAGGCGTCTGCTGCGAAGAGATGGTCGTCGACATGGGCGAACTGCGCTTCGGCGACATGGTGGTTCCCATCGGTGAGCGTCCGGTAAAGGTGCCCGAGTCGATCGCGTTCGACGACATGAGCGAGGAGCGGTTCCGCGAGCTCTACGACGGAGTGACAAAACACATCGTCGAGAACTACTGGTCTGGCATGTCGCGCGACGTGATCGAAGAGATGGCTCTGATGATGCAGGGAGAAGGATGATGCTGATTGGTCGAATTCATGGTGCAACCCGCGTGCTCGGCAAGCCGGAGAGCATGACGGACGAGAAATGCGGCTCGCTGGCTATCCTCGACATGGTGATCGATGACCAGCCGGTGATGGTTTCGGCCTGGCACCCAACGCCGGCGGAGGTGAAGCGAATGGCTGCTGGCGAGCCTGTCTACCTCTGGGTGTATGGGCAGCAACATCCCGTGGTGGCTATGACGGTGGCCGGCGAGGAACTGGCATGAAGCCGATCCCGGAACTGCCGCACACCTACGTCGCAGAGGATGGCTCCATTTGGAGCGACCATCCCGGTAACCGTTGGCGCGGAAAGCTGCATCAGCTCAAGCCAGCCGACAACGGTCGCGGGTATCTCAGGGTGCGTTGCCACGGCAAATCGCGCAGCGTGCACCTGCTCGTCGCCTCCGCGTACATCGGGCCTCGCCCCGATGGGAAAGAGGTCAACCACAAGGACGGCAACAAACAGAACAACCGGCCCGACAACCTGGAGTACGTGACTCACTCCGAGAACATGGGGCATTGCTTCCGGGCCGGGCTGGGAAATCCGCCAACTGGGCAGCGGCACCACATGACAACGCTGTCAGAGGAGCAGGTTGCAGAACTGCGAGCCGAGTATGCGCAGCTCCGCAGTAGCGGGAGGCTGCCCGACGGGGAGATGAAGCGACTTCAGGACAAATACGGAGTCAGCGATACCGCAATCACGCAAATCGCGCGTGGCAAGACATGGAAGCGAGTCGCATGAAGATCGGACGGTCTACTGGCACGCCAACAGTGGCGCAACGGGCGAGATTCGTTGCCATCAAAGAACTTGGCTGCATCGTTTGCCGAACGAATGGACTCTTTCGCCATGCAGATATTCATCATTTGACCATCGGCGGAAGGCATGGCCAGAAGCGTCGCGGCCACGATTTCACCATCGGGCTCTGCAGCTGGCACCACCGCGGCGCCAATGCCTTCGGCAATCCCGACCTCGGACTGCGGACCTACGGCCCGAGCTACGCGCTACACGCCCGCAAGTTCCGCGAGACCTACGGCAGCGATGACCAGCTGCTGACCTACCAGAACGAACTACTCGCCCGCCAGGAGGCGGCCTGATCATGACCATAACCATCGGTTTCTGGGCCATCCCTGTCGCAGTTGTCGTAGTGGCGATTGTTCTCGCGTTCCTTTTCGACGATGACCTCAGGAATGGCAACGGAGGTTTCCTTGCGGGCTGCTTCGGGATGATGATCATCCTTGTAGGCATCGTCCTGGCGGGTGGCTTGGTGCTCGGGAGGCTCCTGTCATGACCCTGCGTCTGACACTCGGCGTCGACCCTGGCCAGACCGGCGCTGTCGCGGCGCTCGCTGACGGCAAGCCTGCCGGCTTCATCGACATGCCGACCACGACCCGCAAGGCGGGCGGGGAGCAGGTCGATCCTTTCTCGCTATCGAAGGCGGTGCGTGAGCTGATTGCAGCGCACCCCGGCTCGTACGTGATCGCGGTGTTCGAGCAGGTCAATGCGCTGCCGAAGCAGGGCGTTACCTCGGGCTTCCGGTTTGGTCAAGCGGACGGCACCGCGCGCGGCGTGATTGGCGCGCTCGGCATCCCTTTCATCGAGGTGCCGCCTCAGACCTGGAAGAAGTACCTACGCCTTACCGGTTGCGACAAGGACGCGGCGCGGACGATGGTGCTGCAGCGTTACCCTGAGATCGCCGACCACCTCAAGCGCAAGAAGGATGTTGGCCGCGCTGACGCTCTGCTGATCGCGCTCTGGTCGGAACTGACCGAGCAGGTCGGAAGGCGAGCCGCATGAGCGAGGCGCTGGAACTGCAGATCGAAGAGGCCTGGGTGGCGCTTACGAAGATGCCGCCCATGCGGAAGCGCACGCTGTGCCTCACCAGGGGGCGCAGCATCGTCTGGGATCGTCAGAGCCTCGACCGGCATAGGCATGTTGTTGAGATTGGAACGTACACCCGCGAGGTGACGCTGGCCGACTTCAGGGATGACGTGTTCTACGCGAGCGAGCAGATGCGAGACAAGGCGGCATAGGGGGAGGCATGGGGCACAACATCGACAGCTTCGGGGTCTACGTCAGCGCCAGGCTCAATGATTGGGGTAGGGAGTTCGCCCTTCATCGCGACTGCGAATACCTGGGCCACCGTTCCAAGGATCGCCTGCAGGTTCTGATCGAACACCGCGGCGAGATGCCCCCGCGTGTCACCGGCTTCAAGCCAGTGCACGTGCCACCGGAATGCCAGCAGATCGAGGACATAGTTGCCGACCTGGCAAGGTCAAACCTTACCCGGGCCACGGTCATGCGGGCCTATTACTGCGGGATTGGAAGGCGAGGCGTGGAGCGAGTGGAGATCGCGAACGAGATGCTTCAGCGATACGACCAAGCGCTCAAGCCGGTGTCACGGACAAAGTACTTCGTCGAGCACGATCTGGGGTTTGAGTTCGTTCGCGGCGTCCTTATCGGGTATGCGCGCGCCGCCTGAACATTGCGTCCCGAAAACCCGTTGACAGTCTGACTCAGACGGGTATCTTTTCAGGCACGATGACATAGAAGCCCCCGCGCGGAAGCCGGGGGCTTTTTCGTTTCAGCCACCGAGGAATTCGAAATGCATTATCGGAACGGCCGCGAGGCAAAGAACGGCGACAAAATCGTGAAGCTGGAGGGCGGGAAGGTCGTCTCCTACGGTGTGTTGCACAGCGCGACACCCGGAAACGACTACTGCAACGGGAACATCGCGGCAATCCAGCCGCCGAACGACTACGCCTGCATGGTGGATTGCCTGCACGTTGACGACGTGGCAGAGCTCCTCGCAGAGAACGGTCTGGACAAGCGACCGGCAGGCAAGTAACCACGGGAATTGCCCCAGGGCCCCCGCCATTGCGGGGGTTTTGTGTTTCGGGGAATCGAAATGCTGCGTCGCCCCTAGGTGGATATGCCGGGTAAGACCCTCGCGGTGGCGTCCGGCACGCAGCAGAAAGTTCAGCAGCGTGGAGAAGCGGAATCTCGGCGGCCTCATTAAGCCGCAGGTCATCCGTTCGAATCGAACCGCTGCTACCACCATCCGGCCGGTCGCCCCGCTTTCGTGGGGGAGGCGCCTCGTCAGTCGGTCTTTCGGGAACGGCGGCCGGCCGGGTTCCATGGTTCGGAGAGCACCACACCCATGATGCCGCTCACCGGAACCGACTTCGCCCGCGCGGCGGCTGCACTGCGGTGCAGCGTCGCGGCTATCAAGGCCGTGGACACCGTTGAGTCCGCCGGCGCCGGTTTCCTGCCGGACGGCCGCCCCAAGATCCTGTTCGAGGCCCACCAGTTCGGTGCTTTCACCGGCCAGCGTTTCACCACCAGCCACCCGCGCATTTCATCGCGCAAGTGGAACCGGACGCTGTACGCCCGCACCGGTGCCGGCGAGCACGACCGCCTGGCCGAGGCGGCAGAACTCGACCGCATGGCCGCGCTCAAGTCGGCCAGTTGGGGGCGGTTCCAGATCATGGGCTTCAACTACCGGCTCTGCGGCTTCGACTCGGTGCAGGCCTTCGTCAATGCGATGTACCAGGGCGAGGGCGCCCAGCTCGATGCCTTCGTCGCCTACGTGAAGGCGCGCCACTTGGACGACGAACTGCAGCGCCGCGACTGGCCTGGCTTCGCCCATGGCTACAACGGCCCGCGCTACGCCGAGAACCGCTACGACACCAAGCTCGCCAGCGCCTACCGGCGCCACGGCGGCACCTGACCCCATCCAGCACGAGGCCCGGACGCCGTGAGCGAAACCTTCTTCCTGCAGCTCGTTGGGCTGGTTATCGTGCTGGTCATGCACACCGTCGGAATCATGCGGTGGCTCACCGGGCGCCTTGACGAAGCAAGGGACGCACTCGCCAAAGAGCGCGAGGACAGGTTGCGTGCCATGCAAACCACCAAGGACAACTTCGATCGGCAGCTCGCCGAGATTCGCCTGGAGACGGCTAAGATCGACAAGGCCATCGCCGTGCAGGAGCTCAACCTGGCACGCCAGCTTTCGCAGTACCCGACCAAGAACGAGATCCGCGACCTGATCCAGCCGATCACGGCCAAGCTCGAAACGCTCACCGAAGAGCTGGTCCGCAGCGGGCTGCGCTCGACCGCCATCCACGGCGCTTTCAAGGGAGGCTGACCGATGCAGCTCATCCACAACTGGCGCGACGGCTGGCGGTTCTACTCCACGTGGCTGATCGCCTGCCTGGGCGCGCTGCCGGACCTCTACAACCTGCTGGCCGGCTTCGGTGCGTTCGACGAAATGCCCGAGGCGGCGAAGTGGACCGTGCGCGTCGGTGCCGTACTGGCGCTGGTCGGCCGCTTCATCCAGCAGCACAAGCCCGAGCAGCCGCCCAGGCCGTTGCCACGGAAGCGACTCGCGCCATGAAGCTCTCGTTCCTGCAGATATCGCTGATCGCGAATGCGGTGCTGCTGGCGATCGCGCTGTTCCTCGGCTGGCGTCTCGCCGGCGCTGCGCCCCGGTGCGACCTGAAGCAGGCGACCAACACCGGCAAGGCGAACTTCGAACTCCGGAAGGAGGAAGGCACGCGCGACAAGAAGTTGGACAAGGTCGCCACCACCACTAAGGCCGACGCCCGGAAGGATGTCCGCAAGGCCCAGGAGCAGACCCGTGCACGCGCTGAAGCAATCGATCGCCTTCCTGCTGATGGCAGCTGCCGTCGCCCTGACGGCCTGCCAGACCTCAGTTCCGCAGTCGATCAAGCCAACGCCGCCTCTGGTGACTGACTGCCTCGTCACACCGAGCAGCCAGGTCACGACCCCGCCCACGCCGCCGGTGACTCTGACGGACGACTGGGCGAAGGGGATCTGGCGCTGGGCATCGGACGCACTGGGCGTGATCACCACGGACCGGAAGGAATGGCAGGGCGAGCGCAGGTGCGTTCGCGGTAAGGCTGAGACAGGAGCGATCCGGTGAAGAAGCGCTACGACTTCAACCTGCTGACCAAAGCGATCGTCCTGGTCCTGTACGGCTGGGAGCTCTGATGCCGAAGGCTGCGCCGAAGCACCGGCCGTTCGCGCCTGCAGCGCGTCGGCATTGCCCGCACGAGATCAGCAGGCAGGCACGCCGCACGCTGGCCACGAACAGCGCGGCATGGCGGGCGAT
This sequence comes from Lysobacter fragariae, assembly GCF_054779775.1. Lineage (NCBI taxonomy): Bacteria > Pseudomonadati > Pseudomonadota > Gammaproteobacteria > Lysobacterales > Lysobacteraceae > Lysobacter > Lysobacter fragariae. The sequence continues at coordinate 57,604 of NZ_BAAGXP010000012.1, read as the reverse complement.
CCGTTCGTCCGTCCTTTCCGCTGAACCGCTGTGCCGCATCTGCGCCTCGAAGGGCTACACCCGCGCGGCGAACCACGTCGACCACGTCAACGGCGACCCGAGCAACAACGATCCAACCAACCTTCAGCCGCTATGTGCTCCGTGCCATAGTCGCAAAACCGCTGCGGAAGATGGCGGCTTCGGAAACCGTAAGGTCGAGGGCAAGCATGGCTGAGGGGCAATCAACGGCTGGCGTCCGCATCTGCCACGACTGCAAGCATCCGGCGATGGCTGGGCGATCAAGGTGCGAGTCGCTGGCGCAAAGAGAATCCTGATCGCTTGGCACAACACCGGCGCAACAGGTACGAGAAGAACCGAGAGGCAATCAAGACTCGCTCTCGGGAATGGACCGCCGCCAATCGGGAACGGAAGGCTGCGGTAACGTCAGCATGGGCAAAGGCCAACCCTGACAAGGTGCTCAACAGCAGGGTGAAGAAGTTCGGCCTGACTGCTGAGGCATACGAGAGGATGCTCGCTGCACAAGGGCATCGATGCGCCATCTGCGGTACGGACAAGCCTGGCGGTCGCGGCAGGTTCGCAGTCGATCACGACCACGCAGCTGAGGCCGATGGCCGAATGGTGGTGCGTGGGTTGCTCTGCCTGAGCTGCAACCGTGGACTCGGCTACTTCGCTGACCGGGCTGATGTACTGAGGCTCGCGGCACAGTACCTCGACCGAGGCATCAAACCATGAGCCTGCAACAGGAAGACCGCGACCTGCTCATTGCGCTGATCGACAGCAACAGGGCGCTGACCAACAGCGTGGCCCAGCTCACCGCATGCGTGGCTGACCTGATGGCAGATAGAGCAGACAAGGAAGATGCCGACCAGAAGCCGCAAGGCCATGGCGGCGGCCTCGATGATGAAGGCCAGGACGACTGACGGGAGGGGGAGGTCGAAAGTCTAGGACCGACTCTCCGCGATACGTGCGCCCAGCCAAATTTTCACACCGTCAGATCAGGAAAACAGGTTTTTGACCCATGTCCGGGCCCCGCAAGCCATCGCACCTGAAGGCCGTGGCGGGTACCGACCGTCCTGATCGCGCGGCACCGCCGGCTGTCGAGCTTCCGCTCGTTGACGCCATCCCGGAGGCGCCGGATTGGTTGCCGAACGCGCACGCGATCAAGGAGTGGAAGCGCCTGGCGCCGATCCTGCACGCGAACAAGCTGCTGACCGAGGCAGGGCTGACGACGCTCGGCGTCCTCTGCGCCCTCTTCGGGAAGATCTGCCAGCTCTACGCCGCCGGCGAGTCGCCGACTGGGCACATGGTCGCCCAGTACAGGGCGCTGGCAAATGACTTCGGCCTGACGCCTGTGGCGCAGGGCAAGGTGAGGGCGAATGGCGAAGGCACGAAACCGGGGAACAAGTTCGCCGGCATCGGCAAGCGCCCCGCCTGAAGAGCGGGACTATGTCGCGATCGCCACCGCGTACGCACGCGAGGCGGTATCCGACAAGAAGGGGAAACGATTCGGCCGCCTGCTGCGGCTCGGTGCGAAGCGGTTCCTCGATGACCTGAAGCGAGCCGGTAATGGTGGCTCCTGGTTCAAGTTCGACGCCTGGCATGCGAACGATGCGTGCAGGTTCCTCGAATCGCTGCCGCACGTCGAGGGCAAATGGGACACGCCGGACATCGTCCTGCATCCCTCGCACGTCTTCTTTGTCGTGCAGCTGTTCGGGTTCCGCAAGGCTACCGGCGCGATCCGGCTGGCTGACGGGACGTTGTTCTATCCGCGGCGCTTTACCTCGGCACTGTTCGCGGTGGCGCGCAAGAACGCGAAGTCGACCCTCGCGGCCGGCATCCTGCTGTACTGCGAATGCTGCGAGCCGGAAGAGGGCGCGCAGGTGATCAGCGCGGCGACGACGTTCCCGCAGGCCTCGATCATCTTCAACGTCGCGAAGCGGATGGTCGAGAAGACATCCGACCTGCGCGAGGCGTTCGGGCTGGAGACCTTCGCGAAGTCCATCGCGCGGGTCGAGACCGGCGCCAGCTTCAAACCGATCCACGCCAAGGCCTCGACGCAGGACGGTCTGAATCCGTCGCACGTCGGCCTCGACGAGATCCACGCGCACAAGACGGCGGACCTGCTCAATGTGCTGACCTCCGCGGCCGGCGCGCGCAGTAACCCGCTGTTCCTGTACACCACGACCGAGGGCTACACGAACCCGGGGCCGTGGGGCGAGATCCGGCAGTTCGCGAAGCAGCTGCTCGAAGGACTGTTCGGCGACACCGCTGATCATTTCCTCGCAGTCTTCTTCGCGGTCGACGACAACGACGGGGACTTCGACCAGTCGGCCTGGGTGAAGGCGAACCCGCTGGCGGATGCGAACCCGCACCTGCTCGCAGCGATCCGGAAGGAAGCGGTCGAGGCGAAGGCGATGCCTTCCAAGCTCGCCGAGTTCCAGATCAAGCGTCTCAACCGTCCGGCATCGGCGGCGAACGGGTTCATCCTGCTGCCGAAATGGAAGGCCTGCGACGGCGCTGTCGACCTGGCTGCGCTGCGCGACGTGCCGTGCTGGGGCGGTCTCGACTTGGCCAGCACGCGCGACATGACGGCCTTCCGGCTCGTCTGGAAGGTGGGCGATCTGATGCTGACATGGGGCCGCCGGTGGGTTCCTTCGGCAGCCGTGGCCCAACGCACTGAGCGTGGGACCGTGCCGTATGCCGGCTGGGTTGCGGCTGGGTATCTGGAGCAGACCGAAGGCGAGGTGACGGATTACGGCGTCATCGAGAAGGCGGTGCTCGAAGCTGTCGAGCAGTTCAACGTGCAGTCCATCGGGTTCGACCGGTGGAACGCTACCGAGCTGTCGTCGCGGTTGATCGAGGCCGAGGTGCCGATGATCGAGTTCGTTCAGGGCCCGAAGTCGTACCACCCGGCAATGCAAGAGCTAGAGCGCGCCTACGTTGGCAAGCGCCTGGCACACGGCGGTGACCCGGTGCTCGCATGGTGCGCGGCCAACCTGGTCGCGCGTAAGGACGCCAACCTCAACGCGGCGCCCGACAAGAAACGCTCGACCGAGAAGATCGACGACATCGTCGCCCTATTGATGGCGATAGGTGTCAGCGGTGGCGAGGTTGAGTCCGACGTAATCGAACAAGGCTTCGTGGTGCTCTGATGACAAACTCCGCACAACTCGCGCGTGATCGTCTCAGCGTCGCGGTAGCCGTCGACCGTGCAGTTCAGGCGGTTACCCCGAAGGCGCAGATCGAATACCACGACGTGCCGTCGTCGGATGCCATCAAGATGGGCCAGATCTTCGGCGCATCAATGACCGACTCTGGGGCCATCGTGAATGAGCGGACCGCGATGCGCGTGTCCGCCGTCTATCGTTGCGTCTCCCTGATCGCTGGAGCGATCGCGACCACGCCCTGCAGCTTCTACCGCCGTACTGAAGGCGGGCGCGAAAAGGCAAACGATCATCCCTATTGGTGGCTGTTCAACGAACAGCCGACTCCGCTATTCACCTCGGCGTCATTCTGGGAATTTGCCACCGGGCAGATGCTCCTTCGAGGCGATGGCATTGCCTACATCGTGCGGGCCAGCCGGTTCTCGCCTCAGGCGACGGCGGTGATCCCTGTTCACCGGGACAAGGTGGAGATCACGCGCAAGGGGCAGCGGCTTCGATACAAGATCACCGACCAGCTTGAGGATGGTTCGGAGGGGTACTTCACGGTCGATCAGGACGATGTGCTGCATTTCCCTGGCCTTGGCTTCGACGGGACTTGCAGCCGATCCGTGATCGGTTGGGCGGCGCGGCAGGCGATCGGCATCGCGATCAAGGCCGACGAGCATGCTGCTCAGACGTTCGCCGGCGGCGCGTCAATCCAGTACGCGGTGAAGATCCCAGGGAAGATGACGTCCACGCAGCAGGAGGAATTCCGGCAAGCGTGGGTTGCGAAGTATGGCGCCGGCACCGGGCACAGCAAGATTCCGCTGGTCCTGACCGAGGGACTGTCCGTCGAAGAGCTGTCGATGACTGCGGCGGATGCTCAGCTACTCGAGTCGCGCAAGTTCCAGGTTGTGGACATCGCGCGTGCGTTCGGCGTACCACCGCACATGATCGGCGAGACGTCCGCGAGCACCAGCTGGGGAACCGGCATCGAGCAGATGTCGCAGGGATTCGTTCGCTACACGTTGCGGCCGCATCTGCATCGCTTTGCCCAGGAGATGAACCGAAAGTTGTTCCCGCGACTCGATCGCTACTTCGTCGAGTTCAACGTCGATGGCCTTCTGGAAGGTGATTCCAAGGCCCAGGCCGAATACTTCGGCAAGGCGCTCGGTGGCCCGGGCGCGATGGGTTGGATGACAGTCAACGAAGTGCGCGCGCTGAAGAATCTCCCGCCGATCGCCGGCGGCGACAAGTTGTTCATGCCAACCGCGAAAGCGGCCGATACCAAGAAGGAAACGAGAGATGAACCAGACGAATCGGCTGACCCGGCTGCTGGCGCTGAATCGTAGCGCGCCGCGCGCCTACAAGATCGAAGCCAAGGATGACGAAGCAACGGTCTTTCTCTACGACGTGATCGGCTACGACTGGTGGACTGGCGACGGCGTGACCGCGAAGCAGTTCGCCAAGGACTTGCAGGCAATCAACGCCAAGACGCTCCACCTGCGGATCAACTCGCCTGGTGGCGATGTGTTCGAAGGTCGCGCGATGGTCGCCGCCCTGCAGGCGCATCCCGCTCACAAGATCGCTCACGTGGACGGCCTGGCCGCATCGGCAGCGTCCTTCATCGCGATGCACGCAGACGAGGTCGAGATGACCGATGGCAGCTTCATGATGATCCACAACGGCTGGACGATCGCGATAGGTGACCGGCATGCGATGCAGGAAACGGCGGCTCTGCTGGAAAAGATCGACGCTTCGATCGTCGATGACTACCAGCACAAGACCAATGCCAATCGCGACGAGATCGCGCAATGGATGGACGACGAGACGTGGATGACCGCGGCCGAGGCAGTGGATCGCGGGTTCGCCGACCGGGTCGCCGGATCTGAGAAGGACGGAAAGGCGAAGGCCAGCGCCTGGAACGTTGCCGCCTACGATCACCCTCCGGCCGCACTCGCGGCCTCCGAACCAGCCCAGCCGGCGAATGAACCCGACTACGCGGCGGAGCATGCGCACCGCATGCGCGCCGTGGATCTTGCCGATCGCAAGAAAGTCGAAAAGAGCACCGCGTAGGAATCGCTCCCGCGCGTAACCACGCCGCCGCAGGGCGGTTTTTTTGTGTCCGAAGGAGGACATCATGAGCAAGTCGATCCAGGCTCTGCGGGAGCGCCGTTCCGCGCTGGCCAAGGAAACCCGCAATCTCCTCGAGCAGAATCCGGGCGCGACCTGGAGTGCCGAGCACCAGAAGACCTACGACGCCAACATGGAAGAGATCGGCCGCATCGAGGCCGAGATCACCAGGCTGGAGCAGGTCATGGCACTCGACACCGAACGTCGTGTCGGCGACATGGGCATCGTCGTCACTGACCATGGCCAGCAGGAAGTCCGCAACGCGCTGCTGAACAAGTGGTTGCGCGGGGGCGACAACGCCCTGTCTGCCGAAGAGTGGCAGTCGGTCCGCAACACCATGTCGACCACGACCCCGGCGGAAGGCGGATATACCGTCGAGAGCTCGGTGGCCGCGGAACTGATCAAGGCCATGAAGGCTTTCGGCGGAATGCGCGATGCAGCCACCGTGTTCGGCACGTCGCAGGGCAACCCGATGAACTGGCCGACCATGGATGACACGGGCAACACCGGCGAGCTGATCCCGGAGAACACCACGGCCACTGGCCAGGACGCTGCCTTTGGTACCGTGGGCCTGAACGTCTACAAGTTCAGCTCGAAGGTCGTCGCGGTCCCGTTCGAACTGCTGCAGGACTCGCAGTTGAACATCGACCAGATTGTTGTCGACCTGCTCGCCGAGCGCCTCGCCCGCGTCCAGAACACGTACTACACCACCGGTACCGGCACGGCACAGCCGCGCGGCATCGTGACGGCCGCGGCGTCTGGCAAGGTCGGCACCACGGGGCAGACCCTGACGGTGATCTACGACGACATCGTTGACCTGGAGCACTCGATCGATCCCGCGTACCGCAGTGCGCCCGGTGTTGGCTTCATGATGAACGACGCGTCCTTGAAGGTGATTCGCAAGGTCAAGGACACCCAGGGCCGCCCGATCTTCGTCCCGGGTTACGAGAGCGGCTCGCCTGGTGGTGCACCCGACACGCTGCTGAACCGTCCGATCCGGATCAACCAGGACGTGGCCGTGATGGCCGCGAACGCCAAGTCGATCCTGTTCGGCCGCCTCAGCAACTACCGCATTCGCGACGTAATGTCGGCCACGCTGTTCCGCTTCACCGATTCGGCCTACACGAAGCTCGGCCAGGTTGGCTTCCTCGCGTGGCAGCGCGCTGGCGGCAACCTGCTCGACGTGAGCGGCTCGACGGTGAAGTACTACCAGAACTCCGCGACCTGATCGCGGCCTTCGCGATTGCGCCAGGCTTTTGGCCTGGCGTCGTCGTTTCAACATGCTGAACCGAGGAAACGGCCATGGCCAGCAAGAAAGCTCGCGTCCTCTCCGACGCGCAGATCGACGGTAAGAACTACAAGCCGGACGATGTCGAGGCGTTCGACGAAGCAGTCATCAAAGCGCATCCGGGCGTGCTCGATGCCGACCCGGCTGCGGTGAAGTACGCCGAGGCCCTTAAGAAGCCGGCCAAGGCCGAGGCAGAGGACTGATCGCAAGGGCCGGCTCGTCCGGCCCTTGTCGTCAGTGCTTTGGAGCAAGCCATGGGCCTTCGACTCATCACGCCGGCTGGATTGAAGCCGGTGACCATTTCCGAGGCACGCGACCATGTCGAGGTCTTCGGGTCGGCGCACGACGCGAAGCTGACCGCGATGATCGATGCCGCGGTATCGAATCTGGACGGCCGCGATGGGATCCTCGGCCGCGCGCTGATCGAGCAAGAGTGGGAGCTGACGCTGGATGCGTTCCCGGCGTGTTCGATCTGCCCACCGTTGCCGCCGCTGCTGTCGATCACCTCCGTGAAGTACATCGACACGAATGGCGTCGAGCAGACCTTGGCCTCGGGCGCTTACAAGGTAGAGCCAGGCGAGCATGGTCGGGTGTCGCCGGTGTTCGGCACCAGCTGGCCAGCGACGCGCAGCGAGAGCGGTGCGGTCAAGGTCCAGTTCAAAGCTGGATACGGTGCCAACGATAGCGCGGTGCCGCAGGCGATCCGCTCCGCGATCCTGCTGATCGTCGGTGACCTGTTCGAGAATCGCGAAGGGCAGGGTGACCAGCTGTTCGAGAACGCGACCGTAGACCGCCTCCTGTTTCCGTTCCGGATCGTGCGGCCGTGAAGTCCGGCAAGCTCCGCCATCGCATCACGATCCAGCAGCGGGTCGAGACCCGCGACGAGTTCGGTGGCGTCTCGCTGGCGTGGCAGGATTTCGCCGTCGACGTTCCGGCCGATGTGCTTACCGGCCCGGGGCGCGAGTTACGCGCAGCCAACGCGCCGCAGGAAGAGATCGCGGCACGGATCAACTTCCACTTTCTGCCTGGCGTGACGCAGATAATGCGAGTGGTCTGGGACGGTCAGCTGTTCAACATCCGTAGCATCGAGCTGGACCGGACTGCTCGGCGCGAAACCCGGTTGATCTGCACGACCGGCGTGAACGACGGAGCCTGACATGGCCGACTTCGATGTGAAGGGGCTGCAGGGCGTGCTCAATGCCTTGCAGCAGCTGCCGCGCGAAGTCGCCAGCAAGCGCGGCGGTCCGGCGCGCGCGGCCTTGGCCAAGGGCGCAAAGGTCATTCGCGACGAGGCGCGGAGCCTGGCGCCCTATGACTCGGAAGGCGATGAGGTGCACATCCGCAACGAGTTGGTGATGAAGCGCGACCCTGCGCCACAGCAGTCGGGGGCGAACGAACGTTACCTGGTCATTGTTCGGCGACGCGCCTGGTACTGGAGGTTCAAGGAATTCGGGACCGAAAAGATGCGAGCTGAGCCATTCATGCGCCCAGCTTTCGAAGGCAAAAAGGAGGCTGCGTTGAACGTGATCATCGAAACGCTGAAAACGGGCATCGATCGCATCGCCGCCAAGTTGGCAAAGGGCCGCTGACGTGTATCCATCCAACCTCTTCGCTCTGCTCGATGTGGCAACGCTACGGACGCTGCTGGGTACGCCGGTCCGAATCTACCCGTTCGGAGAGTCGCCGGCTGACGTGGCTGTGCCATACGTAGCCCACCAGTTGGTCAGCGCAGTCCCGGACAACAACGTCGACGACTCTCCGGAGATCGACGACGAGCGGATCCAGTTCAACGTCTGGGGCGACTCGGTTTCGTCGGTCAGCGCCGTGGCCAAGGCGCTGCGCCTGGTGCTGGAACAGGCCGGCATCGTCAACAACTACCAGAGTGTCGGCCGCGATCCGGAAACCAACCGGTACGGCTACCTCATCGACTGGTCTCGTCTGGAGACCGTTCGCTAAACCTTCTCGCTCCCCGCGAGTAACCCCGGCCCGCATTGCGGGCTTTTTCTTTTGGAGAACCGCAATGGCGCTCAAGAGCCAGCTGTCCAAGCTCTGGTACATGACCGCGGGTGGCGCCCTCATCCGCATCCAGTGCTTCAAGAACCTGACGGGCCTCGGCGGCTCGCGCGATCAGGCGGAAACGACCTGCCTGGACAAGGACGTTCGCGAGTACATCGCCGGACTGATCACGCCTGGCACCGCCCAGTTCAGCATCGACCCCGATCCGACCTACCTCGGCCACAAGGAGCTGCACGCTCTCTACAAGGCCGGCACGAAGGTAGACTGGGCCCTAGGCCTGTCCGATGGCACCAGCGCGCCCAGCACGACGCAGGGCGTCAAGTCGATCGCCGTCACCAGTGGCGGCACCGGCTACACCTCCGTCCCGGGCGTGACCTTCACGGGTGGCGTCGGTACCGGCGCCGCGGCGACCGCGGTTGTCGAGAACGGTGTCGTAGTGGCGATCGAAGTCACCAATGCCGGCACGGGCTACACCTCGGCGCCGGCAGTCGGCTTCACCGGTGGCGGTGGCGGCAGCGGTGCTGCGGCAACCGCGACGCTGAAGTACATGATCTCCGCGCCGGCCGATCGCACCTTCCTGCTGTTCAACGGGTATGTCTCCGACTATCCGTTTGACCTGCAGCCCGGCGCTCCGGTGACCTCGCAGATCAGCGTCCAGTTGTCCGACCTGATCACGCCGGCCTGGAAGGCCTGATCCAACCCCAACACAACGGCTTTACCTGAACGGCTACGCGGTTCGGGTCCGGCGGCCTCTGCCTGTTTAGCCGTGGGCATGCCGCCGGCTCCCGTCTGCAAAGGAAATTCAAATGGGCAAGATCAATGTCGGAAGCGCCGCGTACGTCGACGAGCGTGAACCGGTTCTGGTGCCTCGCGCCGATGGCACGCAGCTCACACTGTTCGTGCGAAAGCTCGGCTTCCTGGAGATGACTAACCTGCATCTGAAGGCCCGCGCTGAAGGCGTGGCGCCTCTGTCGATGCTGGTTGCTGAAACCGTCGAAGACGACGAAGGCAATCGCTTCACGATCGAAGAGGTCGGCAGGTTGCGTAAGGAAGTGGCGGAGCCGTTGACTGCTGCTGCGCTGAAGATCAACAAGATCGCGGACGAGGGCGAAGGCCCAAACTGACACCGGACGACGAGTGGTGGGTGGAATTGTCACTCGCACTCGGCCGTCCTCCCTCCCAGCTTCAGGCGACGCTGCTCTATGCGGATGTCGCCATGTATCGCGCCTACACCGCCAAACACGGGCCGCTGAGTCCAGTGCGGATGTACGACAGGCCGGCCGCGCTGATCGCCCACGTCGTGGGTTTGAACCGTTTCAAGAAGCCGCCAGGCATCGCCGATTTCCTCCCGTTCCATAGCCAACCCGAACCCTCGGAAGAGGACATCGTGCGCGGCTTCCTGAAGGACACCGAATAATGGCCTCTCGCTCGCTCGGGTCGCTCTTCATCGACCTGCTGATGAATACGGGGCGGTTCGAGACAGATGCGGGGCGTGCTGCGCGCGTAGCTCAGAAACGAGCAAAGGAGATCGAGAAGGCGTTCGTAGGCTCGTTCAAGACCATCGGCGCAGGCCTTGCCGGATTCGCGGCCGGATTCCTGTCCGTAAATGCGGTCTTCGACGGCCTGAAGGGCGCGATTGATTTCGCCGACAAGCTCAACGACTTCAACCAGCGCCTGGGTGTGTCGGCTGAGACGCTGAGCGGCTGGGCCTATACCGCTCGCCAGACCGGCACCGACATCGATGCGCTCGGGATCGGCCTGAAGAAGCTGGCCAAGAACATGGCCGAGGCGCTGGACCCGAAGTCGCAGCAAGCCGGACTGTTCAAGGCGCTCGGCGTCGATGTCAAAGATGCGGAGGGAAATCTAAGGTCTCTGGAAGATCTGCTGCCAGAGATCGCGGATGGCTTCAAGAAACTCAACAACGAGACGCTGGAAGCGGCGCTGGCCCAAGAGTTGTTCGGAAAGTCGGGTACTGACCTGCTTGAGTTTCTGAATCAGGGTGGTGACGGCCTGCAGAAGATGCAGGATCGCGCGCGTGAACTCGGGATCGAACTGTCTCAGGGCACGCTATCCGCTGCCGATGAGTTCAACGACAAGCTCAGTGACCTCAAAGCGACAGCAGAGGCGTTCTTCCTTCAGCTTGCCGCGGAGTTGCTTCCGGTCTTGACCGACCTGGTGGAAAAGTTCACTGAGATCACGAAGGAAGGAAACGAGTCAGGCGGGATCATCAAATGGATCGGTGATCAGGCAAAGGCCACAGAAAAAGATTTCCAGTTCTTCGCCGACTCCATTCAGGACGTCAAAGACTTGTTCGGCGGCCTTTATGAGTCAGCAAAATCTGCTTTCGGCATGATTTCGGCGATAGGCCGGATCGATATTTCAGGCATTGGCAAGAGCCTGGACAGCTTCAAGGAATCGGCGGCACGTGTACGCGGTGCGCTGACCGGGGAGACCCAAAACGCCAAGCGTGGTCAGGAAACAATTGACCCTTGGGCAAACGTAACCAGCGGCGGCGGAAAGCTACTGCAAGGTCGCGATCTGCTCCTGGTGCAGGCGCGTATGAAGCGCCAGGCAGAGGCAGAGCAGAAGCTTCTTGACTTCCTTTCCGGCAAGGGGGAAAGCGCCAAGTCCGGAACGGCAAAGCACTCTTCTGGGAAGAAATCAGAGGCTGAGCAAGAGGTCGAACGGCTGCAGAAGGCCTACGAGTCACTCAAGGGTTCGCAGCAAGAGCAGATCGCACTGTTCGGCAAAACCGGCGAGGCCGCGAAGGTCAGGTATGACCTCGAACACGGCGAACTATCCAAGCTGAGTGAAGAGAAGAAGGCCGACTTGCTCGCGGGCGCGGAGCGGCTTGACCAGCTCGCCAAAGAGGCAGAGGCAACCAAGAAGCTCGAGGAAACCAAGGAACGCGTCGGCAACGTTCTGAAGGACATTCAATCCGAGATCGATCTGCTCGGGAAGAGCGCCGAGTACCAGGACACGTACAACAAGCTGAAATACGCCGGCGTCGATGCGAACTCTGCATTCGGTCAGTCGATCATCGAAGCCAATCACCAACTGCATGAGCAGGCAAAGGCGGTAGGCGATCAGATCAGCCTGATGGACGACTTCCGGTCCGGAGCATCTGACGCACTGGTTGAGTTCGTCACTGGCGCAAAATCCGCGAAGGAAGCCCTAAGCGACTTCTTCGATGACATGGCGGCGAAGATCACGCGAATGATCGCTGAGCGCTGGATCGAGCAGCTGTTTGGGCAGCAGGGAACGACCGGCGGCGGGACGAGTGGAGGCGGTTGGCTGAGCGCGCTGTTTGGTGCGTTCTCAAGCGGCGGTGGCTCCGGTGGTGGTGGCGGAGCTGCAGCTTCGGGTGGCGCGTCTGGCGGTGGCTGGTTCACATCACTCCTCGGCGCCATCTTCGGTGGTGGTCGCGCCAATGGCGGCCCGGTACTCGGTGGCAAGTTCTACGAAGTGAATGAGGGCGGCTGGCCGGAAATGCTACAGGTCCGCAATCGGCAGCTCCTGATGATGCCCGCGGGGACAAACGGAGTTGTTCGCCCTATGCGGAACGGCGGCGCGGGTGGCATCAGCCAGACCAATCACTTCCATTACGCGGCCCCATACGACGCCAGGACCGAATCTCAGAAGAACGCCAGGCTTGCGTTTGAAACCCAGCGGGCCGCATCGAGGAACCGCTGATGACCTTCTACAACGTCGAGCTTGATATCTGCCCGACCTACGGATGGCAGGCGGGCCCGAGTGGAAACACTCGGATCCGCCAGCTTCGCAATAGGCACGAGAGGCGGAATGCCGATGCATCACTGGCACAGCACATCTTCACTCTGCCATTTCAGAACGTCACCGACGTGGCCTATTTGCTTTACATCAAGAATGCACACATGGCGATGTGGGCGCAGCTGCATTCGTTCCTGGTGAAAGACTGGCTGGACTACAAGCTGGAAGCCGAATCGATAGGGCCTGCACCGAGCGGAACCACGCCGGTGCAGATCACGAAGACCTACGCATTCGGACCGGCTTCGCGCGTCAGGCCAATCACGAAGCCGAAGCGGATCACGATGTTCCAGAGCGGCGTTCTCAAGCCTGGCATCACTGACCCCCTTACTGGCCTCTTTACGCCTTCAACCGCCTGGACCCCCGGAGCGCCGCTGACGTGCACTGGTGAATTTCGCGTGCCAGTCCGATTCAACAGCGACTACATCCCCATGTCCATTGATCAGGCCTCTGGCAACAAGCGGCTTGTCAACGGAAGTGTCGAGCTGATCGAAGTATTCGGCGAATAGGCAATGCCCAAAACCATTCCTGCCCAACTGGTAACGCACAAGGCGCTACTAGCGACAACGCTTGCCTTCTGCATGCGCATCGGGCCGCTACGTGACAATTCCTACATCGGCCTGACGGGGCTCGATCGAGACATCGCGTTCGATTTCGGCGACGGCGCGGGGTCTCTTACCTACCACGCGCACACCGGTATCGATCTGTCGCAGTTTGCGGCCACGTCCGATCTGTCCGTGGACAATGCTGAGGCGCGATCCCTGCAGGAGCAACCGACGTGGCCGAACACCGGCATCACGGAGGCGATGATCGATCGCGGTGATCTTTCCGGCATCGAGTTCGTCGTTTTCGAGGTCAACTACAACGACCTGACCGCTGGCCGCCGAGAGATCTTCGGGTCTGGCTTGATCGGTGAGGTCAAGGTATTCCCGGGTGGCCTGATCGGCATCGAGCAGCGTAGCTGGTCGCAGGTGTTGAAGCAGGCGGCGGCGAACGTGCCGTACCTGAAGACGTGCCGGGCCGGCTTCGGTTCCCAGGTTGGCGACGAACGCTATCCGTGCAAATTCGCTCTCGCCGGCGAGTGGGTCAACGGCACCGTTACGGCCATAGGTGCTGAGGTCACGCGGGACTTCACCGCGTCCGCGCTTGCGCAAGCGGCCGACTACTTCGCGCCTGGCGTCGTCGAGTGGCTGACCGGCGGTAATGCCGGCATGTCACGCGAGATCGAATCGTTCGCCTCTGGCGGTGTTGTGGCGCTGCGCAACCTCACGAAGTACCCGGTCCAGGTTGGTGACACGTTTCGCATCCGCCGCGATTGCACCAAGGCATGGTCAGGCCACAACAGCTGCGAGACGTACAACAACCGGCCGAACTTCCGCGCCGAGCCGTACATCCCCGACAGCGAAGCCAACACTCTGAGCGTGGGTGGCGGATGAAGCTTTGGGAAGCGGCGCGCACCTTCATGGGTGCGAAATGGCGACACCAGGGGCGCCGCCCAGATGCGATGGATTGCCTCGGCCTCGTAGTCCTATCGCTCCGCCTGATGGGCGTTGACGTGCATCAGGACCGAATCGACTACGGCCGCACGCCCCACAACAAACGCCTGCGCGCGGGAATCATCGCCCAGCTTGGGCAGCCGGTACCGATTGCAGAACTAGAGCCGGGAATGATCGTGACCATGAAATGGACCGGCGAGGAAAACCACGTCGCGATCGTCACGCCACATCCGGACTACGGCCTTGGCTTGATTCATTGCTACTCGTTCGCGCCAGGGGGCGCAGCGTGTGGCCGCGTCATCGAGCATGGACTGTCGGACGACTGGCGTGCGCTGATTGTTGAAGCCTGGAGGGTCGCAGCATGAGCGGCTCGACCATTGGCGGCGTAGTCGGCGCAGTAGTCGGCTTCTACTTCGGCGGACCGCAGGGCGCGCAGTGGGGCTGGATGATCGGCTCTGCCATCGGCGGCGCCGTAGACCCTGACGTCATCAAGGCACCAAGCATCGGCGACGCACAGCGGCAGACCAGCCAGGCTGGCATCCCGATCCCGGTCATCTACGGCAAGCCCCAGCGGTTCAAGTGCAACATCATCGACGGCGAGCTGAAGGCCCGAAAGATCATCGTCGAGCAGCAGCAGGGCAAGGGCGGTCCGATCGTCCAGTCCGAGAAGTTCCTGCTGACCTCGGCATTCGGCGTCTGCGAGGGGCCGATTGCCGGCATCCAGAAGATCCTGCGCAACGGCGAGGTCGTATACGACCGAACCATCGAATCGGAATTCCCCGCTTATGCCGGCGCCACTGCCGGCGAGCGGTCGGCTTACATCCTCGCTGTCCGCGCCAAGACCGCCAGTTGGTCTGGCACGTTGCGCGTCTATCTCGGCAACGAAACTCAGAATCCGGATCCAGCGCTCGAGGCGATTCACGGCGTCGGCAATACGCCCTATTTCCGCGGGCTCGCCTATTTCGTCGTTGAGGATGACGACGTAACGCAAACGCGTGGCGCGGCGAGCGTCTGGGAAGTCGAGCCGGTTGCCGTTGGCATCGAGGGCGCGATCGTTGGCGGAACCACGCTGGCGGCGGGCCTGTATTCCCGATTCAGCAATTCGCACTGGCCGCTCGCAAGTGGGGAGTTGGATTACACCTTTACCGGCTATTGGGTGACAGGGTCAGGCGCTGGTGTCACCTCTCCTGCTTACGACTCGATACAGGCCGTTCAGGACTGGGCCGCGAACATCAAGGCAAGCGGCCTTGGCGAAAGTGGCCCCAACGTGCTTGGGCGCCCATCCAACTACATCGGGTATGTCGCCAGCTCTGGCGTGAGTGTGGGTGCGTATACGTCTTCTACCGTGACGTTCGACTTCGTCGCAGAGCAGCCGGACGCCACAAACCTCGAATCCGTGATGCTGCTCTATCAGTGGCTGGAGCCTGAGCTCGGCTGGGTCAATGCTGCACCGAACGCGACGTGCCCATTGACGTCAACAAACGGGCTATGGCTCGGAGTTTGTAATGGCATGGTCGTTCGTCAGGACACCACCCCACATAGTGAGCTTCTCCAGATCGTCTACTGCAGCGGTCCCACCGCTCAAGGTATCTACCCGCTCTGCATCACGGTAACGCGCAAGCGCTTTCCGCCTGTTCCGATCGGCGAGCCTATCCCGGAAGCGCCTGGCTACTACGTCATGCCGGATGGATCGATCAGCAATCAGCTGATCTACACGCCGCTAAGCGGTACGTTCAAGATTCTCGCTGTCGCAACCCTGACAGGATCCGATCCGACCCGGACGTATTTGCACTATGAGCTTGGCCCAGTTCTGGCGCTTGGCGATCCCAACTACAGCTCTTCTGCCTACTGGACGGCCGCCTACAACCAGGCCGTGACGGACGGAAAGATCGAAGCCGGCCTTACCTATGGGATCAATTACCCGGTAACCGTCAGCAGTGTCTACCAACTGACTGCGCCTCCGTTCTCCACGTTGCAGGCCACGGACGTGACGCTGCAGAGCGTCATCGAAGCACAGGCCGCACGCGCACGGCTTCCGGCTTCGCGCTTGGACGCTACCGCGTTGTCGACGGACATCATCCCTGGCTATCTCGTGGCCACTGGCGGCACCGTCGCGGATTCCATCCGGCCGACGCAGCAGCCTTTCTTCTACGACACTCCGGAAGCGGATGGGAAGATCAAGTGCGTGAAGCGTGGCGGCGCGATCGCCGTCACCATCACTGATGACGATCTGCTGGAACAGTCCGATGACGACGCGGCGACGACCCCGCAGCCAATCGAGTTCCCCAAGAAAGTGCATTTCGTGGTGCCTGATCCAGACGCCAACTACACCCCGACGCCACAGACGGCGGAGCGGTATACGCCGGATGTGAGAGCGGTCGGTGAAGTGTCTGTCGCGCTGCCGATCCCGTTTAAGAAGGATCACACGAAGCGCAAGGCTGAGATCATGCTCAACGTGGCATGGAATCGGGCGGAGGGGGTTATCGAGATCCCGCTGCCTGAGAAGTTCAGCCAGTACATCCCGAGCGACTGCTTCACCTACAAGAGCAAGCGCTGGTTGATTGAAGAGGCGACGTACGCCGATGGCGAGGTACGCTGGAAGGCCGTCTATGACCGCGTGAGCGGATACAGCTCCGTTGCAGTAGGTGTCGCAGCAACGCCCCCGACGATCCCCAACTCGGGGTTGAAGGGACCGACGC
This sequence comes from Lysobacter fragariae, assembly GCF_054779775.1. Classification (NCBI taxonomy): domain Bacteria; kingdom Pseudomonadati; phylum Pseudomonadota; class Gammaproteobacteria; order Lysobacterales; family Lysobacteraceae; genus Lysobacter; species Lysobacter fragariae. The sequence goes on along the minus strand of NZ_BAAGXP010000012.1, from coordinate 41,043 downwards.
TGCTCGAAGTCATGAACCTGCCGCCGCTTCGCGACCAGGACGATAAATTCGGCCTGTATGTCGCCTGTTGCGGGTTACTGGACAACTGGCCTGGCGCGGTCATTCAGGCTTCGCTTGATGGGTTGACCTGGCTGACGGGGCCGACTGTCACGCGCGCTAGCGTTATTGGTTCGCTCACGTCATCGCTGTCGACGGCGGTTGCGTACTACTTCGACCCAGGCGCGACAGTCAGTGTGCACGTCAGGGGACAGCTTTCATCCGTGACCTTCGAGGAGATCCTCGCCGAGTCGAACGCCGCAATGATCGGCGACGAGCTGATCCAGTTCCAGACCGCGACCGACCTTGGCGATGGTGACTACACGCTGACTGGCTTGGCGCGCGGCCGATTGCACACGAAGCCAACGACTCACGGCGATGCGGAGCGTTTCGTCTTGCTCAACGCGCCAGTCTTCTTCGAGTTGCCTCCGGAATGGGCTGACAGGGTGATTCGACTTCGCGCGATCACGCTCGGGACGGCGCCTGGCACCGGCTATGACATCGTGAGTTGGACGCCGCCGCGTTGCCAACACGAGTGGACGCCAGAGGCATTCACCGGCACGCGCGATACGTCCAACAACATCACGATTGACTGTGTGACGCGGGCCCGTCTCGGCACAACAGCCGTTCCATACCAGTCGGCCTACTTCAACGGCTTCCGCATCACGATCACGAAGGCCAGCGTGTCGAAGGTCTACGCGACCAACGAAGTTCCGTTCGCCTATTCGGCCGCACAGCAGACCGCTGACTTTGGCAGTGCAACGGGCACGCTGACCATCACCATTCAGGCCGTCAACCGGATTACCGGCCCAGGCTTCGCACTCGTAGGGACCATCGCATGAGCAACGAACCGAAAACCGGGCTACCCCTGTGGCCGGCTGGGGCAACACAGCAGGATTTCCTCTTCAATGCGCTCCTGCGGATGTTTGCCACGGCTGGATTTCGGGCGAGCGTGTTGGACAAGGATCTCTCAGCGCCGCCCGCCCACGTCGCCGGCAACGCCTACATCATCGGCCCGTCGCCTACGGGTGAGTGGGCGAGCAAGACCAACCAGATTGCCTATAGCGATGGCGTCAAGTGGTGGTACTACGTCCCGGCAGAGGGGTGGAAGATCAGCGTCCTGGACGAGGATGTTGACTACAGGTTCAACGGCTCGGCATGGGTCAATGCGGGGACCGGGTTCCAGATCCTCGGCTATATCGACGGCCTTCGGTTGGAGTGGGTCAGCAATACCTCCATCCGCGCCACCAGCGGCACGGCATACCTCGAATCGCTGGGCCGCTACGTCAACTCCGCTTCGTCGATCACCAAGAGCAGCCTGAGCTTGTCGGCGAGCACCTGGTATCACGTCTATCTCTACCTGAACTCCGGAACGCCGGACATCGAGATCGTCACCACCGCACCGGCATCGCCCTACCACGGCGTTGCGCGCAGCAAGACCAGCGACACGTCGCGCCGCTACCTTGGGAGCGTGTTGACCGATGCCAGCGGGAACGTCACCAACTTCCTGCAGATCAACAACCGCGTGCAGTGGCGGATCAATGCTGGTATCGCGCCTTTCCGCGTGCTGAATGGCGGAACCGCCACAACTGCTACCACCGTGAGTCTTTCCGGTGTGGTTCCGGTGACCTCGCGAATGGCCCAGATTCGCCTCATCAATACCGCCACCAATGCCGCGGCGTTGCAAGCCGGAACGAGTGACGATTCGTCATCTGGCGTTATTGCGGCAATCAACCCAACTTCTGGCACCGTGTCACAAGCATTCCTGGATTTTCCCGCAGATTCCAGCCAGGCAATTCTGTACAAGTTCAATTTGGCCCCGACCGGCGGCAGTGCCTTCGTCGACGTTTACGGCTATACCTACGAGCGCTGACCCATGTACGCGATCAAAGGAACCAGCTTCCGCGCCGTCAGTTCTTCGAGTCAGGCTGCCGCGGATGAAACAGTGGTTGATGTCGTGCCGCAGTCGCTTCTGGACGCCATCGCGGCACAGGAAGCGTTGGCCATTTCGACGGATGGCACGCTACGCGCGAATGCCGAACAAGCGCTCACCGACTTGCGTACCTTCCGAGACCTCGCCAGCCCTACCAATGCGCAGACTCTTGTGGCGGTGAAGCTGCTGTGCCGCGTAGCTATCGGGCTTATCAGGATGCGGTTGGCCAAGCTGGATGCGGCCGACTAGCTACTGCTTCGACCTGAACCAGCTGAGGAACACCGGCAGGAAGGCAGCGGCCTTGGCGTCGCCGCTGGCTGCGGCTTGGCGGAGTTCGGCGAGGAGTTGGCTTGGGGTCACTGGCCTATCCCTTTTGCCTGGTGCTGGCCACGTCGCGCAGCTGCTGCATGGCCGGCGTGATCCTGCGCTGCGTCGCCGGGCTGAGGCTCGGGTACAACTCGCGGACCTTGGCCAGGTAGACGTCGGTCAGGCGGCGCAGTTCCTTGCCGGCGGCGACTTCACCGTCGAGCACTGCACGTTCGGATCGGCCGTCGGGGAGCAGGGTCATGACGCGGATTATGCGCGTGAGTTTTTAGCGAATCGTGTAGTTTTTAGTTTTCGCAGTCCAAAAACAGAAACGCCGCAAAGGCCTGAAACCATTGCGGCGTCTACGTTTGAGAATGGTGGCCGGGGAGGGAATCGAACCCCCGACACGGGGATTTTCAATCCCCTGCTCTACCAACTGAGCTACCCGGCCGGTTCACAACCGGTGCCGGCCGTGAAAGAAGCGAGATGATACGGGGCGGTCGCGGGCATGGCAAGCAGCTACGGACGCTGAACACGGTTCGGGGCGGCTGTAGCGGCGCGACGTGGCGGGAGCATCATTGGCTCAACCCCTGCGCCGCCGGCCCGGAGTCAGCCATGAAGACCACCAAGACCATCGTTGCCGTGCTCGCCGCTACCTTCGCGCTGGGTGCCTGCGCTTCCGAACGCGCCGCGCAGCGCACGGACAAGGACGCCGCCAAGCTCGAGCTGTATCGCGCCCATGCCGGCGCACCTGTGAACAGTTTCCTGGGACGGGTCAACAGTTGGACGTCGCTGGGCGAAAACGCGCTGGCGGTCTGGGTCAGTCCCAATCGCGGCTACCTGCTGGAGGTGACTGGCTACTGCGCGGAACTGCCATGGGCGCAGGCCATCACGATCTCCAACGGTCCGTTCCAGAGTGTCAGCCGCTTTGACGACGTGGTCGTGCTCGATCGCGGTAGCAACGCGATCCCGTGCCCGATCCGCGAGATCCGCCCGCTGGATGGCAAGGCGATCCGCGAAGCCGAACGCGCCGCGCGGGCGCAGGCCAGTCGCTGAGGCGCGGCGTCGCGGCATTGCCGCGACGCACGGCTCCATATCGCTACTTCAACTCTCCGGCACGTAGCCGGCAGGTGTGTCGGCGCCGCCGCCGAACAGGAATTTCTGCATCTCGCCTTCGAGCATGGCGCGATGCTGCGGGTTCATCGGCGAGAGACGGTTCTCGTTGATCAGCATGGTCTGGTGTGCCAGCCACTTCGCCCAGGCCACCTTGCCGATATGGGCGAACACGCGCTTGCCCAGTTCGCCGGGCCACGGCACGAAGTCCAGGCCTTCGGTTTCGCGCTGTTCGTATTCGCAGAAGATCGTGCGGGGCATGGGGTTCTAGCTTTCCAGCAACTTGCGGATGGGGGCGGGGATGCCGAGCGAGCGCAGTGACTCGCGCGATACCCAGCGCAGGTCGTCATTGTCGCCCACGCGTGGACCCAGCGTGACATCGCGCAGGCGCAGCGGTTGCAGTTGCAGCTTGAAGTGGCTGAAGGCGTGGGCGATCGACGGCAGCGGCTGCGCCCGGTCGAAATTGCCGCGAGCGTTGACATCGAACCATTGCTTCGCCGCGTCGGCGTCGTCGGCCTGCGGCAGCGTCCACAACGACGCCCAGATGCCGGTGGCGGGGCGTCGCTGCAGCAGGATCTCGCCGGACGCGTTCTCCAGCCACAACACGTGCGCATGGCGTTGCGGGATCGCCTTGCCGGGCTTGGGCGTGGGCAGTTCGGCGACGCGGCCTTCGCGGCGCGCGCTGCAATCGTCCTGCAGAGGGCACAGCACGCAGGCGGGATCGCTGCGCGTGCACAGCGTGGCGCCAAGGTCCATCTGCGCCTGGGTGTAGTCGGCCATTCGCGTCGGCGGCAGGTGTTGCTGCGCCATCGCCCACAGCTGCTTTTCCACGGTGGGCAGGCCGGGGTAGCCGTCGACGCCGTGGTAGCGCGCCAGCACGCGCTTCACGTTGCCATCGAGGATCGCGTGGCGGTCGCCCCACGCCTGCGACAGGATCGCGGCGGCGGTGCTGCGGCCGATGCCCGGCAGGGCAGTGAGGGCGTCGATGTCGCGCGGAAGTTCGCCATCGTGGTCGCGCATGCATTGCTGCGCGGCCGCCTGCAGGTTGCGGGCGCGGGCGTAGTAGCCCAGCCCGGACCACAGCGCGAGTACGTCGTCGCGCGGCGCTTGCGCCAGCGACTGCAACGTGGGCAGCGCATCGATGAAGCGCTGGAAGTACGGAATGACCGCCTTCACCTGCGTCTGCTGCAGCATGATTTCCGAGAGCCACACGCGGTACGGCGTACGCGGATGCTGCCAGGGCAGGTCGTGGCGACCGCTGGTGTCGAACCACCCCAGCAGGCGCGAGGCGAAGTTGTCCGATGCGCCGGTGCTGCCTGGCCGCGTCGTCTCCATGGAGGTGCCTGCGGCAGTGGTTCGCGGCTTCACGCCGGTCTTGCGTACGACGGTCATTGCATGTCCGAGCCGTCGCCGAACTCGATCTGCACGCCCTCGACGCGTGCCCCGGAAATCTCCAGGTGCGGCGTGACCAGTGTTCCGGACAACGGCGGCAACGGCGCGCCGCCCGCGCTGTGGCTGATCCAGTCGAGCACTTCCGGCAGGCGGAAGCGTCCGTCGAAACGGGTGTCGTCGCGGCGCAGCTTGAGCGTGGTGACGTTGGAGAGATCGGATGCGCCGTCGTAGCCGAGCGCGAACGGCAATGGCGACGACGATTGCCCGATCGGTGGCGGCAACGCCGGCCAGCTCGTCGGCCATTGCGCGATCTCGCCTTGCAGTTGCAGCAACAGGCGATGGCCCAGTTCGAGCGTGCCGTGCGCATCGACGTGCGGGATCGGATCGGTGTCGCCATCGCCATCGCCACGCCCGCGCAGCGCCGCGCCGGCCGGCTGCAGTGTCCAGGTGGCTTCGTCGAAGCGCAGTGGTCCGTGCAGTCCGAGAGCGAAGGGAACGCGCGTGTCGCCGGCCTCATACGTTGCGGCGACGCCGAGATGGGCTGGCGTGATGCGCAGGTCGTCCTTGCCGAAGCGCAACGGCCCGGAGAGCTGCACCGTCGCGGGCAGGCGCCAGTCCTTGCCGCGCTCGATCGCGATGGTGCCGCGCGTTGCGAAGCCGGTCGTGGCCGCGTTGATCAGGGCTTCCGGATGCACCATCGACACGACCAGGTCGACCGGGATCGTCAGCGGTGCATCCAGGTAGCGGCCGCGCAGGCGCGCGCGCAGCCGCAGGGTGGGGCTCAGCACGGGCACGTCGGCGTGGATGCCGTCGATGCGCCAGTCGTCGTTGATGATGGTGCCGTCGCTGATTTGCAGGCCATGCGTCAGCGTTGGCAGGCGTGGCTTCGATGGCGGCCGCGTTGCCAGCCAGTGCTGCAGGGCGGGCAGTTGCAAACGTGGTTCGTCGAATTCGATGCGCGTGGCGGTGAGGTCATCGCCGGCGGCGCGCAGTGTCGACCAGGGCAGGGCGATGTAGAGACGCTTTGCGTTCAACATCGTGTATGCGGCGCCAGGTTCGCGCGCGCTGACGTCGCGCAGCACCAGCATCGGCGTGCCACGCAGGCGGTACTCGGCCTGGCCGCGGGCGGTGATCTCCAGGCCCAGCGCGGAACCGGCCTGGTTCATCACGATGGCGGCGACGCGTTGTGGCTGCGACAACCAGCGCAGGCCGAGCGCGAGGATCGCGATAGTTGCCACGAAAACCAGTAGTGCGCGACGGCGTCGGCTCATCGATCGCACCCGTTGTGCATACGCCCACGGATCAGGCTCCCGACGCCGCGGGAAAAAAGAATCGCTGCGTCGGTGCTACGCGGGCGTGCCATCAGCCGCCGAGGGTTTCGGGAAGCAGTGCATCGACGAAGGCATCCGCGTCGAACACGCGCAGGTCTTCCGGGCGTTCGCCGATGCCGGCGAAACGGATCGGAATACCAAACTCGCGCGCCAGCGCGAACACCACGCCGCCCTTCGCCGTGCCGTCGAGCTTGGTCACGACCAGCCCCGTCACGCCGACCGCCGCGTGGAACTGGCGCAGCTGCGACAGCGCGTTCTGGCCGGTGGTGCCGTCGATCACCATCAGCACCTCGTGCGGCGCGTCGACATCGAGCTTCTGGATCACGCGCTTGATCTTGCCCAGCTCGGCCATCAGGCCTTGCTGGGTGTGCAGGCGGCCGGCGGTGTCGGCGATCAGTACCTGCGTGCCGCGCGCCTTGGCAGCCTGCAATGCGTCGAAGGCAACCGACGCTGCATCCGCGTTCTGTCCCTGCGCGACGACCGGCACGCCGTTGCGCTCGCCCCAGGCCTGCAGCTGCGCTACGGCGGCGGCGCGGAAGGTATCGCCGGCAGCGAGCATCAGTGGCCGGCCTTCGTCCTTGAAGCGCTTGGCGAGCTTGCCGATCGTGGTGGTCTTGCCGACACCGTTGACGCCGACGGTCAGCAGCACGAAAGGTTTCGCCTCCGTGTCGATCTGCAGCGGCACCGCGACGGGGCGCAGCATCGCGACCAGGTCCCCGCGCAACGCGCCCAGCAGTGCGGTGGCATCGACGAACTCGCGCGCCTTCATCCGCTTGCGCAGGTCCTCCACCAGGTGGGTAGTGGCGGAGACGCCGACGTCGGCGGTGAGCAGTGCGGTTTCGATCTCATCGAGCAGGTCGTCGTCCAGGCGCGGATTGCGCGAGAACAGGCCACCCAGCGTGCGGGCGAAGACGCTGCCGCGCAGGCGGTCGCGCCAGCCTTTCTTCCCGGGTGCGGCCGGAGGTTCGGGCGATGATGGTTCGATGGGCGATGCCGGCGCCGGTTGAGGTGCCGGTTCAGATGCATGTGCCGACACGGGGATTTCGACTTCCATCGCAGCGGCAATGATCTCGGCCGGGACGGGTTCGCTGGCCGCAGGGCGTCCGACCTGTCCCGGGTCGGACTGGTCGGGCAGCTGCCCAGTCCGTTGCGGGTCCGCGTCGTGCGGATCAGGCGCGTGCAGGTCGGCGGCGGGGTCGCGCGCGACATCACCCGGCTGCGCCGTCGGCACGGCCTTGTCGGCGGCGGGTGCATCGTTCTTCTTGCGGCGGAAAATATTGAACATCAGGGAGCGTAGGCGAAGAGTGCGCGAGAATGCGCCCATGATAGCCCCCCGATCCGGTCACGCCCGATGAGCAGACCCCGTCGCAGCAACCCATCCGCGACACGCACGCCAGGGCAGGGCGCTCAGGATGCGAAGGCAGGTGTGGGCAAGGTCCGCATCATCGCCGGGCGTTGGCGCGGCACGCGCCTGGACGTCGCCGGCGCCCCCGGCCTTCGCCCGACGGGCGATCGCGTGCGCGAAACCCTCTTCAACTGGTTGCAACCGATGTTGCCCGGCGCACGCGTGCTCGACGTGTTCGCCGGCACGGGTGCGTTGGGGCTGGAAGCGCTGTCGCGTGGGGCGGCCACCGCCGTACTAGTGGAGCGCGATCCCGCGCTGGCCGGCGCGCTGCGCCAGACCGCGGCGCGCTTGCAGGGCGGGGATGCGGCAACGGTGGTGCAGGGCGACGCGCTGGCCTGGCTGCATGCGCAGGCGCCGGGGAGCTTCGACCTGGCCTTTGTCGATCCGCCTTTCGACGCCAACCTCTGGGGCGGCGTCCTCCCGATGCTGGCGCCAAAACTGGCGCCCGGTGCCTGGCTCTATGTCGAGTCGCCGCACGATGCGGTCGCCGCCCCGCCCACCGGTTGGACCCTGCACCGCGAGGGGCGTACGCGCGAGGTCCGTTACGCGCTGTACCGCCGGTCACCCGGGGGCGCCACTGTTACAGCCACTGTTACACTTGGGCCTGACCCGGCCGGCGACGCCACCGCCTAACCATGAGCGAAAGACCAGCGAATGACCGCGGCCCGTAACCGAATCGCCGTCTACCCCGGCACCTTCGACCCGATCACCAATGGCCACATCGACCTTGTCGACCGGGCGGCGCCGCTGTTTGAACGCATGATCATCGGCGTGGCCGCCAGCCCCGGCAAAGGTCCGGCGCTGCCGCTGGAGCTGCGCGTGGATCTGGCCCGGCAGGCCGTGGCGCATCATTCCAATGTCGAAGTGCGCGGCTTTGATGGACTGCTCGCCCACTTCGTCGCTGAACTCGGGGCCGGCGTGCTGATGCGCGGTCTGCGCGCGGTGTCCGACTTCGAGTACGAATTCCAGTTGGCGAGCATGAATCGCCACCTGATACCGGACGTGGAGACGCTGTTCCTCACGCCGGCGGAGCAATACGGCTTCATATCCTCATCGCTGGTGCGGGAGATCGCCCGACTCGGGGGCGATGTTTCCGGATTCGTGCCGCCGGCGGTGGCTTCCGCGCTGCAGGAACAGTGGCAGCGCGCAAAGCAGGGCTGATGCTGCCGGGCCTTCGACCCGCACCCAGCCAGATGATCCAACGCTAGACCAACACGCTAGAAAACGACGGGGAAACACAACCATGAAGATCACCACTCGAATCCTGCTGACTGCCTGCCTGGTATTGCCGCTGGCGCTGGGCGCATGCAAGAAGGAAGAAGCTGCGCAGGAAGCGTCCAAGCCGGCGCTGACCGCGCCGACGACCAACGACGAGAACGCCTGGTACGCGTACCTGACCGATGTCGTCCAGCGCAACCTCGACGGCGCCACCAGCACCTACGTCTACGTGCTGCCGCCGGTCGAGAACGCCGACTTCCAGGGCTACTACGACCGCCAGCTCGAAAAGGCCGAGGCCGACATCGCCCGCGGCATCCTGGAGAACACCCTGATCGCGTTCGGTTCGCCGAACTCGGCAAAGAGCGCCGACCTCGCCGTCGCCGCATTCGCCAAGGCGATGCCGGGCAAGTTCAAGGGCGTCAAGGTGATCTTCATCGGCGCCGCTGCCGACAACGCCCGCGTCCAGGCGGCCGTGGCTCCGTCGGGCGCGACGTACAAGTTCATCGAAGCCAAGTGATGTACATGGGCGCCCGCGCCGTCGGTGCGGGCGCCTCGTCACACCGAGCAGGAGTGGCGGAAAATGCTGGAGAGAGCGCGGCCTGACGCCGCCTGACTGAACCATGGCGCTGAAGATCAACGAGCTCTGCGTCAACTGCGACGTCTGCGAACCCGCCTGCCCGAACCAGGCCATTTCGCAGGGCGAAACCATCTACGTGATCGACCCGGCGCGCTGCACCGAATGCGTGGGACATTTCGACGAACCCCAATGCGTGGTCGTCTGCCCGGTCGAGTGCATCGATCCCGATCCGGCCTTCCCCGAATCCAACGAACAACTGCTCGCCAAACTGGCGCGCCTGCAGGAGCACTCGTGATGCGGCTGATTTCCCGGATGCTGTCCAGGCACCCGACCATGGATGGAAAACGATCATTGACCGGATTGGCGAACCACGCAGGCGCAGCAGTACTGATCGCGATGCTGCTTGCCGCGACGACGGCCGCTGCGGAAGAAAAGCCCTCGGCGACGCATCCGCCCGGCACCGCCATCGCCAGCGCACATTTCCTTGCCACGCAGGCCGGGCTGGACATGATGCGCCAGGGTGGCAACGCCTTCGATGCCGCCGTGGCTGTGTCGGCGACGCTGTCGGTGGTCGAGCCGATCAGTTCGGGCATCGGTGGCGGTGGCTTCTTCCTGCTGCACGATGCGAAGTCCGGCAAGGACGTCTTCGTCGATGCACGTGAAACCGCGCCGGCGTCGGCGACGCCGCAGGCCTTCCTCGACAAGGACGGCGAACTCAATCGCGACCGCGCCACCAATGGCCCCTGGTCCGCTGGCATCCCTGGCCTGCCCGCGGCGCTGGTGCACCTGTCGCAGAAATACGGACGACTGCCGCTGAAGACCACGCTGGCGCCTGCGATCCGCATCGCCCGCGAGGGTTTCGAGGTCTATCCGCGCCTGGAAAAAGGCTACGGCAGCCGCCGCGAGGTGATGGAACGCTACCGCGGCACGCGCGCGGTGTTCCTCGCCGACGGCACGCCGCCGGTGGCTGGTGAAGTGCTCAAGCAGCCCGATCTGGCGCGCACGCTGGAGCTGCTGGCGGACAAGGGTTTCGACGGTTTCTATCGCGGTGAAGTGGCTTCGAAGCTCCTTGCCGCGGTGAAGGAAGAAGGCGGCAAATGGCGCGCCGACGAACTCAGCGGCTACCAGGTCAAGGAACGCGAACCGCTGCGCCTGCACTACCGCAACTGGGACGTGACCACCGCGCCGCCGCCCTCGTCCGGAGGTGTGGCGCTGGCGGAAATCCTGCAGATCCTGGAAGGCTGGGACCTGGCGAAGCTCGATGACGCGCACCGTCGTCACCTGGTTGTCGAAGCCGAGCGCCGGGCCTATCGCGACCGCACCATCTACCTGGGCGATCCCGACTTCGTGAAGGTGCCGATGGCGCGCCTGCTGAGCCGCGACTACGCCGCTGGCCTGCGCGCCACCATCCACCCCGACAAGGCGACGCCGAGCGAACTGCTCCCCGGCCAGCCGGCGCCGCTGGAGGACGAGGAAACCACGCATTTCTCCATCATCGACGGTGACGGCAACCGCGTCGCCTGCACGCAGACGGTCAACCTGCTGTACGGCTCGGGCATGGTCGCGCCCGGTACCGGCGTGCTGCTCAACAACGAGATGGACGACTTCGCGCTGCGACCGGGCACGCCCAACGCGTTCGGCGTGATGGGCTTCGAGGCCAACGCGCCCAAGGCGGGCAAGCGCATGCTCAGCTCGATGACGCCCAGCTTCATCGAGTCGCCGGACAAGCTTGCCGTGATCGGCGCACCGGGCGGCAGCCGCATCATCACCCAGGTGCTGCTCGGCATCCTGGGTTACGACGCCGGCCTGTCCGCGCAGCAGGTCGCCGCACTGCCGCGCTATCACCACCAGTGGCTGCCGGACGTGATCTCCGCCGAAGCCGGCGCGATCGATCCCGCAACCATCACGGCATTGCAGGCGATGGGTCATGCGGTGAGCGCCGGTGAACCCATCTGGGGCAACCTGCAGACCGTCAGCTGGGACAAGCGCGCCAACACGCTGGAAGGCGGGAGCGATCCGCGCCACCCGACCGGCAAGGCGGATGTACTGCTGGCGCCTTCGCAACAGGCGCTGCATCCGTAACCCGATTCGGGTACAAATCAAAGATCCGGATCGACGGCGCAAAACAGGAATAAGGCGTGGGGACGCTGCAGTGACCGATAACGAACGCAAGGGCTGGCATGCGCACCTGCCGGCCATCCTGACTGCTTCAACTGCTTTCCTGGCAGCGTTGTCGACGTTGTACATCAACGTCCGCAGCGACATCCGCGAAGCCGATCAGAAGACCAAGATCGAAGCCGCTACCGTGGCTGCCGCCAAGGTTGAGCCCGCAGCGCCGGTGAACCAGACGATGCAGCTGCAGCTGCAGCGCATCGAAGTCGTCAACGACGGTTCGATTGGCGGAACCGAATGGTCCTTCCGCGTAGAGGCCGACGGTCGCGAGCTGTTCGATACGAGCGCTACGCTGGACGATGCCGAAGACAAGAAGCAGTTCACTCCACCCGCCGGAACCGCGGAGGGCAGCATCACGCTGCTGCCGGGTCAGCAGGCGCTGGTGAAGATCATCGGCGAGGGTGGCGGGATGCTGAGCAGCGCCGAAGCCACCGGCACGGCCACGCTGACCGCCAAGGGTATTTCCGGGCCGATTGCGGTGAACACGCGCGATGAAAGCGGCGCGAAGTTCATCTTCCATTTCGTCGCCAAGCCGGTTGCCGCCGAGCAGTAGCAGCCCGCCTGCGCCTCGCGGATGCGCGTGCCCGGCTGAAACCGTCGAGCGGCCGGTTCGCGCGCAAGACGACGCGTTCCGTCGCCCCGGCCTTCCGGCGGTTTCATCCGTCGACACAATGGCCGATCATGGGCGCGACATCTTTCGGAAGGGAACGCGACGATGAAGCTCTGGTCGCTACTGGGCAACAGCCAGAAACTCGATGGCGGCGCGATGTACGGCAACGCGCCGCGCGCGATGTGGGAAAAGTGGTCCCCGCCGGACGCGCAGAACCGCATCGACCTGGCGTGCCGCGCGCTGCTGGCCAGCCCGCTGGCCGGCAAGACGGTGCTGTTCGAGGCCGGCATCGGCGCCTTCTTCGAACCGAAGCTGCGCGAACGCTACGGCGTCGTCGAAGAGCGCCACGTGCTGCTGGATTCGCTGGCGGCCGCAGGCTTCAAGCCGGAGGACATCGACGTCGTCGTCCTCTCGCACCTGCATTTCGACCATGCCGGCGGCGTGCTGGCGAAATGGGAGGAAGGCCAGTCGCCGCGACTGGTGTTCCCCAACGCCAGTTACGTGACCGGTCGCGAGCACTGGGAGCGTGCGCAGCATCCGCATGCGCGCGATCGCGCCAGCTTCATCGCTGAATTGCCGGCGCTGCTGGAGGCCACGGGTCGACTGGAACTTGTCGACGGCGCCCATTCCCGGACACTCGGCAATGCCGTGCGGTTCCACTACAGCGACGGCCATACGCCCGGATTGATGCTGTCGGAGATCGTCGGACCGGAAATGGTCAATGGCGATGCGCACGGCGGCGTGGTGTTCTGCGCCGACCTGATCCCCGGCCGCCCGTGGGTGCATGTGCCGATCACGATGGGTTACGACCGCAGCGCCGAGCAGCTGATCGACGAGAAGCGCGCGTTCCTCGAAGACAAGCTGGCGCGCAACGTGCACCTGTTCTTCACCCACGATCCCGGCTGCGCGCTGGCGCAGGTGGTGCGGGATGAGAAGGGGAAGTTCGGCACTGCGCATGAGGTGGCCGAGCTGCATGCAAGGGCATTGACGGCGTGATGCGCGGAGTGTCGTCCCGAGCTCGTCGAACGTGCTCGGGGCGGGCTCCGCAAGGCCACGACTGTCCTGCCTTAATCCGCGAGTGATGACGATGCCGATCTTTCCAGCTGTCATTTCGTGTTTCGCGGCTGCGCTCAGGGCAGGCCCCGCGGGTGACCTGCGTTCATCCAAGCGAAAGCGGCTACCCATGCGGAAAAGCGGCCCCCTCGCAGCGCTCGGAATGACATTGGTGGGCGCGTTGCTGTCGCTCCCGGCCAGCATCGCCTGGGCGCAATCGGACCCTGAAGGTTTCCCGGACCCCGCCGTCGCACTGGTGGACGAGGATTTCGGCGTCGGCACGCGCGAGTTCGGACTGGATCGTCGCGTGGAGATGTACCAGTGGCACCGTGGCGATGTCGGCTTCGAGCGCGTGTGGAACGCCGCTCGCATCGACTCGACTGGGTTCGGCAAGGGACACGAGAACCCCCCGACGATGCCGATGGAAAGCCGCCTGTGGTGGGCGCCGGAACCCACGCTCGATGGTCGGCCGCTGGATCCGGCCGTGCTGCGCACGCTTGGAGAATGGCGCGTGCTGCATCCCAGCTTCTCGCGTCTGCCGGCGAACCTCGCAGCGTCATTCCAGCCAGAAGGCGACGGCCTGGGCAGCGCGGAAAACCCGCTGGCCCCGCAGATCGGCGACCTGCGCATCAACTGGCGCGAACTGGTCCTGCCGCCACTGACGGGAAAGGTCGAGCTGCGCGGTGGCGTCTGGCGACTGCGCGCCCAGCCGCTTGCGACCGATCACGAAGAAGGTGACGAAGTCCAGCAACAGCGTCGTCGACTGCTGCCGCTGTGGCCGGTGTTCTTCGGTTCGATGGTGGTGATCCTGGCGGCGGCACGACGGCGCAGACGCGGGAAAGAGTGACCGCAGCTAATCATTGCTGCGTCGATCACGTCCGTGGCGCCGGCTTGCCCGCCACGCTTCCGCTTCGTGCAGGCTTTCGAAGGATGTAGGGCGGGTCTTGACTCGCCATCAGACACCTTGCACGCATCAATGGCGGGTCAAGACCCGCCCTACACGTGGAGTGGCTGTCGCCAGGTGAGAGTGCGAGCAAGTCCAATTGCAAAGAAAAAGCCGGGTTTTCCCCGGCCTTTTCCACGGCGAAATCGTCGCGCTTACGCGGCAGCTGCCTGCTGCGCGCGCGGGCCTTCCTTCAGGGCGCGACCGACCATCGCCACCAGCAGGTCGATTTCCTCGCTGGTGATGTTGAACGTCGGGGTGAAGCGCAGCGAATTCACGCCGCCGTGGATCACGCCGATGCCGCGTTCGCGCAGCCATTCCTCGGTCGATCCAGCGCCGTAGCACTTGAAGTCAGCCGAAAGCTCGCACGAGAACAGCAGGCCGGTGCCCTGGACCTTGGTGATCATGCCGCCGAGTCCCGACTTCAGCTTCTCCAGCTTGTCGGTCGCTTCCTTGCCCTTGGCACGGATGTTCTCGCGCAGCGCCGGGGTGACCTGGGCCAGGACCGACACCGCGACGTCGAGCGCGCGCGGGTTGGTGGTCATGGTGTTGCCGTACAGGCCCTTCTTGTAGATCTCGCCGGCGCGCTTGCTCACCGCGAGTACCGACAGCGGGTACTGGCCGGCGTTGAGCGCCTTCGAGTAGGTCTCCATGTCCGGTGCTTCGGCATTCTCGAAGCCGGGGTAGTCGATGATCGACAGCACGCCGTTGGCGCGCAGGCCGGCCTGGATCGAGTCCACCAGCAGCAGCGAGCCGTGCGCCTTGGTCAGTTCGCGGGCTGCGTTGTAGAACGCGACCGGCACGCCGCGGCCCGGGTCGCCTTCGCCCATCACCGGCTCAAGGAACATCGCTTCGATGAACCAGCCGTTGGCGTCGGCATCGGCGAAGATCTTCTTCAGCGCGTCGACGTCGTAGGGCTCGACCGTCAGCACGGTGTCTTCGCCGCGGAAGCTGGCCAGGTGCTGGAGGTAGGTCTTGCGGGTCGAATCCGAATACAGCGCCGGGCGCTCGGTGCGGCCGTGGAAGCTGCCCTTCACGACCAGGCGCTTGATGCTGCGGCCGGCGTGCTTCGCGCCCGGATCGGTCATGGTCTTGGCGTTCGCATCGACAATGCGCGAGGCCAGCGACACCGACTCCGAACCGGAATTCAGGCACAGGAACTTGTCGTACGGGCAAGCGCCATGGTTGAGGCCGATCGCGGCGCGGATCGCCTTCTCGAAGCGCAGCTGCGACACTGACGGCGTCATGATGTTGGCCATCGCCTGCGGCTTGGCCATCGCGTCGATCACCGCCTTGGGCGTGTGACCGAAACCGAGCATGCCGTAGCCGCCGGAGTCGTGCAGGACGGCGCCCTTGAGGGTGATGATCCACGGGCCGCGGGCGACCAGGGCGACGTAGGGGTTCACGCCGTCGTCCGGATAGAAGTTGACGTAGCCGGCCTGCACGGCGCGCGCCTGCGCGTCCTCGTCCAGGTCGAGCAATTCGGGAAGTTCGCCGTTCTGGATCTCGCCCTTGATGCGTGCGTATTCGGCCGCCGCGGCGTCGATCGCCTCGACCAGGTCAGCGTGGCTGGCAGCGAACTGGGCGACGACCGCGTCGTCGAGGCCGACGGTGCGGCGCTTGCCGGCATGGGCGCGCAGGGACGCGAGTTTGTCGGTAACGGCCATCGGGAGTCTCCGGTTCAGGGCTATCCGGCCTATTATCGGGATAAATTCGGCGATCGGTAGTGCGGATTTGGACGAAATAATCCATTATTTCGTCAATTCGACGACAAGGTTTGAGCGTTATGAAGATTACCGCCGCCGACCAGCAGCTGTTGACCGTCCTCCGCGAGAACGCCCGTGCCTCCATCGCAGAGATCGCGCGGCAGCTGAAGCTGTCGCGCACAACCGTCCAGAGCCGCATCGAGCGGCTTGAGCGGCAAGGCGTGATCAGCGGCTACACCGTGCGGGTGCATGACGATGCCGAGCGAGGCCACATCCGGGCCCACATCATGATCACCGTGCTGCCCAAGCAGATGGCCTCGGTGGTCCAGGCGCTATATGCGATGCCGGAGGTGCGGGCGCTGCATTCGGTCAGCGGCGCGTTCGACCTGGTCGCGCTGGGTGTCGTGCCGACCGTGGGTGAGATGGACGAACTGACCGATCGGATCGGCGCCACCGACGGCGTGGAGCGGACCACCTCGTCGATCATCCTGTCGGCGAAGTTCGAGCGATAGGGCGGGTCTTGACCCGCCATCAAGCCGACACGGCGCCCACAACGGCTCTTGCGGCGTCATTCGACCGGGCGGTGCGGCGGGTCAAGACCCGCCCTACTGGTCCAGACCGGCTGGCTCACGGGAAGGTCTTACAATCGCCGGTTCCTTATTTGTCCGCGCGCCCTTGAAAAAGTCCGACTTCAACTACGACCTGCCGCCCGAGCTGATCGCGCAGGCGCCGCTGGCCGAACGTTCCGCCAGCCGCCTGCTGGTGGTGCCGCCCGGTGCCGCCGCTTTCCAGGACCGCGCGTTCCGCGATCTCCCTGGCCTGCTGGAGCCGGGCGACCTGCTGGTGTTCAACGACACCCGCGTGATCCCGGCGCGGTTGTTCGGGCAGAAGGAAACCGGCGGCCGGGTGGAGATCCTGATCGAGCGACTGCTGGGTGGCGCGGAAGCCCGCGTGCAGCTGGGCGTGAGCAAATCGCCGAAGCCGGGCGCCCGCATCGCCCTGGACGCTGGCGGCGAAGCCGAGGTGCTGGGCCGCGACGGCGAGTTCTACCTGCTGCGTTTCCACGTCGCCGAATCGCTGGAACAGTACCTGCTGCATGCCGGACGCCTGCCGCTGCCGCCCTACATCCAGCGCGAACCCGGCGCGGATGATGACGAACGCTACCAGACCGTGTTCGCGCGGGAGGTCGGCGCCGTCGCCGCGCCCACGGCGGGCCTGCACTTCGACGAGATGCTGCTGGCGCAACTGCGCGAACGCGGCGTGCAGTTCGGCCACGTCACCCTGCATGTCGGCGCGGGCACGTTCCAGCCGGTGCGTGTCGACGACCTCAGCCAGCACGCGATGCACAGCGAGTGGCTCAACGTCGGCCCGGAGCTGATCGAACAGATCCGTCACACGCGTGCGGCAGGCGGACGCGTGGTCGCGGTCGGCACCACGGTCGTGCGGGCGCTGGAAAGCGCGACGCGAGTGAACGAAGCCGGTGAACGGGAATTGCAGCCATTCGCCGGAGAAACGCGACTGTTCATTCTCCCCGGTTACCGCATCCGCTCCGTGGATGCGCTCATCACCAATTTCCATCTGCCGGAAAGTACGCTGCTGATGCTCGTGTCGGCATTCGTCGGCAAACAGCGGATGTTCGCCGCGTACGAGCACGCGATCAGCGAACGCTACCGGTTCTTCTCGTATGGGGATGCCATGCTGCTTTTCCCGCAGGCCGATGCGGAGGCGCGCGCATGAGCGGACCTTCGACCAGCAGGATGTCTTTCGAGCTGCTGAAAACCGATGGCGCCGCGCGCCGCGGCCGACTCACCTTTCCGCGCGGCACGGTGGAAACGCCGGCGTTCATGCCGGTCGGCACCTACGGATCGGTCAAAGGCGTATTGCCGGAACAGGTCAGCGAACTCGGCGCCGAAATCATCCTCGGCAATACGTTCCACCTGTTCCTGCGGCCCGGTCTGGATGTGATCGCCGACCACGGCGGGCTGCATGGCTTCGCGCGCTGGAACGGACCGATCCTCACCGACTCCGGTGGCTTCCAGGTGTTCTCGCTCGCGCACAAACGAAAGATCACCGAAGCCGGCGTCACCTTCGCTGCGCCCACCGACGGCAGCAAGGTGTTCCTCGGCCCGGAAGAGAGCATGCACATCCAGAAGGTGCTCGGCTCCGACATCGTGATGATCTTCGACGAGTGCCCGCCGGTGCACGTCAACGGTGCGGCGGTCGGGGCCGATGTGGTGAAGCGGTCGATGGAGCTGTCGCTGCGCTGGGCCGAGCGAAGCAAGCGCGCGCACGAAGGCAACGACGCCGCGCTGTTCGGCATTGTCCAAGGCGGCGTGCACCACGACCTGCGCACGCGTTCGGCCGAAGCGCTCAAGGGCATCGGCTTCGACGGCTACGCGATTGGTGGCCTTGCCGTGGGCGAGACCGAGACCGAGCGCAACCACATGCTCGACCACACCGCGCCGCAACTGCCGCAGGACAAGCCGCGTTACCTGATGGGCGTGGGCCGACCGGAAGACCTGGTCGAAGCCGTCGCGCGCGGCGTGGACATGTTCGATTGCGTCATGCCGACGCGCAACGCGCGCAACGGCCACTTCTTCACGTCGACCGGCGCCGTGCGCATCCGCAACGCGCAGTACGAGCGCGACATGCGTCCGATCGAGGAAGGCTGCGACTGCTACGCCTGCCGCAACGGATTCACCCGCAGCTACCTGCGCCACCTGGATCGCTGCAACGAGATGCTCGGCCCGGTCCTGGGGACGCTGCACAACCTGCGCCACTACCAGCGCCTGATGGCGCAGATGCGCGAGGCCATCGCGACGGGAACCTTCGCCACGTTCCGGGAGTCCTTCTACGCCGAGCGTGGCATGGCGGTGCCTGCGCTGCGCGGGTGACGGTCCGGGTATCGGGTCGTCGTCTCCCGTGAAACCCCCGCAAACCCCTGATTTTCCAGCCCTGACTGCGTGCCCGGACCCCGATGGGAAGTCCGGGGTCGGGGAAATTCTCCGCCGTGGCATAATCGGGCGTTATCTCGCCTCCGGACGACCGAAAGATGAATCTGCTCGACCTTGTGATCGCTCCCGCTTACGCCCAGGCTGCCGGCCAGCCGCAGGGCCTGGGGGGCTTCGGCCTGCTCATGCCGATCGCCCTGATCGCGATCATGTACTTCTTCATGATCCGCCCGCAGATGAAGCGCCAGAAGGAGCACAACGCCATGCTGGGCAAGCTTTCAAAGGGCGACGAAGTACTGACCAACGGCGGCATCGCCGGCGTGGTCACCGACATCGGCGAGAACTTCATCACGGTTGAGGTCGCCGACAACGTGCGCATCCGCATCCAGAAGGGCGCGATCGCCAATGTTCTGCCCAAGGGCACCTTGAAGTCGGCCTGACACGCCGCCACCACGTTCTGCACGACGGCGGCCGGGGAGCTGCCACGGGATCCCTTCGATGTTGACTTTTGCACGCTGGAAATACGTAGTTTTCCTGGTCGTCCTGCTGTTGAGTGCCGTTTACGCGGTGCCCAACATCTTTCCGCAGGACCCATCGGTGCAGGTCACCGCCAACCGCGGCGCGCCGGTCGACGAGGCGCTGCGCAAGCGCGTCGCCGACGGCCTCAAGGCAGCGGGCGTCGCGATCAAGCAGGTGGACCTGGATAGCAAGAAGGGCAACCTGCTGGTTCGCCTGGCCAACCCGGACCTGCAGGTGAAGGCCGCTGACGCACTGCGTCCGCAGCTGGGCAGCGACTACATCGTTGCGCTCAACCTTGCCTCCACCGTGCCGGACTGGCTGGAGAACATCGGCGCGCAGCCGATGCTGCTCGGCCTCGACCTGCAGGGCGGTGTGCACTTCCTGTTGCAGGTGGACCAGAAGGCCGCGCTGGACAAGCGCCTGGATGCCACGGTCGAAGACCTGCGCGTGCTGCTGCTGCGCGACAACAACATCGTCTACCAGTCGGTGGATCGCCGCCCGGACAACAGCATCGTCGCCAGCTTCAAGGACGCCGCTACCGCGCAGAAGGCGATCGAGGTCATCTCCAAGGGCCAGCCGACGCTGCAGCGCGAACCGCAGGGCACCACCGTGGTACTGCGTGTTCCCGAGAACGAACTCAACCGCATCGCGGTTGACGCCATCGAACAGAACGTCGGCACGCTGCGTAACCGCATCAACGCGCTCGGCGTGGCCGAGCCTGTGATCCAGCGCCAGGGCAGCGACCGCGTCGTGGTCGAGCTGCCGGGCGTACAGGACACCGCACTGGCCAAGCGCACCATCGGTGCAACGGCGACGCTGGAATATCGCGCCAACGTCGACGGCGACGCCTTTGAAGCCGCCCGCACCGGCAACGTCCCGCCCGAGGCGCGCCTGTACTACATGCGCCAGCTGGGTCCGGACGGCAAGCAGATCCCGGTGCTGCTCAACAAGCGCGTGATCGCTTCCGGCGACCAGCTGGTCGACGCCAACACCGGTTTCGACCAGCAGAGCGGTTCGCCGGTGGTGTCCGTCCGCCTGAACAGCGCCGGCGGCCAGCGCATGTTCGATTTCACCAGCCAGAGCGTCGGCAAGCGCATGGGCGTGGTCTACATCGAACGCGTGCCGGAAGTGAAGATCGTCGACGGCAAGGAAGTGCGCACCACGCGCATCAACGAGGAAGTCATTTCCGACGCGACCATCCAGGGCGTCTTCAGCACCCAGTTCCAGACCACCGGCCTGAGCGCGAAGGAAGCTTCCGACCTGTCGCGCCTGCTGAAGTCGGGTTCGCTGGCGGCTCCGATGGACTTCGTCGACGAACGCACCGTCGGTCCGAGCCTGGGTAAGGAAAACATCGAGCGCGGCCTGACCGCGGTGAAGTTCTCCTTCGCCTTCGCACTGATCTTCTTCCTGGTCTACTACCGCATGTTCGGCCTGATCACCTGCATCGCGCTGCTGATCAACCTGCTGATGGTGGTCGCGGTGATGTCGCTGGCCGGCGCTACGCTGTCGCTGCCGGGTCTGGCGGGCATCGCGCTGACCGTGGGCATGTCGGTCGACGCCAACGTGCTGATCAACGAGCGCATACGCGAGGAGTTGCGACTAGGCCTGCCGCCGCAGACCGCGATCGCGACTGGTTACGACCGCGCCGCAGGCACCATTGCTGACGCCAACATCACCGCGATGTTGGCCGGCGTGGCGCTGTTCGCCTTCGGTACCGGCCCGATCAAGGGCTTCGCCGTGACGCTGATCGTCGGCATCCTGACCTCCATGTACACCGCTGTCTCGGTCTCGCGCGGCATCGCCACGCTGATCTACGGCGGCCGCCGCAAGCTGAAGTCGATCTGGATCTAAGGGCGCATCGCCATGAAACCTTTCAACGTGTTCCCCTACGACAGCAAGATCGACTTCATGCGCATGCGCATGGTGTCGCTGGTGGTCGCCGCGCTGTTGATGTTCGCCGCCATCGGTGCGATGGCCGTCAACGGCTTCAATTTTGCCCTCGACTTCACCGGCGGCGTTGGCATCGAGCTGCGCTTCGACAAGCCGGTTGACGTCGAAGGCGTTCGTGGACGACTGGCCAAGGCCGGATTCGAAGGCGCGCAGGTGCAGACCTTCGGTACCGGCAACGACCTGCTGGTCCGCCTGCAGGAGAAGGCTGGCGTCGCCAACCAGACGACGGGCAGCATCGCGCAGGAGGTCAAGCTGGCGGCATCGACGGCTGAAAACCCGGCCGATGTCCGCAGCAGTGCGGTGATCAGCGCGCAGGTCGGCAAGGAACTCGCGCTCAATGGCGTGTGGGCCCTGCTGTTCGTGGTGATCGGCTTCCTGATCTACATCTCGTTCCGCTTCGAATGGAAATTCGCGGTGGCTGCGATCATCACGACGCTGCACGACGTGGTGGTCGTGGTCGGCTGGTTCGCACTGGCCGGGCACGAGTTCGACTTGACGGTACTGGCGGGTGCGTTGTCGGTGATGGGTTATTCGATCAACGACACCATCGTGGTGTTCGACCGCGTGCGAGAGAACTTCCGCTCGGTCCGCGCAGCACCGTCGGAGGTGCTCAACGCCTCGATCAACCAGACGCTGTCGCGTACGGTTATCACGTCGTTCGTCGCCTTCCTGACCGTGCTGGCGCTGTACATGTACGGCGGTGCCTCGCTGCGTGGCATGGCCGAATCGCAGATGCTCGGCATCATCATCGGTACGTTGTCCTCGATCTTCGTCGCCTGCCCGCTGCTGATGTGGCTCGGCGTGACCAAGCAGGACCTGATGCCGAAGGCGCGCGACGAGGAAGCGCTGGCGCGCCGTCCGTAAGCCAGCGCCGACTGATGCAAACAAAAAGGCCGCGCAATTGCGCGGCCTTTTTGTTTGGCGATATTGCCAGTTCGGGACTGTAGGGCGGGTCTTGATCCGCTACTCCGAAGGCGAGGCGCCTGCCGCATCGCGGCCGTTGTTACCCTCCGCGATGTTCCCCGCCAGAATGCCCGTGCGTTGCGAGCGGGTGGCGGGTCGAGACCCGTCCTAACGGTCAATCCAGCGCGTTGGCGTAACCGGTCGTGACGATCTTGTTCTGCAGCGCATCGCAGATCTTCAGGTTGCCGGCGACCAGCGGGCGACCCATCAGGCCGCGCGTGTCCATCGGGCCGGTCGAACGGCCGCGGTAATCGACGACCTTGCCACCGGCTTCGCGCACCAGCAGTGCGCCGGCGGCGATGTCCCACGGCTTCACGCCGGACTCGAAGTAGGCATCGGCGCGACCGCAGGCCACGTAGGCCAGGTCCAGCGCTGCCGAACCGGTGCGACGGATGTCTTCGGCTTCCGTCAGCAGTACGTCGATGCATTTCAGCTGCGCGCTGGTGTTCTTGCGCTCGCGCGGCGGGAAGCCGGTGATCAGCATCGCGCCGGCCAGCTCCTTGCGCTCGGCGACGCGAATGCGCTTGTCGTTGAGCATGGCGCCGCTGCCGCGGCTGGCGGTGAATAGTTCGTTGCGCAGGGGATCGAAGATCACGCCGTGGATCGGCTCGCCCGCTTCCACCAGCGCGATCGACACGCAGAAATGCGGCAGACCGTGGAGATAGTTGCTGGTGCCGTCGAGCGGGTCGATCACCCAGGTGTAGCGGCCGGCACCGGAAGCGCCGGTTTCCTCGCCGAGGATCGCGTAGTCCGGGGTCGAGCGGCGCAATTCCTTGATGATCGCCGCTTCGGCGAGGCCATCGACCTCGCTGGCGTAGTCCATCCGCTCTTTCTGCACCACGTTGAGCGCGTCGAGCTTGTGCATGTTGCGCAGGAGCACGTTGCCGGCGGCACGGGCGGCCTTGACCATGAGGGTGACGGCGGGTTTCTGCATGGCGAAGCGGCCTCTCGGGTCTGAGGTTGGGATGGACTGGCGGTGCGAAAGAGCAGGCCGGCCAACGCAAGGGTAGGGCGGCGGGGGCGCGGAGTTTACCATTGCGCGGCATGAGTACCGACCCCAATCCCAAAGATCTGCCTTCCTCCCTCCCCAACCCGGCCGGCCCCAACCCGGCTGGTCCCGGCGACCGCATCCGCGTGGTCCTGGTCGGCACCCAGCACCCGGGCAACATCGGTTCCGCGGCCCGGGCGATGAAGACCATGGGGCTGTCCCGCCTGTTCCTGGTGGCCCCCGAACGCGCCCCGGACGCCGATTCCTATGCTCTGGCCGCCGGCGCCGATGACGTCCTGGCCGCCGCGACCATCTGCGAGACCCTGGCCGAGGCCGTCGCCGATTGCCGCCTCGTGCTGGGCTGCACCGCCCGCAGCCGGCGCATCGCGCTCGAGGAGCTGGAACCCGATGCCGCGGGTATGCGTGCCGTGGCCGGCGCTGCCGCCGGCGCTGAGGTCGCGATCGTCTTCGGCCGCGAGCGCACAGGGCTGACCAACGACGAATACGAGCTGTGCCACGCGGCGGTGCACATCCCCGCCAATCCGGACTACAGCTCGCTCAACCTGGCCATGGCCGTGCAGGTGCTCAGTTACGAAGTGCGACTGGCGGCGCTGGCCGCCGGACCGACGACCGAGGCCGCCGAACTGCGCGACGAGCCCCCGGCGTCGCATGCGGAGATGGAAAGCTTCTTCGAGCAGCTGGGGCAGACCCTGGATGCGATCGACTTCCACAAGGGCCGCGCCCCGGAGTCGGCCATGCGCAAGCTGCGGCGGCTGTTCCTGCGTGCCCAGCCCGATGCCCGCGAGGTGCGCATCCTGCGCGGCGTGCTGGCGGACGCCCAGCGCATGGCGCGGCTGGCCGGCGAACGCGACAAGTAGCCCGCGGTGAGCATGCCGGGCCAACCGCGACGCCTGGCGATGGGTTCATCGAAGCGAAAACGCGGGGAAACAGGCCATAAAGGACGTCATCCGCGCCGTTGGACCGGGCGGAGTTCCGGTGATCGCCGAGCGCCCCGCGGACAGGCTACGCAACCCGCGCGGATTCGATTAGTCTGCAACGTCGCCTAGTCCGGTATCCCCGTCTTGCGCTTCAGTCTGGCTGCCCCGTTGCGTTTCCTTGCCGCGCTGGCGCTCTGCTTCGCCTGCCTGCAGCCGTCGCCAGCGCTCGCTGCCGATGACGGCGTTCTGGTGCTGGGCAGGATCAGCGACGATCCCAAGGCCCACTACGAGCAGCTCAAGGCGCTGCTGGATTACGTGGTGCCGCGCATGAAGGACGTCGGCATCAAGGAAGGCCGCATCCTGATGGCCAAGGACGCGCAGCAGATGGCCAGTTACCTGCGCCGCGGCCGGGTCGACTGGGTCACCGAGACCGCCGGCACCGGCATGATGCTGAAGCAGCGCGCCAACGCAAAGCCGTTGCTGCTCACCGAGCGCGACGGCACCAGCCACTACCACGCCGTCTTCTTCGCCCGTAGCGACAGCGCCATCAAGTCGCTCGACGACCTGCGCGGCCACAGCGTCGCCTTCCAGCGCCCGACCTCGACCAGTGCGTATTTCCTGCCCGCGACCGAGCTGCTCCAGCGTGGCAACAAGCTCGAGCTGTTGCTGTCGCCGACGGACAAGCTGGATTCGAGCGTAGTCGGCTACGTCTTCGCGCGTTCCGAACTCAACATCGCCACGTGGGTGCACAAGCGCCTGATCGATGTCGGCGTGATGAGCAACCTGGACTGGGACAACCCGCGCCGCGTGCCCGCGGCGTTCCGGCGCGACCTGCGCATCATCGGCCAGACCGGCGATGTCCCGCGCGCGCTGGAACTGGTGCGCAGCGACCTCGATCCGAAGGTCGAGGCGAGGCTGCGCCAGCTGCTGTGCGATGCCGCCGCCGACCCCAATGCCGAGGAAGCGCTGCTGGGTTTCTTCAAGACCACGCGCTTCCTGCCGATCGATCCGGCGTCGCAGCACGCGCTGGACGTGCTGGCGCATGGCGTCGTCCGGGTGCGCAGCGATGTGGAGTGAGGCCTGGCGCATGGCGAAGCCGGGCAGGACGTCACACGCGCAGGTGCGCGGCCAATGAACCTTCGTTACGGCCTGCAGGCACGCTTCCTCGCGGTGATGGCGCTGGCGCTGACCGTGGTCGTCGCGCTGATGATCCTGCTGTGGAGCCGCCAGGAGCGGATCCAGCATGAAGTCGAGGACGTCAGCCGCGACGCGATGAACCGTGTTGCCGGAACCAGCCTGCGCCGCCAGGGCGAAGGCATGGTGATCCAACTGTCGGAATCGCTGGCCAATCCGCTTTACTACTTCGACCTGGATGCGATCGGCGTGCTCGGTCGCCAGACGCTCAACCAGCCGGGCATCCGCTACGTGCTGGTGTACGACGGCCAGGGCAACATCGTCCACGATGGCAGCGAGGAGATCCCGAGCTACGGCAAGCGCATGGACGACGCGATGGCCTTCGACGTCATTTCATCGCAGAAGCTGCTTACCCAGTTTGGCGAGGACGTGATGGACATCGCCGCGCCGATCCGCATCGGCAACGAGCGTATCGGCGGCGTGCGCGTGGGCTTCGACCTGCGCGGATTGCGCAACGACCAGGATGCCGCGGTCGCCGACCTGCGTTCGCGGCTGAACGAGCTCGGGCGCCGCCAGTTGCTGTGGGTGATCGTGCTGAGCGCGGGGCTGATCGCGCTGGGCGGCGTGGTGCTCTGGCTGATCCAGCGCTCGCTGGTGCGGCCGATCCGGCAGCTGGCTGATGCGGCGCATGCGATCGAGCTGGGCCATTTCGAGGCCGCGCGTACGCCGGCCAGCGATCGCAACGACGAAGTCGGCGACCTCATGCGGGCGTTCGCACGGATGAGCACGTCAGTGGCGCGCCATGATCGCGAGATCCGGCGCATGGCCTACACCGATGCGCTCACCAGCCTGGCCAACCGGCTCGCCTTCCGCGAGACGCTGGACGAGCGCCTGCTGCAGATGCAGGGCGCGGGTCGCCAGCTGGCGCTGCTGTTTGCCGACATCGACGACTTCAAGCGCGTCAACGACACCCTGGGCCACGATGCCGGCGACGAAGTGCTGCTGCAGTTTGCCCACCGTATCCGCGAGACAGTGAATGCCGTGGGCGGCGAAGGTTCGGCGCTGGCGCGATTTGGCGGCGACGAGTTCGTGATCCTGGTCGAGCCCGACGCGCGTGGCGGCCTGGACGCGCGCGCGGTGGCCAGCCGCCTGGCGCAGGCGCTGGTGGAGGAACTGGGCCGGCCGATCACCGTGCACAATCGCCAGGTATTCCTCGGTACCTCGGTCGGCATCACGTTGTTCCCGCAGGACGCATTGACGGCCAACGCGCTGATGAAGAACGGCGACATCGCCATGTACCAGGCGAAGGTCGCGGGCAAGAACTGCCATCGCTTCTACAGCCGCGCGATGGACCAGGCGGTGGAACGCCGCGTGCACCTGGAGCACGAACTGCGTGGCGCGTGGGAGCGTGGCGAGCTGAGCCTGGTCTACCAGCCGCTGTATCGCGTCGCCGACAACGTGCTGGTGGGCGCGGAAGCGCTGCTGCGCTGGGAACATCCGGAGCATGGCGCCATCGCACCCTCCGTTTTCATCGACGTAGCCGAGCAGAGCGGCCTGATCGAAACGCTGGGCCCGCAGGTGCTGCGTGCGGCCTGCGAGGACGCCGTACGCTGGAGCGCGCTGCGCGGCGAGCGCGATCCGCTCTTCGTATCAGTGAACCTGTCGCCGCGCCAGCTGCGCAGCGGCGACCTGCCGCAGGTCGTCGCGCACGTGCTCTACGACACCGGTCTTGCCGCGAGCCAGCTGCACCTGGAGCTGACCGAAACCGCCGTGCTGGACGATGAGGCGCAGGCCAGCGCGCTGCTCGCGCAGCTGCGCGCCAGTGGCGTGCAGGTGTGGCTGGATGACTTCGGGACCGGGTTCTCGGGGCTGAGCCATCTGCGCCGCGTTCCGGTCGATGGGGTGAAGATCGACCGCAGCTTCGTCGCCGACATCCTGCGCGATCCCGACGACCTGGCGCTGACCACCGCAATCATCGCGATGGCGCATTCGCTGGGCATTACCGTGATCGCGGAAGGCGTGGAGAAGGATGGGCAGTACGAGCTGCTGCGCGAACGCAATTGCGACCTGGCGCAGGGTTACCTGCTGGGGTATCCGGTGCCGCTGGCGGAGTTCATGGCGCTGGTGTGAGTTGCCGCAACGCCAGTGCGCTCGCGCAAATACCCTAAGGTGTGTTTCTCCAGGGTGTCGCGTGAAACAGTGCTGGGCAATTTCGGTACTACAAAATCGGTTCGTGGTGCCGAACTCGGCGCGCACGCCTGATTCAAACGGTGCCGAGCTGGCTCGAACTACTTATGCAGCATGCCGAGCCAGTGCGCGGTCATCTTCGCCAAGCCGCCGGACAACACGCCGAACGCCCCGATCGCTACCGCGCTGGCCACCCACGCAGCGATCAGCAGGCGGCCATCGCGTTCCAGCAGCGCCAGCGCGAACAGCAGCAATAGCAGTGCGAACAGCACGTTGGTGAACGGGATCGGCAGGGTCAGCAGCAATCCCAGCAACACCAGGTGCAGGCCGGTGAAGGCGATCGCCAGGCGATGGTCCAGGAATGCCGCGGCGCGCGGCTTCACCAGTCGTTCCAGGCGCGCCAGCCACGGTCCCAGCCGGTTGCGGAATGTCGCCATCGCATGCCGATGCGGGCCGCGGTTGGCGATGAATTTCGGCAGCCAGGGACGGTGGAGTCCGAACAACAGCTGCACCCCGATCAGGATCACCAGCGGACCGCTGATGATGCCGGCCAAGCCCGGGATGAATGCCGTAGGCACCGACAGGAATAGCAGCATGCCGAAGGCGCGCTCTTCGAGGTCGCTCAGCACCTCGTCGAGCTTGATGACTTCCTGCGGGTCGCCCTCGGCGAAATGATCGAGCAGGGCGCGCGTGCCGGCGTCCGGCGTGCGCCCGGAATTGCCGCGATCAGGCGGCGGTGTCATCGCCGTCTTCGTCCTGTTCGGGCCGGCGTTGCAGCAACAGCTTGTCGATGCGCGGTCCATCCAGGTCGATCACCTCGATGCGCCAGACGCCCCAGTCGAAATGTTCGCTCACGTGCGGGATGCGGCCGTAGTGCGCGATCACCATGCCCGCCGTCGTGTGGAAGTCGTGCTCGTCCTCGCCAGGCAGGCGGCCGCCGCCGATGAGTTCGCGCAGTTCCTCCACGGGCAGGGCGCCGTCGAGCAGGTAGGAACCGTCGGCGCGTTCAACCACGGGAGCCACGTGCGCGTCGTCCTCGGGCGACTGGATGCGCCCCATCACCGCGCCCATCAGGTCGTTGATCGTGACCAGTCCACTGACGTCGCCGTATTCATCGACTACCAGTGCGATCGACTGCTGTTCCTCGCGGAAAATGTCCAGCAGTTTCAGCGCATGGGTGGACTCGGATACGAACAGGGGCTCGTGCAGGTCGCCGAACAGGTCGGGCGTTTCCTCGCCCAGGCGGTCCACCAGAGTCTTTACTTCCAGCACGCCGAGCACGTCGCTGTCGCTGCCACGGTAGACCGGATAGCGCGAATAGCCGTGTTCGCGCATTACTGCCAGGTTTTCCGCGGCCTCGGCGGCGGCATCCAGCCAGGCGATGCGCACACGCGGCGTCATCAGGCTTTCCGCGGTGCGGTCGCCCAGGCTGAGCACGCGATTCATCATCTTGCGTTCGTCGGCGTCGATCACGCCCTGCTCGTGGCTTTCGCTCACCAGCAGCCGGATTTCCTCTTCAGTCACGCGTTCGTCCGCGCCGGTCCCCAACCCGAGCAGGCGCATGATGGTGCGTGTGCAGGTGGCGAGGGTGATCACGAAGGGCTTGGCCGCCTTGGCGAAGAACTCCATCGGGTAGGCGACAGCGGCGGCGATCTGCTCCGGTCGCAGCGTGCCGATGCGCTTGGGCACCAGCTCGCCGATCAGGCCGAACAGGAACAGCATCAGCAGGAATCCACCGGCAAATCCAAGTTTGTCCGCGTATGGCGCAAGCACGGCCACCCGCGCCAACGGCTTGGCGATCTCATCGCCCATGGATTCGCCACCGAAGTAGCCGGTCAGCAGGCTCAGCAGGGTGATCCACAGCTGCACGGCCGAGAGGAAGCTTTCCGGATGCTCGGCGAGTTCGAGCGCCTTGCGGGCGCGGCGGCTGGTCTGCGCCGCCTGCTTGAGCCGGCTCTTGCGGGAGGTCATCACCGCCATCTCCGACATCGCGAAGAAGGCGTTGAACAGGATCAGGGCGAAAACGATCAGGAAATGCAGCATCCGGGCCTTTCCTTGCAGCAGGCAGAGGGGGCTTGGCCGGGTCTGGACGCCATGAGGCGGGCCTGGCTCGGATGCGGCTGTGGGTCGTCGTCCATCGAGGGGTGGGGTGGGGCGTGTGGAGGGTGGCCGCGATCTTAACAGGCACTCCCGTTCCATCCCGGGTTTGAGGGCGGGGGGTGGATTGGGCGAAACGTCACCGAACGGTCATAATCGCGCCCGTTCTGCGCCCGTTCCGTACCTGCCGGGTCGCCCCTTCAAGACAAGCCCAATCGAGCGAGGCCTCCGCATGTTCTCCCTGCAAACCATCTTTGGCCAAGGCATGCAGTTCTATACGCTGCTCGAAGCCGCCGCGACGGCCGCGCACGACAGCACCCGGGCCCTGCACGGGATGCTCAAGGACTCCAGCCGCTCGCCGTCGCTGGACGCCTTCAAGCTCGCCCGCCAGCGCGAGCGCGAAGCCTCCGACAAGATCAGCCAGGAGCTGGTGAACAGCTTCATCACCCCGATCGAGCGCGAGGACATCGAAGCGCTGGGTTCGGCGCTGTACAAGATCCCCAAGCAGGTCGAGAAGTTCGCCGACCGCTACACCATGGCGCTCAAGCACCTGGAAGGCATCGATTTCGCGCCGCGCGCGGCGATGCTGGAGCAGGCCGCCGCCGTGGTGGTGGAGATGGTCCACCAGCTGCGCGACATGAAGCTGGAGAAGATGAAGGAGCTCAACGACAAGTTGCGCTCCATCGAGATGGAAGCCGACCGGCTGATGCTGGAGCTGTACCGCGACATCTACTCCGGCAAGCTCGACCACCTGCAGATGTTCCTGCTGAAGGAGTTCTTCGAGATCCTGGAAAAGGCCATCGACCGCTGCCGCGAGGCGGGCGTCGTCGCCTACCAGATCGTCCTCAAGAACAGCTGAGGCGCCGGCCATGCTGACCCTCCTGCTGGTCGTCATCCTGGCGGCGTTGGTGTTCGAGTTCATCAACGGCTTCCACGACACCGCCAACTCCATCGCCACCGTGGTGGCCACCAAGGTGCTCTCGCCGGCCCAGGCGGTGATCCTGGCGGCGTCGATGAACCTGATCGGTGCGTTCTGGGGAACCGCGGTCGCCAAGACGATCTCCTCGGGCCTGATCAACACCGACGTCGTGAATGTCACCTCGCAGGTGATCATCTGCGCGTTGCTGGGCGCGATCGTGTGGAACCTGATCACCTGGTGGAAGGGCCTGCCTTCCTCGTCCTCGCATGCGCTGATCGGCGGTCTGTGCGGCGCGGCGATGGCGGCGGCGCACAACAACTGGGCGTCGCTGGTCTGGACCAAGGCGGGCGACGGCGACTGGACCACGAACAAGGGCCTGCTGTGGAAGGTGTTCCTGCCGATGGTGTCGTCACCGTTCGCAGGCTTCATGCTGGGCCTGGTGATCATGGGCCTGCTGTTCGCGATCATCGCCGGCATGAACCGCGCTGGCGGCGTGCTGGCGCGCGCGGCACGTCCGCGCTGGGTCAACGCGTTCTTCGGCAAGGCACAGCTGTTCTCCGCGGCGTACATGGGGTTTGCCCACGGCACCAATGACGCGCAGAAGACCATGGGCATCATCGCCCTGGCCGTGTTCGGCGCGCAGGGTGCGGGCGCGCTCGACCACCTGCCGTCGTGGCTGGCGTTCCTGCATCCCGATGGCGGCGAGAAGGACATCGACACCTGGATCGTCGTCAGCTGCGCGCTGATCATGGCGGCGGGCACTGCAGCCGGTGGCTGGCGCATCATCAAGACGCTGGGCCACAAGATGGTGAAGCTGCATCCGATCAACGGCTTCGCTGCGGAAACGGCTTCGGCCACCATCCTCAGCATGGCCGCGCATTTCGGCATGCCGGTGTCGACGACG
The DNA here is from genome assembly GCF_054779775.1 of Lysobacter fragariae. Lineage (NCBI taxonomy): Bacteria > Pseudomonadati > Pseudomonadota > Gammaproteobacteria > Lysobacterales > Lysobacteraceae > Lysobacter > Lysobacter fragariae. The sequence continues at coordinate 9,698 of NZ_BAAGXP010000012.1, read as the reverse complement.
CACAGCATCTCGACCGCGATCATGGGCGTTGGCTTCGCCAAGAATCCGCGCGCGCTCAAGCTCACCGTGATCGAGCGCATCGTATGGGCGTGGATCCTCACCATTCCTGCGGCCGCCGGCGTGGCCTACGGATTGTTCAAGCTGGTCGAGGCGTTGGGCTGGGCGTAACGCCACAGCCAGACGCACGAATGCAAAGGCCCGCATCTGCGGGCCCTTTGCTTTCCGGATACCGGGTGCGCCGGTTTGCGGAAGAAGTCGAAGTCGTCGTGTTCCGGCTTCGCAAGCAGGTCAGAGCAGATCGCCACCCGCCGACATCATCCGTTCCATGCGGTCGCCCAGGCCGCCGATCTCCAGGATCAGGCGATCGACTTCGGCGCCGTCCAGGCCTTCGTAAGGACGGTTCTCCACCAGCTGTAGGTAGGGCACGCCGTCGAGGTCGCCAATGGCGAGGTAGCCGACCACGCTCTGCCAGTTGAAGGCGAGGGCGCGTTTGGCGTCCATGCCTGTCGTGGGCGCGATGGCCGTGCTCACGCGCAGGTAGGGGCGGCCGTCGTCGTCATCGAGTTCCGACAGGAAGATCGACTGGTGCCGCGTGCCTTTTTCCAGTGACATCTCGATGCAGATGACGTCCTCGTCCTGCATCGTGGCGTGGTAAGCGGCGGTCTTGATGTGGCGGCGGATCGATTCGAAGTTGCGCACGGTCGGGGGACTCCGGCAGCTGGGGTGATAGCGCGGCTATGCTACCGCGATGGACGCCGACTCCACCAAGCGCATCCTTGCCGCCATCCGCGCGATCCCGAAAGGGGAGGTCGCCGGCTATGGCGAGGTGGCACGTCGCGCCGGTTTGCCCGGTCGCGCGCGACTGGTCGCACGCCTGCTGAGCCAGAACGAGGACGCCCGGCTGCCGTGGCATCGCGTGCTGCGTTCCGACGGCCGGATCGCGTTTCCGGAAGGTTCCGCGCAGTGGCGCGAGCAGGCGGTCCGCCTGCGTGGCGAGGGCGTGGTGGTGGAGGGTGGACGCGTGCGCGGCCAGCGCGCCGCAGTGACGGCGGAGGAGGCGCTGGATGCGGAAGTCTGGGGCATGCCCGCGCCATCGCCGCCGAAGGCAAGGCCGCGTGGGAATGCCGGGGTCAAGTCAACGGTAGGCAAGCCGGCTCGCAAGGCGGCGCAGCCGAAGTCGGGCGGGCGCTGACCGTCGTGCCGTTCCGGGCGCTGCGGGGCAATGCGGCTACCATGTCGCATCCCCCGAGGTTGTCGCGATGTTCTCCCGCATTCCCCCCGTTACCCGCTACCTGCTGATCGCCAATGGCGCGATGTTCCTCCTGCAATGGCTGCTGCGCGGTCAGCTGGAGGACTGGCTCTCGCTGTGGCCACTGGGTGGCGGCTTCATGCCGTGGCAGGTGTTCACCTACGCATTCCTGCACGATCCCCGCAACATCGCGCACCTGGCATTCAACATGCTGGCGCTGGGCATGTTCGGTGCGCAGGTCGAATACGTGTGGGGCGCGCGCCGCTACCTGAACTATTACGTCGTGTGCGTCGTTGGCGCGGCGCTGCTGCAGCTGCTGGTCGGCTGGTGGACGATGTCGCAGGGCGGTGATGCCTATCCGACGTTGGGCGCGTCCGGCGGTATCTTCGGTCTGTTGCTGGCGTACGGGATGCTGTTCCCCAACCAGCGCGTGATGCTGCTGTTCCCGCCGATCCCGATGAAGGCGCGGACGCTGGTCATTCTCTACGCCGTGGCGGAACTGCTGCTCGGCCTCAATGGCTGGCAACCGGGCGTCGCGCATTTCGCGCACCTGGGTGGGATGCTGTTCGGCTGGCTGATGATCCGCTACTGGCGCGGACAGCCGCCGTTCGGTGGTGGTCGCGGTGGTGGTCGACGCAAGCCGCGACACTTGCGCATCGTGCCTTGAGCCATGCGTCGCCGAGCAACGCGGCTTGAACACGCTTGAACAAGAGGAAACGGCGCGGAATTCCGCGCCGTTTCGTTACGTTCGTCTGCCCGCTTATTTCGCTGGCATCGTCGGCACGGCAGCCGACCAGATCACGATGGGCGCCTTTGCCTGCATTGCCGTGGTGGTCTTGCAGCCGTAGGCATTGCCGAATCCGGCCACGTTGACCAGCGGGCCGTTCGCACGCCACTGGCCGGGAGCGAACACGCTGCTCGCGGCACGCTGGGTCGCCGCTTCGCGCGTCAGCTGTTGCGGCCACAGGCGCGCCCAACCGGTGAAGTAGGCCTTGCGCGTGTCCTTCGTCGCGCCGGGCGTGGCGGCGTTGTAGGCGGACCACGCCAGCTCCACGCCGCTCTGGTCGGCGATGGCGACATCACGCACCTGGTTGCCGTTGACCTTGATGCTGCCCGCCGTCGGATACGAATACGCGCCGTACTGCGCGGCGACGCGACTGCCCAGTGCATCCCACGCGCTGGATTCGGCGGGCGTCCACCAGTCGCGCAATTCGCCCTTGGCGTCGACCAGACGGCCGCGGTTGTCGATGGCGTGGCTGAGCTCCCGTCCCACCAGCGCACCGAAGGAGCCGTACAGCGCGGCCGTGTCGCTGGTGAGGTCGAAGACCGGCGCCTGCAGCACGGCAGCGGTGACGATCAGACGGTTCTGCGCGATGTCGTAGGCGAGCGCGGGCTGGTGCGGCAGCACGTCCCAGCGACGATCGGCGTTGCCGCGACCGATGCGCTTCATTTCCTCGCGGTGGTGCCAGGTCGAGGCGATCAGCATGTTGCTGCCGAAGCTGCCACGGCCCATCGGCTGCACGGAGTAGTCCAGGTCGCGTCGTGGCGCACCGATTTCGATCTTCACTGCTTCGACCTTCGCGCGCGCTTCGGTCTTCGCTACAGCGCCCAGGCGCGTGTCGCCATCGATGGCCTTCAGCAGGGCGTTGCGCACGTTGGTTGCGATTTCATCGGCGCGTGCCTTGCTGCCGGAAGGCAGGTAGCGGGCGACGTATTCGCGGCCGAGCATCGGGCCGGCGGCGACGTTGATGGCGTCCAGCACCGCGTTCTGGCGCGAAGGCGTCGAGGACTGACCGGCCAGCAGGCGGCCCCGGAAGTCGAAGCTGGCGTCGCGCCATGCACGCGCCATGTACGGTGCCATCGCGTCGCCCACGCGCCAGCGCAGGTAGGTCTTCCACTGCGCCGGCTTGAGTGTCTTGACCAGCGTATCCAGCTGCGCGAACAGCTGCGGGTTGGCGATGGAGACTTCGTCGTCCTTCACGCCCTGCGCCTTGAGGAACTCCGCCAGTTGCAGGTTGCGGTAGCTCTTGGCCAAGGTGCCGACGTCGACGGCGGCGTAATTGCGGCGCGGATCGCGCAGGTCGACCAGCGGCTTGCTGGCCATCGCGATGCGCGATTCCAGGTCGATCACCTGCTGCGCTTCGGCCGCAACCTTGTCGGCGGGCGTGCCGGTCAGCGCGAGGATCTTCTGCACGTAACCGTTGTAGCGCCCCAGCAGGTTGCGGGTATCGGCGTCGGTGCGGGTGTAGTAGGCCGGGTCGGGCAGCCCCAGCCCGCCCTGGCTGAAGTAGCCGATGTGGCGGTTGAGATCGTTGAGGTCGATGTCGGCGCCGAAATTGAAGGCGACCGGGATGCCGACCTGGTGCAGCGCGGCGATCGACGCCGAGACGTCCTTCGCCTTCTTGATCGCGTTGATGCGGGTGAGCAGCGGCGCGATCGGGTTGGCGCCGTCGCGCTCGACGGCGGCCTCGTCCAGGCCACTGGCCCAGAAATCGCCGAGCAGCTTCTGCACGTTGCCCTGCGGTGCGGTCATCGCGGCCTGCAGCAGTTCGAGTTGCTGCAGGCGGGCGCGGTCGCCCAGCTGCTCCATCGCCGACAGCGATTCCACGCCGGGCATCAGCGTGCTGGACTTGAGCCACGCAGCGTTGCTGTAGCCGTAGAAATCGCTGCAAGCGGTGGCGGTCGCCGTGGCACTGGACTTGGCCTTGCTGCTTTTCTTCTTCGCGGCATCGGCATCGGGCGAGGCGAAGCCGGCGACGAGAGCAAGGGTAAGGGCGCAGACAAGCGGCTTGGCGTTAGGCATCGCGGATTTCCGGCGGTTGCAGAGCGGCCGAGTGTAACAAGGGCTTCGTAAACGCCACTGCACACGAGCTCGGGCAACGTGTGAAGCGACGCAAGGGCTCGATGCGTTTGTCGACGCAGCGGTGAAAAAAAGCCTGAAACAAGCCAAAAAGAAAGGCCCGGACGACGAGTGCCGGGCCCCTCCCACCGGCCACCGCGAACGGTGGCCAATTTCGAACGTCGGTCAGGCGACCGGCGTGTCAGCGCATCACCAGATCACGACCTGCTTGTCGCCTTCGCGCACCATCGGCTGGCCCGGCTTGCACTGGAACGCGGCGGCGAAGGCCGGCATGTTCGAGGGCGCGCCGATCGCACGGAACATCGCCGGTGCGTGCGGGTCGGTGGTCAGGCGCACCTTCAGCGCTTCAGGCGTGAAGTTGCGACGCCACACGGTGGCGAAGTTCATGAAGAAGCGCTGGTCGTTGGTAAAGCCATTCGTCTTCGGGTCTTCCTTGCCTTCGGTCGCCTTCTTCATCGCATCAAAGGCGGTGTTCACGCCGCCCAGGTCGGCGATGTTCTCGCCCAGGGTCAGCTTGCCGTTGACGTGTGCGCCCGGCATGGCTTCGTAACCGTCGAACTGGCTGACCAGCTTGTCGGTAAGCGCGCCGAAGCCCTTGGCGTCGGTCGGCGTCCACCAGTTTTCCATGTTGCCGGTCGGACCGAAGCGGCTGCCCTGGTCGTCGTAGCCGTGGGTCATCTCGTGGCCGATCACCGCGCCGATGCCGCCGTAGTTGGTGGCGTCATCCGCGTTGGGATCGAAGAACGGCGGCTGCAGGATCGCGGCCGGGAAAACGATCTCGTTCTGCGACGGGTTGTAGTACGCGTTGACCTGCTGCGGCGGCATGCCCCATTCGGTGCGGTCGACCGGCTTGCCGATCTTGCCCAGCTGCCACTTGTAGTTGAACTCGTTGGCGGCCATCACGTTGCCGAAGAAGCTGTCGCGCGAGGTTTCCAGGCCGTTCCAGTCGCGCCACTTGTCGGGGTAACCGATCTTGGGCATGAAGGTGGACCACTTCTCGAGCGCCTTCTTCTTGGTCTCGTCGCTCATCCAGGCGAGGTTCTCGATGCGCGTCTTCAGCGCGGCACTGAGGTTCTTCACCAGTTCTTCCATGCGCGCCTTGGATTCAGGCGGGAAGGCAACCTTCACGTACATCTGGCCCATCGCTTCGCCTACCTGGCCCTCGATGATGTCCAGCGTGCGCTTGCCGCGCTCCTTCATTTCCTTCTGGCCCTTCAGGGCCTTGTCGTAGAAGTTGTAGTTCTCCTGCACGAAGTTGTCGCTCAGGAACGGCGAAGCGGCGTCGACGAGGTGGAAGCGCAGGAAGCTCTTCCACTGGTCGGCCGGAACGTCGGCCAGCATCTTGCTCACTTCGGCATGGAAGTCCGGGATCGCCAGCGAGAACATCTTCGGCGCGGCGACGCCCTGCGATTCGAAGAACTTCGTCCACGGGAAGTTCGGCGAGAGCTTGTCGGCGTCGGCCAGGCTGACCGGGTTGTAGTACAGGCCGACGTCGCGCGAGAGGTCTTCGCTGGACTTGGAGGCCTTGGCCAGGCGCGTCTCGAAGGCCATCACGTCGCTGGCTTGCTTGCCGGCGTCGGCAGTGGCCACGCCGGACAGCTCCAGCACCTTGGCGATGTGGGCGACGTAGGCGTCGCGCTTGTCCTTCTTGTCGGCGTCGAAGTAGTACGCCTTGTCCGGCAGGCCCAGGCCACCCTGGAAGGCGGTGGCGATGTTCATCGTCGAATCCTTGAAATCCGGATTCGAGCCGAAGCCGAACAGGTTGTTCTCGCCCTTCGCGGAGGTCTTGCGCAGATAGTCGGCGATGCTGTCCTTGTCGGTCAGCGCGTCGATGTCGGCCAGGCGGCTCTTGATCGGCTCGATGCCCTGCGCATTGATCTTGGCTTCGTCCATGCCGGTGGCGTAGAGGTCACCGACGATCTTTTCCACGCCCGTGGCATTCGCCTTGGCGGCGACCTGCTCGGCGAGCTGGCGCTGGACCGCGTTGGAACGCTCATCCAGCATTTCGAAGGCGCCCCAGGCGGAGCGGTCGCCGGGGATGGCATTGGAGGCCAGCCACTTGCCGTTCACGTAGCCGCCGAAGTCGGTGCACGCGTCCTTGGTCGGGTCCAGGTCGTCCTTGCTGAAGCGGTTGACGGGCGGCAGCTTGCTCTCGTCGAGGCTGAGGGCGGCTTCCTGCGTGGCGGGCTTGGCGTCGGCGGGAGCGGCGGTTTCCTGCTTGGCGCACGCGGCCAGCGCGGAGGCAATGGCCAGCGACAGCATGAGGACGGCCGGCTTCGAGGCGGTCTGGATAAGGGGCACAGCGGACTCCGGGAGATTTGGAAGGACGGTCGGAACGCCCTTTTCGGGGCGACGGGCGACATTAGCCGGCAACCGTGGTCGGTTGCGGGTGTAGAAGGTCATGCGCGCGTGCCACAGCCTCGTGGTTTCGTCGATGATGCGGTCTCCGCCCGCCCCGGACTTGGTCCAGACGGCCGGGACGCCGCAACCCGCAAATCCAGGAGGTATGCCATGCAGGTCCATTTCCACGGAGCGGCGGGGGAGGTCACCGGATCCCTGCACGAGGTCCACGCAGCCGGCCACCGCATCCTGCTGGATTGCGGCATGTGCCAGGGCAGCCATGAAGCTGAACGCCGCAACGCCGACCCGTTCCCGTTCGAACCCGGCCAGATCGACGCGCTGGTGATCAGCCACGCCCATATCGACCACATCGGGCGGGTGCCATTGCTGGTGAAGCGCGGCTTCAAGGGGCCGATCCATGCGCAGCAGGCCACTGCCGAACTGATGTCGATCATGCTGCTGGATGCCGCCGGCATCGCCGAAGGCGAAGCCGTGCGCGCCAACCGCCATCGCCGAAGCGGCGAGCCCCTCGTCGAACCGCTCTACACCCGCGACGATGTCGATGTCGCCCTGCAGCGCGTGCAACCGCTGCCCTACGGCAAGCGCACGACGATCGTTCCCGGCATCGACATCGTCTTCCGCGATGCGGGACACATCCTGGGTTCGAGCATCACCGAGATCTTCGCCGACGGCCGCAAGCTGGTGTTCTCCGGCGATCTGGGCCCGAAGAACACGCCGATCCTGCGCGACCTGGAAACCATCGACCAGGCCGACCTGGTGCTGATGGAATCCACCTACGGCGACCGAAACCATCGCGAGCGCGCGGACACGATCGCCGAGCTGGGCCGCATCCTGGACGACGCATGGGAACACGGCGGCAACGTACTGATCCCGGCGTTCGCGGTCGGGCGTTCGCAGGAGCTGCTGTACTGGTTCGCGCGACACTGGGACGAATGGAAGCTCGCGCGCTGGCAGATCTTCCTCGACAGTCCGATGGCGGCGAAGGTGGTGAAGGTCTACGACGGCAACCAGGACCTGTTCGACGCCGACGCGCGTCGCGTCTGGGCGTCGCGGCCGAATCCGTTCGCCTTGCCCAACCTGCAGTTCACGGTGACCGCGCAGGAATCGATGGCGATCAACCAGGTCGAACGCGGCGCGATAGTGATTGCGGGCAGCGGCATGGCCAACGCCGGGCGCATCCTGCACCACCTGCGACATCGCCTGTCGTTCGAACACACCCACGTGGTGTTTGTCGGCTACCAGGCCGAAGGCACGCTGGGCCGGCGCCTGGTCGACGGCGCGCGCTGGGTGCGCATCCACGGTCGCGACGTTCGCGTGAATGCACAGCGGCACACGATTGGCGGACTGTCGGCACATGCCGACCAGCACGGCCTGATCGAGTGGTACGGCGGTTTCGCCAATCGCCCGCCTTTGGTGCTCGTGCACGGCGAGGACAAGTCGCGCGAGGGTTTATCGGGAGAGATCGGCGAGCGCTTTGGCGTCACCGCGATGCTGGCGCGGCCGGGGATGAGCGTGGACGTCTGAGGCAAGGAACCGGTGGTGCCGGGTTGCCTGGCGCCACCCGCAGTTCAACGACGTGGCCTGTGGTGCTGAGCCCTGCTCGGCACGCCGTTGTCTTTCGTCGCCGTCGATGCCTGCGGGGTGGGACGGACACGATCGTCGCCGGGGTTTTTCGGTCGCGCCGTTTCAGTTCAGTGCGTACAACGGGATCGATCCGCGACGCAATATCAGAAAATTCCTACCCGTATCCGCAAGCCTGTCCGATGGGCTTCCTCCGGTCCTGCGCGGCAACATGTTCGTGCAGAACCGATGGATATCAAGGACAGCGAAGCATGTCGTACGACGTCGAATCAATGACCCTCGGACTGGCCGATGCGTGGCTCTTCGGCCTGCTGGAAGAAGACGATCCGGTCGCACGATTCGTGCTGGAGGAGGCGGACGATCCGCCCGGCACAGCCGCGTCGTACGAAGCCCGGCCGCGCCTGTACGACGAGGTTCGCCGCGTCATCCAGGTCAAGCACTACAGCACGCGTACCGAGGCGGCCTACCTGGGCTGGATACGCCGCTTCATCATCGCCAACGGCAAGCGCCACCCGCGCGAACTGGGCGCGGAGGAGGTCGAGCAGTTCCTGTCCTCGCTCGCCACCAAGGGCCGGGTCGCGGCTAGCACGCAGAACCAGGCGCTGTCGGCGCTGCTGTTCCTGTATCGCGAGGTACTGCGTATCGACCTGCCGTGGATGGAGAACGTGGTTCGCGCCAAGCATCCGCGGCGCTTGCCCACGGTGCTGTCGCGCGAGGAGTGCCAGCGCATCCTCGCGCAGATGGACGGGCGCCCGTGGCTACTCGCCAGCCTCCTCTACGGCACCGGTCTGCGACTGATGGAATGCCTGCGGCTGCGGGTGAAGGACGTCGACTTCGCACGCAACGAGATCACCGTGCGCAACGGCAAGGGCGGCAAGGACCGTCGCACCGTGCTGCCGAAATCGCTGACGGATCCGATCCTGCGTGAAGTCGAGCGCGCGCGGATGTTGCACAACGCGGACCTGGCGGAAGGTTTCGGTTCGGCGTGGCTGCCACATGCACTGTCGCGCAAGTACCAGAACGCCGATCGCGACTTCGGGTGGCAGTACCTGTTTCCTTCCGCGCACCGTTCCATGGATCCGCGCGACAACGTGGTCCGGCGCCATCATTTCGATGATGCCGTGCTTTCACGCGCTTTGAAGACGGCCTGCAAGCGCACCGGGATCGTCAAGCCGGTTTCCGCGCACACGCTGCGGCATTCCTTCGCCACCCACATGATCGAGGCCGGTTACGACATCCGCACCGTGCAGGAGCTGTTGGGGCACAAGGACGTCGCCACCACGCAGGTCTACACGCACGTGCTCAACAAGGGGGCAGGTGGTGTGCTGAGTCCGTTGGATCGATGAGCGCGAGCTTGGGATTTTCGAGAGGATTGGCGCATCGGTCTTCCAATGTCGCCAATTCCGCGAAGGCGGAGGTGCTTCCACCTGGGAATGACGACGTCCTGTAGGGCGGGTCTTGACCCGCCATGCACACCTCAAGAACGCTCAATCGATCCCTACGGAATCTCCACTGCGCGCATGACGCACAGACAAAAGAAAAGGCTCTGTTCGCGTTGAGTAGTGATCGTCTCAGTCGGTGAGCCCGTCATCGCGCAGATTTGGCACGACGGCCCGAGGGTTTCGGGCGGCAGGAGCCTGCGATGCG